>NZ_JBIAKK010000003.1:0-697149 GCF_042872425.1 Streptomyces sp. NPDC005262
TTCGGAAACTCAACCGTGTCGAACCAGTTGACGCCCCGGAACCTCGGGTGGCCGGGGGCGTCACCGGACTTGATCCGCCGGAAGAACGCCTGGAATGCCTTGTCGAGACGCCGCAGGGTGGCCTGCTGACTGGAGAACGACCAGCGGCCCTGACGATCCGGATCGAAGGCACGGATGTCCTTGAGCTGAGCGGACTGCATCCCGTACTTGATCGAGGTCTTCGAGAGGTGCCGGTAGGCGTCACGGCGCTCCTGCAAGGCTCCGTTGTAGAGCGAGCAGTGATCCCGCAGCATCTCGGCGAGGTCTTGGGCCTGGCCCACGGTGGGCCTCATGAGGAACTTGTACGCGCGGATCATCAGCCCACCCCCCCTTTTCGGCCGGGTTCGGAGATCAACTTACCATGTGTCAGATTTGGTGGATGTCACCGCGCTGGGAACCGGATCCCGATATCCGTCGAGGAAACCATGTCATCTACAACCTGCACGTCCACTTGGTGTTTGTCACCAAGTACCGCCGTGGCGTCTTCGATGACGAGATGCTGACGCGCTGCGAAGCGCTCATGCGGGACGTGTGCCGATCCTTCGAGGCCGAGCTTCGCGAGTTCAACGGGGAGGGCGACCACGTCCACCTGCTCGTGCACTACCCGCCGAAGGTTGCCCTTTCCAAGCTGGTGAACAGTCTCAAGGGCGTCAGCTCCCGGTATCTGCGGGCCGAGTACACCGGCCGGATCAACCGGATCGGCACGGGGTCCGTCCTCTGGTCGCCCTCGTACTTCGCGGGCTCCTACGGGGGCGCACCGTCGAGCATCGTCAAGGAGTACATCGAGAACCAGAAGCGCCCGGTCTAGCGCTTCGCGCCAGTCCTCGCAGGGAACTCCACCGCTTCGCGGCTTCGGGCCCAAGATCGCATTCCCGCCCGGCCTGAAGGCCGGGATTCCCTGCGAAGATCAGGGGATGGGAGGTCGGCATCGATCTTTTCCTCCTGAACAGGGGCAATGCCTACGACGGCCTGGCCTGCCTCTTCGGAATCCGAAACTCCTTCGGCTTCCGTCCCCTGGCGGAAGATCGTGGCTTCCCGGATGACGCCTCGGATGGGCTACGAAGTGAGTTCGCCGGTTACGACGGGCTGCACGATGTGCATGGGACCACCTGGCTGACCTGGGCCGAGCTGGACACCACTGACTGGCAGGAGATCGATGTCTCAGGCACACGAACCCGTGCCTCAGCCGCAGGGATCGATACCGACTGGGGCCGGGTCTGGCGCGTCATGCGCATCCTCGGCGAAGTCCACGGAGCCGAGAACGTACGCCTTGTCGTCTGGTTCCACTGACTCATGGCTGAGCGTCGTAGTTGGCCCGTTAGCGGCCTGGCTGGCCCGGGTGTGCGCTGTTGTCGGCCCACAGGCGTGACCTTCGAAGCTGATTCAAGTGCCGGTCGCTCGAGCCGAGCGGGCCTGCGCGCGCAGCGCAGGCAGCCGGGCGAGGTCGTCCGGTCCGGCCAGGCTCTCGCCCAGGGCCAAGAGGCAGAGGAGTCTCACCGGCCGGCCGGTAGTGGCGGCAGCCTCGAGTTTGTGGTGGCCGTCGAGAAGGAAGTGGGTCAGGCCCCAGTGCACAGAGGGGTCATCTCCCAAGCCGAGGGCGGGCTGGCACACGTCCAATGTGGAGATCGCCACCGCCGTGGGGACCATTGCCCGCTCCATGAGCGCGATGTACTCCTCGACACGCTCCCTTTCGTTCCAGGTCGGGGGAACCATGGGCACGACGAACTCGTAGAGGTGGGCGTCCGCGTCGACCGCGGTCTCGAAGGTCCGGTAGTACGGTGTGTGCGGGTACTCCGGCAGGCCCCAGAACTGGTCGACCCCCCACGTCGTGACCTGTTCGCCGCTGAAGTAGTCACCTTCCTTGCCGGGGATGATCAGCCGGGGTTCCACGCTCAGGAGCAGCGGAAGATACTCGCCCTCCGGCAGCAACGCACCAAACGCATCGATCACGCCGCCGTCGTCCGGATCGCCCAGTGCGCCGGTGAGCCGTTCCTGCATGCTCTCCAGGGACAACTTCTCTCTCGCGGTTTCCAGTCGGCGAAACAGGAGCGGGCACGTTCCGCAGTAGAAGCTGAGCTCGAAGGCCGGCTCGTCGTCGACCATGAGCAAGCGACGCCGAGGCCCGCCGCCGAACTCCTGCGGTTCCGTCCCGAAGCGCAACCGCGCCTCGGAGGGAGGGACGCCGAGACTGCGGGGTTCGCCCGATTTGATCATCACGGGCCGACCGTACGCGACGCTGTGAATCGGCTCCACCGAGTACTGAGCGCATACCTGGCCGGACGGGCCTTCCAGAGCGCTGAGTCACAGCTGTTGTAACTGAGCGCGCTACCTGGCCCTTGAGCGCGACAGGTGGCCCACAGTGCTTTTGAGTTGGCCCCGATGGGGCTTGTCGGGTTCACCAACCCTCTGGTCTGCGCGAATGCAGACCCGCGGGGCTCGGTGGGATGAGGCCAGCGAGGCCCCGGGTCCAGTCGCCAGCCGGGAGATCGTCGGGGCGCGCGTGTTCCAAGCTGTTCGCAGGCCCTTCACCCCTTCGCCCTGGGCGCTGCTGCTGCCCGGCCCGGTAGGGCCGTTGTCACAGGCGGCGGCTAGTTTGCAGCTCAGCACGTAAGCGAGCGGGAGCGGGGAGCGGCAATGGTGGTCGAAGTGGGGTACGCGCAGGCGTGGGACCTGGAGGCCCGCGTGCCCTGGCGACCGATATCAGTGGGGGAGGCTCGTGAGCGGGATGCCGCCGGGCTTCCGTACGTGGTGGTGTACCGGGCGGCGGGCCGGGAAGCTCCACTGGAGGTCCGGCTCGTCTCCTGGCGGGACCACTACGTCGGGCTGTGGGTCTACGACGCTCAGGGTCGCCGCACCTACGACTTGGACATGCGGCTGCTGGACGACCCGGCGCGACTGCTGCGCCGGTACACCGTCGGCTGGAGCTACACCGGCCCGGAGATGGCGGAATCCGACGAGGCGTGTCCGCGCATCACCGTGGAGCTCTTCCCGGACGGGAGGGGCCGGCGGACGGAGGAGCCCCAAGGCAAGGGCGGGGGCTCGTACGTCACCGCGCCCAGGGTCCGCGACGACGAGCGCTGGACGGACCGGCCTGCCTTCGGGGAGTGGCCGCTGCTCTCGGCCCAGGTCCACGGGCTCACGGAACCGCCGGTCTTCGAGATCACCGAGGCGGCCGACGACAGTAACGGGCTCGCGCCGGACACCTGCTGGCGTCCGCCCCGCCCCGCGCAGCCCGGGCCGATCGCTGAGCTGTTCCGGCCCGGGGTGCGTGTGACCGACGGGTACCACCCCGAGATGACGGTCGTGGAGCCGCGTCGGATCGGACCTCTGCGCGTGCCTAGCGGGCTGCTGGCCGTCTCCGGCCCGGACAGCGACGACGGCAACGGGCCGCACATCACGGTCCCTGTCCCACCAGGGGCGTATGTACTGGAGGAAGCGCGGGCCCGCCACACCTACCACTGCGAGTGGGAGGGGAGCCAGGTCACGCGTACGGACACCATGGCCGTCCGCGTGCTCGTCAGCGACATCCCCGCCGCGACCTGGGAGATGGCCTTTCGGCCCGACGACGACCCCCGCCTGCTCCGGGAGAACGAGATCTTCGGCTTCGATACCGACGGCGCCACGGGCTGCTTCGCTGACGCCGGGGCCTGGGAGCCGCTCCTCGCGCTCTTCGACAAGGGGCTGATCCACGGAGACCCGAACCTGGACCCGGACGGGTACGAGGACATCAACGACTCCATGTACCTGCTGCGCACCCGGGACCAGGCCTCCGGCGGCGAGCTGGCGGCCTTCGCGACGACAGGGGACGGCACCTATCCCGTCTGGGTCGGCCGTTCCGAGGCCGGCGAGGTGGTCGGGGTCGTGGTGCTGGTGGAGGGGATGCCCGAGCTGCTCCCGGAGAGCGGAGCTACCGCCGTTGCCTGACGACGGGTGGAGTCGTCCCATTTCACGGTCACCTCGGAAGTCCGACGGCTGCTGGGACTGTGAGGCGGGAACGCCTCCCGAGTCCACGCCGAGCTGGTGCAGCGGGCGGCCGACGATCCGGACGCGTCCGCGGTGCCATCGCTCTCCGCGTTGCACCAGGCGATCCACTGGGCCCTGAACCCGCGGTGAGCGGGGCGGGCTGAGGAGCGGGGAAGCCGCCCGCCGGACTCACGACATGCTCGGGCAGCGCCCACCGACGCATCATCAGACACACCCGTGCCCAACGTGACAGCGCCGTCCCCCTGGCCGAGGTGCCAGACGGCCATCGGGCGATGGACCACCGGTCGGCGCTGAAGGTGCGCGTCACCTTCTGAGCGCGGGAGACGACGGCACGGGTTTGGTTCCTCCCGTGCCGCGCGGGGGCCTCGTGATGTCAGACGGGGCGCTTCACGTGGCGGACCAGCCACATCAGCAGGGCGTCCAGGTCAGCGGCGGCCGAGAGGAGTGGGCATGAGCGTCAGCGAAGATGCAGACAGAACCCCTAGACGGTCGGGGAGGCGCTGAAATTCGTGTTCCGGTAGCCCTTGCCGCCACCGTCCCAGTCCAGCTGGATGACGCCGTCGGCGAGGTAGCGGCCTGAGCCGGCCTTGTACTTGATCGTCCCGGTGGTGTAGCTGCCGTTGCCTGCCGTGTTGCCATGTTCGAGCTTGTACTCGAGGCCGGTGTAGTTCGCCGATTTCACGACGGGGTCGGCGCCGGATACGGACTTCTTGCTCTGCAGGTGGAAGCGGGCGGCGTCGAGTGTGTCGGTCTGGTGGGGTGTTCCTTCGAGAAAAGTACGGGTGGGATGCTGGGGCGGTGAAGACCGCCGGCCGTGCCGGGCACGTGCCTGAGGTCCGCCAGGTTCGAGACCGCCGCGCGCTTGCCTGAAAGCGCGGGTGGCCCGTAGCCGGTTGCAGGAACTCGCGAACCGTGGCACAGAGCCCGTTCTGACCTGCGGATCTTGAATCTACCTCCCGTCAATGGCGAGTTGATCTCGGGTTCAGCTGTCACTTGCCCGGACGCAGGGCGGGCTGGTGCGGTTGCAGCGTGCTGGCAGCGCAGGGCGGGTTCCGGCGAGGTCCCCCAGGTCCCGGCGGCAACGCCTCAGCCACACACGTGTCCTTCTCCCCGAACGCCATCGGCTCCGGCCCCCATCAGCACCATGCCGATCAGTGTCGCCGG
Source organism: Streptomyces sp. NPDC005262 (assembly GCF_042872425.1). Lineage (NCBI taxonomy): Bacteria > Bacillati > Actinomycetota > Actinomycetes > Kitasatosporales > Streptomycetaceae > Streptomyces > Streptomyces sp. NPDC005262. The sequence continues at coordinate 5,188 of NZ_JBIAKK010000003.1, forward strand.
GACCAACAACCCGAAGACCGCACGAGTGACCGCAAAAACGAACCACGCCCGGCGGACACCTGGTGATCCACGTGTGCGCAGCGCTGGCGGAGTTCATCCGCGAACTCATCGTGCAGGGCACCAACGAGGGCCTGGACGCCACTCGCCCCCGCGGCACCCGACTCAGCCGCCCGCCGACGATGACGGAGAAGCAACTATGGCATTCAAGACCGGAGTCGCCGAACGGGACGAGTGGTCCTATGCGCCTGGTGTCGGCGTCGGACCGCTCCGGTTCGGTATGACCGTCGACGAAGTGATCAAGTCGGCTCAGATACTCGGCCAGACGAAGATCAGCGGCTGTGCACTGGACCACGCGATCCTCTCACCGACTTCGAAGGTCGAAGTCCACCGTCGCGGGGTGGCTCCTTCAGCACCTGCCATCACGACCTATGGCAGCCAAGCTGCAGGGCAGTTCTGCATCGCTGCCGACGCCGTGCACGGCCCCCAGGCTGCCTACGACGGACTCCCGCCGGTCGCCCACATCAATGCACGAAGACGAGTTCCTTGATCACATCCGTCGCCTTGTCCGCGCCACGAAGACAGACGCATCGGCAACCCGTAACGATCACCGGCTGTCGTCGCAGAAAGTTGCACTATTCAAGTCACCGCGCACACAGGGCAGATGAGAATTCTGCGTAAGATCATCGCGAACTCGGTCTGTATCTTCCACCGGCCCGATGGAGCTGCCATGACGACCAACCCACAGCCGTCTCTGCCGATCGACACCAGCAAGGCACACCCTGCGCGGGTCTATGACTGGCTGCTCGGCGGTAAGGGCAACTACCCGGTCGACGAAGCGGTCGGTGAGAAGCTGCCGCCAGAGGCTAGGGACGCCGCTCGGCAGAACCGACAGTTCATGCACAGGGCGGCCGCGTGGCTCGCCATACAGGGCATCGATCAGTTCCTGGACATAGGTACCGGCATTCCGACCGAGCCGAATCTCCACCAGATCGTGCAGAACGTCGTGCCGTCGGCCAAGATCGTCTACACCGACAACGACCCAATCGTGCTGCGCCACGCCGAGGCCTTGCTGATCAGCAGTCCCAGCGGAGCGACCGACTATATCCAGGCCGATGTGCGCGACCCGGAAGCGATCGTCCAGCAGGCCCGACGCCGCCTGGAGTTCGACCGCCCCATCGCGCTGTCGCTCATCGCGCTGATCCACTTCATCACCGATGAACAGGACGCCCACGGCCTCGTCCGCACCCTGGTCGACACACTGCCGTCGGGCAGCTATCTGATCCTGTCACACGCGGCATCCGACCTGTTCCCGGAACTCGCCGAACTGGTCGTCGCCGAGTACGCGAAGGGCGGCATCCAGCTCGCCTTCCGCAAACGCGCAGAAGTGGAGCGCTTCTTCGACGGCCTGGATCTCGTGCCACCCGGCCTGGTGACGGCGACGGACTGGTTCGCCTCCAACCGCGCCCCGGAGCCGGAGGACAGCGGCATCTACGCAGGAGTGGCTCGCGTCCGCTGAACGAGCTTGGCCCAGTGGGCCTGGAAGTTCTGCCGGCTGCCAGGCGGCGAGGTCTCGACCGGGTCGCCAGGAACGGGTACTCACCGAGGCTGGCAACCACCTAGCCACTGACGCCGCGCTGCCCTCATCGCAGCCGGCACCGCGGATGCGGCGGCGGTCGCGGGACGAACTGCTCGCCTGGGAAGAGTGGTTGGACGCCGTCTCTTATGGCCTGATCGTTCGTTGAACGGTGCATGGCGGATCCGGTTGAGCGGCTCGTGCCCGGATGATTTGTGGGTGCTGATTCGGCGCCCGTCGGCTGTCACCCAGTCAGCTGCGGAACTGCCGACGCGGCGACGTCATCCACCTGCGCCGCGGCCAGCGGACCCGATCGCGTCTGCATCCGGCAGCGCTACGTACAGGGTCGGCAACCGAAAACACGCTCGTCAGTCCAGCAGGTTCAACTCCTCGGCCGAGTTTTCTGCGGCGACGATCCAGACGTACGCCCGTGGCATCCCGCCCATCCAGGCCCGTCGCGGACCCCGTCGACGATGGCCGGCGTCTGGTTGCTGAGCATGCAGTCTCATCGAGGTCCTCGCCAGGCACCGCCGCCATCGACACAGCGACCATGGCGCACGTCTGGCTGACCGGCGGTCTCCATACCCGAGTCGGACAACCAGGCAGGCCGAGGATCATGGCGCGGCTCACCTCGTCGCTGGCCATGGCCTGAGTCTGCGGCGTCCAAGAGCGAAGTTGAGCGATGAGGTCCTTCTGATGCCCTGGTCGGCCAGGGACTGCGACCAGCGCATCAGGCGGCACCGCGACATAGAGTCTCGACAGCGTCGCGGCCAGCGCCTTGATTTGCCCGTCGTCGAGCGAGCGGCCACGCAAAGGCTCACCAGACAGCCGGGACATCACCACCGCGGGTTCCGGTGCCTCAAGGTCCGCTTCCCAGGGCTCGGGAGCCAAACCGGGCGCATACCTGGCAAGCAGCTTCAGTGCCCGCCACTCACGCTCAGCTGGCTCGCGATCCCCGCCCCGAAACCGCTTGATCGCGCTACGGGAACCCAACTCGACCCCGTAAGTACTCCACTTTCCAGAGCTCTTGGCAGCGATCCTGCCAGGCAGCCCCGCTCGTGCGCCGGCCCGGCTGACAAAGCGGCCCGTCTCAAGGTGGGCCGCTTCGTTCCCATCCGGCCCGGGGGTGTCCGCCGTCCCGAGCCCGGCCGACCCAGGTGCCGCACGCCACGCTCATCCCTGTTCTCCTGTGGCCGCTTGACGGGATGGCTGACTTGGGTCTGGGTCGTTGCGGCTAGTCAGTGCTCTTAGCGCTTGATACGTCCGCGGATGGCGAGGACAGCGAGGCCGAGCAGGACGGGCTCGGTCAGGCGGGAGGCCATTTCTGTGTAGGTGCCGGCGGTCGTGAGGTCCTGGCCTGAAGACCGGAAGATCACTGAGTTGACCACCACTCGCAGGCTTCCCTCGAAGCGCTTGGTGGAGAGGCGCTCGTGGAGAGCGTTCGTGGGGTTGACCGGGTCGGGCTTCCCGGTGGCCAGCCGAACTTGCCGGCCGGACAGGCTGCCGACGGTCTCCGGCTTCCAGTTGTCGGCGGGCAGACCCCAGAGCATCATCACAAGCAGTGTGCCGGTCATCGCGAGCAGCAGCCACACCATGGCGCGGGTGGCGCGTAGTCCGTATCCCGAAAGCGCCCAGTACGCGGCAAGGAGAGCCCGTTCGGCGCGCGGCCGGTCGTGATCGTGGCGGCGCATCTCCATCTCGCCGTAGTAGAAGTCTGCCGCGTCCGGCTCGTTCTTGCTGTCCTCGAATGCCTTGCGCAGCGACCGGTAGACCGGGGCGAGCTGCGCGGGCCCGACATGTTCGGCATGCGCGGTGCCGGCAGCAGCCCGCTGCCAGCCTGGAATGGCGGTGGGCTGACGGGAGCGCCAGTGGTGTTCCTCGGCGAGGGTTCGGCGCTGGGTGAACCGCTGAGGGCGGAGCCGCCGCCATTGCCTGCGGGCCGGAACGATGGCGAAGGTGCAGTTGCCTTCCAGGCGGATCTGGTCGAGGTGGACGGTTCCGGTGAACTGGCATTGCGTCAGGTCGATGTCGGCGAGTACCAGGTGGGCGGCGTCTACCCCGCGCAGGGAAACGATCCGCACCCCGGAGTCGGTCGTGCCGGCGAGGGGATCCTCCGCAACGACGGAGCCGCGAGTTCCGCGGGAGTGGCGAAAGTGGGCTTGCTCGGCGGCGATGCTCAGGGGGTATTCGAAGACGGCGTGCGCGAAATCGACTTCGGCATGGCGCAGTCGCAGCGTGGCGGTCGATTCCCAGCGCGTCCGGTAACACTCCAGGTGCCGGGCCGCGATCGACAGCGTCACCGGCCCGCCGAACCTCGCTCCCGACAGGAACACCGTATTCCCACAGACCAGCGGCCCCAACTCCCCCGCTCGCTCGAACACCACTTCACCGAAATCAACGTCTTCGGTGAAGCTGGCCGACTCGAAATCGGCGATGCCAGTGAAGGTCGCTGATCCGAAATCGGCAGTGCCGGCAAAGGTGGCCGACTCGAAATCGGCGGCGCCGGCGAAGGCCGCCAAGCGGAACCGGGCTGCGCCGTCGAAGGTGGCCGCCCCGAAATTGGCGGCACCGGCGAAGGTGGCCGACCGAAACTGAGCGGTGCCGGTGAAGGTGGCTGACGCGAACCGGGCGTCGCGGGTAAAGGCGGCCGACCCGAAATCGGCGGTACCGGCGAAGGTGGCCGCCCGGAACCCGGCGTCGGCGATCGTGGCCGAGATGAACACGGCCACGTCGGCGAAGGTAGCCAAAAGGAACCAGGCTGCACCGGCGAAGGTGGCCGAGTGGAACCGGGCGGCGCCGTTGAAGGCGACTGACTCGAACCCGGCAGTGCCGGTGAAGGTGACCGAATCGAACTGAGCTTCGCGGGTGAAGGCGGCCGACTCGAACCAGGCGTTGCCGGTGAATATGGCCAAGTGGAACCGGGCGTCGCCCGTGAAATCTGCCGACTCGAAATTGGCATTGCCGGTGAAGGTGGCCGACTCGAAGCGGGCGTCGCCGAGGCGTGGGTGGCTTGTGGTGGGGTCGCTGAGGGCGTTGAGTAGTTGGTCGAGCAGTTGGCCGGTGAAGCTCGTGCCCCGGTGGTCGATGCCGTCGCCCGCGTTCAGGCTCGCGAGGTGGGCGTCGCGGTCAGGGCCGGAGAGGTGTACGAGGCAGGACGGGTGCGGGTCGACCGAGCGTCCGATGCAGCCGGCGCGGTCCCCGCTGGTGACGCCGTCACCGCAGTACGGCCAGTCCGGGACGACAGGGGCTGGGGTAGATGCCATACGGGTGAGTACACCGCCTGCCCGCTCCCGATTGCGAGGGGGCCTCCGTAAAACACCCGCGGGCCCTGAATCACGTGGCGATGGGAATGGTGACGGCGGTCGGCTCTTCCGGGTTCTCCCCTTCTCCCACGGCGTCTCGAACCAACTCCGCGGGTCGTCCATCGCGGGGTAGCCCATCGCGAGCACCCACGCGTCACTGGTGAGCAGGTTGTTGATGCCCTGGGCGATGGTGCAGGCGATGCCGCCGGCCGTCCTGCCCGAACGCCTCACAGAAGCAACCCTCGCAGCACGCCTCGCAGACCACAAGCGAAGGAGCGAAGTCGTGCGGACGATCGACGCGTTGTAGAACTCCCGGGCAGTGGACGCGAGGTTCGACAAGCGCGGCTACATCTTCCACGGCACCGTCGCCTCGATCCGACTCCGGCTCCGCCCGTGATCTCCGCCGGATCTAGTCGCCGGTCGTGCCGTCGAGCATCTCGCGCAGGATGTCCAGGTGCCCGTTGTGGCGGGCTGTCTCCTCGGTGAGGTGGAGGAGGATCCAGCGCAGATCGACGTGGAGGCCGTTGCGGACGGCTCGCTGGGCCTGTTTGTCCAGGCCGTTCCCGGCGACCAGTTCGCCGTAGTGGGCGCTCTGTTCGGCGTATTCGTCGAGCAACTGCGTGAGTGGGAAGTCGACGGCGATACGCATCTCGCGGTCGGGGTCCTCCTCGGTCCAGGGGCCCCGGTCTTCCTCGCCGAGGAAGACCACTTGGAACCAGTAGTACTCGACCCAGCGGAGGTGGTTGACCACTCCGCTCATCGTCATCAGCGGTGAGCCCGGCAGGAGCGCCTTGCGTGCGTTCTCCGCAGAGACGCCATCGCACTTGGCGCGGGCGGTGTCACGTGCGTAGTCGAGAAACGTGGTGAGCTGGGTGCGCTCGTCCCACTCAGGCGGCGTGTCATCGATTCTGGTCATCGCGCGAAGCGTCCCCGATCACCGTGCCCGATGTCGAGGCAATTATCGACGGACCCAACCTGCTCCACCCGGCTCCTAAGGCCTGTCCCGCATGATTTGCCGGACAGGCCCTGGACCGCCGACGAGATCCTCGACAAGGTCGCCACCTGTTCGACGAATCTCCGACTCAGGTCACCAGGACGACCGGGTACAGTGCGCGCCGGCAGTGTGGTTACTTGAGGAGGGGAAGCGTGACCGACACCAGCGAGGCCCGATCCGCGGACGGTGCAGCTCATGCGACCCAGCAGGGTCGACTGCGCCGCCTGATGCGCTACATCCCTTCGATCGCCCCCGTCCTGCTGTGGAGTGTGCCCTGCTGGGTGCTGCTGCACGCCGGCCAGCACTGGCCGCTCCCCGTGGCGCTGGGCGGCACCGCCTTGTTCGTCCTCGGTCTGGTCGCTATGCCGCTGGCGATGGTGCGCGGCCACGGCCGGCGGCAGCAGGACTGGGCGGCGATCGTCGGAGACACCCTCCTTGGGGTCAGCTGGGTACTGTTCACCTGGTCCGTCCTGCTCGGCGTCCTGCTGCGCCTCGCCCTGACCGTGGCCGGCGTAGGCAACGGGCAGAACCGGGCCCGGATCGTCAGTTGGGTGGTCCTCGGCGTAGCCGCCGGACTGCTCGCCTGGGGGTACGCCGAGGCCCGCCGGGTGCCACGGGTGCGCCAGCTCGACGTGCAAATCCCGCGGCTGGGCGCCGGATTGGACGGCACCCGCGTCGTCCTCATCACCGACACCCACTACGGCCCGCTCGACCGCGCCCGCTGGTCGGAGCGGGTCTGCGCGAAGGTCAACACCCTGGAGGCCGACCTGGTCTGCCACACCGGCGACATCGCGGACGGCACCGCCGGACGCCGCCGCGCCCAGGCCGCTCCGCTCGGCACCGTGCGAGCCACCCGGGCCCGGGTCTACGTCACCGGAAACCACGAGTACTACAGCGAGGCCCAAGGCTGGGTCGATCTGATGGACGAGCTGGGTTGGGAGCCGCTGCGCAACCGTCATCTGCTGCTCGAACGCGGCGGCGACACCCTTGTGGTCGCCGGCGTGGATGACGTCACCGCCGAGTCCTCCGGCCTGGCCGGCCACCGCGCCCACCTCGCCGGCGCCCTGAACGACGCCGACCCCGACCTGCCCGTCCTGCTCCTGGCCCACCAGCCCAAGTTCGTCGACCGGGCCGCAGCAGGCGGCATCGACCTCCAACTCTCGGGCCACACCCACGGCGGCCAGATCTGGCCCTTCCACCACCTCGTCCGCATCGACCAGCCCGCCCTCGCCGGCCTCAGCCGCCACGGCACCCGCACCCTCCTCTACACCAGCCGCGGCACCGGTTTCTGGGGCCCGCCGTTCCGCGTCTTCGCCCCCAGCGAGATCACCCTGCTCGTACTCCGCTCCCCGCAGCGGCCTACCACACAGCTCCCATGAGCGGGGTCTTGGCTGCATCTGTCCGTGACCAGGTGGAAGGTCTCCCGGGCCGCGCAGCGTTTGAGGCAACGGACGATTTCGCGGGCTTCCTCAATCGCGTCCTGTACCACCGGAAGATGCGGCTGGAGTCCGTACATGACATTGCCGCGGCTGTTCAGCGTGCTGTCCTCCCACACCCTCCGGACAGAATCGGTCCGCTGAGCTCGGCCGCACGTTACGAGGCTGCTCAAGCGGATGCGCAGATCCGGCCGACGGCAGTGTCCCCTGCCCTCGGACCTTCTAGCAGCATGCGTAGATTGCGGTGTGACACCCTCACCTGCCGACAGCAGAAGCCACCAGCCTGCATCGCCTCTGCCGGCAAGAAGGACGGATGTCAGCGGGCGACGAGCAGGGCAAGGCCCAGGGCGCCGATGACCACGCCCGTGACGACTATGACGGCCGTCAGACAGCGCCTTCTGAGAAGTCGATAGCGAGTGGCGTAGTCGGTGGCGATTTCGGCCGACCGTGCGGAGACCCGGGCGTCGATTGTCCGTGCAGCAGCTACCCAGTCGTCTGCAAAGGTACGCTCGGCGTCGGTCCGCTGAGCGACCGTCAGCCAGGGCAACTGTTCGGCGAAGCGGACGGCTCGGCGGCGTGCCTCCTCGTCCTCCGCACTCGACAGGAGGAGGTCGTCGAGCCCGGCCAACAGGCCGTCTTCGTCCATCTCAGCCCCCTACGAACACACTGTCCTCCAGCACGTTTCCTCACTCCTGCTTGTCTCGCGACGCCGCTGCCGTCGAGGCGACCGGACGTTTGTCGATCTCCTCGATGGTGCTGATCTCCGGGTGATGGAGGTCGAACGCCGGGGATTCGGAACGGATCCGCGGCAGGGTGAGGAAGTTGTGCCGCGGTGGCGGGCAGGACGTCGCCCACTCCAGCGAACGGCCGTACCCCCACGGGTCGTCGACCCCGACCTCCTTGCCGTACTTGGCGGTCTTCCACACGTTGTAGAGGAACGGCAGCATCGACAGGCCGAGCAGGAACGAGGAGATCGTCGAGATCGTGTTCAGCGCGGTGAAGCCGTCGGCGGCGAGGTAGTCCGCGTAGCGACGCGGCATGCCCTCGGCACCGAGCCAGTGCTGCACCAGGAACGTGCCGTGGAAGCCCACGAACAGCGTCCAGAACGTCATCTTGCCGAGCCGCTCGTCCAGCATCTTGCCGGTGAACTTCGGCCACCAGAAATGAAATCCCGCGAACATCGCGAAGACCACGGTGCCGAAGACGACGTAGTGGAAGTGCGCGACGACGAAGTACGAGTCCGAGACATGGAAGTCCAGCGGCGGCGAGGCCAGGATGACGCCGGTCAGACCACCGAAGAGGAACGTCACCAGAAAGCCGACGGACCAGAGCATCGGCGTCTCGAAGGACAGCGAAGCTCCCCACATCGTGCCGATCCAGTTGAAGAACTTCACACCGGTCGGTACCGCGATGAGGAACGTCATGAACGAGAAGAACGGCAGCAGCACACCGCCGGTGACGTACATGTGGTGCGCCCACACCGTCACCGACAAACCGGCGATGGCGATCGTCGCGGAAATCAGACCGACGTAACCGAAGATCGGCTTCCGACTGAAGACGGGGAGGATTTCCGAAACGATCCCGAAGAATGGCAACGCGATGATGTACACCTCCGGATGTCCGAAGAACCAGAAGAGGTGTTGCCAGAGCAACGCGCCGCCATTGGCCGCGTCGAATACATGTGCCCCGAACTTGCGGTCCACTTCCAGCGTCAGAAGCGCCGCGGCGAGGACCGGAAATGCAAGCAGCACCAGAAGCGATGTAAGCAATGCATTCCATGTGAAAATCGGCATCCGGAACATAGTCATTCCGGGTGCGCGCATACAGATGATCGTAGTGATGAAATTGACCGAACCGAGAATCGTGCCGAAGCCTTGAAAGGCCAGACCCATGATCCACAAATCGCCGCCGATCCCCGGCGAACGGACCGCGTCGGTCAGCGGGGAGTAGGCGAACCAGCCGAAATCCGCCGCCCCCGCGGGAGTCAGGAAGCCTGACACCGCGATGATCGAGCCGAAGAGGTACAGCCAGTACGCGAACATGTTCAGCCGCGGGAACGCCACGTCCGGTGCGCCGATCTGCAGCGGCATGATCCAGTTCGTGAAACCGACGAACAGCGGCGTCGCGAACATCAGCAGCATGATCGTGCCGTGCATCGTGAACGCCTGGTTGAACTGCTCGTTCGACATGATCTGCGTACCGGGGCGAGCCAGCTCGGCGCGCATGAAGAGCGCCAGCACACCGCCGATGCAGAAGAACGCAAACGACGTACACAAGTACATGGTGCCGATGGTCTTATGATCGGTGGTACTCGCCCATTTCACGACGATGCTGCCGGGCCGCTTCCGCTTTGCCGGTAGTTCGTCCTCGTATTCGTCGGAATCAAGCGGCCCGACCGTGACCTTGTTCGCCACTTCAACGCTCCTTCGGCCGACGGCATATCGGCCACGCGGGCACTGTAGACGAGAGGCTGCCGGGTGGCGAAGTTGTCCACTGGGCAATTCGGCCGATCGGAGCAGAGACCAGGGGCCCGTAGTGATTTCGGTTTCATATGCCAAGACCGGAGCGCACAGCAGTGAATTCGCTCTCCTGTTCAACCGCGGGCTTTCACCGGGAGTCCGGAGCGTCGAACGAGAGGCATGACCGACAGTCCATGTCCATCCCTCCTGCTCGGCGTGAACAGGCTGCCACAGCGAGCACACGGTGGGCGGGGCGGCTTCGGGCAGAGTGTGGCCGCGGCGGGTACCGGGTGTGGTCGGCGTGGCGGACGGTGCAGATCGAGCCCGACGCGGTCTGGCCGGAAGTCCGCAGGCGGGCGCCGAGCAGGCGTTGCGGCTTGAGCGGCAGGTCGGCGACGTCCCCTACGGTGTGCACGCCGTACGTCGTCACGGCGGTAGAGCGTATTTTTCCTATATGGGCGACGATCGGTATATGGGTGACGATCGGTGTGGCTGGTGCGAAGCTCCACTGCCGGAGTCGGCGGGCCCAGGTCGGCGGTACTGCAATCAGGCGCATCGGCAGGCGTCCTGGCGAGCGAGGCGTCGCCGGCAGGCCGCCGCTGAGGCACGGCAGGCGCTGTTGTTCGCGGAAGCGGATCTCCTGACACAGGTGCAGGCCGCAGCCCAGCAGGCGAGCAACTCGCGTCCAGGGCAAGGAGCGGAGGGATGCCATATTGCCGCCGTGGCGGAGGTCCCCGGGCTGGCCGGGCAGCTGGTGCGCTGTGCGGTGTGGGCGGACCGACGAGCCGGGGCGAGCTGGGCGCAGATCGGTGCCGGCCTGGGCATCAGCGCGGAGGCGGCCAGGCGTCGCTTCAGGCGCCTCGAGGGATCCTTGCCTGGTGCCGCTCGGGTGGGCGAGAACATGAGGCACCTTGCCGGTTACAGCACGGGCACAGGCCCCGGCACACATCTACTCGACGCCGCTTTGGACCGGTTCATGCGGGAGACAGGCGCCTGCGGGTGCCTGGTATACCTGCTGCCGCCGGGCGAGCGGGCGCTGCGGCTGGCGGTGCTGGCGGGGGTTCCCCGGCAGATCGCCGCGCACTGGACGCAGGTGCCGCTGGCGGCCCGCACCCCGGCGACCGACGCCGTGCGCGAGCGGCGTCTGGTGTGGATAGGCGGCCAGGAAGAGATGGCGCGACGCTACCCGCTGATGGCGCTCGCGCTGCCCTACCCCTTCTCGGCGGCCGCTGCCCCGATCACCACCGGCACCACCGTCTGGGGCGCCGTGGTGGGGCGGTGGCCCAGCTCGCATCCAACGCCGCTGCCCCGGTACGAGCGCAACGCGGTCCGTACCTGCTGTCGCCGCCTGGGTCTTCTCCTGCGGCAGGCCGCCGACAGCGGCCACCCGCTGCTTCCCGGGCCCGAACCGCAAATCCTGGCCCCCTTGCGTGCCCGCGCTCGCGGGCCGACCCGGGAAGTGGCAGCGGCGGACTTCGCCGAGCGCCTGCCCGGAGGATGTTGCACCTTGGACCTGGACGGCCGGATCACCTTCATCACGGCCACCGCCGCCGAGCTCCTCGGTGCCAGCGCCGTCGACCTGCTGGGCGTCCTGCCCAGGCAGGTCTTGCCATGGCTGGACGACCCGGTCGTCGAAGACCGCTACCGGGCCGCGGTGCTCAGCCACGAGGCCACCTCCTTCACCGTCCTGCGCCCACCGGACCGATGGCTGTCCTTCCACCTTTACCCGGACGTCTCCGGCGTCAGCGTCCGTATCACCCCGGCCTCCCCTCCACCTGTCCATGCCCCTGCCCCTGCCCCTGCCTCGGAGACGTCAGAGGTTCTGCATCCCGTAGCACTGGCTGCACCGGGCCGGTCGACCATCCACCACCACCTCATGCACCTCGCCGCCACGCTGACCGACGCCGTCGGGGTCATGGACGTGATCGACCGGATCGCCGACCTGATCCCGACCGCCTTCGAGGCGCAAGCCCTCGCCTTGATGATCGCTGAGGAGGGTCGGCTGCGGATCATCGGTTACCGCGGCTACTCCGCCGCACTGATGGACCGTTTCGACGGCGCGCCCCTGGCTTCGGACACCCCTGCCGTGTCTGCCCTGGCCAGCGGCGTCCCCAGCTTCTATGCCACGTTCGCGGACCTCAAGCGCGCCTATCCCCCCGCCGTCCTGCAGGACGGCAAGGCCGCCTGGGCCTTCCTGCCCCTGATCACCTCCGGCCGCGCCGTCGGCTCGCTGGTCCTCGCGTACGACCGGCCGCATTCCTTCACGTCCGAGGAACGAGCTGTCCTCACCTCGACCGCCGGGCTGATCGCCCAGGCTCTGGACCGCGCCCGCCTCTACGACGCCAATCAGGCTCTCGCCCACAGCTTGCAAGCCAGCTTGCTGCCCCACGCACTGCCCCGCGTACCCGGCCTGGACGTGGCCACCCGCTACCTCTCCACCGCTCAGGGCATCGATGTCGGCGGCGACTTCTACGACCTCATTCATCTGGACACCGACCTCGCCGCCGCAGCAATCGGCGACGTCCAAGGCCACAACGTGAACGCCGCCGCCCTCATGGGGCAGGTCCGCACCGCCGTCCACGCCACCGCCGGCGCGTCGCCCGGCCAAGTCCTCGCCCGCACCAACCGCCTGCTCACCGACCTCGACCCCGGACTGTTCACCAGCTGCCTCTACGTCCAGCTAGACCTGGCGCGCCACCGCGCCTGCCTGGCCACCGCCGGCCACCCGCCCCCACTCCTGCGCCACCCCGACCTGCACACCGAGATCCTCCCGCTGACACCCGGGCTGCTGCTCGGCATCGACCCCACCGCCGAATATCCGGAGACCAACATCCCCCTACCGCCCGGGGCCGTGCTCGCCCTGTACACCGATGGACTCGTCGAAACCCCCGGCATCGACCTCGATGACGCCACCGCCGACCTCGCCGCCCAGCTCGCACAGACCCGGGGCCGAACGCTGGACGCCCTCGCCGACACCCTCATCCACCACGCCCAACGGTCCGCCCCCCGCAACGACGACATCGCCCTGCTCCTCATCCGCCCTCGACAACGCAGTTGCTGAACAGGCTCGCGCTGAGTGATCAGCGCAAGCTCGGCGGAGGTCGATCGCCAGGAGCTACCACTGCCTGGCCGACAACGTGCGATCGCGCCCGACCATGCCAAAGGCCACCAAAACAGCCCGTGCTGTCAGGGGAAGTCCGGGCACTCCTCGGCAAATCCCTGCGAGACGGGCTGCCATACGCCGTGGTCCTCACGCACGCTCAGTCGATCCGCTTCCTCCGAAGCCTCGATCAGCTGAGCCGTGGTCAAGGGGACGGCCGCCGCGAAGACCCGCCCGAGGTGGTGGCAGTGCATCATCGGGCGGAGTCGCTCCGAGTACGGCTCATCGGCCACCGCGAAGAGATCGGGCAGGGTCCAGCCCAACGGACCTGCTACGGCAGTCAGCTGCCGCCGCCGGTGCGGACTCGGGTCCCACCGCCACACCATCCCGTGCAGGGTGCTCAGGGACAGTCCCATGAACGGCAGTTCGCGGATGCCGAAGCCGCGATTGCGGATCAGCTCGTCGAGCACGGCGGCAAACCTGGTCTCTGCGGGACGGCGGCCCGGCCACGCCGGCTGCACGAATGGTTCTGGAGAGGCGACGCGGGGCAGCGAGCGGACGAAAGCCTCCAACGCGGCGAGCTGTGAGTGGCCGCAGTGACTGACGCGGTATGCGAACTGCCTCATGACCCTGGCGTCGCGCTCCATGGGAAGGAGTTCCGCCGGCATGGGGGTGGCCTGCGACAACGAGAAGGTCGCCGGCCGGTATGTCGAGCTCGGCGGCAAGCTCGGTAAGTCGCTGCGGGGCGGTGTCAGTTCTGCTCGCGACGAGGCTGCTCAGGATGATGGCCCGTTCCATGTGAGGAAGGTAGCCGGTGGGCTGCCAGAACAGCCGGGGCCGGCTGCCGAGTACTCAAGGACCTTCGACTCCGGTGATGAGATATCAAGCCTGTACACCGCAACGCTGGTGCCGATGGAACGCTTGGGGGCCTGCGTCAGTGGAGGTCCGTCAGCGCAGCGTCGCGTAGACGATGAGGTTGTCCACCGGGTGGCCCTGGGCGTCGAATGCGCCGTCGCAGGTGACGAGGCGGAGGACTCGGCCGTTGGTCGCGCCGTACACCTTCTTCGTCGGGAACGTCTTCTTGCTCACGGATTCCGTGCCGGTGACGGTGAAGTGGGACACCTGTCCTCGTTCGTTGCGGATGACGATGTCCGCGCCCTTGCCGATCTTCTTCAGATCGTGGAAGACGGCCCTGCCGAATCGGGTGTCGTTGTGCCCGATGACCACCGCTGCTCCGTGTTCGCCGGGGATCGCGCCTCCCGTGTACCAACCTGCTGTCATGCCCTTCTCCGCCGGTGGGACTTCTACGGTGCCGTCCGCGTTGAGGCCGAGTCGCATCAGGGAACTCGTCACGCCGATCGAAGGGATGGCCACTTGGGTGGGAGCCGCGGGGCGTTCGGCCTCGGGGATGGCGGAGGAGCCGTACGGCGGAGTGGTGGCGGAGCGGTGCGAGGGAGCGGGGGCCGGGTCCACCGCGGCGTGGGACATGCATCCGGTGAGTGGAGCGAGGACGAGGGCAAGGCAGACGTGCATCGGGTGTGCGGCGGATCGCCGCAGCCGGCGCTGCATACAGGGCATGTGGTTTCCAGTACGGAGAGGAGGTGCGGGAACAGGCAGTGGCGCCGCCCCTGAAGGCGGCGCCACTGCTGGTGGTGGTCAGCCGTTGCGGCGCGCGGCCACGCGGCGGCGCAGCACGAGGGTGCCCGCGCCCGCCAGGACGAACGCGGCAGCGGCCGAGCCCGCGAGGGCAGTGGTGTTGTCGCCCGTCGTTCCCATCGGGCGCTCGCCCGCGGCCACCCCGCCACGGGGCTCGGCGGAGTCGCGCTTCGAGGGGCGGGCCGGGGCCGCACCGGGCCGGTCACCCGCGGCCACGCCGCCACGGGGCACCGCCGACGGCGCCCCGCCCCGGGTGGGCTTGCTCGCATCGGTTCCCCTGGCGGGCGCCGGGGTCCGCTCGGTGGCAGCCACCGAGGGCTTGGGCTTGGCGTCGGAGGCGACCGATGCGACGGCCGTGGCCGACGGGACGAGTACCGCGCCCGCCACGACAGCGGTCAAGACGGCGGTACGCAGGGACATTTGGGGACGGTGGGACATACGTGGCTCCAGTTCCAGCCCGGCTTTGGTGGTGCCTGGACGCCGATTCGCACCAGGCGCCGGACATGCCGTCAGCCTGGCGTGACCTTGTGAGGAAATTGTCAGAGCGCTGTGGTCATCGCATCAGCCCGGATGACCGGTGGACGAGCTCCGACGGTTCCGCGTCCTCTGTTCGCCGGCCCGGGACCTGCACCGGCTCGTTCGCTGCCGGGCCCGCCGGCAGCCGAAGCGTGAAGACCGAGCCCTCCCCTTCCGTGCTCACCGCGCTCGCACCGCCGCCGTGCGCCTCGGCGAGCTTTCTGACGATCGCCAGGCCGAGACCGCTGCCGCCGGTGCGGCGATTCCGGGATTTCTCGGCTCGCCAGAAGCGGTCGAAGACGTACGGAAGGTCCTCGACCGAGATACCGGTTCCCGTGTCGGAGACGTCCACGACCACCTCGTCCCCCGACTCGGTGCCGTACGCGCGCAGGGTCACGTGTCCCCCCGACGGCGTGTGACGCACCGCGTTGGACACCAGGTTGTCGATGGCCTGCCGCAGTCGCACCGGGTCGGCGGTCAGTTCGGGGGATGGGGATCCGGGCGGCGGCTTGCGTACCACCAGGGTGACACCGGCCGTTTCGGCCCGGGCCCGATGCGCCGCGGTGATCTGTCCGAGGAGGTCGAGGATCCGTACCGGCTCCGGGTGCAGACGGAGCGCGCCCGCGTCGGCCGCGGCCAGGTCCTGGAGGTCGTCGATGATGTGCTGCAGCTGGACCGCTTCCTCCAGGAGCGAGGAGATGAACGCCGGCTCGGGGTCGGCCAGGCCGTCCTGTGCGGCCTCCAGCCAGCCGCGGATGTTGCTCAGCGGGGTACGCAGTTCGTGGGCGACATCGCTGACCATCATCTTCCGCTGTTCCTCGAGGCGCGCGCGGTGCGCCGTCATGTCGTTGAAGGCTGCGGCCAGGCGCCCGATCTCGTTGTCATCGGCGACCAGTACGGCCGCCGATTCCTCACCGTCCCGCATCCGCTGGGCGGCCCCTGTGAGCGCCCGCAGCGGACGTACGAGCCGGGCTCCGGCCAGCACCGAAGCGCCGACGGTGAGGGCGAGGACGAGGGCGGCGACGCCTGCGATCCGAGCAGTGTTCGCCGGTGAGAGGTCGAAACCGGGCACGGTGGCGCCGTTCGCGTCCCCTATGAACAGCAGCGCGGGCGAGGCGACATACGAGCTCAGCTGCTCATGGCGGGCGGTGCCCACGCACGACGCGATCGCCCGGTCGGCGTCACTGCTCCGGACGGCCGGTACGGGTGTGGGGGCTGAGGAGCGGCGGACCGGTGCCGCGCTCGGCTCAGGCTTGCTTCCCTGGTCCCAGGAGAGGTCCAGCCGCAGGTGGACGCCCGGCCGGCCCTGTCGGTCCAGACATGCATCGGCCAGCTTGTTGAGCGTGCCGAGCGCCTTCTTCTCGGTCCTGGTGGGCTTGTCCAGTGCGTCGGTGGTGCATCTGGTGCCCAGGATGCGGTCGGGATCGTTGCCCACGATCTGGATGTGAGGGCGCCCGGTGGGCCCCTCGACGACGTCCGAGGCGATCCCTACGGCATTGAGACACGACACGCCTTCGTCGGCGGCGCGGCGCAACTGCGTACGTTCCGCCACCGGCAACCGGAACGGCCCGACGGCCCGCGGGTCGATGCGGTCGGCCGCTGTTTCATTCGTACCGGCGGTCTGCGCTGCCAGCGCCGTGTCCACGGACAGCGGGTCGACGATCGCCGAGGCCTGCGTGGGCAACACCGGCGGGGACGAGCCGGTCGCGGAGTCGGCAATGACCTCCCGGTTCTGGGTGGTCAGTGCGATCCGGCGATCCGACTGGCGAGCCAGATCACGCACGGTCTCCGCGACGCCGTCCCACCGGGAATGGCCCGCCGCGTAGCCGAGCAGCTTGTTGTAGATGCGGGCGTCCGCGGTGAGGTTCTGGCCCTGTTCCTGCTTGATCGCACCAGAGGTGGTCTGTACGGCGAGCCATGCGGTGGCAGCCACCGAACAGGCCGCCACCAGCGCCGATACGGCGAGCAGTCGGCCGAGCAGGCTCTTGCGCAGCGGCAGACGCTGCGGGTCCCACTGCCGACCGCGCCGACCCTGTCGGCTACGACGAGGCACGAGACGCCTTCGTGGCGGCAGGGTCGGTGAGCTTGTAACCCACGCCGAAGACGGTGAGCAGCCGGGTCGGTTTGCGCGGCGCGGGCTCGATCTTCTTGCGGAGGTTCATGATGTGCACGTCGACCGTGCGGGTGCTGATGTACCGGTCGAAGCCATGCAGCTCCGCCAGGAGCCGCTGTCTGCTGAAAACGCGCTCGGGCTCGGCGGCCATCGCGGAGAGGATACGGAATTCACCCGGCGTGCATTCCACCGCCGTGCCCTCGACCGATATCTCGTGCCGGGCGGTGTCGACCCTGACCGCGCCCACGACGAGCACCTCATCCACGGCGTCCGCGGCGGGGTTCACCTGTTCCGGCCGATTCGTGCGGCGCAGAAGCGTACGGACTCGGGCCATCAGTTCGCGCGGGCTGTACGGCTTGCTCATGTAGTCGTCCGCGCCCAGGTCGAGGCCCAGCAGCAGATCGTCCTCGGTGGTCCGGGCCGTCAGCATCAGCACCGCCACCTCCCGGTGCTCGGCGCGCAGGACACGCACCACATCGAGCCCGTCCGCCCGCGGCATCATCACATCGAGGACGAGCAGGTCGGGCTGACCGTGCCGCACCTCGTCGAGGGCGGCGAGACCGTCCCCGACAACCGTGACCGCGTGGCCCTCGCGTTCGAGGTAACGGCGTACGAGTTCAGCCTGCTTCTTGTCGTCTTCGGCGACGATGACGTTTGCGCACACGGGGTCGATCGTAGGTGAGTACGGGGTGCGCTCCGGTGGGCAAGCTGTCGGCCGCCGTCCCGGGCTGTGGTGACGGCGCAGGCCGGGCGGGACAGGGCCACGTCGCAGGTCGTGTGCCGAACACATCATGAACTCGGGCGGCACCGGGCCCGCGACCAGGCCGCCCCGCTCCCCCGTGGCCAGGTCCCGGCGCACCGCGCGCAGAAATGTCGACAGCGAGGGCACCGGGTCCACCAGCGGCACGGCGGACAGCGATGGGCCACCCGGTATCCCGGTGCCCGGCCTGTCGCCGGGGCAGGTGTCCGAGCAGGTGTTGTCGCCGTTTTCGCCACAGTCCGGGAACGGGCGACGAGCTGGCCGGCCCCAGCAGCCGTGTGCAACGGCCGGATGAACGTCCTCGCCTCCAACCCGCTCGCCCGCGCCTTCTGCACCGGCCTCTTCGCCAACGCGGCCAACCAGCAGGACACGGGCACCAGGGGTGCGTTGTGGCGGGTGCTACGACTGGGTGCTGACCGGAAGGCAGCCCTGCCGAGCGGGAGGCGGAGACGGCAGCCGAGGCCGTTACGAGGGGCCTGTTCTTGGTGATGCTTTCCACACACTGCTCTGCACCCACTTCGGTGACAGGCTCACCGATCGGCGACGGCCTGCTGCATCAGCTCCTGCAGGTGAAGGCCGCGGGCCGCGTCGATCCCGGTGCCGGTTCCGGTGCGTACGGCAGTGGCGAACTCGTTTCTGAGGATCGGCCAACACTCCTCGTGGTCGATGTCCGCCGTGTCGTAGACGAGTTCATCGGACGGGCCGAAGAGCTCGACGCGCGTCCTGGCACGAGGCAGGCTGACGCTGCCGGACAGTGAGGCCTGACTGACGGCGCCGTTGGTGTGTTCGCAGGTCAGCTCGATCCAACGCCGCGGGTCGCCCGTGCCGCGTACGGAGACGATCGGCGCGACAGCGCTGTCCAGCAGGTCCAGTAGGTGCGGCCCGAGGTCGAGCAGCGCGCCGTGCTCCAGTCGCCAGGATGTCGCGAACTCCCCGCCGAGAAAGGCACCGTGCAGATAGCAGGACCGAGCGCCGATGACCTCACGGGTCGCCGCCTTGGCAAGGAACTCCCGGGTGGCCGGGTGGTACCGCTTGGTGAGGACGAGTTGCGAGATGACGCTGTGCTCGGCCACCGCCTCGGCAACGGCGCGTGCGGCGGCGAGGTCCGCTCCCAGTGGCTTTTCCAGAAGTAGTGCCCGTCCAGCGGCTGCCGCCCGAACGGCGAGGCCGGCCTGAACAGTGGGCGGCACGGCGAAGGCGATCGCCTCGCATCGATCGAGCAGCTCCTCGAAGGAACCGGCGGCGTGGGCCCCGTAGGCATTCGCCACCTCGGCTGCCGCTTCCGGGCGCCGGGCCCACACGGCGGTCAGCGTGGTTTCCGGGCCGGCGGCCAGCATCCGGGCGTGCATCGCGCGGGCCCACGGTCCCGCGCCGACGAGGCCGACGCGGACCGGAGGGTAGGTCCAGGGGCCTTGGGGCAGGCCCGTTACTGGGGACATGGACTCTCCGTAGGTGTGCGGACAGGGGTCAGCCGACACCGTCGCTGCGGGCGAGTGCCGCGAGCCGGGTGTCTGCCCTGTCAGGGGCGTAGAGGTGGTCTATGACCATGGCGGCAGCCCCGATCAGGGCCGACCGGTCGCCGAGGGTGGAGATGGTCACAGAGAGATGGGCGGTGGTTCGAGGCAGCGCGCGCTGGTAGAGGAGTTCGCGTACGCCGGTGAGAAAGGGGGTACCCGCGAGGTCTCCGCTGAGCACCAGGACGCCGGGGTTGAGCAGTGTCACCACCGTGACAAGTACCTCACCGATGCGCTGCCCGGCCTCGCGGGCAAGTCGCACGGCGTCGGGCTGTCCCGCGGCGAGATGGTCGCGCACATCGGATCCCGAGGTGGTGGGGATACCTGCCGCTGTCAGTTGTTCCGCGATGGAGCGGCCGCTGGCCACAGCTGCCAGGCAGCCGTAGGAGCCGCACATGCAGAGCGCGTCGGGATGGTCGTGGAGCCGGATATGGCCGATGTCGCCCGCTCCGCCGTCGATTCCGCGGTAGACCTCACCACCGACGACCACTCCGGCGCCGATTCCGGTCGATGCCTTGACCAGGACGAAAGCTCCGCAGTCGGGGTGGTTCTCGCGCTGCTCGGCCAGTGCCATCAGGTTGGCGTCGTTGTCGACGAAGACTGGCAGGGGTCCTGGGGTGGACGGCGGGCCGACGTGCTCCGCGAAGGCGTCGCGCACCCGTTCCCGTACCGGGAACCGGTCCCAGCCGGGCATGATCGGCGGCTGCACAATCTGCGCCGACTCCCAGTCGACCGGGCCGGGTACCGAGAGGCCGACTCCACAGACCAGGTCAGGCCCGACGCCCGCCTCGTCGAGGAGCGGGCGGAACCAGCGCGCGAGCCGGTCCAGGACCACATCGGGGCCGTCCGCGATCACCAGGTCACCGGTACGTTCGGCAAGTATCGTGCCGGCGAGGTCGAGCACGGCGGCGCGACCGTGCCGCGTCTCCAGGTCGGCCACGAGCACCACGGCATGGGTCGGGTCGAACTCCAGCCGCGCGGAGGGGCGTCCACCGGTAGAGGCGCCGGCGGCACCGCGCAGCCAGCCGGCTCCGAAGAGCTGCTCCAGGCGGTGCCCGACGGTCGACCGGGACAGTCCCGTCGCTTGCTGCAACTCCCCGCGCGTGGTGGCCTCGCCGCTGCGGATAAGCCGCAGCAAGTGCCCCGCGCTCGCCTGGTTTCCTGCCATTCCCGCCGTCCTCGTCCTGTCCGTCTGTGTCTCGAAGCCGCTTGTTGCGCCGCGCCCTCGACCTCGTCACTCCTGATTGTCAGCCCTTGTCCGCGCCGCTGGTCAGTCCCTCGGTGAGCAGGCGTTCAGCTGCGAAGAACAGCAGTACCACGGGGATGGTAAGGATCACGGACCCGGCCATCAGAACGGTCTTCGACACCTCGATGCCATTGGCCAGCTGCTGAAGTCCGAGCGAGACGGTCCACTTGCCCGGATCGGCTGCCAGGAAGAGGAGGGCGAAGAGGAATTCGTTCCAGGCGATCATGAAGACGTAGAGTCCGGTGGCCATCAGCGTCGGCAGCGCGAGGGGCAGGATGATCCTGCGCACGGTCTGCAGGCGCGAGGCGCCGTCGATCGCAGCAGCCTCTTCGATACTGAAGGGGATGGTCACGAAGTAGTTTTTCAGCATGTAGATCGACACCGGCACGGTCTGCGCGATGTAGACGATGGCCAGTCCGACGAGACTGCCCGAGAGGCCCATCTTCGCGAACATCACGAAGAGCGGGACGGCGAGCAGGGTGGCCGGGAAGAGGTAGACGGCCAGGAAGAGCGCGCTGACGTGCCGGCTGCCGAAGAATTTGAGGCGGCTGACAGCGTAGGCGCCGGGCACCGCAGCGGCCAGGGTGAGTAGCACCGTGGCTACGGCGACGAGTGCCGAGTTGAGGAGCATGCCGAGGAAGCCCTGGCCGCCCTCGGAGGTGGGCTTGAGAACACTCTCGTATGTGGCGAGGGTGAAGTCCTTGGCGGTGACCCAGAGGTTGCCAGGATTCAGCAGCAGCGCGTCGATGGGCTTCACCGACAGCATCAGCATGTAGTAGAAGGGCACGATCGTGATCGCAGCCAGGAACGCGATCACGCCCCAGCGCAGGATCCCGAAGAACCGCTCCTCGAACTGGGCGCGGCTCAGGGTCCGGCGGCGCTGCGGCTGCGCGGCGGGGCGAGCGGCCAGGGTGGGCCGGGTGGGTGCCACGGGGGTCGTGGGCGGGGCGCTGCTCATGCCGACTCCTCCTGAACCTTCTTGCCGAAGAACGTGAAGTAGATGCCGAGCAGGGCCATGAGCACAACGGCGAGGACGAGGGCCTGGGCGGACGCGGCTCCGACGTCGAAGCGGGACGTGAGGAAGTCGTAGACGCGGACAGCGACGACGTCCGTACCCGATCCGCCACCGGTGAGGAGATAGATGTCGTCGAATTTGTTGAACGTCATGATGAAGCGCAGGACGGACAGCAGGGCGATGACAGGCATCAGCTGCGGCAGCAGTATGTGCCGGAAGCGCTGGGAGATGGTGGCTCCGTCGACCTCGGCGGCCTCCTCCAGACTGCCGGGGACGGCTTGGAGGCGGGCGAGCATGAAGAGGAAGGCGAAGGGGAAGTACCGCCAGGTCTCGAAGGCGATGACGGTGAGCAGCGCCAGCGGGATGTCGAAGTGGACGCCGAACAGGCCGACTTCGTACGACCGGGTGGAGAGGAATGCGATCGGGTCGTCCCAGCCGAAGAGCCGGTGTCCCCATTCGTTGACGATTCCGTACTGCGGGCTGAGTGCGACCTCCCAGACGAAGGAGACGGCCACCACCGGAGCGACGTAGGGGAGGAGCATCGCGGCTCGCAGGGCGCCGCGGCCGCGGAACGGCCGCCGCAGCGCGAGGGCTGCAACGAGGCCGAGGATCACGGAGCCTGCGGTGGCGCCGATCGTGTAGAGCAGTGTGGTGCCAAGGCTGCTCCAGAAGCCGGGCGAGCCGAAGACCTGCTCGAAGTTGTCCAGGGTCCAGCGTCCGAAGAGACCGTTCTCCTGAATGTTGACGAGCTTGGAGTTCTGGAAGGCGAGAAGGACGGTCCACAGGATCGGCAGGATCACGACGACCATGACGACCAGGAAGGTGGGGGTGACGAAGGCGAGGCCCGCGCGGTTCTCCCGCCTGCTGGAGGTCTGTGGCCGGTAGCGGCGCTTCTTCGCGGCGCTCTGGATTGTGCTCATGGGTCGGATACCTCGATGACGGAGAGGCCTTGCGGCTACTGGAGGGACTTCTGAAGGGCGGCCACTTCGTCGTTGGCCTCCTTGGCTGCCTCGGCGGGCGAGAGCTGTCCGGCGGTCATCGCACCGATGGCCTTGGCAACGGGCAGTTCGCCGTTGGTGGCGCCGACAAGGGTGCCCTGCCCCTGGGTCAGGCCCCATCGCTTCATGTCGCTCACGCCAGCGACGAGCTGGTCGAGGAGCGCAGGCGGGTAGGCCCTCTGCATGGATTCGTGGTGGTCGACGCCCATGACACTGGAGCGCCACGCGTGCTGGAAGGAGCCGGGAGCATCGGGGGTGCCGGTGCGAACCGGGATCTTGCCCTCGGGGGCCATGCCGAACCAGTCCGTGTACCCCTTGCCCATCATGTATTCGATGAACTTCTCGGAGGGTGCGGTCTCGGCGGACTTGGTGACGGCCCATGAGGTGATCTCGCCGAACTGGGCGGGTTCCTTGGCTTCGGGGCCCTGCAGGGATGTGACGACGCCGGAGTTGCGGGCGAGGAACTTGGGGTCCTTCTTGCATTCCGGGCAGCTCGGGAGTGCGTCGGAGCGCAGACCTGCCAGCTCGTCCAGGAGGAAGGAGGACCAGACCATCATGGCGGACTTGCCGGAGAAGTAGGTGGCGCGGGTGGTGTCCACGCTCTGGGTTCCTGGTGCTCCGTGTTTGCGTGCCAGGTCGTCGTACGCGGTGAAGGCCGCACGGCAGGCCGGTGAGTCGAGGGCCGGTGCGCCCTGTTCGTCCACTAGCTGGCAGCCGTTCGCCAGCGCCAGGTCCTCGAAACTCTGCTGGGTGAAGACGTCCGAGGGATCGGTGGCGAGGGAGACGCCGTCCCGGCCGTTGCCGTCGAGAGAGGCTGCGGCTTTCAGCGCGCTCGCGTAGCTGTCGGGCGCCTTGAGCCCGGCTTCGGCGAACAGGTCCTTGCGGTAGACGACGAGCTGGAGCCAGGCGTCGGAAGGGACGCCGAGCCGGGTGCCGTGATCCTCGGTGAGTGACAGCGCATTGCTGTTGAACGTATCCGGGTGCAGGTCCTTGACGATCTTGTCTGCCACCTCGGTGTTGAGCAGTCCGTTGCCGTACATCTGCCAGACCTGGCCCATCGGCACGGCACCGATCACATCCGGAAGCTTTCCGGCGGCGGCTGCCGACATGATCAGTTGTGGCAGCTGGGACTCGTCGACGCCGACAAGATCGACCTTTATGCCTGTCTCCTTCTCGAACCGGCTGACGACCTTCTGCGTCGCGGCCATCCGAGGCGGCAGGTTCTCCTGGGACCACACCGTGATCCGGTTGTCGGATTTCTGATCGGCACCTGAGACGCCTGAGCAGCCTGCGAGCAGGCCTGCGGCAAGGGTCGCGGCGAGCCCGAACGCGGTCGCCTTCGACCGTCGGGTCTTCATCACCATGCTGTTTCCTCACGCCACTTATGCACTTTCGAAGTGCATCTCAGCATCACTTTTGCTTGTTGACAAGACATAACTCTGAGATATCTTCGACCTAAGTCAGCGAGCAACACCCCTCTCAGCACCATCGGAGCCCTCCGTGGAACGCGTCGTCCAGTTCACCGGCCCTCGTCAGGTCGAAGTCGCCGAGCACGAGAGCTCGCCCCTTCCTCCCGGGCACCTGCGGGTACGCACCAGGTACTCCGGCATCTCCGCCGGCACCGAGCTCACCGCCTACCGGGGTACGAACCCGTACCTGACACGCACCTGGGACGCCGGGGCCCGGCTGTTCCGCGACGGTGCAGCGGGCATCGAGTATCCGGTGACGGGCTGGGGCTACTCCGAGGTCGGCGAGGTCACAGAGGTCTCCCCCGAGCTCGTCGGGACCCCGGGCATGCCGGTGACCGGCGATGTGGTCTGGGGCATCTGGGGTCACCGCAGCGAGGGCATCGTGCCGGCCGAGCGCATGGTGGGACACACGCTGCCCGCCGGGCTCGAACCCCTGGCAGGGGCCTTCGCCCGGGTCGGCGCCATCGCGTACAACGCCGTACTGGCCGCCGACATCCACCTCGGCGAGGACATCGCCGTATTCGGTCAGGGTGTGATCGGTCTCCTCACCACGCGCCTTGCTCAGCTCAACGGCGCCCGGGTCACCGCAGTCGACGCCCTCGACGACCGGCTCGAGACGGCCCGAGCCTACGGAGCACGGCACACCTTGAACGCCCGCACCGACAGCGTCGCCGAACGCATCCGCGAGGCCACCGGCGGCGCGGGCGCCGATGCCGCCATCGAGATAAGCGGCGTGTACCCGGCGCTCCACGAGGCTCTGCGCTCGGTCACCGTCGGCGGCCGGGTCGTCGCGTCCGGCTTCTACCAGGGCGACGGGACCGGGCTGCGACTCGGCGACGAGTTCCACCACAACCGTGTACAGCTGATCTGTTCCCAGATCGGCGGCGTGCCTCCGCAGCTCGCGGGACGCTGGACCGTGGAGCGGCTCCAGCAGACCTTCCTGTCCCTGGTGGCGGAAGGCCAGGTCGACGTGGAGTCACTGGTCAGCCACACGGTCCCGGTGACGGACGTCGCCGGTGCCTACGTCCTGCTGGACGAGCGGCCCGCGGATGCGCTCCAGGTCGTACTGGAGTTCTGAGCCCGCGCGGCCCCTCCCGCGACACGAACCACACGACTGCGGCGCGCTGCTCGTCAGCGCCGAAAGGCACCCCATGATCAAGACCGCCTGCCAGGAACAACTGCTTCCCGGCAACTCGCTCCAGGAGAAATGGTCGTTCGCTCAGGACGCCGGCTACGACGCCATCGAACTGCGCTCCAAGGGCGACTTCCATTTCCGTGACCGCCTGCCCGAGCTCAAGCAAGCCCTCACCGACGGTGTCGTCATGCCTACCGTCTGTGTCGACATGCTGCACTTCTTCGCAGCGTTCGACGACGCTCTGCGCCGGGACGCGCTGGAGCAGATGAAATCCCAGCTGAGCGTCGCGGCAGAGATCGGTGCGCTGGGCGTGCAGACCCCGGCCTCTTACGGAATGTTCTCGCGTCGCCTGCCCCCCTTCGAACCGCCGCGCACCGAGGAACAGGACCGCGACGTGCTGCTCGCCGGCCTGACGGAGCTGGGTGAACACGCCAGCCAGGAGGGCGTCACCCTCTACCTTGAGCCGCTGAACCGGTACGAGGACCACATGGTCAACCGCTTGCAGCAGGCCGCTGACCTGATCCGTACGGTGGGGCTGGACTCGGTCCGTATCGGGATCGACAGCTACCACATGAACATCGAGGAAGCCGATCCGTCGGCTGCGATCCTCGCCGCCGCCCCGTACATCGGCCATGCCCAGGTCAGCGATTCCAACCGCTTCCAGCCGGGGGCCGGTCACCTGGACTGGCCGGCCTGGCTCGGCGCCCTGCACACCATCGGCTTCGAGGGCTACCTCGCCGCCGAGTGCCGGCTGACCGGCGACCCCGTCGAGGCCGTCCGCTCCATCCCCGCCTTCCTTCGGAGGTCCGGCGCGTGACGTTGCTGCTCGAGACTCCCGTGCCCGCCGCCGTCGACAACCTGACTCTTCGACGCGGCGCGGCACGGGTCCTGTTCACCAACTGGACGGGCAGTTCCACTGTCCCGTCACGCGGCCTGTATCCCCACCAGTGGAGCTGGGACTCGGCCTTCATCGCCATCGGCCTGCGCCATCTGTCCGTGCGGCGTGCTCAGCGCGAGCTGGAGACGCTGGTCGGTGCCCAGTGGACCGATGGACGGATTCCGCACATCGTCTTCAACCCCGCGGTCCCCCTCGACGCCTATTTCCCGAGCCCCGATTTCTGGCGCTCCTCTCGGGACGGCGCGGCAACGGGAGCTCCGGCAGGTATCGAGACCTCGGGGATCGTGCAACCCCCGGTACACGCGCTGGCCGCCTGGCTCGTCCACCAGGCCGACCCTGAAGCATCGCGCCGCCGCGGATTCCTGCCCCGCATGTACGGACATCTGGCTGCCTGGCACGACTACCTCACGGGCCCGCGCAACCTGGGCGGCGGAGGTCTCGCCGCCATGGTGCATCCGTGGGAGCCCGGCATGGACAACAGTCCGTGCTGGGACGGTCCCCTGCAACGTGTCGAACCGGCCGCGGCGGGCTCGTACCGGCGCGCCGACCTCGACCACGGGCGGGCCGCGGAGCGCCCCACCGATCTGGACTACGCCCGCTACGTGCGCCTCGCCACCGACTACCGCGACGGCGGATACGCGGACACCGGCGGGCGGCACGCCTTCGCGGTCGAGGACCCCTGCGTCAACGCGCTGCTGATCGTCTCGGAACACGCACTCGCGCGGATCGCCGCCGAGACCGGGGCCGATCCCTCCCCTCACGAACACCGGGCCACACGTCTGACCGAGGCACTGGTGGAGCGACTCTGGTCGCCCGGTGACGGAATGTTCCTCTGCCGCGACCTGGTGGGCGGCGGCCTCCTCGCCGAACGCAGCGTCGCCGGACTTCTCCCTCTCATCGTGCCCGGACTCCCGCAGGACCTCGTGGACGCACT
The DNA here is from genome assembly GCF_042872425.1 of Streptomyces sp. NPDC005262. Classification (NCBI taxonomy): domain Bacteria; kingdom Bacillati; phylum Actinomycetota; class Actinomycetes; order Kitasatosporales; family Streptomycetaceae; genus Streptomyces; species Streptomyces sp. NPDC005262. The sequence continues at coordinate 32,306 of NZ_JBIAKK010000003.1, forward strand.
GGTCCGGACAGCCACCGGCCCAGGCTTCCGGCTCGGCGAGATCCCGATGGTCCCGTCGTACGACATCACCCGGCCCGCCTTCGACCCGTCCCGCTACTGGCGCGGACCGGCCTGGTTCAACACCAACTGGCTGCTGGAACGGGGCCTGCGCCAATACGGACAGGTCAGTGCGGCAGACCGACTGCGCACGTCGATGCTCACCGCTGCGGGTGCCTGCGACTTCGCGGAGTACGTGGACCCCTTCACCGCGCAGGCCCGCGGCACCCGCGACTTCGGATGGACGGCCGCGCTCACCCTCGACCTGCTGGCGTCTGCCCCGTCCGCGGAAAAAGCCAACCACACCACCGGACCCTCGAACGGAGCGCGAACGTGAACGGTACAGCGGACATCACCCTCGTCCGCGCGGGCACCTTCGCCGTCCTCGGCGCCGACGGAGGCATCACAGGCCGCCGCGGTCGGTCCCCCGACGGCCTTTTCCGGCGCGATGCACGGCATCTGAGCCTCTGGTCCCTGACAGTCGACGGCGCGGTACCCACCGTGCTCGTACCCTCCGACGGTGACGATCCCTCCGCCTGCGCGCTCATCCCACCGGGTACCCGTGACGAGCCCCCCGCCTACACCGTCTTCCGTGAGCAGACACTCGGTGACGGAGTCCTGACGGAGCGGCTCAGGCTGGTCAGCAACCTAGCGGACAACACCACCGCGATCGTGAACCTGTGCGTCGACGCCGACTTCGCCGACCAGTTCGAACTCCGGTCCGACGGACGGCATTACAACAAGGAGGGCGCCCGTCGCACTGCCCGTGTCGACGGCGACGGAGTCATTCTCGAGTACGCACGCGGTGACTGGCTCTCCCGTACGACCGTCACCACAGCCCCCGCACCGGACGCCGTCGCACCCCTCGGTGCAGAGAGCACGGCCCACCGACTGGAATGGCACCTGCCCCTGCCCGGCCACGGAACGACGGAATTGTTGCTGACCGTTGCAGCACACCCGCACGGCTCACCCGCCCCGAAGGCCCTCGTCACGCCGTCCGAAGCAGCGTCGGACGGTGCCGCCGACACCGCGGCCTTCGTCGGCGAGGTACTGCTCCCGATGCCCGACGAGTCGCCCGCCGGACTGGCCGATGCGTGCGCCCGCGGTCTGACCGACCTGGCGGCGCTACGGGTACCCACCATCGGTCTCGACGGCGAGCAACTGAGGGTTCCCGGCGCCGGGGTTCCTTGGTTCCTCACCCTTTTCGGCCGCGACTCCCTCCTCACCTCCCACTTCGCGCTTCCTTACCGGCCGGAACTCGCCGCGGGCACACTCGCATCGCTCGCGGCAACCCAGGGCACGGGGTACGACGCAGACCGAGGTGAACAGCCGGGCCGTATCGTCCACGAGATCCGCCACGGCGAATTGGCCCACTTCCGCCAAGTACCGTACGGCCGGTACTACGGATCCGTGGACGCGACCCCACTCTTCCTCGTGCTTCTCGACAGCTACACGCAGACCACCAGCGACAGCGCCCTCGCCGCTCGTCTCGAACCACACGCACGGGCGGCCATAGCGTGGATGTTCCGGGACGGAGGCCTGGAGCACGACGGCTACCTCCGCTACACCCCCGACCCCAACGGACTCGTCAACCAGAACTGGAAAGACTCCGCCGGGGCGATCTGCTTCCACAACGGCACCCAAGCCGAGGGGCCGATCGCGGTCGCCGAGGCTCAGGGATACGCATACGACGCGCTGGTCCGCACCGCAAGGCTGTCCCGCGAGGTCTGGAACGACCACGGCTGGGCCGACGAACTGGACGCGGCCGCCACCGCTCTGCGAACGCGCTTCCTCCAAGACTTCTGGATGCCGGAAGCCGACTTTCCCGCCCTCGCACTGGACGGGCTGGGACGACAGGTCGACTCGCTCGCGTCCGACGCCGGACACCTGCTGTGGTCAGGCATCCTCGACCAGCCCCACGCACAACGTGTAGGACGTCGACTGCTGCAACCCGACTTCTTCTCAGGGTGGGCCATCCGCACTCTGGCCGCAGGCCAGCCCGGCTACCACCCGCTCTCCTACCATCGCGGCAGCTGCTGGCCGCACGACAACGCCATCATTCTGCTCGGACTCGCACGCTGCGGTCTGGCACACGAGGCACGCACGCTGGCCTTGAGCCTCCTGGAGGCGGCCGCGCACCACGACAACCGCCTGCCAGAAGTAATGGCCGGCTACGGGCGCGCGGAACACCCGAAGCCATTGCCCTATCCCCACTCCTGCACACCGCAGGCCTGGGCAGCGGCAACGCCTCTGGCGATCCTCACAGCCCTCCTGCACGCGGACGGGAGCACGTGAGCAGCTGAAGTTACGTCGCCGGTGCCGGCCGCGCCGTCGCGGCCAACGGTCGCCGTGCGGGGCGAGCGCACACCGGGGATCCCACCCAGGCACCCATGGTTCGGCAGCTCGTGGTGTTCAAGGGGGGTCTCTGATGGCCTCGCACTTGTATGACGTTCTTGCGCACCGCCTGTCCTTGGTGAGCGTGCCGACGGCCTGGAGGCGAATCCCGACGCATCCCCCGTCGGCGGTCGGCGTGACGCGGGCAGGCGGCGCACGACGGGGCACGACGGCGACTGCGTACCCCGGAGGACCGGGTCAGACGGTCTTGATCGCAGGGTCGGAGACGCCCGGGGCGCCCGTCTCCACGTGGCCGGCCAAGCGGCGCAGGAAGGTGCTGTCCGCGTCGGAGACGACCTTGACGTCGTACCAGCGGCCCGTGGTGGTCAGGTCCACCGTGTGGGAGACGGTGGCGCCGGGGTTGACCTTGAAGGTCTGGGCCGTGCCGCCGTAGGCGTTGGTCACCGTGAGGTTGACCGCGGCCGCGCCGGGGTTGGTCAGGGTGAGGGTCAGGTTGCCGGTGGCGGCGACGTGGCGGGCCGTGACCTCGGGGCCGGCCGTCTTCGCCGGACCCTTCCAGGTGCGCAGGAAGCCGTTCGGGCCCCACGCCGTGAGGTTGATCTGATTGCCGGTGGAGCTGCTGGTGCTCCAGGTGTCCGAGAGCGTCTTGCCTGCCTCGACCGTGTAGGGCCAGGGGCCGTCCGTGCGGTTGCCCGAGGTGGTGTGGAAGTGGGCACCGAGCACTGATCCGCTGGAGAAGGACAGGGTGAACTGGCCCGTGGAGAAGATGGCCTTGCCGTCCACGTACGGGCTGTAGCCGAGGGCGCGGGTCGGCTTGGTGCCGGTCTCCTGCTTCGGCAGGGTGCCCGTGGTCGGCGGCACCGGGTGGTAGGACGGGTGGGTGTTGTGGTCCGGCGGGATGTAGCCGGCCGTCGAGGGGAGGGCGGCCGGGGAGGCGTCCGTCCGGCTGAAGTCGAAGGCCGAGGTCAGGTCGCCGCAGACCGCGCGGCGCCAGGGGGAGATGTTGGGCTCCTGCACTCCGAAACGCTTCTCCATGAAGCGGATCACCGAGGTGTGGTCGAAGGTCTCGGAGCAGACGTAGCCGCCCTTGCTCCACGGGGAGACCACGATCATCGGGACGCGCGGGCCGAGGCCGTACGGTCCCGCCGCGTAGCCACCACCACCGGTGTACAGGTCCTTCGAGACGTCCGCCGTGGACAGGCCCCACGCGGCGGAGGCCGGCGGGTACGGCGGAACCACGTGGTCGAAGAACCCGTCGTTCTCGTCGTAGGTGATGAAGAGCGCCGTCTTCGCCCATACCGCCGGGTTCGCGGTCAGCGCGTCCAGGACCTGCGAGATGTACCAGGCGCCGAAGTTCACGGGCCAGTTCGGGTGCTCGCTGAAGGCCTCCGGGGCGGCGATCCACGAGACCTGGGGCAGCCGGCCGTTCGCCACGTCGGCGCGCAGCCGGTCGAAGTAACCTTCGCCGGCCTTGGCGTTGGTGCCGGTGCGGGCCTTCTCGTACAGGGCGCTGCCGGGCTGGGCGTTGCGGTAGTTGTTGAAGTAGAGCAGCGAGTTGTCACCGTAGTTGCCGCGGAAGGCATCGCTGATCCAGCCCCAGGAGCCGGCAGCGTTCAGGCCATCGCCGATGTCCTGATAGACCTTCCACGAGACTCCGGCGGCCTCCAGGCGCTCGGGGTACGTCTTCCAGCCGTACCCGGCCTCCTGGTTGCCCAGGACCGGGCCGCCGCCGGCGCCGTCGTTGCCGGTGTAGCCGGACCACATGTAGTAGCGGTTCGGGTCCGTGGCGCCGATCAAGGAACAGTGGTAGGCATCGCACACGGTGAAGGCGTCGGCGAGGGCGTAGTGGAACGGTATGTCGTTCCGGGTCATGTACGACATGGTCGTGGCGGTCTTGGCCGGCACCCACTTGTCGTACTTGCCGTTGTTGTACGCCTGATGGCCGCCGGCCCAGTCGTGGTTGAGGCCCTCGACGAACTGCATGCCCAGGTCGTTGACCTTCGGGTTGAAGGGGAGAATATCCTTCGTCCCGTTGGACTGATAAAAGACCGACTTGCCGTTGTCCTGAAGAACCGGCCGCGGGTCACCGAAGCCCCGTACGCCCTTCATCGCCCCGAAGTACTGGTCGAAGGACCGGTTCTCCTGCATGAGGACGACGATGTGCTCGATGTCCTGGATCGTGCCGGTGGAGACCTGTGCCTGGATGGCGGCGGCTCGCGCAATGCTCTCGTTCAGCATCGTGGCAGCGGCGGTGCCACCGGCGATCTGCAGGAATCTACGGCGATCGAGTTCTGCCATGGCGTGACGACCTCTGCGGGTGAAGGGAGTCGAGGGGCGCCCCAAGGACAGCGCCCCCCGGGTACGGGACGGAGATTCTTGTCTGACACCCGGCCGTACAGCCGGAGAACGGAAGGTCGCTCCCCGATGGCCCGTCCAACTGGCCAAGACAGTAAGGGGATCAACCAGCCGCGCAACAGCCCCCGGAGATGAAACCCTGAATACACGACGGCCAGTCCCGCCCCAGGCTCTGGACGAGGCCCCCGTGGACGTCCTCACCCGCGTCCTCGGCCCGGAGAAACTGGCCACGTGGACGCTGCCCGCACCCCCGCGCAATGCCTCCCACGCCTACGACACGCCGAGGACGACGAAGGTGGCCCCGGCCCGTTCCTGGACTCCGAGAGGAGCCCGGACCCGGAGCAGCGGTCCGGGCCGGGTCGTCCCGTTCGGGTCATCCGACAACGCCCGGGGGCACGCAGACTCGGTACCCATGCGATCCGGGGGTCCAGCACCGGGCCCCGCCTTCGACGCGCTCAACCCGCGAACTGGGCCATCCACGCCTCGACATCGTCCGACGACCGGGGCAGGCCCGCCGACAGGTTCTCGTGACCGTCGTCGGTGACGACCAGGTCGTCCTCGATGCGGACGCCGATACCGCGCCACTCCTCGGGCACGGTGAGATCGTCCGGCTGGAAGTACAGGCCGGGCTCGACGGTGAGCACCATGCCCGGCTCCAGCACGCCGTCGACGTACTCCTCGTTCCGGGCCTGCGCGCAGTCATGCACGTCCAGACCGAGCATGTGACCGGTGCCCGCCATGGTGAAACGGCGCTGGAGGCCGAGTTCGTACGCGAGGTCGGCAGGGCCTTCGATGAAGCCCCACTCGACCAGCCGTGCCGCCAGACATCGCTGGGACGCCTCGTGGAAGTCGCGGTACGCGGCGCCCGGCTTGACGGCTGCCATGCCGGCTTCCTGGGCCGCGTACACCGCGTCATAGACCTTGCGCTGCAGAGGAGTGAACGTACCGCTGATCGGCAGCGTGCGCGTGACGTCGGCGGTGTAGAGCGAGTGCGTCTCCACGCCGGCGTCGAGCAGGAGCAGCTCCCCCGGGCGCACCGGACCGTCGTTGTCCGTCCAGTGCATGATCGTGGCGTGCTCGCCCGCGGCGCAGATCGAGCCGTAGCCGACGGCATTGCCCTCAAGTCGTGCACGCCGGAAGAACGTGCCCTCTATCCACCTCTCGGACGACGCGATCGCCCCGGAGAGCTCGCCGATCACATCGGTGAATCCGCGCACCGTGGAGTCCACGGCCTTGCGGAGCTCGGCGATCTCCCAGGCGTCCTTGACGAGGCGGAGATCGCTGAGCGCCTCTTCCAGTTCGGCGTCGCGCTCCTCATCTGTGGTGACGGCGGCCTCCAGGGCCGGGTCGAGGCCCCGGACGATCCGGGTCGGCGCACCGGAGGCGGCGGCGAGGTCGCCGGCCGCCGTGCGGACATCCCGGCAGGGCAGACCGAGCACGACCTCCGACTCGGCGAGGGAGCGGCGCCGGCCCATCCACAGCTCCGCCGTGGCGCCGGTCCAGAACTCGTCGTTGTCCCTGCTGTCCCGCGGCAGCTGGTAGCAGTACGCGTCATGGCCGCCGTCCGCTCGGGGTTCGAGCACGAGAGCGCAGTCCCGGGCTTTGTCTCCGGCCATGTGCACGTAGCCCGAGTAGGGCCGGAACGGGTAGATGTCGTCGTTCGAACGAACCTTGAGGTTCCCCGAGGGAATCACGAGGCGTTCGCCCGGAAAGCGCGCGGAGAGCGAGGAGCGGCGACGGGCCGCGTACGGAGCCTGCTCGCCGAGCCGCAGGTCGTGCCGCTCGGTGTCCGCCCACCCCGTCCGCATCAGAGCGGACAGTTCCTCGGAGATCCCTGAGTAGAGACCGTTCTTTCGGCCTTTCGCCACGGCATACACCTTCTTCTGAATGGGTTCCCAAGCGGCGCTGGGCAGAGTGAGCCGTACGGACAGGCTTGCACCCGGTGCGGCTCGTGCTCCCTCGCCGCCGCCGGTCGTCGGCGGCTCCCGGACGGTATCCCGCACCGCGCGTGCTCGGTGCCGAAGAGTGCCACTGGCACAGATCGGCCACGACCCCCGGCCGGAGCCGCCGATAATGCGACGTATGACGAACGCGAAACTCGGCGAGGCCCTTCGGGCTCTGGGCATCGGTCACCCGGCGGCCCAGGTCTATCTGGCACTGCTTGAGCTGGCCCCCGCTCCGCTGAGTGCGATCGCGGCCGCGGCCGGCCTGGACGGTGCGGAACTGGCCACGGCATACGGCGCGCTGGTCGACGCCGGTCTGGCCAGTGCCGCCGAGGAGGGTGGGGATGTGGTGGCCCCGGTACCGCCGACCGCAGGCCTGGAGATCCTCGCCCGGCACCGTGCGGCCGAGGTCGAGGAGTCGCGCATCACCGTCGGGGGCGCTTTCGAGTCGTTCCGGCGACAGCGGCTCGCCGCGTACAACGACAACCTCGTCGAGGTCGTCACCGGCGATGCCATCGGCCCCAGGATTCGTCACGCATGGGCAAGCGCCCGCGACCAGATCCGGCAGTTCGAGTCACCGCCGTACTTCCCCTTGCCCGACGCCACGGACGACGCGCTGGCCACGCTCGCCCGCGGTGTGACGCAGCGTGTCGTGTATTCGCGGGAGTCGCTGGAGCACCCGGGCCATCTGAAGGAGGTCATCGAGCCGTGCATCAAGGCCGGCGAACAGGCCAGGGTGCTGCCGTCGGTGCCGGTCAAACTCGTGATCATCGACGAGGCGTACGCACTCGTGTCGTTGTCGATCAAAGAGGCGGACGTACACAACACCATGCTGGTCGTGCAGCCATGCGGCCTGCTCTCCGCACTCATGGCACTGTTCGAGCAGTCCTGGCAGAACGCGCTGCCGTTCCACGGCCGCACCACTCACCCAGGAGGCCTGCCGGCCGCCGACCGCCGCCTGCTGTGGCTCCTCGCGGGCGGCGCGAGCGACGACATCATCGCCCGCGAGCTGGGAATCAGCCGCCGCACGCTGTTCCGCCGTCTGCAGATCCTGATGGCCCAACTGGGCGCCGCGAACCGCTTCCAGATGGCCTTGCAGGCACAGCGCAGTGGCTGGTTGTGACCGGCACGCCGCGCCTGTGGGTTGCTCGGCCGCCGAGCGTCGGACGTGCCCCGCAGACTGCTGCCGAGCAGCCTCCCCACCCAGCTGTCTGCCGATGCGGGGGGCGTCGTCCCGGGTGGTAGCGAGCGCCCAGGCCCGGGCACCTCCGTGTCTTGCTGCACGGACCGCTTTCCCACGTGAAGCGACCGCATCGCCCACTGGCCCGACACCCGATACTCCGGTGCCGAAGCGTGTCCTGCATGGTGTGCCCGGTGGGCCAGGACCGTGAGGCCGCCGGAGGGGCATCGTCGCACATCCCGCTCCGCCGGTCCTGACGTACCGATGGCGTCGGAGAAGACGCGGCACCGGTGGTCAGTGAGGCAGCGCGGTGTCCAGCCATTGCAGGATCTCGGGGGTCACCGGGTCGGTGATGTCGGCGAACTCGTCATGCTTCTTGAGGAACTTCGCAACGTAGGGGCAGACCGGCACGATGCGCTTCCCTGACGTGCGTACGTCGTTCAACGCCTGCTGTACGAGTATCGCGGCCAGGCCCTGCCCGGCGAAGTCGTCGTAAATTTTGGTGTGGTAGAAAACGCGCTGGTCGTCGCGGTCGCGATACGCGGTGTGGCCTGCGGTTCTGCCGTCGACCAGGATTTCGTAACGGTGCTTCGGGTCCACTCGCTGGACAGTAGGAGCGGCGGCGGGTTGGGTCATCTCATGCCTTTCAGTGACGCGTCGGGTTCTTGCGAGGTGCGATGGTGGCGTGAGGAAGGGCCGGCGCGGGAAGACGGTCGCCGTCGTAACCGTCGACCTTGCCGAAGCGGTCGGATGCGCTCTGCCACGCTTCCCTCGCTTCGACGATGTCTTCGTGGCTCCGGCCTATGAAATTCCACCACATGACGATCTGTTCCTCGAACGGCGTCCCGCCGAGCAGTACTGCTCGTGCAACGGCGTCCGTCTCGTTCGTCAGCGTCAGTGTGTCGCTTCCCGTGCCGACGTATCCCAACTCCGCCGGGTGCAGGAGTGTTCCAGCGATACGGACCTCCCCGTGGTCGACGAGAAGGCCGTGCTCGAAGCCGGCGTCGACGGCGAGCGTGGTCGTCGAGTGCGGTTCAAGGACGAGTTCGGCGCCGAGCAGGGGCGTGAACGTCCGCACCGGAGCGGTGTCACCTGCCAGCGCCCCGAGAAACACTCTGACTTCGGCTCCGTCCACCCGGAACGGGCTCGGGACGTAGTGCTGGAAGTCACGGCCGGTGTGCCGGTGTTCTTCGGGAAGCGCCACCCACAGTTGCACGCCGTGCAGGACCGTGGTGCGGGCGGTGGAGACTTCCGAGTGGCTGATGCCGTACCCGCCCGTCATGAGGTTGAGCTCACCGGGTCGCACGAAGGCGTGGCTGCCCATGCTGTCCCGGTGCTCGATCTCCCCGCTGAACAGCCAGCTCACCGTCTGCAGACCGGTGTGCGGATGGGGCGCGACGTCCATGCCGCCCGTGTGGGCGATGTTGTCGGGGCCGTAGTGGTCGATGAAACACCAGGCCCCGATCAGCGTCCGGGCCCGCTGCGGAAGCGTGCGCCGCACGGTCATCGCCCTCGGACCGCCCAACGGAACGTCCCGCGCGGAGAGGACCTCGACCTGCGGCACATGCTCACCATGTTCCGAGGCTCCGCAGCGGAGCTCGGCGGGTTGCCTCTCGACGTTACTCATCGCACACCCCTCTCACGCAAGGATGATTTTATATTCAACAATTGTTTCCGATGATACGAGGATGCCCTGCCGTACGCACGGCAGGGCCGGCGAGGGCCCGGAGCGGCCCGTGAAGGAGTCCAGGTTGAGTGACACGGCAGCAGCCCCCGTGAGCAAGCGGGTCTTCATCGACAAGCAGAGCCCGAAGGCGTACCACGCGCTGACCGAGACAGCCGAAGCAGTCCGTGCGGTCGCCGCCGACGCGGGGCTGGACCGCACGCTCGTGGAACTGATCAACCTCCGCGTGTCACAGGTCAACGGCTGCGCGTACTGCCTCAACGTGCACACCCGGGCCGCCCTTCGCGCAGGCGAGACCACCCAGCGTCTGGGCGTACTGGCCGCCTGGCGTGACACCGAACTGTTCACGGCACGGGAGCGCGCAGCGCTCGCCCTCGCGGAGGCGGCCACCGAACCCGCGGACACCGCCGTCCAGGAGAGCGCCTACGACGCAGCCCGCCAGGCCCTCACCGACGATGAGATCTCCGCAGCGATCTGGGTAGCGATCACCATCAACGCGTTCAACCGCGTCTCCATCATGAGCAAGCATCCCGTGCGCGCGATCCCGCAGCAGTGATTCCGGCTTCACCCCCTGCCATGCGCCGAGACGCCCGTCGCGCGTACCACCGATTCAAGAAGAGTTAGTTGATTCTTAAACCATACTCATTTATGGTTCAACCATGCCGGGCGTACTCCACCGGCACGGCAACGCCGGCGGCCAGTGTCCGCCCCTGCCCCCTACGCACTTTTCAACGGAGAACAAAGACATGACCACAGCCGTCAAGCTTGCTGTCATCTACTACTCGTCCACCGGTTTCAGCGCCGAGATCGCCAAGGAGATCTCCCAGGCCGCGGAGAAGGCCGGAGCCGAGGTCCGTCTCCTGAAGGCCGCGGAACTCGCCCCCGAGGCCGCCATCAGCTCCAACGAGGCATGGGCCGCACACGCCGCCGCCAGCGCGGGGATCCCGGTTGCCACCCCTGCGGACGTCGAGTGGGCCGACGCCGTGATATTCGGCTCCCCGACCCGCTTCGGCAACATCTCCTCGCAGCTCAAGCAGTTCATCGACACCCTCGGCGGCCTGTGGGCCCAGGGCAAGCTGGCCAACAAGGTCTACAGCGGCTTCGTCACCACCGCCACCGCCCACGGCGGCCAGGAGTCCACCCTGCTCGCGCTGTACAACTCGATCCACCACTTCGGTGGCCTCGTCGTCTCCCCCGGTTACACCGACCCGGTCAAGTTCGTGGACGGCAACCCCTACGGCACCTCGCACGTCGACGCCCAGGGCAACAACCCCATCGGCGACCAGACCCGCAACGCCGCCCGTCACCAGGCCGAGCGCGTCGTCCAGGTCGCGGGCGCGCTCAAGGCCGGCTTCGCCGCCTGACCCCGCCCGGTCCGGCCCCGGCGTTACCACGCTCCGCGGCCAGCAGTTCGTAGGACCGCACCCGGTCGGCATCGCCGTGGGTGATGGTGGTGATGAGCCTCGCCGGTGTGTCGGGCGCGGTCGCGCCCGACACACCGGCCCCACGAGGTGCGCGCTGCTCCGGACGGAAGAGCGAGGTCCGTCTCCCTGCACAGGCCGAAGAGGTTCCGGTCCGCCCCGAGGGCGGACCGGAACCTCTTCGGCCTGTGCAGCGCGGTAGAAATCAGTGGCCGGCCGCAGTAGCTCCCGTGACGTTCCACTCAGCGATCACAGGTCGTCCGTGTTCGGTGGAGAGCCGGCGAGGGCGGCGGTTGAGGGATCGAGTCCGGAGGTGTCCGACCCGTCGGTGTGCGCCGGCTCCACGCGCTTGGCGAGGACCTTGCCGAGCTCGACGCCCCACTGATCGAAGGAGTCGATGTTCCAGATCGCACCTTGCACGAACACCTTGTGCTCGTACAGCGCGATCAGCTGGCCGCTTGGGTCTGTCAGACATGGCGGGGGTTCTCCTCGGAACCGTCCCCGCGCAGGGCGACGGCATACATCTCGTCCGCGTCGAGAAGGCGCAGTTCTTCGGCAATCAATTCGGAGGTGCTGCGCACCTTCAGGGCGAGGGTGCGCGAGGGCTGGCCCGGGAGGGAAAGCGTGGCCAGCGGGCCGTCGGGGCGGTCGATCACGATCTCGCCGCTGTCCGTTCCGAGCCGGACGGCCGTCACGACCGGCCCGGCGGTGACGACGCGCTCGACCGGGACCTCGAGCCGGGCCTCCAGCCAGCGGGCCAGCAGCTCGGCACTCGGGTTCTCGGCCTCACTCTCCACGACGGCCGACACAACCTTCTTACGGGCCTGGTCCAGCGCCGCGGCCAGCATCGAGCGCCACGGCGTCAGCCGGGTCCACGCCAGGTCGGTGTCGCCGGGCGCGTAAGAGGAGACGCGGGCCTCCAGGGCGACGAGCGGGGCCTCGACGGCGTACATATCGGTGATCCGCCGCTGTGCCAGAGCACCCAACGGATCCTTGGCCGGGACGTCGGGCGCGTCCACCGGCCACCAGACGACGACCGGCGCGTCCGGCAGCAGCAACGGCAGGACCACCGAGTCGGCGTGGTCCGAGACTTCGCCGTACGTCCGCAGGACGACCGTCTCGCCGGAGCCCGCGTCCGAGCCGACCCGCACCTCCGCGTCCAGGCGCGAGTTCGTGCGGTCGCGCGGAGTGCGTGCGACGCGTTTGATGACCACCAGGGTGCGCGAGGGATGCTCGCGCGACGCCTCCTCAGCCGCCTTGATCGAGTCGTACGCGTTTTCCTCGTCGGTCACGATGACCATCGTCAGGACCATCCCCATGGCGGGAGTACCGATGGCTCGGCGCCCCTGCACGAGCGCCTTGTTGATCTTGCTTGCCGTGGTGTCGGTCAGATCGATCTTCATGGCCTGCGCCAGCTCCGTCCGTCTCGTGCGAGCATCTCGTGGGCTTCTTCGGGACCCCAACTGCCCGACGCGTACGGCGCGGGCTTGCCGTGCGCGTCCCAGTACCCCTCGATCGGGTCGAGAATCTTCCAGGACTCCTCCACCTCCTGGTGACGGGGGAAGAGGTTGGCGTCGCCCAGCAGCACGTCCAGGATGAGGCGTTCGTACGCCTCCGGGCTGGACTCCGTGAAGGACTCGCCGTAGGCGAAGTCCATCGTGACGTCCCGAATCTCCATCGACGTACCCGGTACATTCGATCCGAAGCGCACCGTCATGCCCTCGTCCGGCTGGACACGGATGACGATCGCGTTCGGAACTGCGGTTCCAGATGGGCTCGTACATCTGCAGGCCGGCCTTCGTCGCCGGGATCTTGATCATCACGTTCGGACGGTCGACCAGCCATCCGAGCTGCTTGGCCTCGGCGACGGTCGCCGCGGTGTCGTGCGCGAGGCGAACGAAGCGGTCTCGGCCGGTCCACTCCGGGTCGGCCGGGTCGTCTCGCATCACCTTCTGAGAGGCGGCCCGCAGCGCGCCCCCTTCCACGAGAGCCAACTCGTCCGAGAACAGCGCCCGGCGTCACTCTCAAACCGCCCGGCAACCTCACGTCAGCGCCCCACCAGCTGCCCACTCGAATCGGACGGGACAACAGGTCGCGCCTGCACCTCGTTCGCGTGGAAACGCCGACGCATGGAAGGCCAAGCGGCCGCGGCGGGAACAGCCGCGCCGGTCGGCGCGGTTGCATCGACCGAGGGACCGGCACCGCACGGGCGGGGAACACGGAGACCACGAGGTCGTCCGCCCCACCAGGATCCGGGCCACCTGGGTCGCGGTACGCCCGCCGCGCACTCGGACCAAGACGCATTTCTGCAGGAGGACTGTTTCATGACTGACCGGCCCTTGACGCTCATGGCAGTACACGCCCACCCCGACGACGAGGCCACCGGAACCGGAGGGGTCCTCGCGCGGTACGCGGCGGAAGGCATCCGCACGGTTCTCGTGACGTGTACCGACGGCGGTTGCGGTGACGGACCGGGGGGTGTCAAGCCGGGCGATCCCGGGCACGATCCGGCGGCGGTCGCCTTGATGCGCCGTCAAGAACTCGAGGCGAGCTGTGACGTCCTGAAGGTCAGCGATCTGGAGATGCTGGACTATGCCGACTCCGGGATGACGGGCTGGCCGAGCAACGACGCCCCCGGTTCCTTCTGGCAGACCCCCGTGCGGGAAGGCGCGGCCCGACTCGCGGAAATCATGCGGCACTACCGACCCGATGTGGTCGTCACCTACGACGAGAACGGCTTCTACGGCCACCCCGACCACATCCAGGCCCACCGCATCACGATGGCGGCGCTGGAGATGACCGCGCTGACACCGAAGGTGTACTGGACCACGATGCCCCGCTCGATGATGCAGCGGTTCGGCGAGATCATGCGCGAGTTTCACGAGGACATGCCGGAGCCGGATCCTGCCGAGGCCGCCGCCATGGCCGAGATCGGCCTCCCCGACGATGAGATCACCACGTGGGTGGACACCACCGCGTTCAGCGGTCAGAAGTTCGACGCGCTGGCCGCGCACGCCAGTCAGGGCGAGAACATCTTCTTCCTCAAGATGGGCAACGAGAGGTTCGGCGAGTTGATGGGCATGGAGACCTTCGTACGTGTCCAGGACGCCACCGGCGCGCCCATACCCGAGAACGATCTCTTCGCCGGACTACGCTGATCCACCCGCCCGACCGGCCGGGAGAGCGCATCGAGCGGGTCACCCACCCGGAGGCTTGTCCACGCGAGTTCGGCTCCGGCAGTCCGCGTCCGGGCCCTCGCCGACGGCTCGACGCGTGCCCGCACTTCCGACCCGCCACCGCGCTCGTCCCCGAACCACCAGACAACCGCACAGGTGGGAGGCCTACGCGCTGCTGACTCGGAAGTTGCGCGACAACCCAGGTCACAAGCCCGGCGGTCTGCTCCGATCAGGACAGACCGCCGAGGAAGCGACACGAAGCCGAGGCCCCGATACCCGACGCTCCGTGAGGCAACGGAAGAAGCAGGCCACCGGAGCGGTCTCCGACACCAACCGGGAGACCACAACAATGAAGCCAGTCGCCCCAGATGCCTGCCCTGGCTGAAGGGCTCCCGCCTGGTGAACGGCCGGGTGGGATTCGCCCGGGTCGTCGGGCCGGACCGGGGTCATGTGCCGGCGGACCGCGCGCGTCCTGCGCGGTGCGGGGCTCGCGAGTCCAGAACCTCGCTGCTCTCAGGAGGCGAGCAGGTCGGCCAGCTCCGTGCGTGAGCTGACGCCCAGCTTGGGAAACGCGCGATAGAGGTGGTGTCCCACGGTGCGCGGGCTCAGGAACAGTTGGGTGGCGATTTCACGGTTGGTGGCCCCAGTGGCTGCGAGTCGGACGACTTCACGTTCCTGCGAGCTCAGGCGGCTGATGGGTGAGTCGAAGTCGTCGGCCGGATGATGGGTCTCGCCGGCAGCCTGTAGCTCTGTGGCTGCCCGGCGGGCCCATGTCTGTGCACCCAGCTTGTCGAAGAGCTCCCTCGCGGTACGCAGATGGGCGCGGGCGTCGAGCTTGCGGCGGCCCCGGCGCAGCCACTCGCCGTAGAGCAGTTCGGTGCGGGCCCGCTCGAAGTCACAGCCCGCGGGGTGCAGGTCAAGGGCCCATGTGTAGTGCTTCTCAGCCGACGCATCCGGACCGGTCAGGGCGGCGCAGCGGTGGGCCTGTGCCGTGAAGTGGGGCTGTTGGAGGCCGTCCGCCCAGCTCGTGAGCTGTTCCGCGGGTGCCCTGGCCCGCTCCGGATGGCCCGCGCGAACGGCGGCCTCGATCAGATCGGGCATCAGGTGCCGGGCCAGGAGGGGGTGGCCCACTGCCTGCCGGGCCGCTTCCAGGTGTTCCAGCGCGGCCTGAGCACGCCCGAGGCCGAGGTCGAGCAGACCCAGCGCCCACAGCGCGTCCGCCGTGCCCCGTCCGACGTCGCGGGGGCGGGAGTATTCCAGTGTCAGGCCGGCCAGTTCCCGGGCAGGTTCTTCCTCCCCCCGAGTGGCCGCGAGCACCGCGAGCAGGGCACGCAGGTGGGCGGCTCGGTGGTCCAGGTCGTAGGCCTCCGCAAGCCGGAGTGCCTCGCTGGCGTGTGCCTGTGCGTCGTCGTGCCGGCCCAGCGCCAGCTCCGCTTGGGCAAGCAGATGCAGCGTGGTGGGCAGCCATCCGCCGGTGCCCTGCTCTCGGCAGTGGGTGACCGCCGCGGCGGCCAGCTCGTGCGCGCGCTCGTGGTCGGCGACCAGGTGGCAGTAAATTCCGGCCATCAACCGGTCCATGAGGCCGCTTTCGGCGAGACGAGCGGCCTCTACGTGATCGTCCAGCGTCCGCAGCGCGCCGGGAATGTCGTCGGCGAGCAGCTTCGCGGGCGTAGCCACCACGGGTAGGCAGGGCGCGCGCACAGCGATCTCCGCCATGAGGGCTGCGTCGCCGGCCGAGAAGGCCGCGTGGATGGCGTCGGTCAACAGAGGGGCGAGTTTGTCGGGACGGCTGACGGAGACCGTGTCGGTGCACTCGGCCAGCAGGCGGGCGGCTTGCCCCGGGCTGCCGTAGCCCAACTCGACCACGGAGCGTACGCGGGCGAAGTCAGCCGCCATGCCCGGGTCCAGGAGAGGCAGCGGCACCTGGTCGGTGAGCGCACGGCATCGTTCGTCCTGGCCCGCATCGCTCGCCTTCTGCGCGGCGTTGATCAGGCGGCGGGCGCGCCTCGACGTATCCGCAGTGAGGTGAGCGGCCCGCTCGTACGCGGCGGACGCGGAGGCCATGGCCTGCCGGCTGCCTGCCCACTCGGCGACCCGCTCCAACTCGCCGGCGACCTGCTCGTCCGGGCCGGTCGCCGCCGCAGCCAGGTGCCAGGCGCGTCGGTGCGCGTGCATGTGACCGTCCAGGACCGCGACCAGCGCCTGGTGCACCGCCAGCCGCCAGGCCATCGGGGCGCGTTGATAGGCAGCGAACCGAATGAGGGGATGCCGAAAACGAAGCCTCTGCGCGGAGACGTAGACCAGCTCCGCACGCTCGGCCGGCTCCAGATCCTTGACCTCCCCGCCAAGCCTGGCTCCGGCGGCCAGCACCGTGGGCAGGTCCCCCGTGTCGTCCGCGGCGGCCACCGTGAGCATGCGCTGAGTGGCGTCGGGGAGGTGGCGGATCTGCTCGGCGAAGGCGTCCTGCAGTCGACTCGGCGGCGCCGACTGCGCATCAGGCAGCGGCAACGGCCCCAGCTGCCCGGCCCGCTGAGCCGGAGTCAGGGCCGCTGCCAGTTCCTGCAGCGCCAGTGGGTTGCCTTGGGCCTGATCGATGATCCACTCGGTGACCGGAGGCGCAAGGCGGGGCAGCAGCGACGCGGCTGACTGCCGGTCGACGCCGGTGAGGGGCACGTGGGGCAGAGCCTTCGCTCCGCTCACCGAAGAGGTTTCGCGAGTGGCGAAGAGCATGACGACGCCCTCGGCCCGCAGTCGCCGGGCGGCGAAGACCAGCGCATCCACGGACGGTCGGTCGAGCCACTGCACGTCATCGACCACACACAACAAGGGCTTTTCGGCGGCCGCCTCGGAGAGCAGCGACAGCGCAGCCAGCCCGATGGTGAGACGGTCCCGCACGGTCTCCTCGCTCAAGCCGAAGACCGCCCGCAGGGCTCCGGCCTGCGGTGGCGGCAGCAGGTCGAGCCGATCCAACACCGGCAGGAATAGCTGATGGAGCCCGCCGAAGCCCAGCTCCATCTCCGACTCGATGCCCTCGACCCGCAGCACACTCATGCCTTCGGCATGGGCGACCGCGCACTCGAGGAGCGTGGTCTTGCCGATGCCGGCCTCTCCGTGCAGGAGCAGGCAGTTGCTCTCCCCGCGATGGGCGTCGGCGAGTATCCGACGGATGTGGCACTGCTCTTTTGCACGTCCCTGCACCACGCGCTCCCCCCGGTCCGCGTCCCCGGCCGCAACCGGGCGTCGTGATCACCACTATACGTCTGGGGGTTTGTGGCCCTGGTGGTCCAGGTTCCGGCTGCGGCGCCGCCCACAATCACCTTCGACAGTGCCAGCCGGGACTTCGGCTGCGATCGCGGGAATCGGTCTTGGCTACGTGTCTTCCGGCACCTCTCTGTCCCCGTGGCCGGTGGTGCGACTCAGGCCGACTCGAGCAGCGGCCAGATTTCGACCGTCTCAGGGGTATGGAGGCCCTTGGCCAGTTCTACGGCTTCCTCACGATCGGCAACGTCGATCACGAACCAACCACCGAGAGTCTCCTCACCAGGGTGCGCCGGCCCATCGGTCACGGTGGATGCCCCGTCGGAGGACTTGCGCACGGTCATCGCCGCGATGTGCTCGGTGTCAAGGGCATCGCCACTGATCAGTTTGCCCGCCGCCGCGATCTGCCCGATCCAGCTTTCGTAGGCTCCTCGGTGGGTGTCCCGGTCAGTGCGGATCCCGTTGCGCGACTCGTCCGTCTCGAAGATCACGAGTGCGTATTTCATGAGGTTCTCTTTTCGTTTCGTGTGTCGTCTGGAAGTGCTGTTGCTCAGGCTTCCCGAGCAGCGTGGCGCCCGGTCGCACGGATTTGGGTCAGGTGCCCGGCCGCGTGCTGACGCGGACGAGCGCGCCGGTCTCCAGCGCTGCCCATACAGAGCCGTCCCGGTCCAGGGATATGCCGTGAGGTTCCGAGCCGGCGGTCGGCAGCTCGTGCACGGTGATCTCCCCGTCGAGCGTGATGGAACCGACGCGGTTGGCGGCCCACTCGGTGAACCACAGCGCCCCGGTGCTGTTGGGGGTGATGGCATGCGCTCGTCGGCCCGCACTCCGGATCGAGTTGGTGGGTCGAAGGCTCGCCTCCGGGCACGAACCGTCCGATGCTTCCGCCGTGAACCATGGTGAACCACAGCGCCCCGTCCGCGCCGCTGGTGAGCGAGTACGGTCCGCTGCCGGCCTCGGCGACGGCGAACTCCTCCATGAGCACAGCCATTCAGGCATCCCTCCCCTTCTCATGGCGCGCACGCTTCGCCCACCCACCGGCCGTTCCTGCTCACGCCGTTCCCTACTCACGCGGACAACAAATGGGTCTTGCAGCACCACGCATGGTGGCCGACTTGACGCCTTCATGCGCGGTTTGCGTCCGGCAGCTCTCTTCCGCCCGGCTGTTGCTCAACTGCCTTCTGTGTCAAGCCGGTTGCCGATGCTCTCGATCTCTGCCGGGGTCCCGGCCATGATGGTGCGGGTGTGTTCGGTGACCAGCTCGACGGGCCAGTCCCACCACGCGGCGTGCAGGAGACGTTTGACGTCGTCGTCGGCGAAGCGCTGACGTATGAGCCGGGCCGGATTGCCGCCCACGATCGTGTAAGGCGCCACGTCGCTGGTGACCACGGCGCCGGCCGCGATGATGGCACCATCTCCGATCTGCACGCCCGGCATCACCGTCACCTGGTGGCCGAACCAGACGTCGTTGCCGACGACCGTGTCACCACGACTCGGCATCGCGGTGATGATGTCCAGAGTCTGCTCGGCCCACCGACCACCGAACATGGTGAAGGGGAACGCGGACACCCCCATCGTCGGATGCTCGGCGCCGGCCATCAGGAACTTGGTGCCCGCGGCGATGGCGCAGTACTTGCCGATGACCAGACGCTCCGGTCCGTATGCGTAGAGCACGTTGCGGTGTTCAAAGTCCGTGGCCTTGTCGGGGTCGTCATAATACGTGTACTCGCCCACGACGATCTTCGGTGAGGAGATCACCGGTCGGAGGAACACCACGCGGTCATGGGCAGGCAGCAGGTGAACGGTGTTCGGATCGGGAGACAACGTAACGTCCTTCGTCAATCGGGCCGGTGGTCTGAAAGAGGCGTGCACCAAGGGGCTTCGTACAGCGGCGAGGGCCGTCCGGTCTGTCGGATGCAGGGGGTGTCGCCTCGGTCCTCATGCCGCCGGCGCGGAATAGATCATGCGGATCTCTGTGATCCGGTAGCCGGCGCGGTCGAAGGCTGCGGCCATCGGCGCGTTGCCGGTGTCTGTCGTGGCGGTGATCAGCTCGGCGCCCGTGTCCGCGTGTATGCGGGTGATCTCGGCGAGCAGATCGTCCACGTACCCGTGGCCACGGAATTCGGGTACGACACCCAGGTAGCCGACGTTCCGGGCGTACGGCGTCGCGGACGGGAGAGCAAGCCCGACGACCTGCCCGTCGGGGGCGTATGCCAGCCTCCACCAATCACGTCGGCCGGGGCAGCCGAGGTAGAAGTCCATTTCGCCCCGAGCGGTGGCTTCGGCGCCTTTGGCCTCCAGGTTTCTTAGGGTCTCGTCGTCCAAGCTGCCGACAGCTATCCGCCGGAACAGCCGGAGGAACTCCTCGTCCGACGCCGGGGCAAAGGTCAGCTTTCCCCTGGCCGGGGGGAGACCGGAATCCGGTGTCCACTCCAGACGCAGCCGTTCCACGTCCCGCGTGAGCCCAGCCCGTGCCGCGGCTCGGCCCCGCCATTCGACGGCTGCCGCCGCAGCAGGGTCGTCACGCCAGCCCACGGGCAGCGTCAGGTTGTACAGCGGAGGTCTGGGCGCCCCCTGAGAGGCGAACGCCCGCAGCCCAGCGGTCAGTAGCCCTGTCGCGAGGTCCGCCCGGTCGGCGAGTCCGGGGTCGACGTGCAGGCAGTCCAGGGCGACGGGGTGATCGCTGTCTGCCTGCCCCCACCACAGGGCTCGCGCCGCCACCCGCCCGTCGTCCTCGGCGATCCAGGTCCACTCGGGCCGGTACATCCCCTGCCGCAACTCGGCGCGGTAGCGGTCGGCGTCTATCCAGCCCACCGGCTCATCCACGATCACTTTCACGACGCGCTCCAGATCGGCCTCGGTCGTGGGTCGAAACAACACGTGTTCTCCTACTGCTTGGCGTACGTGGTGACGGTCGTCCCGGTGGTGAAGACCCGGGACCCGGTCAGGGTGAAATGGGAAGGGGCGAACGAGGTGTGGAACAGGGGGATACCGTCGCCGAACACCACGGGGTGGCGATGGACGATCAACTCGTCGATCTCCCCGAGCAACTGACCGGCCAGCACAGCGCCGCCGCACAGCCAGAGGCCCATGCCCGGCTCCCGTTTCAGCCCGCGCACGAACTCCACCGGGTCGCCGGTGACGACATTGACCTCAGGGCCGGGCCGGATCAGGGTCGACGAGAACACGTACTGCCGCAAATGTGGGTACGGACTGGTCGGACCGGCTGCCCGAGCCGATTCGTAGGCGCCGCGCCCCATGACGACAGTGTCGAACTTCTTGTTGGCCGTGCCGCCGATGCCCAGGGACCTGCGGACGCGGTCCGGGACGGTCTCGGGACACTCGGCGAGAATCGCGGCCTTGAGGTCGCCGTCGAATCCGGAGGAGTCGTGTTGCCCGTCCGGACCGGCGATGAAGCCGTCGACACTGCAGCCGATGAAGTACGTGAGCCGACGCATGCGGGGCCCGCTTTCGATCCGTTGCTGCCAGGGACAACACGACACTAGGGAGCCGGCTTCAGGACGGCATCGGTCGACCCGACGTAATGTGACCCGTCACGACCGGGACTTGCCCGGGCCGGCATCAGTAGGCGTATCGACGGCGGCTGTCAGGCGGGAAGTGAGCAGCACCAGGCACTGCCGGGTGCGGGTGCCCGGCCGCGAAGAGCGGCTTCCGGATGGCCGGCGAGAACGGATGCGCCCCTCACCACGGGATGGAACGCTACGCCGAGGGGCCCAGCACCGACGCCCGCCACCCTGGTGCCCGGCCCCGTCCGGTGTCGTACGCCTTACCTGCTTCGAGTCCCATGCAGATCGCCGCAGACCCGGCAAGCGGTCTGCTTGCCGGGTCTGCGGCGGTCTGAACCTGAACCGACCGTGCTGCGGTGATCACGGGTGGGAACACTGGCGGCCGGGCGGGCCGTCCGTTGCCGGAGACCGCCCGGTGGGACTGTGTTTATCGAACGTCGTAGGCGCGGATGACGGTCTGGGTGACCGCGTTGCCGTTGGCGTCGGTGAAGGTGGCCTTCGTCGTGACCTGCTTGCCGGCGGCGCCGGTGTGGTCGAGGACGGCCGTCCATTTGCCGCCCCGCCGCTGTCCGATCCGGTCCCCCAGCCAGCCGCCGACGAGCGCGCCGAGGAGCGAACCGACGCAGATCGAGGCGGTGACCGTGCCGGCCATAGTGGAGCTGAGGCCGAACTATGCTCCGTGATGTCGGGCAGCCCGTAGGCGAGGGAACTCAGGTCGTAGGCGTCGAGGACACTCGCCGAGCCTTGCAGTGCAGGACGATGGGCACCATGTCGTCGGCGACGGTCCCGGGCCGGCGCCGTCGTACTCACGGCCCAGGAGTCGGCCCGGGCCCGCGCACGTGCGCCGGTCCGGGCCGGACGGATGTCAGGTCAGCAGGCGCCGAGGTCCTGCCAGACTCCCCATTCACCCGTGGTGCCGGGCGTCTCGTTCTGCGTCCACCACTTGGCCTTCCACGTGCGACCCCCGTACGAGACGGTGTCACCGGCCGTGTAGACGGCGCTGCTGCTCCACGCGGCCGCGGTGCAGCTGCCGCTCGGAGGCGGCGTGGTGGGAGGAGTGGTCGTAGGCGGGGTGACACCGGCGAACTTCACCGAGTACTTCGCGAAGTCCCAGTCCGACTGGGGCACGCTGCTGCACGTGCCGGAGGTCTGACCGTTGTTGTCGGGCGGGGTGCACTGACGGTCGCGGTTGAGGGACCAGAAGGTGAAGCGGTCCATGTCGTGGCTGGTGGCGTAGTCCAGCACGGTCTGGAAGTCGGCCTGACTGAAGTACTCCCCCGTGTCGCTGCGGCCGTTCATGCCGGAGAAGCCCTCGTGTGCGTACGCAGTAGCCGCGTCCCAGCCGAAGGTGGACTGCAGGATGGAGTTGAAGTTCGTCAAGGCACTCGTCTGTGCGGCCGCCCCGTTGAATCCGCCGTCGAAGGGCATGATGGAGAAGTTGTTCGGCGTGAAGCCCTGGGACTTGGCCTCGTTGAGCATTTGCTTGCCGAACCAGCCGGTGCCGTCGGCGGTTCCCGCGGTGGTGACCGAGACGTAGAGGCCCGGGTTGTTCTGCTGAAGGATCTTGGCCGCGCCGATCTCGTGGGCGATGGCGGCCGCGTTCTCGTACTCCGGCTCCTCCAGGTCGAAGTCGATGGCCTTCAACTGGTACTTGGTGATGACCTGTTGGTAGGCGGCCGCGGTGGACGCCGCGTCGGAGCAGGTCTGGCCGAGCTTGGTACCCCCGTACCCGCCGATGGAGACGGACACGTCACCGCCCTTGGCGCGGATCGCGCTGATGACGGATGCCACGGCGGTGTCCGACGAGACCGGCGACGTACCGTCCCACGTCGGGCTGCAGCCACCCCCGTTGGGGGCGAGGACGAACGCGAGCTGGAACGCCTTGAGGCCGGAGGCATCCATGATGGCGCCCGCGTCCGGCGGGTTGTTGTCGTGCGGCATCAGGTAGGGCGCGGCGGCGTACCACCGGTTGCTGAGCGCGGTGGCGTCGGCGGACGCACCCGAAGCCTGCTGCGCTGCGAAGGCACCGAGTCCTGCGGTGGCCAGCGCGGCGGTGGCGGCACCACCGAGCAGAGCGCGAAGACGCTTCATGGGGACTCCTGTCGGGAGAAGGTGCCGCCAGAATCAAGCGTTGACGCAGGCACGTCAATGCGTTGGACTAGACCATTGCGGATTCTTGAAGATTGACGCACCGGGGAGGCGAACGCCGAGGGTGCGGAAGGCGGAGCGGCCGGCCTGGCCATGGTGTTCAAGCCCGTCGAATCCGCGCAGGCTTGCCGATGACCGGTGAGCGGTGAGCGGTGAGTGCACCCCGTCCCGCCACCCCGAGCGCGGCGCAGCCCCCTCGAACGCAGACACCTCGTCAAATACCGCAAGGATCAAGCCGCCTGGTCCGAGACATCGGAAGCCCCGTCGCCCCGTCGCCCGCAGTCCTGACCGATGACGTGTGGGGACGGACTCGCTCCGGCGACCACAACTCATGCCCGACCCGGTCCGGACACCGGAGTCCGGGAATCCTTGACACCCCGGATCGGCAGGAGGAACATCCTCACGTCGCTGACAACGTTGTCGGAGCGGCGCCGTTCCGGAGTGGTCACGGCGCCCCGCTCCCACCGCGTTGACCGTCCGTCACACATGAAGGGCAGGAACGGTGTCAGACACGCACAACCGTCGGACGCACACCGGGCTCAGAGCCATCAGCTCCGTCGCGGTGACCGCCATGGCCACGCTGGGCATGGTTGCCACAGTCGGCCCCGCTTCGGCGGCTTCCCCGCACGGCACCGTCAAGGATCCGGTGTCGTACGTCAACCCGCTGATCGGCACGTCCAATGCGGGCAACACATATCCGGGCGCCGTCCAGCCGTTCGGCATGCTGGCCTGGAGCCCACAGAACTCGAGGGGCAAGCAGGTCTCGACGCCCGCTCCCGGTGGCTACCAGTACGACGCAACGAAGATACGCGGCTTCAGCCTCACCCACCTCAACGGCGTCGGATGCTCCGGCGCGAACGGTGACATCCCGATCATGCCGTACGTGGGTGACGTCGACTCCTCGCCGAGCACGGACGTCACCGATGCGAAGTACGCCAGCACCTTCTCGCACGCCGACGAGGCCGCCTCGGCCGGCTACTACAAAGTCGGCCTGGCCAGTGGAGCGTCCGCGGCGCTCACCACGACCGCCCGGACCGGCTCGGGGCAGTTCGGCTTCCCGGCGGACAAGCCCGCCAGCATGCTCTTCCGCACCTCCAACTCGGAGAGTGGCAGCACCGGCGCCAGCGTGAAGATCAACACGGCCGACCGGACCGTGACGGGCTCCGTCAGCGCGGGCAACTTCTGCGGTCCGCAGAGCGCGAACAACCGCAAGGACCTCTACACGCTGTACTTCACGGCCCACTTCGACAAGGCGTTCGCGAAGGTCGGCACCTGGACGGACAGCACCGTCGAGCCCGGCTCCACCTCGGCCTCCGGTGGCACGGGGTACAGCTCGTCCGGCAACGCCGTGGAGGGCAAGGGCTCCGGCGGCTACATCACCTTCGCCGACGGAACCACCAAGGTCCAGGCCAAGGTTGCCATCTCCTATGTCAGCCCGCAGAACGCCGAGGCCAACCTCCGCGCGGAGAACGGGCCCCACGAGAACTTCGACTCCGTCAGGGCTCAGGCCGCCAAGGTCTGGAACAGCACGCTGAAGTCGGTCGAGGTGGGTGGCGGCACCGACGCCCAGCGCTCGACCTTCTACACCGCGCTCTACCACTCCATGCTGGAGCCCACCCTGACCAGCGACGTGGACGGCCGCTATCTGGGCGCCGACCGCAAGCCGCACCGGCTCGCCAAGGGGCAGAAGGCGCAGTACGGCACCTTCTCCGGATGGGACCAGTACCGCGCGCAGGTGCAGCTGATGACCCTGCTCAACCCGAGGGCGGGCAGCGACTACGCGCAGTCCCTCTACAACTACGCGAGTCAGCGTGGCGGCGAGTGGGACCGCTGGCTGCTGGAGAACGGCAAGACGAGCGTGATGTCGGGAGACCCATCGGACGCTGCCCTCGCCGGCATCTACGCCTTCGGCGGCCATGACTTCGACGTCCAGGGCGCGCTGAAGTCGCTGGTCAAGGCAGCAACCGTGCCGACGGCGAACGACTCGGACAGCTCGGGCTGCAACGTCGAGTGCGTGGGTCAGCGGCCCGCACTCGACAAGTATCTGGAGCTCGGGTACGTACCGGCGGACAACTGCCACTGCTGGGGAGGCGCGGCCGAGACGCTGGAGGACGCGGCGGCCGACTACGGCCTGTCCGAGCTGTCCCGGCAGACCGGGAAGACCGCCGACGCGAAGAAGTTCCTGGACCGCTCGGGCAACTGGACGAACGTCTTCGACGCCAACGCCACTCCGCAGGGTGGTTACATCCGCGACCGCAAGGCCGACGGCACCTGGGTGGGCACCTTCACGCCGGGTACCGGCAGCGGATTCGTCGAGGGGTCCAGCGCGCGGTACACCTGGATGGTGTACTCGGACGTGGCGGGCCTCGCCAGCGCGATGGGCGGCAACGACCAGGCGCTGAAGCGGCTCGATGCCTTCTTCCGTACGCCGGACGGAAAGTTCGACTTCTCGGCGCGGGACGCCACGCGTTACGACGCGACCAACGAGCCGGACATCAACGCCCCTTACCTGTACGACTACTTGGGGGCTCCGTACAAGACGCAGGAGACGGTCCGCGCGGAGATGGACCAGCTGTGGACCGACACCCCTGGCGGCATCCCCGGTAACGACGACGCGGGAACCATGTCGTCCTGGTACGTGTTCTCGGCGCTGGGCATGTACCCGCAGAACCCGAGCCGAGCCGATCTGATCCTCTCCGCTCCGCTGTTCCCGCACGCGGTGGTGCACACCGGCCACGGGAAGACCATCACGATCAACGCACCTGCCGCTTCGGCGGAGAACACGTACATCCACGGCCTGAAGGTCGATGGCAGGACGTCCGACAAGCCGTGGGTTCCCGCCTCGCTCGTCACCCGTGGCGGCACCCTGGACTACGCCCTCGGCGCGACCGCGGACACCTCCTGGGGCAGCGCGGCGGCCGACACCCCGCCGTCCTTCCCCGGCGGCGGTGTGAAGTACTTCACCGGCGCCACGCCTGAGCAGCTGAAGGTGGAGCCCGGATCGGGAGGCGCGCAGACGACCGTCAAGGTGCAGACACTGGAGACAAAGACAACCGACGTCCACTGGACGGCGAAGCCGCCGGCCGGTGTCACCGTCACACCCACGGAGGGCGACTTCGCGGTCCCGGCCGGCGGTTCGGCGAGCGCGAAGCTCACCGTATCGGCCGCGGCGGACACGGCCGAGGGCCACTACACGGTACCGGTGTCTCTGAAGTCGTCCGCAGGGGACGAACTCCCGAAGACGTCGGTCGCGGTGACCGTCGCCGAGAAGAACAGCATGCTGTGGAACCGCAACAGCACCGGTATCTCCGTCGACGACGACAATCCGCAGGCCAACTTCGACGGTGAGGGATGGAGTTACTCGGCCAAGGCACTCGCCGCGGCAGGCGTGACGCCGGGCGGGACGGTCTCGTCCGGCGGCTTCGACTTCGCCTGGCCCAAGGTGGGCGCGGGCGACCCGGACAACGTCGAGGTCGCGGGAGCCAGCCCGCAGGTGCTGAACGTCCCGTCGGCGCCCGGGCACACCAAGCTCAGCCTGCTGGGCAGCGCGGCCGAAGGCTCGGCCAGCGGTCAGGTGACGTTGACGTACACCGACGGCACCACGCAGCAGGCCGAGGTCGGCTTCAGTGACTGGACGCTGGGCGGCGGTACGCAGAATCCGTCGTTCGGCAACACGGTCGCGGTCCACACCACGTACCGCGATGTCCAGGGCGGCGGTAAGGACCCGGTGGGTACCGAGATCTTCGCCACCGCTCCGGTCGCGCTCCAGGCGGGCAAGCAGCTGGCGAGCGTGACCCTGCCGTCCTCCACCGACGGCGGCGTGATCCACATCTTCGCAGTGGCCACCGCCTGACACACATCGTCGGCACGGGCCGTCACGGCAGGGACACCGTCCTTGCCGTGACGGCCCGTTCGCCGTTCGGCAACCGGTCGGCCTGTCAGGGTGCGGTCTGCGAAGGCGGCAATCCGGCCGTCACGCCCCGGAGTTCAGATGCCGGTGCTGCCGTCGATCCGCTCGCGGATGAAGTCGGCGTGCCCGTTGTGCCGGGCGTATTCGGCGGTCATGTGTGTGTAGATCCACCGCAGGCTCACCTCGCCACCCATGAACGGGTTGGTGTCTTCCAGCCGCCGAGTGGCGCAGTTGGCCCGGGCACGGGCGATCTCGTCCTGCCAGGTGGCCTGGGCCGTCGCGAAGGAGACGGTGTCGGAAAGGCCGAATCCCCCGTCGTGGCCGCCCGGTTCGGCCTGAGCGCTGTGGATGGCCGGTACGTCCTCGCCCGTCAGCACCCGGCGGAACCAGTTCCGTTCGACTTCGGCCATGTGCTGGACGAGTCCCAGCAGGGTCAGCGGCGAAGGAGGCACGGAGGCGGTCCGTAGCTGCTCCTCGGTGAGTCCGTCGCACTTCATGGCCAAGGTGGTCCGGTAGAAGTTGAGCCAACTCTCCAGATTCGTACGCTCGTCGGCGTTCAGGGGTGGCATCGGCCGTTCGGTGGTCGTCATGATCGCAGATCATGTCAGCTGGGTCTGACATAGCCGCCCTGCCCGCCGCCGTGAGAGCTCATGAACATGCGCGGAGCAGCACCGGTACCGGGAGACCACGGGGCGGCCCGCGAGCGCGGTGTTGCCGCGCGCAGGGCGTCAGTGGACGAGCCGGACCACAGGACGAATTTGTGAGATGAGGTCGGCCAGCAACTGTTCGGCCTGCGGCAGTACGTGGGGGCCGAGGGAAGCGGCGCCGATCGCGACGGCCACTCCGGCCCAGGCCAGTGGGCCCAGTGGCGTGCACCCGAAGAAGTGGCTGACGACGGGTGTCTGGACGAGGGCGACGAGCACGGCGGCGGTGCCGAGGACCGTGGCCAGGACCAGCGGGCTGTGGCCGCGTCCGGCGACGGTCTGCGTGAGCTGGGCGCCGACCACACCGCACAGGGCCATGGTGCTGGTGCGTCGTGCCGAGCCGGGGGTGAGGGTGCCGATGAGCCATGCGGTGGCCCCGCCGATACCAGTGATCAGGCCACGATGGCGGATCTGACGTGTCAGCGGTTGTCCGAGGACGGCGAAGCCCACCGGTACGGTGTCGGCTGCGGCGGGGTCACCGGTGGGTTCCGGGTCGTGCGGGGTGACCGCGACCGCCATCGCCGGGAACATGTCGGTGAGCAGGTTGACCAGCAGCAGCTGACGTGTCGACAGCGGCGACGTGCCGGCCAGCAATGCGCCCAGTACGGAGAAGCCGACCTCGCCGGCGTTCCCGCCGAGCAGGATGCTGATCGCGTCGGCCACACTGCGCCAGAGGGCTCGGCCTTCGCCGATCGCGTCGATGAGAACCGACAGTTCGTCGTTGGTGATCACGAGGTCTGCGGCATTGCGCGCGGCAGCCGATCCGCGCGTGGCGATCCCGACCCCGACATCGGCGGCGCGGATCGCGGCGGCGTCGTTGGCGCCGTCCCCGACCATGCCCACGACACAACCCACCTCCCGTAGTGCCTCGACAACCTGTAGCTTCTGCTCCGGTGCGACGCGGGCCACGACGCCGCAGTCCCGGAGCAGGCGGGCCCGTCCCGCCCGGTCCAGTGAAGCCAACTCGTTGCCGGTGACAACCGTGACATCCGCGGGCCAGCCCAGGGCGATGGCCACGGAGCGGGCGGTCTGCGGGTGGTCGCCGGTGAGCATGACGGGGCGCACACCGACCTCTCCGAGACCGGCCACAAGCGGAGCGGAGCTGGGGCGGGGGGTGTCGGCCAGTGCCACGAACCCGACGAGCTCGAGCAGTTCGAGGGGCTTGTCGAGCGCTTCCCTCGCCTCGTCGTCCGTGGCGAGACGGCGCTGCGCGACGGCCAGGAGGCGCAGGCCCTGGCCGGCGAGGGAGTGTGCCTCCTCGACGGCTGCCGGATCCGTATCCGGGCAGCAGGGCAGCACGACTTCCGGTGCGCCCTTGACGACCAGCATGTTCGCGCCGGCCGCGTCCCTTCCGGTGGCGGCGGCATATCCCCGGCTGGCCTCGAAGGGCTGGGCCCGTACGGTGGTCCACCCCGTCTCGGGCGGGGCTGCTGCAAGGACCGCCTCGTCGGTGGCATGGGCGTGGGCGCCCGGCTGCTCGGCGACGCGGGGGCAGGCCCGGGCGGCAATGCGGAGAATCCGTTTCGTCTCGAGGGTGCCGGACGGCTGCTCGGCGCCTGTGCCACTGATCAGACGGACGACCCGCAACCGGTTCTCGGTGAGGGTGCCGGTCTTGTCGAAGCACATGGTGTCCACGCGTCCGAGTGCCTCCAGGCTGCGTGGTGTGCGCACCAGGACTCCGAGCTTGCTCAGCCGCCGTGCCGCGGCCATCTGCGCGACGGTCGCCACCAGAGGCATGCCCTCGGGCACGGCGGCCACTGCGACTGCCAGTCCGCCCTGGAGGGCTGTGCGCACCGGACGGCCGCGCAGCAGGGACAGACCGGCCACCGCGGCGCCACCGGCGAGGGTGAGGGGCAGCACCCGGCGGGTCAGCCGGTGCAGTCGTGCCTGAACCCCCGCCGAGGTGGGGACCCGGGCGGCGAGGGACGCCGCGCGGCCGGCTTCGGTCTGGTCACCCGTGGCCACCACCACCGCCCGGGCGTGACCGGCGACCACCGTGGTGCCTTCGAACACCATGCATCTGCGGTCGGCGACGGGCGCCTTCGGTACGGCGGCCACCTGTTTGCGGGTGGGCAGTGACTCGCCGGTGAGGGAGGACTCGTCCACCTCGAAGCCGCTGACCTCCAGCAGCCGCGCGTCGGCCGGCACCACATCGTTGGTGCGCAGCTCGATCACCTCGCCGGGCGCCAGTTGCGTGGCCTCGACGACGGATGCTTCATCTGCTGACGGGTGAGCGAGTCGCCGGGCGTTCTGCCGCTGCCCGGTCACCAGTGCGGACAGCGCCCGCTCAGCGCGCAGTCGCTGTACCCCGCCCACCAGGGCGTTCACCGCCACGGCGGTGATGACCAGGAACGCGTCCACCGCTGAGCCCAGCAGTGCCTGTGCGGTGGCACCGACCACCAGAACCGGGGTGAACGGGTCGTCCAGTTCGGCCCACACGGCGCCGGCCAGACGTGCGCTCACCCGTGCAGGCGCGAGGGCCGGGTGCTTGGCCGCGGCGCCGACGACGCGGCCGACCCGGGTCCGTACCACCGTCAGGGCGGTGGGCGCTGCGTACGACGCCTTCGCCAGCCGGGCCATGACCTGCTCGGGCTGCAGGGCGTGCCATGGCACCCTCGGAGTGGGGTGGGGGGTCGTACCGGCGGCTACACCGAGTGCTGCGCTCCAGCCCACGAGCAGGGCTGCAGCAGTGGCGATATTGACGGGGCTGAGCCGCACTTCGACGGGGAAGGGAACCCGCTGCGACCGAGCCCCCTGGGTGAGTACCAGGAGTTCGGAGAGCGTGGCGCCCGCTTCGGCGCAGAACTTCGCACGCCGGCTGACCGCCCGCGCTGCGGGTACGGCTGACAGCAGCCGCCATACGCCCTCCAGTCCGCGCAGGGGAAGAAGGTCGGCGCCCCAGACGACAGCGCTGCGCTCGTCGGTGACGGCGACGGCAATGTCACTGCGGAGCAGTCCGTCGAGTACGTCGTGGGCAGCGGCAGTCAACTCCCGTACGCCCGGCGCCCGGTCGTCCGGGATGCGCGCCACGGTGAGAACCGTTCGGCCTTCGCTCTGCAGGGCAGCCACCACGTCGGCCAACGGGATCTCGGCAGAAGCGAGTTGGTCGGCCAGTGTCCCGAACTCGCCGAGCGAGCAGTCGTCCATCACCACGACGTGCAGACCGGCTCGGCGCGCTGCGTCCAGCGATGCTTCGGCCATGGGGTCGACCTCCCAGCCGACCAGGACAGTGCCGATGTCCCTGCCACGTACCGACGCGATCATCAGGCCCGTGTCCGGTGCCGTGCCATCGGGCACCGGGCGGAGGCCGATGCACGGCTCCTCGGACGGTGTTGTCGCTTCCTCGGGCGCGCTGAGGGCTGCGGTGGCTTCCTGCCACAGCCGGTGGTGATCCCAGCCGGTCGTGCTGGGGTGGACCTCGAGTACGGTACGCCGAGTGCCGCGCAGTGCTGCGGGGTGCAGGACCACGGTGTCCACGAGTTCCAGCTGGCGCAGCCGCTCGGGGTCGCGGACCAGTACGTCCTCGCGTGCCAGGGCACAGCCGAGCGCCGCGGTGAAGGCCGCCGGGCCGTAGCGTGCGGCCTTGGGCGAGCCGGCCAGTACAGTCTCGGCGGCCTCGTCCATGCTGCGGGTGAAAAGGAGCTTGGTGACGGCGCCGCCCAGCATCCCGTTGACCGCGGCGGCGGCATATTGCTCTCCCGGGCTGGGACGCAGCGTCGGACGCAGGACGTCGGTGTCGGCCACAGTCAGCCGGTCCGGGGCGCACAGCGTGTCGTGCACGGCGTCGAACGTCGCGAGCTGAGCCACGGATTCCACCAACTGGGCACTCCGCAGTGCCGCGTCGAGCAGCAGCGGACTCGGCGACTGCCCGATCCCGCAGACCGCCGCATGGGCCACGGCCAGTACCAGATCGGATGCGTCCGGGCCCAGCGCACGGCTCAGCACCGCACGTACCCGCGAGTCCTCACGCATCACGACGACCGCGGCCACCATGGTCTCCGGCGCGCGCTTCAGAAAGGCTGCCCGTCCCGCGAGTGCTACGCCGATGCCCGCCGCGTCGCACGCCAGGGCGACAGCGTTCGCGCGCACACCTCCAGGGGCGCCCGGGTGCACGTGTTCCAGCATCTGATCGCCGACGTGCACAAGCCCGTGATCGGCGGCCAGTTCGGACACCTTGGCCACCAACTGCTCGCCGACCGCGTCCTCGGTGGCCTGCACGACCAGCCGCCCCAGGCCGCCGTCCCAGTAGGCGATCAGCACGTCGGGGTGCTCGGCCAGCTCGACCGCCACCTTTCTGGCGGCGGCCTCGAGTCGTTCCACGGTTCGTCCGGGCGCGTCCGGATGGAACTGGAGCGCGAGGTGCATCCGTGATCCGGCGCGCCAGTAACGGACCTGAGGAGTGAGCGCGTTGCGGGCGACCCTGCCGACCCGCAGCGCGGTCGCCGACACCGCCGCCGCCCCGTCCACCGCGCCGCGCGCACCGGCGTTCACGAGCTCAGCGGCCATCCGCGCCGCGTATGCGGTCGGTGTGGCGACCCGGCGGGTGGCCTCGACCGGCACAGCCAAGGCGCTCTGGAGGGCCACGGCGGGCAGCCCGGTCAGCAAGCGGAGCAGCATGTCTCACCTTCGCGGGCTTGCCGCACGGGGCCGGGAGCGGAGCGGTCCGTGACAGCTACAGGGCGCGGAACGGTCGTTACGGATGGGAGGCGGCTTCAGGACTTCTTCCGCCCACCGGCCTTGGCGCGCGAGGTGCCCGAAGCGCTCGTGGCGGCACGCTTGGACGAGCGGGCCTTCGCCGTCCCGGACGCGGTCGACGCCTTGGCCGGGCGGGTCTTCGCCGTTCCCGACGCGGTCGATGCTTTGGCCGGGCGGGACTTGGCCTTTCCCGAAGTGGCCGATGCCTTCTTGGCCGGGCGGGTCTTCGCCGCTCTCGTGGTGGTCTGCGCCTTGGCCGACCGGGCGGCCTGCTTGGTCTGCAGACCTTCCGCCTCGGCCCCTGCGGTATCCGTCGGACGCTGCTGCGTGAGCCACACCACCGCGGCACCCGTCACGGCCACCGGCCACTCGACCACACCGGCTACACCGAGCAGCCCGGCACCGGTGTACGCCGCAACACGGCGAGCATGTGGCGAGACGATCCCGACGGAGTCCAGAACACCGTCGACGATCCCCTTGACCCGATCCGCGCCGGGGACCCTCTCCGCTGCTGTCATCACCCTCCGCATGGGGTGCGTCAGCGCCTCCTGGACCGGATGCTGCACCTTCGTGTCCCCTGAGCCGGACACACGGGAACTCTCAGTCATGGTCGCTCTCTCTCCGTCGGGCAGGTGAGACGGACGGCCCGCGGCCGTGACGCCTCTCACCTTTCAGCAACCTTGACAAGATCACTCAATTCCGGCAAGCCTGGACATATCTACTTACCGCCAAGTGAGGTAACAGGCGGTGGACGCCTCAACGCCAAGGGCCCGCCCGGCTGCGACAAGTCCGAGATGACCAGCCGCCCGGTCCCGCCAGCGGGTCGCCGCGGATCGCCGACCGACACCCACGCGTGTCCTGGCCGCGAGGAGTTGAGGGCATGAGCGCCCGTCCCGACCCGGAGCCGACCTCCCGAAGGTTCGCCCACCGGCACCGTCCCCGCCGGACCGCGCTCCCCACCTTGGTCGACTGACCCACCGCACAACGCACTCCGCCTGATCACGGGCCGTTCGACGCGCCCGGTGGCAGCCCGACGTGTTCTGCAGGCGCCAGCACCCCTACCTCCAGTGGAGGCCGTTCATGCGCATCGAACTTACCTGGCCGCGCTCCGGCACCGAAGACCGGACCCTGACCCTCGCCCTCCCCGGCCTGCCCGCCGCCGGTCTGCTCCGCCCAGCCCTCCGGTACACGAGCCGGTTGTGCACTCCTGCCGCCCTCCGTCGCGCCGCCGCCTGCGCGGAGCCCCTCCTCGGAGCCGCAGCCCACGCCGCCGGCGCGGACGCACTCACCCGAGCCGCCCTGCCGTACGCCCTCCGGTTCACCCGGCAAGCACTCCACGGCGGCCCATCCGCCGCCATCCCGGACCAGGCAAGGCGAGCCGTCCCCGCCGAGTCGCACTCGCCGACTCCCCCGCCGCCTGTGCTCTGAGCGACGCGCCAGGAATTCACCCCTGCGCAAGGGGGACGGTCATCGAAGCACCCTGGCCCCACCTGGAGCCCCTTCGCTCAGCGGCGGCGGCGACCGTGGCGAAGCCGTCGGACGGACGCGGTCGCCGGTATTCGCGGTGAGCACAGACCCCGCACAGGACTGACACCCACGGCGGAACATTTGCCGAACTAAAGTTCGATGAATGAGTGACGCGGGTGAACCTGTCACTCGTGCGGAGGGGTCGGACTGCCACAGCCTCCTCGTCGATGTTCCCTGGTATCAGGCATCTCGGGAGGACTCGACATGACGCCCATCAGCGGCGGTGCACGGCAGCGGACGGTACGCCGTGCCGCGTGTACAGCCCTGCTGATCGCGTTGATGGCATTGGTGCACGCAGTATTCACCCCTGCCCCGGAGCCCTTCTCCAAGCTCGGCCCCGATCACAGCAGCAATACCCCTCTCGCGGGTCCGAGGGTCGGCGCCGCCGTCATCGACTCGGCGTCGACAGAGCTGTCCTGCCCATCGGCTCCCAGCGGTCGCAGCGACGACCACAGGTGGCGGTCCGGAACGACCTCGATCGGCAAGCCGCGCCACACCCCGTCTGCAGCCACCGCGGTGGCGACCGACCCCACCTTCGGCACAGAGCCCACAGCGACCGGGCGCGGTGCATGCGCGCCGACGCCGGCAGGCAGAGCCGGCTCGGATGCTTCTCCAACAGGTTTCGTACTGCGCTGCTGACCGGCTCCGGC
This sequence comes from Streptomyces sp. NPDC005262, assembly GCF_042872425.1. Lineage (NCBI taxonomy): Bacteria > Bacillati > Actinomycetota > Actinomycetes > Kitasatosporales > Streptomycetaceae > Streptomyces > Streptomyces sp. NPDC005262. The sequence continues at coordinate 66,875 of NZ_JBIAKK010000003.1, forward strand.
CGCACATCTCTCGTACGCGTCGCGTTCCGCCACGAGCGGCACGCGAGGTGCGGCCTGCAGTCGTCAACACCTACGTCACGTGACCCCGCAGGAGAACCCGTCATGCCCGCAGATGTCTTCGCGGCCGTGAGCGCACTGGTGCGTGCCGAAGCGGCCCGCCGGCCCGCCTCGCCACCCGCGGCGCCGTTGTCGCCGGACAGCTCACCTTCGCTCACGGCCTCGGAACGTCGACAAAATGCCTGTGCCCCGAGCCCCGCTACGCCGCAACCGGATCCCGTGTCCGCTCCGCCTCGGACCGGCCTGCTGTCCGACCTGCAGCGTCGGCTTCTGGCATTGCTCCACTGACGCCAGGTCGGTCAGCCCGAGCGCAACCCCCGTGGACCCGATCGTCATCCATGCTTCGCATGCCCGTGCAGGAGAGACAAACTGACATGCAGTCATTCATCAACCGTGCCCGCAACTGCCACCGGAGTGTCGCCGCCCCCTCTCCCGTCCCTCGCAGATGCGAGGGGATCCACGTCGGCCCCGCGCTCGCCCACGGGCGGGCCGCCGGCACCATCCACGCCCTGTGAAGGGCAGCGTCCACGACCCTCGCAGCCGCCACCGGCGCGGCAAGGCCCTCTGGCGCGGCCATGAGGGTGCGTGCGGGCCCATGCGTCGAGACGACTTCGCCGCATCGCTGGTGGTGTTCCTGGTGGCGCTCCCCCTGTGTGTGGGGGTGGCTGTCGCTTCCGGCGTTCCGGCTGAGCTGGGTCTGGTCACGGGAATCGTGGGAGGCCTGGTGACCGGATTGCTGCCGGGGAGCAGTCTCCAGGTCAGCGGACCGGCGGCCGGTCTGACGGTGCTGGTCTACGAGGCCGTGACGACTCACGGCCTCTCCGGCCTCGGTGTACTCGTACTCGCCGCAGGCCTGCTTCAGCTCCTCATGGGCGTACTCCGACTGGGCCGCTGGTTCCGGGCCATCTCGGTGGCCGTCGTCCAGGGCATGCTCGCCGGCATCGGACTCCTGCTTGTCGCGGGCCAGTTGTACGTCATGGCCGACCGCGAGGCGCCGGATACCGGGCCTTCCAAGATCGCCGGTATGCCCGCCCTGCTGGCCGATGTGTTCGGTTCCGCCCAGTCGATGATGGCTCTCGGGCTGGGCCTCGGCACGATCGCCGTCATGGTCGGGTGGAAACGCCTCCCCCCATCGATGCGGCTCGTGCCCGCCCCGCTGGTCGCTGTCGCTCTCGCCTCCGTCACCGCCGCGGTCTGCGACACGCCCGTCGCGAAGGTCGAGGTACGGGGGCTGCTGGACGCCATCCAACCACCGGACGCGGACGCATTCGGGCTGTTGACTCAACTCGGCGTTCTCGGAACGGTGCTCGCATTCGCCCTGATCGCGTCGGCCGAAAGCCTGTTCAGCGCGGCAGCGGTGGACCGCCTCCACGCGGGTCCACGCACGGACTACGACAAGGAACTCATCGCTCAGGGCGCCGGCAACGCGGTATGCGGTGCGCTCGGCTCTCTGCCCCTGACCGCGGTCATTGTCCGCAGTGCGGCCAATGTCCAGGCGGGCGCACGGAGCAAGGCGTCCAGAGTGCTGCACGGAGTGTGGCTGTTGTTGTTCGCCGCGCTGCTGCCGTCCGCACTCGGTATGATTCCGCTGTCCTGCCTCGCGGGCATCCTCGTCTACTCCGGCGCGAAGCTCATCCCTGTCAAGGAGCTGATCGCGCTGTGGCGTGCGCACCGGGGTGAGGCAGTGATCGTGGCCGCCACGGCTGGGATGATCGTCGTGACGAACATGTTCGAAGGCGTGCTGATCGGTGTTGCGCTCTCCGTGGCGAAGTCGGCGTGGGACACCTCTCACCTCCAGGTCGATGTCTCCGACGGAGGGATCGGCGTGATCCGGGCGCGCCTGACGGGCAATGCGACGTTCCTCCGGCTGCCGGTGATACTCGATGCCCTGGAGGCGCTGCCGAAGGGCCGCCCGATCGAGCTCGACCTGTCGGGCCTGCGACATCTGGACCATGCCTGCCTCACCGCCCTGACCACCTGGGCGGACAGGCACAACACCCCGGGCACCGCCCCGGTCAGGTTGGTGCCCGCGGACCTCTGACGGACAGGACTCATGTCAGCGGCCCGGACCGTGCGCCGGTGCAGGCCTCTCGCCGCGCGCCGGTGATGGTCCTTCATGGTCGGTGCCACAGCCGGCCGCTGGCCCACCGTACGGACGTCCGGGCACCCCCACCGGACGGTACGCACGCAGGACGGGTGTCCCCCGAGACGTCAGGGGACACCCGTCTTGCGCACAGCGTTTCAGTGGTCGTCCCAGTGCCCGTCGTGGCCGACGTGCCGATGACCGTCGTGCAGGTAGTCCACGTGATCCCCGTGCGGCACCGCGACATGCCCGCACCCGTCGCCATGCTGGTGCGCGTGGTCGCCGTGCGCAGTGTGCCCACCCGGTTCGCACTCGTCCACATGGCCGTCGTGAACGCGATGGAGATGACCGTCGTGCACGTAGTCCACGTGGTCCTCGTGCGGGATGGCGACGTGGCCGCAGCCCTTGCCGTGCTGATGCATGTGGTCGGGATGGGGGGCATGTGCAGTGGTCATGACGTCCTCCGGTCGTTCCTCGGAAGCCACCTGCGCGCATTCGGCTTGCGCCACTGGCTCGAACTTTCCCTCCAACGAGCACCGGTGCGGCTTGTCACCGTGACGCGTCCGCTCGGGTGCCAAACGCATCCGATGGGGTGACCGGGACCTCGCGGAGCACGTCAGGACTTCACCGGCACTTCATCGGATCCGCAATGGGGCTCCCGGCCTTCGGGCCCGGCATGGCTTTTGCCGAGTCGGCAGCCCGCCATGCTTCGCTGCAGCGCCTGTTGGAACCGCTCGCGCCGCACAGCCGGGTATTGCGCCGCGGGGCTGTCTCATGCGCTGCTTTCCGGCCGAAGCGTGAAGTTTCGAGTAAGAACCACCTCCGAAAAGCAGCAGGTCAGACGGTAGTTCGCAGTTGTACCACCTGATTTCGTCCACATGCTGGACACCTCGCACGGGTCCCGCGCACCACTTCCGAGCTGGCCGAACGACCATTCGGTTGATGCGCCGCCCGTGAGCCGGGCCGGAAAGAGCTGATCGATGTGCACTCACTGTCTGCATGCACGAGACTCCCGAACGCAATCGCACCCCCAAGCGAAGGAGATTCACAAGTGCGCTACAACATTGGCAGGTTCAGCATAATCAGCACGACTTCTGCACTGATCATGACAAGCATGGGCGCCGTGGGTGTCGCGCAGGCCCAGCCCGTGCAGTCGACCAGCCTCTACGCCCCGTCAGCCCTCGTGCTGTCGGTCGGCAAGAGCAACGGCGCCGCTGTCACCGTCCAGCGGGCCGTCACCCTCAGCTGCGCCCCGCGCCCCAGCGGCACTCACCCCTCGCCCACTGCGGCGTGTGCGGATCTGCTCGCGGTCGACGGGGAGTTCACCCAGCTGACCACGCCGCCTCAGCGAAGCTGCACGCGTGAGTGGGATCCCGTCGTCATCAACGCGAACGGTGTGTGGCAGGGCCGGAACGTCTCCTGGTCGGCCACCTTCGGCAACGCCTGCGAGATGCAGGCGAGCCTGACCGAGGGATCGGTCTTCGGCTTCTGATCGACCCTCGGCGCATGCCATCGCACCCGATGCCCCGGCCCGACGGACGTGCGCCGACCGGCGCGCGTGATCACGGCAAGCGCATCCGTAGTTGAGGGACGCGGGACCCCCGCCGGCGGGAAGCGTCCCTGTCCATTCCGTCGTGACGACGAGTGCGTCGTCACGACGGCAACTGCGGGCGGGGCATGCGCCGACAGTCGCCGAACCCCACCCGCGTGAGCCGCCCCACGGGCGAAGACCGATCACGGCGGTACCGCTGCCAGCTCCACCGTTGTCGTGACGCGTACGAGAGCCGGCCGGCGGGGCGTGGAACCGAACCCGAAGTCCACGGGTGGATCGAGCGGTGCCAGCGCCCCGAGTCCGGCTCCGCCGAGCATGGCGTCCGCAGCAAGAATGGGCCACAGGTCATGGGCTCCGTACCACTCCCGGCGCCCCGGGACGGCAGTGCCCAGGGTGCGCACGCCAGGCATCAGCCGCGCGGGGATGTTGCACAGTGCCGCCCAGCGCCGGCTCCTGACCAGCGGGGTGGGCACGGCGCGCAGCAGCCACCCCAGCGGGGTCCGGGAGCCGGTGCTCACATGCAGACTCAGCGGGCCGGCCTGAATGCTCCACTCGGATCCGCCCCGCCGGACCGTGACGGGAACGACCTCGACGCGCTCGAAGCGGTAGGTGGCGGCGACGAAGTCAGCGATGGCAGCGGACGGTGCCAGCAGCAACCGCTCGCCGTCCGGGTTCTGGATCATCACATCACTGAACGGCCCGAAGGGTGAACGCGTCCAGTGCCCCACCACCAGCCGAGTTCCGGAGGTCGTCCCCACGCCGGCGATCCAGCCGTCGAATCGCAACCGCTCACCTTTCACACCGGACAGTTTCTCCCACCCTCGAAGGAATGCGGCCGATGTCGGCGGCGAGGGCGAAGACGTGTACCTTCCGCCCGGTCGACGGAGCCACGCGGATCACGGGGAATCACTCGCCACGGGTGCTTTGGTTTCGGGACGACGAAGAACACTGGTGATGTAGTCCGCCACGGCCGCCTCCAGACCTATGTCCAGCTGTGCGCGCTCGGACATGTACCACCGATGTTCCAACAGCTCGTGATACAGCTCGGCCGGGTCCATGGTGCTCCGGAGTTCCTGCGGAACGGCACGTACCGTAGGCCTGAACACCTCGCGGACCCAACGGTGGGCAAGCACCTCCGCGCGGGCGCCGAGCGGGTCGCCGGGCGCGTAGTCGTCCTGTGTCGCCATCCAGCTCTCAAGGTCGTTGAGGAGGCGCCGGGCCTGGTTCTCCTCGGCGTCGAGCCCGGTGAGGCGCAGCAACTGGCGCTGATGATGACCTGCGTCGACGACCTTGGGGACGAACGTGATCGTGTCGCCGTTCGGGGAGTTGGCGATCTGCATCTCGGCGACGTCGAAGCCGAGGTCGTTGAGCCGACGCATGCGACGTTCGATGTAGTGATACTTACCGGCCGGGTAGACCGAAGTACGAGTCAGCTCACTCCACAGCTCCTCGTACCGCTGACAGATCTCAGCGCCGAAGGCGATCGGATCCACCGAGGGATGGAGCGCACCCGATGCCTCCAGGTCCAGCATCTCCCCGCTGATGTTCACCCGGGCCAGATCGATGTCGTATTCACGTTGCCCTGTGCTGAGTTGGTTGTGCACCTCGCCGGTCTCGGCGTCCACAAGGTAGGCGGCATAGGCGCCGGCGTCCCGGCGGAAGAGTGTGTTGGACAGAGAGCAGTCGCCCCAGGCGAACCCCGCCAGGTGCAGCCGGACCAGCAGTACGGCGAGTGCGTCCATGAGCCGGTGCACCGTGGTCGGGCGCATCGTCGTCTCGAACATCGAGCGGTAGGGCAGCGACCCGTTGAGATGACGAGTGATCAACACCGGCTCCAGCGGTCCCCCGTCGGTGCCGGTGCGCCCGGTGACCACCGCGAGCGGGTCCACCGCGGGTATCCCGAGCCGGGCCAGGGTGCGCAACAGCTCGTACTCACGTACCGCCGGCCGTTCGGCGAGCTCCTTGACGGCCACCACGTCGGACCCCGCTCGTGCATAGCGCACGACATGGCGGGAGATGCCGCGCGGCAGCGTCACCAGGTGCTTCTCCGGCCATTCTTCGAGCGGCAGGTGCCAGGGCAGCTCGAGCAGGAACGCGGGGTGTTCGGGGTTGGTGGCGCTGAACTGCAGAGCCATCGGTCGCCTCGCTCGTTCTTTCGGTGACGGGACCACCAGTGTGACCTAGCGAGTCGCGCGCCCCACGGCCCCGGGCAAGGAAGCCTGGGCTCGCCCCCGCGCGCGCCTTCGGACGTCAACGGGGCGTAGCTGTGGGTCACCGGGATTCCGTCACGTCTGGGTGCGCGGCTCGCCTCCGCGAGGCGAGAATGACGACGGCCGCCGTCGCGGCCAGTACGGCGCTGACCCACGCGGCGTCTCGGTAGTCGCGCGTGGTTACGGTCGCGATGCCGGCGAGCAGCGGTCCCAGGAACGCACCGGCATTCAGCGCGACCGTGGCGAACGACCCGCTCAAGGACGGGGCACGGGACGTGACGAGCAGGACGCGATTGACGAGCGTCGCTCCGATGCCGAACGACAGCCCGCCCTGGCATTGACGATCGCGGCGACGACGCGTGTTCCGAACAGCACGGGGAAGCTCGTCGTGACCGCGCCGATCACGTGCACCACGACGAACGCGGCCAGGAATCCCGCCAGCGCCCGGCGCCGTGGTCAACGGGCGCTCAGCGCAGCCATGGCCGGCGCACCCACGATCATCCCGATCGCGTACGCGGAGGTCAGGCTCGCGGCGGCCGCCACCGACACGGACATGTCGTGGGCGATGCCCGGTACGAGCCCGGCCAGCCTGAACTCGGAGGTTCCTTACGCGAAAACGGCGAGGTGGAGGACATAGACGAACAGAGGCAAGAGGTCGACTCCGGCGTTGAGTTACGCGGGCAGGGAAATCCGCGCGCCGGGCATCGACCTACGTCAACCGCGAACTGAGGGCGACAGTCGAAACCGGACCGGACACACGGAACTCATGTCCGGTCGCTGGAAGCGAGATCGACCGAGAACCGATGGGTCACCGGTCGGAGAACCACTCGCCGCCGAGCGACCGGCGGCTCCGCTCTGTCCGACTCAGGGCTCATCACCCGCGGCAGGGTACTCGCGACTCCTCCGTCCATCAACCGGATCACGAGGCGGTTCGTTCAACGGTTCGTCGGAATGAGTCGCGTGAGTCGACGCCGGCGTATGTGCGGGGACCGATCGTTCCGTCGGGGCGGAAGAACTGTCGGACGCCTGCCGAAGGAACAGCTGGGCCTGGGTGCGAAATTTTCCCGTCCCACTGTCAGTGGGTGGGTCTACCGTGCGATGACGGAGGAACCCAGCGTGAGTAAGGGGAGATCATGACCACACTCGAGAATCGACCGAACACCGCACTCCTCGTCGTCGACGTGCAGAGCGGCGTCGTCGAGGGGGCTCACGAGCGCGACGCGGTCGTCGCGAACATCGGCCACCTCATCGAGAAGGCACGGCGGGGAGGGACATCCGTCGTCTGGGTCCAGCACTCCGACGAGCAGCTTGTGAGGGGGAGCGACGCCTGGCGGATCGCCCCTGAGCTGACTCCGGGTGACGCCGAGCCGCTCGTCGAGAAGAACTACGGCGACTCCTTCGAGGACACCACCCTCGAGACCGTTCTGTCGGGCCTCGGGGCCGGGCGACTCGTCGTCGTCGGCGCGCAGACCGATGCGTGCATTCGCTCGACGCTGCACGGCGCATTCGTCAGGGGGTACGACGTCACCCTCGTCAGCGACGCCCACACGACGGAGAACCAGACTGCATGGGGAGCGCCGCCCCCGGACCAGGTGATCGCGCACACGAACCTGTACTGGACCTACCAGGCGGCGCCGGGGCGGACTGCCGGGACGGTCGAGACCAAGAATGTCGACTTCGGCGGCGCGTCCTGAAGCGTGTGCGCCGAAACCGGAGCGCCTCGGCCTCGGCCGGCTGCCACTCCCGCGGACACTGACCCGCGCACTCGGCGAACCGCCGCACCAGCACGCGAAGTCCCTGGCCCGCCAGGAGAAGCGGCAGGCCGGGCACCGGTGCTCGTCCTGCCGTGGAGCCGGGGGTCACCACGGGCGGCCCCGGCGGTGGCAGCAGGCAATGAGGGAGTTGGATACCCCGCCGCCCTGGCATGCACCGCAGCCGTCTGAGCACGCTCGGCCGTACGCCGCTGTCCCGGATGCCCACGGCCGCCAGCAAGATCCGCAAAATCGGAGGAGTTCGGGAAGAGGGACCGATCCATACCTCCTCGTCCGAGGACGTGCCCATGACTGCGAGGTCCGCCGGATCGCGTGCGGCGCGGGGGCCGGCCGGAGACGCCGCTGATACCGCCGGCCCGCACTACGAGTGGGTCGTGCTGTCCAACACCACACTGGGTGTTCTGATAGCCACGATCAACGCGTCGATCATGCTTATCGCGCTGCCGGACATCTTCCGTGGCGTCGGAATCGATCCGCTGCAGCCGGGGAACACGAGTCTGCTGCTGTGGTTGATCACGGGGTACCTGGTGGTCACAGCGGTGCTCGTGGTCAGCTTCGGCCGGATGGGCGACATGTACGGCCGGGTTCGCATGTACAACGCGGGATTCGCGGTTTTCACCGTGTTCTCGGTGCTGTTGTCGGTGACCTGGATGCATGGCACGGCGGGCGCACTGTGGCTGATCCTGATGCGCGTGGGCCAGGGTGTCGGGGGCGCGATGCTGATGGCCAACTCCAATGCGATCATCACCGACGCGTTCCCGGCCGACAGACGCGGCCTGGCGTTGGGACTGAACCAGGTTGCGGGCATCGCCGGCTCGTTCATGGGGCTGGTGCTCGGAGGGCTGCTCGCCCCCGTGGAGTGGCGCATGGTGTTCCTGCTGTCGGTGCCGATCGGGGTGTTCGGCACGTTCTGGTCGTATCGGAAACTGCACGACACCGGCATCCGGCGGCCCGCCCGGCTGGACTGGTGGGGCAATCTGACCTTCGCCGTCGGGCTGGTCGCGGTACTCGCCGGCATCACCTACGGCATCCAGCCCTACCGCGGGCACACCATGGGCTGGACCAACCCGTGGGTGCTGACCGCCCTGATCGGCGGCGTGCTCATGTTGGTGATCTTCGGCATCGTGGAGACCAGGGTCGCCGAGCCGATGTTCCGGATGAGCTTGTTCCGCATCCGTGCGTTCACCGCCGGGAACCTCGCGAGCCTGCTGTCCGGGATAGGCCGAGGCGGGCTGATGTTCATCCTGATCATCTGGCTGCAGGGGATCTGGCTGCCCCGGCACGGCTACGGCTTCACCGAGACCCCGCTGTGGGCGGGCATCTACATGCTGCCGCTCACCGTCGGGTTCCTGGTGGCCGGGCCGATCTCCGGCTGGCTGTCCGACCGCTTCGGGGCGCGGCCGTTCGCCACCGGCGGCATGCTCGTCGCGGCAGGCAGCTTCGTGCTGCTGGCGCTGCTGCCGGTCGACTTCCATTACGGGACGTTCGCCGCGATCCTCCTGCTCAACGGGGTCGGGATGGGACTGTTCGCTTCCCCGAACCGGGCCGGGATCATGAACAGCCTGCCCGCGGATCAGCGCGGGGTCGGCGGCGGTATGAGCACCACCTTCCAGAACTCCGCGCTGGTGCTGTCGATCGGGGTGTTCTTCAGCCTGATCGTCCTCGGCCTGGCCGGCACACTGCCGCACGCCCTGTCCAGCGGCCTGGTCGCCCAAGGCGTCCCCGCCGGCGACGCGGAACGGCTGTCCGCCCTGCCACCTGTCTCGGTGCTGTTCGCCTCGCTGCTGGGCTACAACCCGGTCCAGACGCTGCTCGGCCCGAATGTGCTGGACCAGCTGCCGGCGAGCCACGCGGCCTACCTGACCGGACGTGGCTTCTTCCCCGCCCTGATCTCCGGGCCGTTCGCGAAAGGCCTGGAAGCCGCGTTCATATTCGCCATCGCCGCCTGCCTCGTCGCCGCTGTCGCCTCCTGGCTGCGCGGCGGTAAGTACGTCCACACCGACAAGCCGACCACCGTCGGCACCACCGACTATTCCTGCCCGGCACTCCGGGGCCCGGAGACTGCACACCACGGCTCTGCGACACCGGACCCGGCGGCCGTCCCCGTCGGATCCCACGGGCTCGCCTCGGGCATCGCACACCCCACCCCACCGACGGCAGGCCCCGGCACCGCTCGGGCCGGTCCGCCCGGACCGCACGAAGACCGACCTCACCCCACCGGGGACTCCGCCCTTGATACGTACGCGCTGATCGTCACGGCACATGGCTACCGCCCGGCCACCTACTCGATGATGACGGGCAACGGCCGGACCGCCGCCGCGGACCACGCCCCTCGGACGAACGGGCAGATCGCCGGTGTGGTCCGCGCGGCGAGCCCGGACCGCCCACTGCCCGGGGCGGTCGTGCGCGCCGTCGACGCGACGGGCAGGGTCGTGGCACGCGCCACCACCGGCCACGACGGCAGGTTCCGGCTGACCGGCCTGCCTGGCCACCCGTACGCGGTGACAAGGGCCCCAGGCCCGACGACACCGCCGGACGGCCATGGCCCGGCCGACGCCGGACTGCACCTCACCGTGGACGGCCTGCCGTCGTGACCGAGCCGAGCGAGCCCTTGAGCGGAGCACCGAAATCCCGGGCATCATCGAGCGGCTCGACGAGTTCGACCGGGACGTCCGCCGTGACCACCGCCGACCGCACCCACCCCGCCGTCCGCCGTGACCACCGCCGACCGCACCCGCCCCGCCGTCCGCCCCGACCTCCGTCGCCTCCGGGGACCGCGAAGCCTCCTGGCCCCGCTCACCAGGCTCACCGACGTCCCCCCGGAACGCCCGGCGCCCGGATCCCACCGGTGGTGCCGGTCGGCAGGTCATGTCCGCGGTGAAAGACCGTCGTCCACGGGCACGTTCTGCGGTTTCAGCGTGATGCCGGAGTTTCTGGCCTGTTCGAGGATCAAGGTGGCGAAGTCCTCCTCGACGTGCCCCGCGCCGACGGCGCCCGCGACGAGCTGAGCGGTGGCGGCGGCGAGTGGCATGGGTACCTCCAGATCGCGGGCCGCGGACAATCCCAGGCCGAGGTCCGTGCGCAGCAGCGGCATGGTGAACGTCGGTGTGAAGTCCAGGTTCACCAAGTCGGGCGGCGAGTCGGAAGCCCATGCGACCGGCACCGGTCCAGCCGATCCGGGGGCGGTCCTGGCGACGTACGTCATTCCTCTACCTCGATCCTGGAAGGCGGCATCCGCCGCACCGGCTCGCCCTGTCGGAGGCTGTGACGACCGAAAGCCACCAGCAGGGCACTGTGAAGTCCTCGACCGCCTGCTGCTCCACCTCACGGACCTGCCCTTCCTGGGTCAGAACCAGCCGCCGTCGGCCTGGACGGTCCGGCCGGTGATGAACGAGGCGTCGTCCGACACCAGGAACGAGACGACTGCGGCGATCTCGGAAGGCTCGGCCATCCGACCGAGTGCACCGGCGGTGCGGACAAGGGTGTGGAAATCGGTGTCGACGTCGGGATGGACGTAGTGGGAAGCCGCGTGCGCGGACATGTCGGTGACGGTCCCCCCGGGCGCGATGGCGTTGATGGTGATGCCGCGCCGACCGAGTTCGGGGCTGAGGTTGAGCGCGATGCACTCGACTGCGGCCTTGCTCGACGCATAAATGGCATGGTGAAAGACCGCCTTGTGGGCGCTCTGCGATGACGTCAGTACGATCCTCCCCCCTTCGCCCATATGCCGTGCGGCGTTCTGCACGGCGAAGAACTGGGCTCGGGTGTTGACGGCGAAGACACGGTCGAAGTCGGCGGGGGTGACATCGTCCAGCTTGCCGAAGTGCTCAATTCCGGCGTTGCTCACCAGGATGTCGAGTCCGTCCAGAGCTTCGGCGGCCTCATCGGCCAGACGCCGGATCTGGTCCGGATCACTGACATCCGCCTTGAGCGCGACCACACGGCGGCCGACGGCGGTGATCTCGGCGGTGAGCGCTTCGGCCGCGTCGCCGCTGCTGCGGTAGTTGATGGCCACGTCTGCCCCATCAGCGGCGAGCCTGCGCGCCACAGCCGCGCCGATCCCTCGTGCGCCACCGGTGACCAGGGCCTTCCTGCCTGTCAGCCTTCCGCTCATCGGTCTTCTCCCGTCCACGAGGTCCGGCGGTCACGCCGAATGCGGGTGACGCGGCCTGTCCCGGAACTCACGGCAGCAGATGACTTCTTCACCTCGCCTACACAGTGGAGGACTGCCGTGATCGGCCTCGTCACGGTGTGCGTCCTCGTTCGCCGGGGCGTCCGCACCACAATCGCCCCGGCCCTGGTACCGGCGCCACTCGGAGCAGGGTGCGGCCCCGCGTGCGCACCCGCCGGTCCACGACTTGTGACCGCCGCTGAACCGCCTGTCGCCGGGCCGCCCGCCGGGTCGACCTCGCCTACGAGGGCAACGTCCACAACTTGACCCGGCCGAAGGCCCGGAGCGGCCGAGCGCCTGGTCGAAGAAAACTTCACCGCACCGGACGAACGGACCGTCGTCATTGCCGGCTCGGACGGCCGCGCTGCACGCCGACAACTTCGACGCACCATCAGGGCTGTGCTCGCCGCGGCGCGCTCGACGGGCCACGACCGCAGATCCGCATCGGCGATGGAGGGGCTGACCGAACGGCGTCTCTCCAGTGGCGCGGGCGCTCGCGTCCAATAAATTACCTTTTACGAAACATTTATGTCACTGGCGGCAATCCCGACGCTGCTTGGACTGCCGCACGCGGTCGCGCGCCTTGTGGGCCGGGGCCGGCTCACGGAATCCGATCGCGGCGGCACCGTACGACGTGCCGCCTGGATCCTTGCCTGAGGGGAACCATGGCTCACGAGACATCCGCGACCCCGGAGGAAGGGTGGAGCGGCGAAGGGTGCCCGGCGAGTGCGTTTGCCCGGCGGTCGTTTCTTCACGGCGCCGCCACGGGCCTGGCCGGAGCCGCGGGTGCGACCGTCTTGGGCAGCGGTGCGGCGCGCGCCGACCCGACAGTCGAGATCAAGGCGGAACCGAAATCCCGCACGATTCCCTTTCATGGCCATCACCAGGCAGGCATCGCCACTCTGCCCCAACAGGACGCAATTTTCGTCTCGTTCGACGTGACCGCCTCCAGTCGCGCGAAGCTCACCGACCTTTTCCGCACACTGACCTCGCGAGCCCGTTTCCTCACGGCGGGCGGCAAGCCACCGAAGGTGCCACGGACCGCAGCGCCGTCGGACAACGGCATCATGGGACCGACGTTCGTGGCGGATGGTCTCACCCTGACGGTCGGAGTGGGCGCGTCCCTCTTCGACAGCCGCTACGGATTGAGCAAGCGAAAGCCGGTCCAGCTCACTACGATGAAGCCCTTTCGTCATGACAGCCTGGACCCCGCGCTGAGCCAGGGCGACCTGCTGATCCAGATCTGCGCCGATCACCGTGACACGACGGTGCACGCACTGCTCGACATCCTGACCCACACCAAATCAGCGATGAAGCTGCGCTGGCGCATCGACGGCCAGCGCAATCCGGAGCGTCCCGTCGGTGTCCGGCGCGACTGGTTCGGTTTCAAGGACGGAATCTCCAACCCGACCCTCTCCGACGAGGCCCAGATGAATCAGGTGGTCTGGGTCCAGCCGAAGAGCGCCGAACCGGCCTGGGCCACAGGCGGCACGTACCACGTGGTGCGTATCGTGCACTTCTTCATCGAGGCGTGGCAGAAGGTGCCCATTGCTCAACAGGAGCGGATCTTCGGCCGCCGCAAGGCGAGCGGCGCTCCCATGTACGCCGCGGACGAGGACGCCACGGATCTCCTCGACCCCATCTACACCAATGATCCACAGGGCCTGATCACCCCGCTGAACTCTCACATCCGCCTCGCCAATCCCCAGACTCCGCAGACCGCGGCGACCAGCACGATCCTGCGTCGCAGTTACGACTACGACCGGAGCCCCAACCCGCCGGAACTCGACATGGGGCATGCATTCGTCTGCTTCCAACGGAAACTCAGCACCTACATCACCATGCAGACCCGACTGGAAGGCGAAGCACTGGTGCCGTTCATCAGCCCAAGGGGCGGAGGCTACTTCTTCGCTCTTCCCGGTGTCCGGGACGAGAAGGACTACTACGCCCGCGGGCTCCTGGCCTGATCCTTCCCCGCCACCGGGCGGTATCGGCGAGAAGCCGCCTCGCCCGGACCCGGACCGAACCATCGCAACGCGCACAGGAGGCGAGATGTTCTCTGCCCTGCGGCCCCGAGTCGGCAGCGGCCGTCGGCGACCCGGCAGGACGCTCCGACCGGTACTCTCGGCGGGTATCGGGGTCCTGTTGATCTCCTGTACGCCCACCGCCCCGGTACACAAGGACTTTCCTCGGCCGGCAGCACCCACTCGCGGCAGTGCCAGTGGCCTCGTATATGTCACGAACCAGCAGGACAACACGCTCTCGGTGATCGACGCCGCTACCTACAAAGTCGTCGCAACCGTGCCGGCGGGTGCGGCGCCCGAAGGCGTCGCGGTCACCAAGGACGGCAGGCGCGTGTACGTCGCCAACAGCGGCTCGGCCCGGGTCTCGGTCCTCGACACCAAGAACAACAAGATCGTCAAAGCCGTGACGGTCGGGAAGAGCCCCACCGGAATCGAGCTCACCCCCGACGGCAAGTCCCTCTATGTCACCAACGGTCGTTCGAACACCGTCTCGGTGATCGACACGCGAACCAACCGGGTGTCCGCGACCATTCCGGTGGGCAAGTCTCCGGTGAACGTGGCGTTCAGTCCTGACGGCGGTACGGCCTACGTGGCGAATTCCGGGTCCGGCAACCTGTCGGTCATCGACACCGGCACACGCCGGGTCGCCCGGAAGCTTTCCGCAGGGCGCTCCCCGGTGGGCGTCGCCATCACCCCGGACGGCAAGTCGGCCTACGTCGCCGACGAGGTGGCAGCGCGCGTCCTCGTCGTCGGTACCCGTTCCGGCAAGGCGACCGCCGTACCCGTCGGCGAGGGCCCCTTCGACACGGCCATCGGGCCCGACGGCCGCTTCGCCTACTCCGCCGTTCTCGGCCCGGGCAACGTATCCGTGATCGACATCGGCAACCACCGCGTCGTGGGAACCATTGCCCTGGGCCCTCCCGGCACCGACCCGTTCAATCTGGAGGTCACCCACGAGGCGATCTACATCACGAACCAGGGAGCGGGCACTCTCACAGTCATCGACCCGCACTCCCACCAGGTCGTCGCGACTGTCGCCCTCGGTGCCAGCCCCTACGGCGTGGCGGTGAGCTGAGCACGCGACTCACCGATTACGGTCCCGGGCGCCCCGGCGAGCAGCCGCTCGGATCATCCGGGGGCCGTCGTGGCGGTCCCGGGCCTCCTTGCTCGTACCGAATTCCTTGTCAGCCACCCATCGACCTGAACGGACCACTGAATCGTGACCACCTCGATCATCGTCGGAGGAAGCAGCGGACTGGGTCGCGCCGTAGCCCAGCGATGCGCCGACCGTGGCGACACCGTCCTCATCACCAGCCGCACCACGGCACACGCCGACGCGGTGGCCGCCGAGATCGGCGGCCTGACCAGCGGGCTGGCCCTTGAACTGTCGCAGCCGGAGAGGATCGCCGCCGTGCTCGGCGATGTGCGCGCGGTCGACAACCTGGTGATCACCGCCATCAAACAGGGCGTCAACTCCCTCGCGGACTTCGATATCGCCGCAGCCATCGAGTCTGTGACCATCAAACTGGTGGGCTACACCGAGACCGTGCGAACCCTGCGCGGCCGGTTCAACCCCGGCGCGTCGGTCGTGCTCTTCGGTGGCCTTGCCAAGGAACGCCCCTACCCCGGTTCCACCATGGTGACCGCGTTCAACAGCGGTATCACCGGCCTGGTGAAGACCCTGGCCGTGGAAATCGCACCGCACCGAATCAATGCGATCCACCCGGGCGTGGTGGGAGACAGCGCCAAGTGGCGCGACGCGCCCGAGCACCCCCACCTGACCCGTACCCCTGTCGGACGCCTCATGACCACGGCGGAGGTCGTCGATGCCACCGACTTCCTCCTCCGCAACACCGGCGTCAACGCCCTCGACCTGTTCATCGACGGCGGACTGCGCGTGACCTGACCCATCGCGAATCGGGCAGCCGTACGGACCGCCGCAGGGCCTGGGAACGGGCCCGCCGACCGAGGGCTTTACATGCTCGGCGAGCGGCGCCTCGATGTGGGTCCCGGCCGGCTGGGACGCCCACGGTGGCGGCTCACTCCACGTGCGGCCGGTGGAGGTGGTGGGAAGCGGTGCGTTCGATGACCAGGAGGGCGGCGTCGTCGGTGGGTTGCTCGCCGACGTGGGCGAGCAGGTCGTCGTGGATTTGACGCAGCAGGGCATCGGGGCTGGTGACGGAGAAGGAGGCGACGCGTTCGGCGAGCGGGTAGAAGGCGCCGGTCGGTGAGCGGGCTTCGATGACGCCGTCGGTGTAGAGCAGGAGGATGTCGCCGATTTCGAAGGGGAACGTGTCGGCGAGGTGGCTCGAGGCGGGCAGTCCGCACATGCCCAGCGGGGGTGCGGGGCGGCGCGAGTGCAGGGCCGTCACCTGGTGACCGTGCACCAACAGGGGCGGTGGATGGCCGCAGTTGATCATCTGGGCCTGTGAGCCATGGTCGGAAATGTCGAGTATGAGGGAGGTGATGAAGTGCTCGCCGGGGTCGTGCTTGGTATCGGCCACATCCTCCAGGTTCCGGCAGAAGCTCTCCTCGAGGGTCACCGCGAGCTCGGGCAGGGTGGCATACCGGTGAGCGCCCTCTCGGAACGCGCCCAGCACCACAGATGCCTCACCGATGGCGGCCATACCTTTACCGCGGACGTCACCGATGATCACCCTCGTACTGGGATGGGCCGCGCGGGCGATCGCAAACAGGTCGCCCCCGATCTGGGTCTCGTCCTCGGCGGCCAGATACAGCCAGGCCACGCGCAACGGCCCGATCCGGCGGGGCGGAGGCCGCAGCAGAACTCGCTGTGCCGTCTCGGCCACCGATCGCGCCCGGCTCAGCTGGCGACCGCGCCGCTCCCGCACGTAGCAAACGAAGACCACCAAGGCGGAGAGCACGGTCAGGGCGGCGATCTGCGCAATGTGGTTGGACGTGCCCAGCCCGCCGTGGAGCACGGCGATGAACACCTGAGCAGCCACAGCCAGAACGCCGATTGCCGCGGTCAGCCATGGTCCGGCGAAGGAGGCGGTGAGTGCGGGCGCGATGACGAGCAGCGGCCCCAGGTGGACATCGGCGGGAGAGTGGATGTCCACCACGGTGATCACTATGATCAGCGCGAGCGGGATCGCCACCAGTCCGCGGCCGGACGGCTGCTGCAGGAGGCGGTCCATCGATGCGCGCTGGACACCCATATACCTCATTGTGTCCCTCGTCCGGGACGACGCATGCTCCCGGGATGTCAGCCACGGCTCGGTCCGGAGCGCGTACGCACCACCTGTAGCGGCGTACCGCCTCCCGTATCGGGCGGCGCGCCCGCTCCCTCCGCCATCACACCCGCCATCGCGTTTTCCCATGCGGTTTCGAACGGGCCCGAGCGATAGAACCCCACCAGTCCCCCGCATAGAAAATCTGTCGTGGCGGAAGTAGACATGCGTGCTTGTCGGGGCTAGCGTCGTTCTTGTAGCCAAGAAGTCAGCAAGGCGCGGCAGGGACGAACTGCCGCCCATGCAGGACAGAAGGAGGCTGAGGCACGGCAGTGGAGTGGCGGGGCCGGCAGTATCCAGGGGTCCCCTCGCTGATTGCCGGGCCGGGCGGCCCATCGGGGCCGTCAGCGGTGAGCAACCGCAGAGCAAGCAAATGGATCAGAAAGACGAGAAGGAGGCAGACGCCATCAGGATCGCCCGGGCGAGGACGTAGACAGCCCGGGTACCGCAGCCCCGGAACGGAAGGTGGTCCCACGGTCACGTATCCGCGATCCCCGCACTCGCCCCCATCCCCCGGGCGCCGGTGCGGAAAAGACAGGCCGGCACCGCAGTAAGCCGGCAGATGGTGTTCAAATCCCTCGGGGCCCTGGTGCCGTACGGCACCAGGGCCCCCTGACGCGTTCAACGACCAGAGGTGCAAATGACCGCAGAAGATCCGCTCGGCCGTCTCGACGACGACGACTACCCCGCCTACACCATGGGCCGGGCTGCCGAAATACTCGGCACGACCCCCGCGTTCCTGCGGGCCATCGGCGAAGCCCGCCTCATCACTCCGCTGCGCTCCGAAGGCGGCCATCGCCGCTACTCCCGTTATCAGCTGAAAATCGCCGCCCGCGCCCGTGAACTCGTCGACCAGGGCACCCCGGTCGAGGCGGCCTGCCGCATCATCATCCTCGAAGACCAGCTCGACGAAGCCCAGCGCATCAACGAAGAACTGCGCCGCCCCGCCCCCCAGTCCCGCTCCAAGTCCGACGCCTGACCCGCCGACCACGGAAGGGGCAGCCGGTGCCCCCACCGACGTTCGCCCGGCTGCTGACGGGATTGCGCCCCCTCACGCCGTCCAACGCCGGCACGCAGAGAGGGCTCCGACGACGGCATCGCCGGAGCCCTCGGTAGACCGCGAAACACCGTGCACGAGCCGGAACAAGGCGTCCAGGACACCTTGACCGAACGGACCGGACCTCCCGTCAGCCCGTCTGCAGGACCATCGAGTCACCCATACCTCGGTCGAGGTGATGGCGTTGCGCTGCGCCCGGTCACGCCACGCCCGAGGAGCCCGGCGCATCGGGCTGAAGCATCGGCGCCAGGGCGTCGTCGGTTCCTTCATGCCGGAATCCGGACATCGGCGAGGCGAGGGGTCACTGCACCCCGTACGGCCGGAACTGGATGCTGATGCGCCCTCCCGCGGCCCGCGCGGTCTTGGGGATGGCATGCTCCCAGGTCCGCTGGCAGGAGCCGCCCATCACGATCAGGTCTCCGTGTCCGAGCGGCCGCCGGACGACATCTCCGCCGCGGCACGGACGCAGCAGCAGGTCACGGGGCGCTCCCACGGAGAGGATGGCGACCATCGTGTCCTCGCGGGCCCCCCTGCCGATGCGGTCGCCGTGCCAGGCCACGCTGTCGCGCCCGTCCCGGTAGTGGCACAGGCCGGCTGTCGTGAAGGGTTCGCCGAGTTCGACGGCGTAATGGGTGGAGAGTGCCTGCCGCGCCTCGTCGAGGACGGGGTGCGGCAGCGGTTCGCCGGCGCGGTAGAAGGCGAGCAGACGCGGGACGTCCACGACCCGCTCGTACATCTGCCGTCGCTCGGCCTTCCAGGGAACGTCCGTGGCCAGCCGTTCGAACAGGGCGTCGGCGCCACTCAGCCAGCCCGGGAGGAGGTCGATCCAGGCCCCGTCCCCGAGCTCGGTTCTGCTGAGCCCGTCCAGCGGGCGTAGGCGCACGTCGTCGCCCTGATCGAACAGGGATCCCTGGAGCTGGTGCGATGCCATGTCTTCAGCATACTCGCATTCGAACACGTGAGCTATTAGGAAAGTACCCCTCGGACGGATGCACTGCCTTCGGTACGGACCTGGACAGCCGAGGAGCCGCCCCTCGGGGGCCGGCCGCCCCATGGCGCCGGGAACAGCGACCGAGACGCGGCAGTCACCCCGGCAGCCCCGCTGCCCTTGGTCCGGTTGGCCGACACGCAGCTCTCATATCGTCTAAATTGGGGCAAGTGGGGTTGCGGCCATCCGGGGGTGACGCCGGACCTGTGGAACCGCGTCCAACACCGCTTCACGTGCACTGAGACAGCGTGGCCCGGACGGGCCGGGCCACGGGGACGGATACTCATGACCGACGGACAGAAGGGTCCCGAGGACCACGGTCCGGACCCCCTCGGAGACTTCCTCTCACACTTTCTCGGCAGCGGACAGGGTGACGAGCCGCCCGATCCGCGGCGCATCGACTTCAGCCGGCTGTTGAGCGGCCCCGCACGCCAGCTCGTCTCCGTCGCCGCGTCCTATGCCGCCCAGCACGGAAGCACCGACCTCGACACGGAGCACCTCTTGCGGGCCGCGCTCTCCAGCGAGCCGACGCGCCGCATGGTCTCGCGGGCGGGCGCCGATCCCGATGCGCTCGCCGCCGAGATCGACCGCCAGGCCGGGGACGGGCCGCCACGAAACTTCATCGCCGTCACGCCGGCGGTCAAGCGTGCTCTCCTCGACGCCCATGAGATCGCACGCTCCACCGGCGCCTCCTATATCGGCCCGGAACACGTACTGGTGGCACTCGCCGCCAACCGCGACTCCGCAGCTGGGCAGATGCTCAACGCCGCGCACTTCTCGCCGCCTACCGGCGCCCGGGACGGCCTCGCACCCGTACCCGGCGCCACCGGCCAGCGTCACGGCCCGGCCGAGCGGAACACTCCCAACCTGGACAAGTTCGGCCGCGACCTCACCGATCTCGCCCGGGAGGGCCGGATCGACCCGGTCATCGGCCGTGACGAGGAGATCGAGCAGACCATCGAGGTACTCGCCCGCCGGAGCAAGAACAATCCCGTCATGATCGGCGAGGCCGGAGTGGGCAAGACCGCCATCGTCGAGGGACTCGCCCAGCGCATCGCCGATGGCAACGTGCCGGACATCCTGCTGGGTCGGCGTGTCGTCCAGCTCGACCTCTCAGGAGTCGTTGCCGGTACCCGTTTCCGTGGGGACTTCGAGGAACGGCTCACCGGCCTCATCGACGAAATCCGCGCCCACTCGGGCGAGCTGATCATCTTCATCGACGAGCTGCACACCGTCGTCGGGGCGGGCGGCGGCTCCGAGGGCGGCCCGATGGACGCGAGCAACATGCTCAAGCCCGCCCTGGCCCGCGGCGAACTCCATGTCGTGGGATGCAGCACGCTGGAGGAGTACCGCCGCTACATCGAGAAGGACGCCGCGCTCGCCCGCCGGTTCCAGCCGGTCCTGATCCCCGAGCCCAACCCGGCCGACGCCGTCGAGATCCTGCGGGGTCTCCAGGACCGCTACGAAGCCCATCACCAGGTCCGGTACACCGACGAGGCTCTGCTCGCCGCCGTCGAGTTGTCCGACCGCTACCTCACCGACCGCTACCTGCCCGACAAGGCGATCGACCTCATGGACCAGGCCGGCGCACGGGTCCGGCTGCGCTCCTCCACCCGCGGCACCAACATCCGCGCCCTGGAACGCGAAGTGGAGCAACTCACGCGGGACAAGGACCAGGCCGTCGCCGCCGAGCAGTACGAGCGGGCCTCCGAGCTGCGCGACCGGCTCTCCGACCTCGAGCAGCGGATCGCCGAGGGAAGCCACGAACAGCAACCCCGCGGTCATGTCACCGAGGTCACCGTCGAAGACATCGCCGACATCGTGTCCCGCCAGACCGGAATTCCCGTCAGCAGCCTCACCCAGGAGGAGCGGGACCGGCTGCTGGGGCTGGAGGAACATCTGCACAAGCGCGTCATCGGCCAGGACGAAGCGGTGACCGCCGTCGCCGACGCCGTCCTGCGCTCGCGGGCCGGTCTGGCCGACCCCAGCCGCCCGATCGGGAGCTTCCTCTTCCTCGGTCCCACCGGCGTCGGCAAGACCGAACTCGCCCGCGCACTCGCGGAGGCGCTCTTCGGGAGCGAGGACCGGATGATCCGTCTCGACATGAGCGAGTACCAGGAACGGCACACCGTCAGCCGCCTGGTCGGCGCTCCCCCTGGCTACGTCGGCTTCGAGGAGGCCGGACAGTTCACCGAATCGGTGCGAAGGAACCCCTACTCGCTGCTGCTCCTGGACGAGATCGAGAAGGCGCACCCCGACGTCTTCAACATCCTGCTGCAGGTACTCGACGACGGTCGGCTCACCGACTCCCAGGGCCGCACGATCGATTTCAAGAACACCGTCATCGTCATGACCAGCAACCTCGGTTCACAGGCCATCACCGGTCGCGGCGGCGCGATGGGCTTCGGTGCCGGCGACACGGACGCCGACGAGCAGGCGCGCCGTGAGCGGGTCCTGCGCCCACTGCGCGAACACTTCCGGCCGGAGTTCCTCAACCGCATTGACGAGATCGTGATCTTCCGTCAACTCGCCGACCAGCAACTACGGCAGATCACCAACATCCTGCTGGACGACTCCAGGCGCCGGCTCCGCGCCCAGGACGTCACCGTCGATGTCACCCTGGCCGCTGTCGAATGGCTCGCCCAACGCGGCTACCAGCCCGAATACGGCGCTCGCCCGTTGCGCCGCACGATCCAGCGCGAGGTCGACAACCGGCTTTCCCGCATGCTGCTCGACGGCAGTCTGCAGCCCCACAGCCGCCTCCGTATCGACGTCGCCGACGGCGAGCTGACCATCCACAAAGAGCCGGAGTCGGAGCACCCGGCGGGCTGACCCGCTGCCCCTGCCCTCCAGCGCACGACGGCGGCAACGACGGCAGTGGCGAGTTCGGGCAGCTTCGATCGGGACCGCATCAGAGCTCCACTCCTGGGACCCCTGCATCGCAAGTAGCTCGCTGCCAGGGCGCATGCGATCCCAGCCTGCCGCGACCCCGGTGGACCGTTCGCGCGACGCGGCCCGCCCGGGTGAACGGTGAACACGGGGACGTCATAGCGCGGCCCGAGCCAACCCGTGCCACGGGCGAACCCTGTCGCGTTCGCCGCCGTCGCCGGCTGCCTTGCCCGTGACTTTCTCGACGTGCAGGCGGTGACGGAGCGAGCGTCAGGCAAGCCCCCTGATCCGCCCGGCCGGGGGTGGTCAGAGCCGTCGCCGCGGTGGTCGCACTGTCAAGATCGCGAGTGTGCCGAGGAGATCGGCCGAGAACCGGAGTGTGCCGGGACGCGGCCGGAGATCCGGCCAGGTTCCGCGCCGGCTCGTCCTGATCGATGATGACGTACCGGGCTGCCGTCCTCGGTACGGCACCGGCTGTCCCAGGAAAGGGGTCCCCATGCGGGAAACGACGCCAGACCCGTCCCCACCGGACGATCGCTCCGTCCGCAGCTCGGGCGAAGAAGCCGATGTGATCGTGGTGGGGGCGGGGCCTGCAGGCTCGTCCGCAGCCTTCCACCTCGCCAAGGCAGGCATCGATGTCCTGCTCCTGGAGAAGGCCCATTTCCCCCGGGAAAAGGTGTGCGGGGACGGCCTGACCCCGCGGGCGGTGTACCAGCTCATCCGGATGGGCATTGACATCAAGGCTCCGGGGTGGACGCGTTCACGCGGTATGCGATGGGTGGCCGGTACGCATCAGGTGCACATCGAGTGGCCGGCCCTGGGGCGCTATCCGGACTTCGGCCTCTCGCGGAGTCGGCACGACTTCGACGACATCCTCGCCCGCCACGCCGTCGGAGCCGGAGCACGGTTGCGCAGCGGCGTGAAGGTGACCCGGCCCGTGACCGACCGCGCCGGACGCATCACCGGTGTCACCGCCACCGATGGAGCGAAGGAGCCGGTGGTCTTCCACGCACCGATCGTCATCGCCGCCGACGGCGCCTCCGCCCGCCTCGCCCTCGCCATGGGCCTGCAGCGGGACAAGAGCAGGCAGATCGCGACAGCCGCCCGCCGCTACTACCGCAGCCCGGAACGGTCGCACGAGGAGTACCTGGAGTTGTGGGCCGATCTCCGCTTCCCGGGGAACGATCACTACCTCCCCGGGTACGGCTGGATCTTTCCCATGGGAGACGGTCGCGTCAACGTCGGGCTCGGTGCGCTGCCTCACCGGCGGCACGGCACCGCGGACCTGCGGACCACGATGGACCAGTGGCTGGCCCGCACTCCTGACGCCTGGGGACTGCGTGAGGAGAACGCCGAGGGCCCTGTCCGGAGCGCGGCGCTTCCCCTGGGTTTCAACCGTCATCCCCTCTACACCCGGGGCCTGCTGCTGGTCGGTGACTCCGGAGGCATGATCAGCCCCTGGAACGGGGAGGGCATCGGGCAGGCCATGGAGGCCGGTGAAGTCGCAGCCGAGAGCGCCGCGCTCGCCCTCGGCCTTCCCCCGGGCCCCGGACGGGAGCGAGTGCTGCACGGCTACCCTGTCGAGATGAACCGCCGCTGGGGGCGCTACTACCGTCTCGGCAACGCGGCCGCCGACGCCGTCTTCAGCCATTCGGGCTTCCAACCGATCCTCAACCGGTACGTCATGGGATCGCCGTTTCTGCTCAACACCCTGGCCCGGATGCTCACCAACCTCACGGACAAGCCCTCGCACGACGTGATCGACCATGTGCTCAACACTGTCGTCCGTCTGGTCCCGGCACCGCACGTGCGTAGACGCTGAGCGACCCGTCGGCGGTGGCCCTTCCCTGCTGTTGGGCATCGGGGCCAGGTCATGTGGGCTCAGACGGCGGACTCCCCCGGCCCGGACCGAGCGGGAGGGCGAGGTGCCCGGAACGGATCTCCGAGCGCCTTGCCCTACGGGCCGGCGGCCTCGCCGGGCGCGGCCGCCAGCCGTGACCCACAGGGTGAAAACAGACCAGTAGTGGTGACTGCGCCCCACGCGCGGACCGCGTACCCCTGCCTAGCGTGAACGCATGCCAATCCAGCCCTGGTTCTCCGATGCCAAGTTGGGCATCTTCATCCACTACGGGATCTACGCCGTCGACGGCGTCCCCGAATCCTGGTCGTTCTACACCGGCAAGGTCCCGCACGAGCAGTACATGAAGCAGCTCGACCGCTTCACCGCCTCGAAGTACGACCCGAGGGCGTGGGCGGAGCTGTTCGCGCGTGTGGGTGCCAAGTACGCGGTGCTGACCGCACGCCACCACGACGGCGTCGCCCTCTGGGACACCGAGCAGGGCGACCTGAATGTCGTGCGGCACACGCCCGCAGGCCGTGACCTCCTTGCCGGGTACGCCGACGCGCTGCGCGAGCAGGGCCTCAAGGTCGGTCTGTACTACTCGCACTCGGACTGGAACCACCCTGACTACGCGAGCACGGTGCACCCCGACCCATCGAGCGAGGAGGTGGCCGGCAACCGTTACGCCTCGGCGGCGCCCGGCACGGAGGACCCGGAGGCCTGGGCACGCTTCCTGGCGTACCGCAATGCCCAGGTCGCCGAGCTCGTCGAGCACTTCAGCCCCGACCTGCTGTGGTTCGACGGCGAGTGGGAGCGCAGCGAGGAACAGTGGAAGATGCGGGAGCTCGCCGAGGAGATCCTCGCAGGCAACCCGGACACCGTTCTCAATGCGCGGATGCTCAGTTACGGGGACTACGCCACGCCCGAGCAGGGCGTGCCGCTGCAGGCCCCGGACGGGCCGTGGGAGCTGTGCCTGACCGTCAACGACTCCTGGGGCTATCAGCACGACGACCACAACCACAAGTCCGTGCGCCAGCTGGTGCGTTATTTCGCCGAGACCATCGGGATGGGCGGCAATCTGCTCCTCGACGTCGGCCCCAAGGAGGACGGCACGATTCCGGCCGAGCAGGTCGAGCGCCTCGAAGGACTCGGGGGGTGGATCGCCAAGCACTGCGGCGCCGTGTACGGCACGGGGGCCGGGCTCCCGGCAGGGCACCACTACGGTCCGAGCACCCTGTCCGCGGACCGTCGCACGCTCTATCTGATCTGTTTCGACGCACCGCGCGAGACCATCGGCCTGCGTGGTCTGCGAACCCCGGTCAAGCGTGTGAGCGTCGTCGGTTCGGGCACCGAGCTCGGCCACCGGGTCATCGGCGGCCTCGGCGAAGTTCCCGGAGTTCAGTGGATCGACGCCCCCACGGGCGCAGATGTGGACGAGTACGCCACTGTGCTGGCCGTGGAGCTCGACGGCGAGCTCGATCTGTACCAGGGCTCCGGCCGCGGCTGATGTCAGCTGCCGGCGCGGATCGCGCGCGGCGACGCGCCCAGTTCGCGCCGGCACGCCTTGTTGAAGGCCTGTAGATCGCCGATGCCCACCGAGGCCGCCACGGCGGGGATCGACAGCGTCGACTCGCGGAGCAGATGCCGGGCCTGCTCCAACCTGCGCCGTCGGATGTACGAGACGACGGTGCCGCCGGTCTCCGCCCGGAACAACCGGATGAGGTGGTTGTGCGAAACCCCGGCGGCCTCCGCCACTTCGGGCACGGACAGCGGCCCCGCCAAGTGGGCCTCGACATGGGCGACGGCCGCGGCGACCGGGCTGTGCGCCCGCTCGGTGCCCCCGCCGCGCGGCGCCGCCAGTTCGGCCACCCGCCACAGGGCGGCCCACACCTCGGCGGAGGCCCGGGCCTGGCTGCGCGGAGCCACCGCGACGGCCTGCTGCAGCAGACCGGACAGCATCGGCGCCTCCGCACCGGCGTTCTGCATGAGAGGGACGGTCAACTGCTCACCGGACTGCGGAAGTTCCAGGTGCGCATAGAGGTGCTCGGACCGACCGCGGTAGCGGTACTGCACCAACGCACCGGGCGGCGCCAGGCTCACGTGCCCCGGCCGGATCGCGTGCACCACACCGTCGACGGTGAGCTCGCCCGCGTACCGGTACAGATGCAGTTGCCACAGGTCCGGAAGCCGGAATACGTCGCGCAGGCTCCCGGTTCCGTGCACGCCGACGCCCACGCTCGCCACACGGGGTGGTTCGTCCAGACACACCTGGACGAGGGAGCCGGTGACCGCAGAGGTGCGCACGATGAAAACCTACCAGCTCGGTTCTGGGCGCCCCCAGTGATCCCTTGGGACACAGGGGGCGCTCCTGTCAGATGCGGCTGCCGGAGGCGGTGTCCGAAGACAGCCGCTGGGCGAGGTAGATCGGTATCACGGACAACAGGACGAGGACGGCGGCGACGACGTTGACGACAGGGGCCTGTTGGGGACGGGCCATGTTGGAGAAGATCCAGACGGGGAGGGTCTGGACGCCGGGCCCGGCGGTGAAGGTCGTCACGACGATCTCGTCGAAGGACAGGGCGAAGGCGAGAAGTCCGCCCGCCACCAGCGCGGAACGCACCAGCGGGAAGGTGATGTCGACGAACGTACGGAAGCTGTGGGCCCCGAGGTCCATGGCGGCCTCTTCGTACGATCCGGGCATCCGGCGCAGCCGGGCGATCACGTTGTTGAAGACGACCACGATGCAGAAGGTGGCGTGGCCGACGACCACCGTGAACATTCCGAGGCCCACTCCGAGCGGTTCGAGGACCGTACGGAAGGCGGTGTTGAGCGCGACACCGGTGACGATGCCCGGCAGTGCGATCGGCAGGACGACCACGAAGGAGATGGCCTCGCGTCCGAAGAACTTGTAGCGCTGGCAGGCGAAGGCGATGAGCGTGCCGAGGACCAGGGCGATCGCGGTCGCGCCGAGACCGGCCCTGACCGAGGTCCACAGCGCGTCGCGGGCGCCCGAGCTGTGCCAGGCGGCTACCCACCAGTCGAAGGTGAGGCCGGGTGGCGGCCATCCCGAACTACGGTCCGGGTTGAGGGAGTTGACGAGGACCAGGAGCAGCGGGAGGTAGATCACCACGAAGCCGAGCCCGGCGGCGATGCGCAGTGTGACGCGCGCGGGGCGGGAGAGATTCATCGAGGGCCTTCGCTGTGCTTGATACGGAGGTGAAGGAGCGGGGTCAGAGACTGCTGAGGGCTCCGGTACGGCGCACCGCGAGCAGATAGAGCACGATGATCACGACGGGCACGGTGCCGAGCGCGGCGGCCAGCGGCAGGTCCAGGGTGATGTTGGAGTAGATGAGGTTGCCGATGAGCTGCGTCTTTCCGCCGACGATCTGTACGGCGATGTAGTCGCCGAGACTGAGCGAGAAGGTGAAGACCGAGCCGGCCGCGATGGACGGCATGATCATCGGCAGCACCACGGAGCGGAAGGTCCGGCCGGTGCGGGCGCCGAGGTCGGCGGAGGCGTCCAGGAGGCTGTCCGGGAGCTGCTCGAGTCCGGCGTGGATCGGCAGGATCATGTACGGCAGCCACAGATAGGTCAGCACCAGGACGGTCGCGGTCAGCCCGTATCCGGGCCCTTCGAGTCCCAGTGGCTTCAGCGCCCAGTCGAGCAGACCGCCCTGGGCGAGGATGAGCCGCCAGGCATACGCCTTGACCAGGTAGCTGGCCCACAGCGGCGTGAGGATCGCCACGACGAGGAGCGGCCGCCGCTTGGGATTCGCGATGCGGGCGGTGTAGAAGGCGATCGGGAAGGCGATCAGGACACACAGCGCGGTGACCGCGAGAGCCACGCCGATGCTGCGCAGGGCGACCTGACGGTAGACGTCGGTGGTGAACAGTGCGGTGAAGTTGTCCGTGTTCCAGATCTTCACCACATTGGAGGTGAAGGAGTCCGTGGTCCAGAACGCGGAGAGGAACAGCACGGTGAGCGAGCCGAGGTAGGCCAGGGCGAGCCAGGCCAGCGGCGCGGAGAGCAGCAGGGACAGCTGCAGCCGGGGGCGGCGGTGCAGGGTCCCGGCGAGCCGCCGGACGGGTCCGGCGGCAGGCGCGGTGGTGGTCATGGACAGGTGACCCTCAGCCCTTGATCTCGGTCCAGGCCTGGACCCACTTGGCGTACGGCACGCAGTTGGTGTCCGTGCGTCCGTCCACGCACTGCGCGATGGGCGTGGTCCAGAAGTGGACGTCCTTCCAGTACGACTCATCGGCGGCGTGGTAGGTGGTGCAGTGGTTCTTGTCCGCGGTCAGTGTGCAGGCCTTGTCGTTGGACGGAGCCTCACCGAAGTACTCGGCGACCTGGGCGTTCACCTTCGGCGAGATGATCCAGTTCATCCAGTTGTAGGCGCAGTTCGGGTGCTTGGCCTTTGCGGCGATCATCCATGTGTCGGACCAGCCGGTGGCGCCTTCCTTGGGGAGGACGGCCTTGACCGGAACCTTTTCGGCCTGAGCGGTGTTCAGGATCACCTGCCAGCTGGTGCCGACCACCGAGTCGCCGCTCTTGAAGGCGGAGACCTCCTTCAGGTAGTCGCTCCAGTACTCACCGACGTTGGCGTTCTGCTCCTTGAGCAGGTCGACGGCGGCGTCGAACTGCTTCTGGTCCAGGGCGTACGGGTCCTTGATGCCGAGGGACGGCTCGGTCTTCATCAAGTACAGGGCAGCGTCCGCGATGTAGATCGGCGAGTCGTACGCCGTGACCTTCCCCTTGTAAGCCGAGGACTTGTCGAAGACCGCGGACCAGGAGTCGGGCGCCGGGGAGACCTTCTTCGTGTTGTACATCAGCAGGTTGGCTCCGCGGCCGTGCGGGATGCCGTACGAGACACCCTTGACCGAGTTCCACTGCTGGTCCTTCAGCCCGGAGAAGACGTCCTTGTAGTTGGGCACCAACTCGGTGTTGACGGGCGCGGCGTCACCGGAGGCGATCAGCCGCAGCGCCGCGTCACCGGAGGCGGAGACCGCGTCGTACTGACCGGTCTTCATCAGGCTGACCATCTCGTCGGAGGTGCCCGCGGTCTTGGTGTTGACCTGACAGCCGGTCTGCTTCTCGAAGTCGGTGACCCAGTCGACCTTCGGGTCGTTGGAGCCGTCCTCGGCGTATCCGGCCCACGCGATCAGGTTCACCTGGCCCTCGGTCTTGCCGAGGGTCTTCTGCGCGGTGAGCTTGGGCGGGGTGAAGTCGCTGCCGCCGGGCGACGTAGCGGCGGTGTTCGAGGAACCGCAGGCGGTGGCGAGGAGCAGGGCGCCGAGCGCGGCCGCTGCTCGGGACGTTCGGTTCAGACGCACAGGGTTCTCCACGGGAGGGAAGGGGCGGGGACGGGTCGTGCGGGGCGTGCGTTCACCGGGCCTCGGGGACCTGGAAGTTGTGCCGTCGGTGCCACTGGAGCGTGACCCGGGAGCCACGGAAGGCGGCGACGTCGTCGGAGGAGGTCTCCAGGTTCTGCTGGAGGGCGGTGAGCCGGCCGCCTGCGTCGAGGTCCACCAGGAAGCGGGTGGCGTCCCCCAGGTAGACGACCTCCGCCACGGTGCCGGTGGCGCTGGAGTGCTGCGGCTCGTCGGCGACGGCGGACTCCTTGAGCACGCGGATCTTCTCCGGCCGGATGCTGTACGTTCCCCGGTCGCCCACGACCTGCTCCGCGGCGTCGTCGGTCAGCAGGTTCGACGTACCGACGAAGCCCGCGACGAACGGCGTGGCGGGACGTTCGTATATCTGGGCCGGGGTCCCGATCTGTTCGACGCGGCCCTGGTTGAAGACCGCGATCCGGTCGCTCATCGTCAGCGCTTCCTCCTGGTCGTGCGTGACGAAGACGAAGGTGATGCCGACCTCGCGCTGGATCGCCTTGAGCTCGACCTGCATCTGCTCGCGCAGCTTGAGGTCGAGGGCGCCCAGCGGCTCGTCGAGCAACAGCACCTTCGGACGGCCGACCAGGGCGCGGGCCAGCGCCACGCGCTGGCGCTGGCCTCCGGAGAGCTGGGACGGACGACGAGTCCCGAAGTCCGCCAGACGTACGCTCGCCAGAGCCTCCCTGGCCTGCTTCAGACGCTCGGCCTTGGGCACCTTGCGGACCTTGAGGCCGTAGGCGACGTTCTGTTCCAGGGTCATGTGCGGGAAGAGCGCGTAGTCCTGGAAGACGGTGTGCACGTCGCGTTCGAAGGGCGCCAGACGGGTGACGTCGGAGCCTGCGAGCTCGATGGTTCCGCCGGTGGGAGCCTCGAAACCGGCGATCATCCGGAGCACTGTGGTCTTGCCGGAGCCGGACGGCCCCAGCATCGAGAAGAACTCGCCGTCCGCGATCTCCAGGTCGACTCCGGCCACGGCCTCTGTCCGGCCGAAGGACTTACTCAGGTGCTGCAACCGGATGGCCATTCCCTCCATGGGGGGAACCTTTCTGGTGCTGTCGGGAGTTGGCGGTAAACATATGAAGTCATAGTTCTAATTTCAAGGCCCCGCTAAGGTAAAAGCCTGGTCAACTGGCAAGGTGGTGATCGTGAATCGAGACAGACCCGGCGCCCGCAGAGTCGTCTTCACGCCCGTCGACACCCTGGCCCGCGTGGATGCTGTCGTGCGGCGGCTCGGTGACGCCATCGACCTCGGACTGCTCGCCGACGGCGAGCAGCTGCCCGGCGAGTCCGACCTCGCCGCCCAGCTCGGCGTCTCCACCGTGACCCTGCGGGAAGCGCTGATGGCACTGCGGCAAAGGGGCCTGGTCACCACCCGCAGGGGCCGTGGCGGAGGCAGCTTCGTCACCGTGCCCGACGGCCCTGCGGAAGACCGGCTGCTTGCCCGCCTCTCCGACTGGAGCACCGAGGAGCTACGCGATCTCGCCGACCACTGGGCAGCCGTCTCGGGTGCCGCGGCGCGGCTCGCGGCCCAGCGCACCGAGCCCGAGGATCTGCGGCAACTGGAGAGATCTCTGGGAGAGTTGGTGGAAGCCAAAGACTCGGGGGCGCGCAGCCGCGTCTTCGGACGCTTCCATGTCGAGCTGGCCGCCGCCGCCCAGTCCGCTCGGCTGACCAGGGAAGAGGTCACTCTCCAGACCGAAGTGGGGGCACTTCTGCGCCTCGTGCTCTGCGAGGAGGGGCACCTCAAGGACACCGCGGATCGTCACCACGCCGTGATCTCAGCCGTGCATGATGGGGCGGATGACCGTGCCCGGACCCTGGCCGAACAATGCGTGCAGGCCTCCATGGCGCGCCTGATCGAACTCCGCCTCGACTCGGCAGACGGCGCACGCGGTCCCCGTCCGAAGGAGGGCCCCGATGGGCAGCAGTCCCCGTCTCGCAAGCGCCGGATCGGCGGTACTTGACGAGTCGGCGGTCGCCGAAGCGGCCGCCCGTGTCCAAGACGCGCTCGAAGGAGTCTTCGACGCCGTGGGCAGGACCGCTACGGACACGGAGGCGGTGCTCGCATCGGCCCTCGCCGACGGCCGCCGGCCGGTCTCGGCCGATCTGGCCGCGCTCCGCGCCGGACTGCACGCCTGTCTCGCCCAGTACGACCTGGTCTCGGGAATCGGCTTCGTGGCAGTGCCAGGCCTGCTCGACGACGTACCGGCGTGGCTCGAGTGGTGGCAGACCACCGTGGACGGTGCCGTGCACCCGCTGTTGCTCGACCTGGACCCGGAGCACTCGGCGTACTCCGACTACACGCACTGGGACTGGTTCACCCTGCCGCGCGACACCGGACAGCGGGCCGTCGCGGGACCGTACGTCGACTACCTCTGCTCCGACGAGTACAGCCTCACCCTGTCGTCGCCGGTGACGATCGGGGGGCGCTTCATGGGCGTGGCCGCCGCCGACGTATACCTTCGGCGCTTCGAAGCGGTCGTCATGCCCCTGCTCCAACGCCTGCCGGGACCGGCCCGCCTGGTCAACGCACGAGGCCGGGTCGCCGCCTCCACCGACCCCCACCACCTGGTCGGATCCCTCACCAAGGGCCCGGACTTCGCTGCGGTCCTGGCGGGATCGGCCAACGGCGCCGAACACAGCGGGCTGCAACTGCGCCCCTGCCACGGCGTCCCCCTGATCCTGATGACGACGGCACCGCCGGCCTGAGGCAGGCTCACTCCCTCGTTGCCACGCGACATCTGCGACGGGGCGGCTGACCGGTGCCGGAGCTGCATGAGCGGGCACCGGCCCGCCCCT
Organism: Streptomyces sp. NPDC005262; assembly: GCF_042872425.1. Classification (NCBI taxonomy): domain Bacteria; kingdom Bacillati; phylum Actinomycetota; class Actinomycetes; order Kitasatosporales; family Streptomycetaceae; genus Streptomyces; species Streptomyces sp. NPDC005262. Next base: position 98,956 of record NZ_JBIAKK010000003.1, read on the forward strand.
CCCCCGCCGCCGACGGTCAGGGAACCCGGATCAGGTGCACCGCCGCGCTCGCCCAGTCGCCGGGCGGCAGCTCGGGCTGCATCCCGTACTCCCGGAGCACGGTCGCGGAGTGGACCGCCCCGGTGCGGGCGTCGCGGTAGCGGGCAGTGGGATCGAGACCGGCCAGCCGGAGCGGACGTGACGGCCTGCCATGTGGTGATGCCCGCTGCCAGACGAGCACGAGTGTCTCGCTGCCGTCGGCGGCGAGGTACTGCGTCGCGGCGGATCCGTCGTCGACCGGGGCTCGCAGCCGGTGCTGTGTGCCGTGCTGTACCAGGTGACGTACCCGCTTGTACTCGGCGACCAGGCCGGCGCCCTCGGCCAGTTCGGCGTCGGACCAGCGGGAGAGGTCGCCTCCGATGCCCAGTGCTCCGGCCATCGCCACATGGAAGCGGAAGCGCAAGGGGACGGAGCGGCCGGTGAGCTGGTTGGGCACATCGGTCACCCAGGCGGCCATGGTCCGTGCCGGGTAGAGCTGGCTGTATCCGTGCTGGATGGTGACACGGTCCGCGGCGTCGGTGTTGTCCGAGGGCCATGCCTGATCGGTGCGGGACAGAATGCCCAGGTCCACCCGCCCTCCGCCGCCGGCACACGCCTCGATGCGGAGGTGGGGATGATCGGCGCGAAGCCGGTCGACGACGTCGTAGAGGTGGTGGACGTACTTCGTCCACACCTCGTCGGCCCCCTCCGCCCGGTCCGGCCAGCCGGCTTCGCTGAACGCGCGGTTCATGTCCCACTTCAGGAAGTCGATGCCGTGGTCGCCGACCAGCCGGGTGAGCCATCCGTACGCCCACTCGGCGACGTCGTGACGGGCGAAGTTGAGGACCAGCTGGTTGCGCAGCTCGGTACGGGTGCGGTGGGGGAAATGAAGCACCCAGTCGGGGTGCTTTCGATAGAGGTCGCTGTCCGGGCTGACCATCTCCGGCTCCACCCAGATGCCGAAACGCATACCGAGCCGGTGCACCTCCTCGGCCAAGGCGGCCAGCCCTCGGGGAAAGCGGCCCGGGGCCGGTGTCCAGTCACCGAGTCCGCCCGCTTCACTACGGCGCGCACCGAACCATCCGTCATCCATGACGTAGAGCTCCACGCCGAGCGCCGCCGCCCGGGCGGCCAGTGCCTTCTGACCCGCTTCGTCGACGTCGAACCCGGTCGCTTCCCAGGAGTTGTAGAGGACCGGCCGGATCTCCTGGGGGTGCGGCAGTACGTGGGCGAGGGTGTACGCGTGCCAGTCCCGGCTCGCCGCACCGAAGCCGCCCTCGCAGTAGAGGCCGGCATGGACCGGGGTGGTGTATTGCTGACCGGGGCCGAGCGGGAGGGACGGGCCCTCGTGGCCTGCGCCGGCGGTGAAGCCCGCACGGCCGTCGGGGGTGCGCTGCACGGTGATGCGCCAGCTGCCGCTCCAGGCCAGCGCGGCGCTCCACACCTGACCGTGGTCCTCGGTCGCGTCGCCCGCGTCGAGCATGACCCAGGGGTTCGCGTGGTGACTGGTGATACCTCGTCTGCTGGTGAGAACCGTTTCGCCGAACGGCAGCAGGTCTCGGCGGAGTTGAGTCTCGGCCGACCACTGGCCGGTGACATGGCTCAGCCGGTAGTCGTCCCGGAGCGGCAGGGTCCAGGCGGCGGAGTCCGCGCGCTGGAGTGCGACGGGGGCGTCGCCGTCGTTGCGCAGCACGGTCCAGCGTTCGATCACGTCGCTGTCGTCGTGGACCCGGTAGTGGAGTGCAACCCGCAGGGGGTGGAGGCGGTCGCGGAAGTCCAGGACCAGCTCGGTCGAGCCCGGCGCCGGTTCGTGGACGCGGTGCCCGGTGGCCTGCCATTCGAAGGTGCGGGTGCCATCGGCGAAGCGCACCTGCAGTGAGGGGGGTCCGTACCGTGGTCCGCCGTCGACGGGCAGTTCGTCACCGACGGACGGCAGTCCCTCGAAGCTGCTGGCCGGGGGTGCCGGCTCAGTGACGAACTCCTGGACCTCCTCAAGCGTCAGCGCGGGTCCCCACGCAAGGTGGCAGGGCGCTCCCGTCGCATCGATCCGTAGCGCGTACGAGGTGCGCGGGGTGGAGAGCAGCCAGACCCCGGTGTCGGAGGCGAAGGCGATCACAGACATTGATCCTCACGTTCAGGTTGTGCCGCGAAGGCAGTCGGCAGCCAACTGCGCCTTTGATCAGCTGTCAACCCCCCTGGACAGCATGGATTTTGAATGCATCTCCCAGACTGAGTTGAGCTTTCCAAAGAGCCTGATTCTTTTATTGACAGCAGAAAAGAACACCCTCTACGTTTCGGCCATGCACTCGTCGCCCCGTACCGAGGCAGTGCCGGTTCCGACGCCGGCCGCTTCTCTGGTCTTCACCACCACGCTGTCCCACGGCCCGCTCACCCGGGCCGAGATCGGCCGGCGGACCGACCTCTCACCGGCCGCGGTCACCAAGGCCGTACGGCCCCTGATGGCGGCCGGCTATCTCGTCGAGGGCGTGGACGAGGAGGCACCGCCGTCTCTCGGGCGGCCCGCCAACCTCGTACGGGTGGACGGCGGCCGCGCGCTGTTCATCGGGGTCAAGGTCACCGGGGACGAGATCATCGCGGTCCTGACCGACCTGTGCTGCCGCATCCGGGTCGCCCGGCACGTCCGGATCACCACCCGTGATCCCGGCGCCGTGCTCTCCTCGACCGCCGCGCTCGTGCAGGAACTCCTCACGGAGGCGGACGGGTTCGGGGTACGGGTGAGCGGCATGGGTCTCGCGGTGTCCGGAGATGTGGACCGCGGCGCCGGAGTGGTCCGCTACTCACCGTTCCTGGACTGGCGCGACGTGCCGCTCGCCGAGCTGGCGCAGGCCGTGACGGGTCTGCCCGTCACGGTCGACAACGACGTCAGGGCCCTGACGGTGGCCGAGCAGTGGTTCGGGGCCGGGGTGGGAGTGCCGGACTTCGCGCTGGTGACCGTCGGTGCGGGCATCGGCTGCGGTCTTGTGGTGCACGGCAGGGTGGTCTCCGGTGCGCACGGGGTGGCCGGCGAGATCGGGCATCTGTCCATCGACCCGCAGGGACCGCCGTGCCACTGCGGCAACACCGGGTGTGTGGAAGCCATCGCCGGTGACGCCGCCATCATCCGCCGGGTCGGCGAGGTGACCGGACTGCCGGTCACCGACTCCGCGCAGGCCCTTCAACTCGCTCACCGTGGCGATCCCGGGGCCCGGGAGGTCTACGCACGGGCCGGGGAGGCCATCGGACGGGCCATCGGGGCCGTCGTCAACGTCCTCGGACCCCAGCGGGTGATCATCTCGGGCGAGGGCCTGGCGGCGTACGACCTGTTCGCCGAGCAGATCCGCGACACCTTCGCCGCCACCGCCTTCGGTACCGCCGCCCAGTGCGACGTGATGACACGTCCGCTGCCCTTCGAGGAGTGGGCGCGCGGGGCCGCGGCGACCGCGATCCAGTCCTTCATCGGTACAGAACACGTATGAGGAGCAGTAATGACGATGCAGAGCCGCATCTTGTCGCCCGTCACCGACCCCAGCCGCCGCACGGTGGTCCGGGGCACGCTCGGAGTCGGCGCCGCCGCACTGGCCGCGCCGCTGCTGACGGCCTGCGGCGGCGTTCCTTCGGCAGACCCGAAGACGGTGACCTTCGGATCCAACGGAGCGGATGCCACACCCAAATCCGCCTACGCGGCGGTGACCAGTGCCTTCACCAAGGACAGCGGTCTCGCGGTCAAGACGAACACCGTCGACCACGACACGTTCCAGAAGAGCATCTCCACCTATCTCCAGGGCACTCCGGACGACGTCTTCACCTGGTTCGCGGGCTACCGCATGCAGTACTTCGCCAAGAAGGGGCTCGCCCGACCGCTCGACGACGTCTGGGACACCATAGGTTCCGGCTTCAGCGACGCGGCGAAGCAGCTCTCCAAGGGCGAGGACGGCAAGTACTACTTCGTCCCGCTGTACAACTACCCGTGGGCCGTCTTCTACCGCAAGAGCGTGTTCCAGGAGCGCGGGTACGAACCGCCACGCACCTGGAGCGAATTCACCGCTCTGGCCAAGCAGATGAAGAAGGACGGCCTGTCGCCGATCGCCTCCGGATACGGCGGGGGCGACAGCTGGTCCATCCTTGGCGCATTCGACTACCTGAATCTGCGGGCCAACGGATACGACTTCCACATGTCGCTCATGCGGGGTGAGGTCTCCTGGACCGACCGCCGTACGAGCCGGACCCTCGACCTGTGGCGTGAGCTCAGCCCCTACTACCAGCAGGGCGCGGGTGGCCGCTCATGGCAGGACGCCGCTCAGTCACTGCTCGACAAGAAGTCCGGCATGGCGGTCATCGGGCTGTTCCTGGGACAGCAGATCACCGACGAGAAACTGCGCGCGGACATCGACTTCTTCGCCTTCCCGGAGATCGACGCAGCCCACGGCCAGGACACGGTCGAGGCACCCACCGACGGGTTCATGCTCAGCCGCAAGCCGAAGAACGAAAAGGGCGCGGCGCGCCTCCTCGAATTCCTCGGCAGCGCCCAGGCGGAGAACCTGTACATGGGGGCCGACCCGAGCAATGTCGCCGTCCACTCCGCCGCGGACACCGGCTCGTACAACGCCCTGCAGAAGAAGTCGGCGGAACTCATCGCCTCGGCGAAGCACATCACGCAGTTCGGCGACCGCGACAGCGACCCGGGCTTCGTCTCCACCGTCGTGCTGCCGGGTCTGGCTCAGTGGCTGGGCCACCCCGACGACGGCTCAGCCCTCCTGAAGAAGATCGAGTCCCAGCGCTCGCGCTTCTTCACGGCCTGATCCGGACCGGGAAGGTTCACCATGTCCTCCGTACGCTCGGCGCCTCCCGCCGCCCCTCCCCGGGCGCCCGCCCCGGTGCTCCCCGACGCGCCGCGTGCCCGCCCCCGGCCGCTGCGGCTCGGCCGCGGTGACCGCCTGTTCCTCACGGTCATCGTCGGCGTTCCGCTGCTCGCCCTGCTGGTCTTCGTCTGGCTGCCGGCCCTGGCCTCCGTCGGACTGTCCTTCACCAGCTGGGACGGCATCGAACCGAGCGACATCCGCTGGGTCGGCCTGGACAACTACCAGGAGATCTTCACCAATTACCCGCCGTTCTGGCCCGCGGTGCAGCACAACGTCGTCTGGCTGCTGTTCACGGCGCTGCTGCCCACCCCGTTCGGCATCTTCCTCGCGTACCAGCTCGACCGGAAGATCAGGTTCACCCGCTTCTACCAGACTGCGATCTTCCTGCCCATGGTGCTCTCGCTCGCCGTGGTCGGTTTCATCTGGGAGATCATCTACAACCCCGACAACGGACTTCTCAACGGCGTCCTGAACGGGGTGGCGCCCGGCCACCACATCGACTGGCTGGGCGATCCGGACCTCAATCTGTGGGCCGTCCTCATCGCCTCGGCCTGGCGGCACACCGGCTACATCATGATCCTCTATCTGGCCGGTCTGAAGGGCTTCGATCCCGCGCTGAAGGAAGCGGCCTCGCTCGACGGCGCCAATGGCCGCCAGACGTTCCTGAGGGTGGTCTTCCCGGCACTCAAACCGGTCAACATCATCATTCTCGTCGTCACCGTCATGGAGTCGCTACGGGCGTTCGACATCGTCTATGTGCTCGGCGGCGGCGTCGGCAGCAAGCCCGGTATGGAGCTCCTTTCGCTCCTGATCACCGACAACATCATCGGTGAGTCCAGCCACATCGGTTACGGCTCCGCACTCGCGGTCGTCCTGCTCGTCGTCTCGCTGCTCGCCATCGGGACCTTCCTTGCCCAGACCTTCCGCAAGGAGGACCAGTGACCGCGACCGTCACACCGCCGGCCGCCGGACCGCGCAGCCGCCGCGCGCCGCTTCCGGACACGGGCCCTTCGCGCCCGAGGCGACAGACCGGACGGCATGTGCTGCTCGGCGGGATCGCCTTCCTGTGGCTCGTTCCGCTGCTGTGGGCGGTGTACACCTCGCTACGGCCCTACTCGGACACCAGCAGGCACGGCTACCTCTCCCTGCCGCACAGTCTCGGCTTCGAGAACTTCGGCAACGCCTGGAACCAGTCGGGGATGCCGCACTTCTTCTGGAACTCCGTCCTGATCACCGTTCCGGCAGTCCTCGGCACGCTGCTCTTCTCCGCCGCGGTGGCCTTCTTCGTCTCCCGGTTCGACTTCCGCTGGAACGTCGTCCTGCTGATGCTCTTCACCGCGGGCAACCTGCTACCCGCCCAGGTGCTGATCACTCCGCTGTACCGGCTCTACCTGCTGATCCCGCTCCCCGGCTGGATGAGCGACTCGTTCCTGCTCTACAACTCGGTGTGGGGCATCATCGTCATCCACATCGCCTACCAGTGCGGCTTCTGCACCTTCGTCCTCAGCAACTACATGCGGACGATTCCCAAAGAGATCACAGAGGCGGCGCTGGTGGACGGCGCCCCGGTGTGGCGCCAGTTCTTCCAGATCGCGCTGCCGCTGTGCCGTCCCGCGTTCGCGGCGCTCGCCACCCTCGAATCGATCTGGATCTACAACGACTTCTTCTGGTCGCTCGCCCTGATCGAAACCGGCGACAAACGCCCGATCACCTCCGCACTCGCCAACCTCCAGGGACAGTACTTCACCAATCCCAACCTCATCGCGGCCGGCGCACTGATGACCGCGATCCCGACGCTGCTCGTGTACTTCGCGCTCCAGCGTCAGTTCATCAGCGGGCTCACCCTCGGTTCGGGCAAGTAGCGAACCCCTGTCCCCCGCAGCCCTGCCCTGCCCTGCACGCAACCGGAACACCGCACCACTGCCGAATCCCTTCGCCGAGAAAGCAAAGAGGCCCCCTCTCATGCGGTCACCCACCCGCCCCGCCGCGAGAGCCTTGCGCTCCGCGCTGGTACTCGCCGTCACCGCCGGCCTGGCAGTCGCCGTGCCGACGGCGCAGGCCGCCCCGTCCGAGACCCCCGCCACCTCCCCCGTCGCCACCACCACGGTGGCCGACTCGTCCGGCATCGGCGAGGAAGGCCTGGCCCAGAAGCCGTACATGGGCTGGAGCAGCTGGAGCCTCCAGACCACCTCGTACCCCGGGATCAATCCCAACGGCAACTACAGCTATCTCACCGAAGCCAACGTCAACAAGCAGACGGACGCCCTGGCGTCCAAGCTCAAGAATTACGGCTACGAGTACATCAACATCGACGCCGGATGGTGGCGCGGCTGGGACTGGACGCCGGAGTTCGACGCGTACGGGCGCCAGAAGGCCGACAAGGCACGCTTCCCGAGCGGGATGAAGGCAGTCGCCGACCGTATCCACGGCAAGGGCCTCAAGGCCGGCATCTATCTGCCCGTCGGTCTGGAGAAAGAGGGATACGGCGAGGGCAAACTGCCGATCTGGAACACCGACAACTGCACCACCGGTGACATCGTCTACAGCGATCTGCGGACGACCAACGGCTGGGACAGCTCGTACAAGATCGACTTCTCGAAGCCGTGCGCCCAGAAGTACATCGACTCGCAGGCGCAGCTCATCGCCGACTGGGGCTACGACTTCCTCAAGCTCGACGGCGTGGGTCCCGGGTCCTTCAAGAACGGCGACAACTACGACAACCGCGCTGACGTCGCGGCCTGGCAGAAGGCCATCAAGAGCACCGGACGGGCCATCCATCTGGAGATCTCCTGGTCGCTCGACATCAACTACGCCAAGGACTGGAAGGCAACGTCCAACGGATGGCGCGTGGACACGGATGTCGAGTGCTACTGCAACACGCTGGTGTCGTGGGAGAACTCCGTCGAGGACCGGTGGCGTGACACCCCCGGGTGGACGCGGTACGCCGGCCCCGGCGGATGGAACGACCTCGACTCGATCAATGTCGGCAACGCCGCCATGAGCGGCCTGACCAAGGCCGAGCGGCAGAGCTACATGACGCTGTGGGCGATCGCCAAGTCGCCGCTGTTCAGCGGGGACGACCTCACCCGGATCGACGACTACGGCCTGTCGCTGATGACCAACCGCGACGTGCTGAAGATCAACCAGCAGCCGGGGAAGCCCGCCAAGCCCGTCACATCGGTCGGTGACGAGCAGGTCTGGGCTTCCGAGAACCCCGACGGCAGCTACACCGTCGCCCTGTTCAACCAGGGTGACTCCGCCGCCCCGGTGACCGCCGACTGGTCGGCTCTCGGCTTCACGGGCCAGGCGTCCGTACGTGACGTGTGGAACAGCGAGAACCTCGGGCGGTACAAGGACGGCATCACCCAGGCCCTGCCCGCCCACGGCTCGCGTCTGTTCACCGTCACCCCGCAGGGTCCCGCGCTGAAGACGACGGCGTACGAGGCGGAGTCCCCGGACAACGTCCTGACCGGCTCCGCGTCCGTCGCCGACTGCACCGAGTGCTCGGGCGCGAAGAAGGTGGGGAACCTGTACCTGGGCGGCCGGCTCCAGTTCACGCACGTCGTCGTCAAGCAGGCCGGCCGCTACCTGATCAACGTCGCCTACACGTCCGGGGATCCGCGGTCGATCGGCGTGTCCGCGAACGGTAAGGCGCCCGTCACGACGGCCTTCCCGTCCACCGGGGGATGGGGAGCCGCCGACACGATCAGTGTGCCGGTCACGCTGAAGGCGGGCAGCAACACCGTCACCTTCGACAGCGGTACGGGCTACTCACCCGACATCGACAAGATCGACGTGCCGCTCCGGTAGTCCCGTCGCACGACCACATACGGGGGTGCGTCCTGATCGGCGCGCCCCCGTCCCGTGCTGCCCCTGACCGCGCTCCCGCCGGGTCCCCCGACGCCGTACCGCGCCCTCCACCATGTCCGCAGGAATGGAGTAGTCCCGTGAACGACCAGCATCCGCACCCCCCTGCGCAGCCAAGCACCAGCACCAGCCGTCGTCGCGTGCTCTCGCTCGCCGCCGCCGTCGGATCGCTCACCGCTCTCGGCGGCCTCCCCGCCTTCGCCGCCACCGCCCCGCCGACGCGCCCCACCACGTCCCCGATGCTTGCCGAGGGCCAAGGTTCGACGACGCGGATGTGGTACCGCGCACCGGCCGGCGAGAACACGATGCTGGAGCGGGCGCTACCGGTCGGCAACGGCCGGCTCGGCGCTCTCGTCGGCAACGACCCCTCGCACGAACTGCTCTTCGTCTCCGACGCCACCATGTGGACCGGCGGGATCAATGACGTTCTGGAGCAGGACGGGCAATTTCCTTACGGACGAACTGATTTCGGCAGCCTCACCCAGCTGGCGCATCTGACCGTCGATATCCCGGAGCACGATCTCGGCTCTGTCAACAGCTACCGCCGCGAGCTCGATCTCGCCCAGGGCCTGGTCACATCCAGCTACATCCGCTCGGGTGTGTCCTTCGAGCGCCGCGTCTTCGCCAGTCAGCCGGACGACGTGATCATCGTGCAGTTCTCCCAACGCGGTGGCGGTCACTACACCGGCACCGTCTCGCTCGACGGCACGCACGGCGAAACGACGTCGGCGGACAGCGCGCGGGACAGCCTCTCCTTCGGCGCCGAGTTCACCAACGGGCTCCGTTACGGTGCCGCGGTCACCGCGCACAGCACGAGCGGATCGGTCACCACCCAGGGCTCGAAGATCGCCTTCACCCGGTGCGCGGATCTGACGGTCGTGATCACCGGTGGCACGAACTACTCCCCCGACGCGCGGGCCGGCTACCTGGACCCGGACCTCGATCCGGCAGCACTCGCCAGGACCAAGGTGCGGACCGCCGTGCGCCATTCACCCACCACCCTGCTGCACACCCATGTGGCCGACCACCGCGACCAGTTCGACGGCATGCAGATCTCACTGGGCCCCTCCACGGCCGACCAGCGGGCGCTCGACACCTGGGAGCGGCTGAAGGCGCGTACCCAGCAGGACGAACCCGACCCCGAGTTCGAAGCGCTGTACCTCCAGTTCGGCCGCTATCTGATGATCAGCAGCTCTCGGGGCGGCCTTCCGGTCGCTCTCCAGGGCCCATGGCTGGACGGCAACGACCCGGACTGGATGGGTGATTACCACACCGACATCAACATCCAGATGAACTACTGGATGGCCGACCGCACCGCGCTCTCCCGCAACTTCGACGCGTTCACCGACTACTGCGTCTCCCAGCTTCCGGTCTGGACGGAACTCACCCGGAGCCTGTTCAACGATCCACGCAACAGGTTCCGCAACTCCTCGGGCAAGATCGCCGGCTGGACCGTGGCGTTCTCCACGAACATCTACGGCGGCCTGGGCTGGTGGTGGCACCCGTCGGGCAATGCCTGGCTGTGCAACACCCTCTGGGAACACTACGAGTACACCCAGGACCGGCAGCATCTCGCGAAGATCTACCCCCTCCTCCACGGCGCCTGCGAGTTCTGGGAGACCCGGCTGCTGACCATGACGGTCACCGACACGGACACCGGCAAGGAACGTGAGGTGCTCGTCGCCGACAAGGACTGGTCGCCCGAGCACGGCCCCCAGGACGCGAAGGGCATCACCTACGCCCAGGAACTGGTGCGGGATCTCTTCGCGCACTACCGCGAGGCCAGTGCGCTGCTCGGCAGGAACGCCACGTACAGCAGGACCGTCGCCGGGCTCCAGGAGCGGCTGTACATGCCCGAGGTCAGCCCGAAGACCGGCTGGCTCCAGGAATGGATGTCCCCGGACAACCTCGGCGAGACCACCCACCGCCATCTCTCCCCGCTGGTGGGCCTGTTCCCGGGCGACCGTATCCGGCCCGACGCGTCGCCCGCGGCGCTGGTGAAGGGCGCGACCGAACTCCTCACCGCGCGGGGGATGGAGAACTTCGGCTGGGCGAACGCCTGGCGGTCCCTGTGCTGGGCGCGACTGAAGCACGCCGAGAACGCGTATCAGCTGGTGATCACCAATCTGCGGCCGTCCGTCGACGGCAGCAACGGCAGCGCGATGAACCTGTTCGACATCTACGAGACGGGGAAGGGCCGCGGGATCTTTCAGATCGAGTCCAACTTCGGTACTCCCGCAGCCATGATCGAGATGCTGCTCTACTCGCGCCCCGGACACATCGAACTGCTACCCGCTCTGCCCGCCGCCTGGGCACGCTCCGGCTCGGTCACCGGCATCGGGGCGCGCGGCGGTTTCGTCGTCGGCCTGAGCTGGCGCGACGGCACGGTCCGCGAGGCCACCGTCCGCAGTGTCGGCGGGCACAGGACGACAGTGACGGCAGGCGGCATCTCGCAGGACGTCGACCTCCGCTCCGGGGAATCCGTCACGCTGCGGAACTTCCGATGAGCGGCGCAGCGCACCGCCTCCTGATCGCGGTCGTGGCTCTCGCCGCCACAACTCTCACCCCCGCCCACGCCGCCTCCGCCGCGGCGACTCCCGTGCCCGACCGGTCGGTGGTCACCTGGGCGGCCAGCGCGGACCGGCTGGGCGAGGCCCCGCCCGACCGCAGTTACCGTCTGATCGTCCGGACCAGCGCGGGCGGCAGCGGAATGCGCATCCGGGTGTCCAACGCGTTCGGTGACCGGCCACTGGTCATCGGCAGCGCGTACGCCGGGCTGCGCGGGAGTGGTGCCCGGCTGGTCGCGGGCTCCAACAGGAAACTGCGCTTCGACCGGGCGGCCTCCGTGACCCTGGCGCCGGGCGAGATCCGCTACAGCGATCCACTGCCCGGGAGGACCGAGGCTGGCAACGATCTCGCGATAAGCCTGTACGTACGGGCGGCGGGCGGTCCCGCCACCGGGCACGGGATGGCTCTCCAGACGTCGTACGCGACCGCCGGGGACCACGCGGCCGAGGAACGGGACGGCGCGTACACGGAACAGGTCGGGTCGTGGTTCTATCTCGACGCGGTCAGCGTGGACACCGGCCCCGGCACCGGCGCCGTGGTCACCCTCGGCGACTCCATCACGGACGGCTGGCAGTCCACCACCGACAAGAACCTGCGCTGGCCGGACTTCCTCGCGCGCCGGCTGCACGCGGCACCGGGCTCCACGGTGCCGGGTGTGGCCAACGCGGGGATATCCGGGAACCAGGTCCTGGCGGACGGCGCCGGGCAGAGCGCGGTCACGCGTCTCGACCGCGACGTGCTGTCGGTGCCCGGGGTGCGCACGGTGGTCCTGTTCGAGGGTGTCAACGACATCAAGTCCCACAGCGGTGTCACGGCGGACGCGCTGACGGCGGGCTACCGCCGGATCATCGACCGGGCGCACGCGGCGGGGAAGTGCGTCGTCGGCGCCACTGTCCTCCCGTACCAGGGCTGGTCGGAGTGGGACCCGCAGGGGGACGCGGTACGTGTGGAGGTGAACGAGTGGATCCGCACCAGCGGCGCGGTGGACGCGGTGGCGGACTTCGACAAGGTCCTGCGCAGCCCGTACAACCCGCAGCGGCTGCTGCCGACGTTCGACGGAGGGGACCATCTGCATCCCAACGACAAGGGCATGCAGGCGATGGCGGACTCGATCGACCTCGGGGACCTCGAGTGCGAAGGCGCGAGCGGGCGAACCGGCACGGAAGCAGGTGAACCCGCGGCCGAACCCACGTCCTGACGCCACGTCGGCCGTTCGGCGCGCCCGTGTGAATATCCGTCAGGCGTGAGCCGGTCCGGGCCCGTCGGGACCGCATGTGTCACCGTGCGTGATCCCGACGGGCCGCAAGCCGGCCCCGGCGCAGCGGCTGCCCCGGCAGCGTTGCGCGGCGGCACAGGGGGCGTTCCCCGCGGAAGCCAACAGCACCCGGCGGAAGCGGCGGTCCTCACGGAAGCCCGATACGCAAGGTCGTCGTGCTGGTCCTGCGGCCGGGATCCGTCGAACGCGCCCTCACCTGCCGGTCAGAAGCCCTTCGCCCTGTTCGCCGCGACGAACGGGAATCCGAAGCCCTTCTCGCCTTCCTCTGCATCGAATCGCCACACACCCGGCTGCCGCCGACGCCTCACCACCTGCGGCAACGGGAGTTCGACCGAGGGCTGTCCCCCGGCCCGCCTCAACCACCGCCCGCCGTATCCCTGTCCGCCAGGGGCAGATGGAGATGGGCCAGGTCGCGCGGAACCGGGCCGTCGGGACGGAAGAGCGGTGCGCTCTCCCCATAGACGGCCGTGGCTGGAGCATCCGTGAGGCGAAGACGGGTGCGCAGTCGCCCGTAGAAGTCGTGCGGACCGAGTCTGATGATCCGCAGCCGACGCGGTGCCGCGTACACCCCGAGCCAGTCCCCGGCGTCCAACACGCCACGCAGATGGCCGTCGATCGTCACCGCGCCCTGTCCCGAGTGGGGCAGGACCCGGACCGCGATCGGTTCATCCGACGCCACGACCACCGTGCGGTCGAAGGTCATGTGCGGGGCGACGGGTGTGAAGACGACGGCGTCCATGCGGGGTGAGACCACCGGGCCGCCTGCGGCGAAACTGTAGGCGGTCGACCCGGTGGGGGTGGCCATGATGACGGCGTCGGCCGAGTACGAGGCGAGGAGCCGGCCGCCGACATAGACTCCGAGACTCACCTGCCGGTCACGCGCCAGCTTCTCGACGACGACGTCGTTGAGAGCGGTGACATCCAACGCCACGCCCCAGCCCTCCGCCCCGGCCTCGGCGTCCCGGTCGACCTGAGGTGGCGGCAGCATCGGGCGCCGTCCGTAGCCCATCAGAGCGTCGATGTCCTTGGGCACCTCGAGCACGCGGGAGGCCCTCATCGTCAGCAGCATGCGCTCCTCGACCGCCGCCCTCCCGCGGTGGACGGCGTCGAGCGCCCGGACGACGTCCTCGGCCGGCACCTCGGTCAGGAAACCGACCCGGCCCAGATCGATCCCCAGAACGGCGCCGGCGGTCTTGGCAGCGATCCTGGCGCCGCGCAGAAACGTGCCGTCGCCTCCGAGCGTCACAATGAGATCAGGGTTGCCTGCGACATCGGCCTCCTCCCGACCGCCGCGTCGACGTTCGTCGTCGCGCCACACGTCGATGTCCGTGCACGGAATGCCCTCACCCGCACACCAGTCGCGTACGACGCGGGCCGCGACAACAGCCTCGGGGCGGCCCTGGTGGACGACGACCCCCACCCGCTCGACACTCATCCCGGTCCAACTCCCCGTGATCCGACGACGTCCTCGCCCCACCTTGGGGGCCCAGGGGTGTGTCGGCCCGTCGACGGGCCGACACACCGCTCTCCATCAGGCGATCGGGTCCGCCCGGCCGCCTCGGGGACCGGTCGACGGGTCCTGCGGGTGGCCCTTGAGAGAGGCCTGCCGTCACCCTTCAGGGTCTTTCCCGACCCCCTGCACGCGCCATGCCGTCGTTGCCGATCCCGGACGCGGAAGGATCGGCACCATGAGCACGACCTCATCCACCGGCCCGCCCCGGCAAGGGACAGGTACCTCGATACCTGGCAACCCTCGAGCAGATCCACGCCGAGGGGCGGACACGCCCCATCGGCGTGTCCGGCTTCCGGCCGCGCACCGGAACGCGCAGGCCGACGGGCGGCGCCCCTGACGCCCGGGCGGATCCGTTCACCCGTCGCACGCTCGCCGACCGCTGTCGGCATCCGAACACCGTCGCACCGACCGGCGGCGACGGGCCGTGTCGCACCAACCACGTGTCCGAGGAGGAACCGTGCTCATCGAGCTCACCGGCAAGACCGCGCTCGTCACCGGATCCACGCAAGGCATCGGTTTTGCCATTGCCGCTGGGCTGGCCCAGGCCGGCGCCCGCGTAGCTGTCAACGGACGCCGCCCGCAGTCCGTGGACGATGCCATCGAGAACCTGCGGCAGGAGACGGACCGTGACCGCTTCATCGCCGCACCCGGCGACATCACCACCGACGACGGCGCCCGGCAGGTCATCGAGGCAGCCCCGGACGTCGCCATCCTCGTCAACAATCTGGGCATCTTCGGGGCGACGCCTGCCCTGGAGATCAGCGACGAGGCGTGGCGTCAGTACTTCGACGTCAACGTTCTTTCCGCGGTCAGGATGATCCGCGCCTACCTCCCCGCCATGAAGGACCGCTCCTGGGGGCGCGTCCTGAACGTCGCGAGCGATTCGGCTGTGGTCACCCCGGTGGAAATGATCCACTACGGCGTGTCGAAAACGGCTCTGCTCGCTGTCACGCGAGGCTTCGCCAAGGACGCCGCCGGCACCGGAGTCACCGTCAACTCGATCATCGCCGGGCCGACTCACACCCGTGGCGTCGAGGATTTCGTGTACGAACTCGTCGACCCCGGTCTTCCCTGGGACGAAGCGCAGCGGGAGTTCATGGTCAAGCACCGGCCTCAGTCACTCCTGCAGCGACTGATCGAGCCGGAGGAGATCGCAAACATGGCCGTCTATCTCAGCTCGGACCTCGCCTCCGCCACGACCGGCGGCGCCGTGCGCGCGGACGGTGGATACGTCGACTCCATCCTCCCCTGAGAGGTGACGAACGCCAGGATCCCCGCAGCGCCTGTCTCGTGCGAGTGACTTCGCCCAGGCGGTCGAGGCCCACGCGGTGTCGGTGAGCCGGCAGAGTCCCTGTCCTGGCTCCGGCGCCGACACAGGCCTGGGGGCAGGTCGCTTCCGAGCCGGTCACACAACTCGACCGCTACCGCTCGTGGGTGCCTCGAAGCGGATGATTCAACGTGGTCGCTCGCTGGTCCGGTGCCTTCGCAGCGTGTCCTGACGATCAGCGCTCTGGGAAGCGAGTACCTCACGGATGACGTGGCGGGCGTTGGCGGAGATGATCGCGTTTGTGTCGCGGTAGTAAGGGAGTTGGATGACGGCCATGGCCAGGGCCCAGCCGCGGCCGCGCGCCCACGTCGCGTCATCGACGTCCACGGCGTCCCGGAACGCGTCCCTCGCCGACGACGGCAGCAGGTTCCACGCTGGGATCAGGTCGCAGGCGGGGTCACCGACGCCGACGGTGGCGAAGTCGAGCACGGCGGTGAGCCTGCCTCGGGCGACGAGCAGGTTGCTCGGCATGAGGTCGGAATGTGCCCAGCGGGGCGCTGCGCTCCATGGCCGCACGGCGAGCGCGTCCTGCCAGGCAGCCACGGCCACGTCGGCGTCGAAGTCCTCTTCGGCGTGGCGCAGTTTCTCGATCGCGGCGTGCGTCTGCGCATCGACCTTCGCCAGCGGAGTTCCTCGGTAGGCGCTGGGCCCCCCTTCGACGTGGGTGTTCCGCATGGCCTTGATGAACTCGGCCAGATCGCGCGCGAGGAGCTCAGGCTCGTCGAGGTGGCCCTCGACCGGCGTTTCGCCTTCGATCCACCGATGCACCGACCAGGCCCACGGGTATCCCTCGGCGGCTTCCCCCGTTGCGACCACGGTCGGAACGGTGACGGGCAGACCGGGAGCGAGCTCGGGCAGCCACCGTTGCTCCCGCTCCAGGTCCTTGGTGCCGCCCTCCGTGAGGGGAAGCCGGACGGTCAGCGCATCGCCGAGCCGGTAGACCGCATTGACGGTGCCCCCGGAGCGGAGCCGCTCGACCGGCAGATCCGCCCAGTGCGGAAACCGTCCACCGACCAGCCGCCTGACGAGATCCGCGTCGATGTCCGTCTCATCAGCATGCATCTTGACCATCCGCCAAAGAAATGCCCCAGGAACCCAGCCCGTCAACTGATTTCGCCACACCGAAGCCCATCGCCGAACGCTTCGCTCCGCCCCACTTCTCGTCTCACTCCGGACCGGGGGTCGTCGACTCGGCGGAGAGCGGGGCAGCGCGTATTCTCAGGGCCTTTGTCGCTGTGCTTGGAGAACTTCGTATGAGCTTGAATCCGGTACCCATCGACGGCGAGTCGCCCACCGGGGCTGTCCTGCTGACGGGCATCCCCGGCAGCGGGAAGTCCACAGTTGCCGAAGCGCTGGCCCGCCGGCTCCGCATGTCGGCCCATATCGAGGCGGACGCACTCCAGCAGATGATCGTCAGCGGTGGGCAATGGCCCTCTCCGGCCGAAAATCCGGAAGCCGACAGGCAGATCTTCCTGCGGGCTCGTAACGCGTGCCTTCTGGCGGACAGCTTCGCGCGGGCGAGTTTCGTCCCGGTGCTCGACGATGTCGTGGTCCGCCGTGCCCACCTCGACTTCTATCGCACGACGCTGGCCGCCGTGCCGCTCCATGTCATCATTCTGGCTCCCGGCCCGACGGTCGCGTGGCGGCGCAACCAGACGCGGGAGAAGGTCCTCACCACGGACTGGTCGCCGCTGGATACTGCGATGCGCTCCGAACTCGGGGAGCAGGGAACCTGGATCGACAACGCTGCTCAAACGGTGGACGAGACAGTCGGGGCGATCCTGACCGTGACCGGTCTGGGGTCGATCCCCGAAGTCGATCTCCCGCTGCGTGACTCCTCCCCGCCATAAATGGCGGGGCTTCCTGTTACGCCGGGTTGGCGTCGCAGCGGACCAGCCCGGCCCGGTTCAAAACGTTGATCGCGCCCACCGTGTCAGCGTGCGCCAGGTGGCCGCAGGCGACGCAGTGGAACTTCTCCTGAGTGGTGCGGTTCTCCGCTGAGACGTGCTCACAGGCGGGGCAGGTCCGGGAGGTGTTGCGGGGGTCTACGGCGATTATGGTCCGGCCGGCGCTTTCAGCCTTGCTGGTCAAGATCGCGAGGAACACCCCCCAACCCGCGTCGTGGATCGATTTGTTCAGCCCGGCCTTCGCAGCGGCCCCGTTGGGCAGGAAGTTGCCCGCAGTCTCGGGGTCGGGCTTAGGCTTAGGGGCGTGCACCATGTTGCGGATCGTCAGCTTCTCGTGCGCGATCAGATCGTGCTGACGGACCAGGCCGAGTGCGGTCTTGTGCGCTTGGTCGAGGCGCTGACGGCGCGTCTTGCCGTGCAGGGCGGCGACCTTCTCGACCGCCAGGCGGTGCTTCTTCGTCCGCTTGTCGCGGCGGACTCGGGGGAACCGGGCCAGGGCTTGCTGGGCGTCGGCGAGGGCATCGGCGTTGCGCCGGCCGTGGCGCGGGTTGGGCACGAACTCGCCGTTTGAATCGGCGAGGAAGTTGCTGATGCCCAGATCGATACCTACAACGCTGCCGGTCTTGGGCAGCGGCTCGGGCTGTTCCTGCTCGGCAGTGAGCACGACGAACCACTTACGGCCCTCGCGCTTGACCGAGACGGTCTTGACCTTGCCGACCACGGCACGGTGCTGGTTGACCTTGACGTGCCCGACACCCTGGAGGCGGACGCGGGTGGTCGGGTCGTGCGGGGTGCTGTCCCAGCGGCAGCCGTCCCCGTCCTTCGGGAAGTCCACCGTGTCGAACCAGCTCACCCCGCGAAAACGCGGGTAGCCGGGCGTCTCGCCGGCCTTGACCCGGCGGAAGAACGCCTGCATCGCCTTGTCCAGGCGGCGTAGCGTGCCCTGCTGCGACGAGAACGACCAACGGCCGTGCCGCTGCGGGTCGAACGCCCGGATGTCCTTGAGCTGGGCGGACTGCATGCCGTACTTCACCGACGTCTTCGAGATGTGCCGCCAGGCGTCACGGCGTTCCTGCAAGGCCCCGTTATAGAGCGAGCAGTGATCGCGGAGCATCTCCTCCAACGCGATCGACTGGCCCACGGTGGGCCGCATGAGGAACTTGTACGCGCGGATCATCCAGCCCACCCCCCTTCGGTCGAGTTCGCTTGAGCATACCCTTGGTGCATGTCACCACGTTGGGAAACGAACCCCGATATTCGGCGAGGAAATCACGTCGACCACCACCTGCATGCACACTTGGTGTTCGTCACCAAGTACCGGCGTGAGATCTTCAACGGCGAGATGCTGACCAGGTGCGAGGCGATCACGCGGGACGTGTGCGAGAGCTTCGGCGCAGAGCTGCGCGAGTTCAACGGCGAGGGCGACCACGTCCACCTGCTCGTGCACTACCCGCCGAAGATCGCCCTGTCCAAGCTGGTCAACAGCTTGAAGGGCGTCAGCTCCCGGTATCTGCGGGCGGAGTACACCGGCCGGATCAACCGGATCGGCATGGGCTCGGTGTTCTGGGCACCGTCCTACTTCGTGGGGTCCTGTGGCGGCGCACCGCTGAGCATCGTCAAGGACTACATCGAGAACCAGAAGCGTCCAGCCTGACCGTCACCCCGACGCGCAGAGAACTCCGGCGCTCCGCGCCGCCGGGCCAAAGATCGCATTCCCGCCCGGCCTGAAGGCCGGGATTCCCTGCGAAGATCAGGGATGGAGAGCACGTGGAGCTGTGACTGTCACCCAGCGGGTCCAGGCGGCTCGAAATTCGGCAGGGGAACCAGGTTGACGCGCGCAGCATCGTCAGGCGACCCATGGGAATGGGCGGGTGGCGCCTGCCGCTGTCGCAGGTCCGTCTGCTGCGGTGACGGCCCCCGGAGCCGGCCTCAGCGCGTCAGCGAGACACGACCGTACCGGCACCGAATTCGCCCAGATCACCGTGACTCCCCTGGCGGCGCCCGGCAAGGTCGGCCGGCACCATGAGGGTGCCGCAAATCCCCATGCGATACGGGTGCGGTCGAATGGCAGGCGGGTACAGGCAGCCCTAGCGTCGAAATCAGAGCGCCCAGTCCTGAAGGAGCAATCATGACCGCACGCCCGCCCGTCCCCCCGTTCACACGGGAGGCCGCCATCGAGAAGGTCCGCAAGGCGGAAGACGGCTGGAACACGCGTGACCCCGAGAAGGTCGCCCTGGCCTACACGGAGGACTCGCGTTGGCGCAACCGGGCGGAGTTCGTGACAGGACGCGACGAGATCGTCGAGTTCCTGAGGCGCAAGTGGACCCGCGAGCTCGACTACCGGCTGATCAAGGAGCTGTGGGCGTTCGACGGCAACCGGATCGCGGTGCGGTTCGCGTACGAGTCGCACGACGACTCCGGCAACTGGTACCGCTCGTACGGCAACGAGAACTGGGAATTCGATGAGAACGGGCTGATGGCCGTACGGCACGCCTGCATCAATGACCTCCAGATCAAGGAAACGGACCGCAAGTACCACTGGCCGCTCGGTCGCCGCCCCGACGACCACCCCGGTCTCAGCGATCTCGGATTCTGATCCCGGAGCCGTTCCTGCGGCGCCCGAACGTTGTTGGCCGCATGGCGCGGCGCGTGGTCTCGCGGACGGTCGCCGGCTCCCCAACGGGCAGGTGCACGGGTTCGGCCCCGGTCACCAGACCTACGACCGGCCGGTGCCGAGGGGACCAGCACTGCGTCATGACGGCTCGCGGCCGTCCGACTCACATGCCGTGTTGGGCATCGGGCCAGGGCGGCGCCGCCTCGCCGTTCTCGCGGAAAACCGCGTCCGGCGATCCGGTTGCCGTGCGCGACCGGGAAGTCGTAGAAGGCGGGCATGCCACAGCCACCGGCGGCGAGGTGCCGTCCGGGACGGATTCAGGGTCTTTCCCGGCCCCTGGAGACGGAGCCGACGGAGCCGGCCGCAACGTGCGGCGCCGACTTCTCACATGTTGATCATGTGCCCGGCGAGCCCGTGCACGGCCTCCTTGACCGCTTCGCCCAGCGTCGGGTGCGCGTGGACGTTACGCGCCACCTCGTGGACCGTCAGGTCCCACTGCTGGGCCAAGGTGAGCTCTGGCAGCAGTTCGGTGACGTCCGGGCCGATCAGGTGGGCGCCGATGATCTCCCCGTACTTCGCGTCGCTGATCAGCTTCACGAAGCCGGTCGTGTCGCCCAGTCCGTGAGCCTTGCCGTTCGCGGTGAAGGGGAACTTGGCAACCTTGACGTCGAAGCCCTTCTCGCGTGCCTGCGCCTCGGTCCAGCCGAAGCTGGCAACCTGCGGCTGGCAGTACGTGGCGCGCGGGATCATCGGGTAGTCGAGCTCCATGGTCTCGGCTCCCGCGATCGTCTCGGCCGCGACCACGCCCATCGCCTCGGCGGCATGCGCGAGCATCAGCCTTGCGGTGACATCGCCGATCGCGTAGATGTGCGGTACGGAGGTGCGGCAGCGGCCGTCGATATCGATCGCCCCGCGCTCGGTGACGTGTACGCCGGTGCGTTCCAGCCCGTACTCGGTGACGTTCGGTGCGAAGCCGATCGCCTGCAGCACCTTGTCGGCCCCCAGGACCTGCGGTGCGCCGTCCTTGCCGATGACCGTGACACGGACCTGCGGACCGGACTCGTCGATGGAGTCGACACGGGTGGACGTGAGCACGTCGATGCCCAACTTCCTGTATTGCCGCGCCAGTTCCGCAGAGACGTCCGCGTCCTCCAGCGGCGCGATCCGGTCCAGGAATTCGACGACGGTGACCTTCACACCGTAGTTGTGCAGGACATACGCGAACTCGACACCGATGGCTCCGGCGCCCGCGACCACGATGGACTGAGGCAGGTCCTCCGCCAGGATCTGCTCCTCGTACGTCACCACGCGTGAGGTGCGACGGGTCCCGGGCAGCAGCTTCGGAGTCGCTCCGGTGGCGATGATGCAGTGGTCGAAGCCGATCGTCCGGGTCGAGCCGTCGAACAGGGCCACATCGAGCGTGTGCGCGTCCACGAACGTGCCACGGCCGCTGATCTCCGTGATCCCGTTCTTCTTCATGAGGTAGTGGACACCCTTGACCCGGCCGTCCGCGACACGGCGGCTGCGCCGGAACGCCTCACCGTAGTCGAAGGACACCTGCCCTTCGACCTTGATGCCGAAGGTCTTGGCCTCGCGTGTGACGATGTGCGCCAGTTCGGCGTTGCGCAGCAAGGCCTTAGTGGGAATGCAACCGACGTTCAGGCAGACGCCGCCCCAGTACTTGGCCTCGACAACGGCGACACGCTTGCCCAGCTGGGCTGCTCGAATGGCGGCGACATATCCGCCTGGGCCTGCTCCGAGTACGACGACGTCGAAACGCTCACCTTGCTCATCCATGGAGATTTCCTCTCTGACGCGGATCGGCTCCGGCCACCGTTGAGAACCCACTCATCCTGGTCGAACAGCCTGTGCACCGCCCGGGCGGCCGTGGTTTCCGACACCCGTCCGCGGGCGGAAGATCACCCGGAAGACAATGCGGGCGATCGGCCGGCCGGTCACATCGTCGCTCGCCCCTCGGGCCCCAACAGCATGCTCCCTCAGCCGGATCGGCTCGGCACGCCGGTCGCGCAGACGCTCCCTCTCCCACCGCCGCTTGCGCACCGCCGCACCGCGGCGCCCCGACGCTCGGCTGGGTGCGGTACGGCACGGGTCCCCGGGTCCACTCCGCCGGGTCGCCGTGCACAGGCCCTGTTCAGATCCTGGTCTGCCCCTGATCAGAACGTGGCCGGTCCGTGATCACGACGACCTCGGCACGGCTGTCGCGGCGCCCCGTGCAGGCATGGCCCGCGGCCGTGCGGACCAGGGGGCAGCCGCCTCGATCGGGACCGGTGGCAGCCGACGGCGGCCCGGTCGGCGATCTGGTGACGACAGGCCAAGGCCCTGCCGTTCCCGAGCGGCACCGGCGCAGCGGATCGCCTTCCGGCAGTCCCGTCTGTCGTCGTATCGCGCACGAATCCAGCCGGATCATGTGATCATCTGGGCGACGACGCTACGACGACAAGGGGCGGGGACAGTGGCCGACGGTGTGGCAGGGACGAGGACACTCCGATGTCGAGCCATGCGTCCGATGCGGGGGGCCGGTGCTTCCCTGCGTGGCTGCGTCGAGGGAAGGCGCTGAGCGCCGACGGCCCTCGCCCGTCCGGCGGCTCCCCCGCCGTGCCGGATACGGCGGAGGCATCCCTGCTCACGTTTCTCGGCCTGGAGCCGTTGGAGGACGCCGTCTACCGGCTCCTCGTCGACCGGCCCGACAGTGAGCCCGCCATGCTCACGGGCGAGTCGACCGGGTGTGCCGAAGATGTCGCGCGCGCCCTCGACGTCCTGGTGGAACGCGGTCTCGCGAGCGCCCGGCCCGCCGGCGACGCCGTCATCCACTACCGGGCCACCTCCCCGGTGCTCGCTCTCGGCCCGCTGCTGGAATCCCGCCGGGCGTCCTTGCGCCGCGTCGAGTCGCTCGTGACAACTCTGGCCGAACGGCACCTCTCCGCGCAGGCGCATGCCTCGGGAGCGCCGGTCGAGGTGCTGTCGGGGGCGGCCGCGATCCGGCGCAGGCTCCTGCTGATGCAGAATCAGGCCACCATCGAGGTGTGCACCATGATGCCGCTGCGTGAGGTCCACTCCGTGATCACCGTCGAGGACAACCACGACGCGATCGAAGACGTGCTGATGCGGCGCGGGATCGCCCTTCGGAGCGTCATCGAGCGCGATTGGCTCGAACGTCCTGAAATGGCGGCGATCACAGCCGCCTACGCCGCTCAGGGGCAGCAGATCTCCGTAGCCGACGAACTTCCCATCAAATTGATCATTGTCGACCGCCGGATGGCCCTGCTGCCGCTCGCCCCGGAGCGCGACGACGTCGATCCGGTCGCGCTGGCGGTGCACGGCACCGGACTGCTCACCGCGCTCAGTTCGCTCTTCGAAGCCCATTTCGAGAGGGGCTGGCGCCTGTTGCCTTCCGGGACCGACCCGACGACCGGACGCGTCCACAGAGCCGAACTCGAGGCCGTGGACCGCCAGATCGTCTCCCTGCTGTACGTGGGACTCACCGACGCCGCCATCGCCCGTCAGCTCGGCATGGGGCACCGCACCGTCCAGCGACGCCTGCAATCCCTCATGGTCGAGGTGGGGGCGGCCACCCGCTTCCAGCTCGGCTGGCGTGCGGCGCGCAGCGGCTGGCTGGACGGGGTGGACGAGCAAAGCCCCTCGAACCGGCGTGAAGACAGCGCCGTCTGAGGCGTATTTACGCCTCGGCGTGTTCGCGCCAGGGACATCCCTTGTACACCCCACCGAACGTGCCGAACCATCTAGGCACCGACCGCATGAGGCCCTCATACCTCACGCAGGTGGGCGAGTTCACGCATCCGTGCGATAGGGGAGGGTTCACGTGTTCCCGACACGACAAAGACGGCTCCGCCGTGTCCTGGCCGCCGCCGTGGTGGCCGCGGCCACCGGATCGACGTTGCTGACGTCACCGGCCTGGGCCGCGGAGGAAGCGTCGCCGGCCACGACCGTCGCCGGCGACAGGGTGCCCGTCGCGCCCGCCATGACTCAGCGTCTCGACGACACGGTCCGCGAGGGCACTCCGGCGCAGGCCGCACGGGCGCACCTGAAGGCCCATCAGGGCACGTACAAGATTCCGGTCGCTGATCTTGAGACCGTGAGCACGAGCAAGGACGGCAAGCAGTCGTCCGTCCGCTTCCAGCAGAGGCACGACGGGGTGCCGGTCTTCGGCGCCGAATACGCCGTGCAGACCGAGGCGGCGGACGGCGGTCAGAACGTCACCTCCGCCACGGGCACCCTGTACACGGACCTGTCGGTCTCCACCACGCCGAGCGTCTCCGAGGCCGCAGCCGAGAAGCGGATGTTGTCCCTCGACGGGAACCTTTCGCGGGTCAAGGGTGCCAAGACCGAGGGTCACGGCCTCATCGTCCTGCCGGACGCCCGAGGCGGCAAGCTGGCCTGGCACTTCACCGTCACGGGCGCCGAAGCCAACGGCAGCCCGGTGCGCCAGGAGGTGTACGTCGACGCGAACATCGGCGGCATCGCCCTCTCGTACAACAACATCGACGCCGCGGATGCCGCGCCGGCCAAGGGAACGGGTGTGCGCGTGGACGGCTCCGAGGCGGAGCTGAACATCAACAAGGAGACGGACGGGTCGTACACGCTCGTCGACTCCACCCGGGACATGTTCGCGCGGACCGGCGGCCAGATACGCACGTACGACGCACAGCGCAAGAGCTACCTGGCCGTAGCGGGTGGCCCGGTCACCGAGGACATTCCTCTGGCGACGTCCGCCGGCGACCGGTTCGACGCCACCAACACATCCTCCGGCGCGGTCGACGCGCACCTGAACGCCGCCAAGGTCTACGAGTTCTACAAGGACGAGATCGGCCGTGACGGCGTCGACGGCAAGGGCGGCACGATCTACTCCGTCGTCAACGTCGCGAGCAACGGCAAGGACTATGCCAACGCCTTCTGGGACGGCTCCAAGATGGTCTACGGCCACATGAACGGTGTGCCGCTGTCCGTGGGCCTGGACGTGGTCGGCCGCGAGATGACCCACGGCGTCACCGAGCACTCCGCCGGGCTCGTCTACCTGAACCAGTCGGGCGCCCTCAACGAGGCGATCTCCGACTACTTCGGTAACGCCATGGAGACCGCCGACAAGGACATCCCCATGAGCGACCCCACCTCCGGCCTGATCGGCGAGTACCTGTGCAACGGCACCAAGCCGTTGGACGAATGCGCCCTGCGCGACCTCAACGACGGCCGCAGCGCGCAGACCGACTACGACCCCATGACGCTCGACTTCGACAACGGGGGTGTGCACGCCAACTCCACGATCGTCGGCGGGGCCATGTGGGACATCCGCAAGCGCCTCGCCCCGAAACTCGCCGACCAGATCGTCTACCGGGCCGCGCAGAACTACCTCACGCCGTTGTCCGGCTTCACCGACATGCGCAACGCGGTAACCCTCGCGGCCGAGTCCCTGAAGGTCTCCGGGGGCGACCTCGACGTCATCCGCAAGGCCTTCGACGCCCACGGCATCGTGGACCGCTGGGAACAGAAGGCCGGCGCCCACGACGGCACCACCATCGGCGCCCATGTGCTGCCCGCCTACGAGGTGTACGGCGGCGTGGACGAGCAGGCCGCGCAGATCAACGGCGACGTCTACGCCATCAGCCACGGCGACGCCATCGCCTGGGACCGGGGTGGCGCCGCCTTCGGTATCACCGTCGGCCGATTCAGCAAGCAGCACGGCGACTCGGAGCACGAGCTCGCCCAGGACGACGCCTACCTGCTCGACCCGTCCCTGGACGACGACCGTATCGTCTTCACCCGGATCACCGCCGACGGCGTCGGCATCTACACCGCGGGGAACAAGGGACAGGGCGCGATCAAGGAGCTGGTCGACGACCCCGGCGCCGACGAGACCGAGCCGGTCACCGACCACGGTGCCCTCGCCTGGATCCGCACCACCCCAGACGGCGAGCAGGACGTCATGCTCCGCAGGGCCGACGGCACCACTGTCAACGTGACGCCCGAGCCCGGCACGAAGGCCGGCCGACTGGCGATGAAGCACGGCAGCATCGCCTGGGCCGGCGGCGCCGACCACAGCTACGTCAGGCTCTATGACATCGCCACCGGCACCACCCAGAGCAAGCGGATCGGCGGCTTCCTCTTCAACTCCGTCGGCGACATCCAGTTCACCGCCGACCGCATCTTCTGGCGGGAGAACAGCAGCCTGTTCGGCTCCACCAGCTTCATGTCCGCGCCGCTGAACGACCTTGCCAAGTGGGCGAAGCTGCGCCTCCCGACGGGGACCTACCTCGCCCAGTTCTCCGTCACCGACGACTACTTCGCGTACTCGACGTACGACGCCTGGAGCGGCCTCGGCGCCTGGAGCGGTCCGGACAAGATCAAGGTTCAGGTCGCCGGTACCGCCGACGTGGTCGCAGGGACCAGCGCCTTCAGCCGCGCCTCCTGCTCGACCGGCGCCCAGCTGGCCCCGTCCCTCGGTGACGGCCAGCGCGTTGCCTGGCTGGACACCACCGCGGCCGACACCGACGTGGTGACCCGAGCCACCTTCGCGGGCACCTGCGAATAGCATCCCAACGCGTCGGGGGCGGGCACCGGATCTTCCGGTGCCCGCCTCTTCGCGTACGGGCGTCGGAACGCTCGTCGACCTCCTGGCGGACGCCGGTGCCGAGCTGAGCTGAGCTGTCAGGGCACTCCGAGCCGTTCACGATCGTTGCCGACAAGGAAGCTCACGTCCAGGAGAGTGCCCGCGGGGGTACCCGGTTCGGGATCGGGGGTCGGCATGACAGTGATCGCGGAAGTGCGCGGAGCAGTCGGCTGGTGTGGCGCCGGGGTCGCCGACAGCGACGATTGGCGGGTCGAGCTCAGCGCCGCCCACAGGGCCGAACTGCGCGCCGCAGTCGGCGCCGTGGAGTCGGCCGGCCTCGGGCTCGCCGACTTCTCACGCGAGGACTTTCCGTTGCCGACCCTCGGCCCCCGCCTCCACCGCCTCGTCGACGAGCTGATGGACGGCCGCGGTTTCGTGCTGTTGCGGGACGCCCCCGTCGCCGATCTGAGCGAGCGGCAATGCGAGATCCTCGCCCTGGGGGTGGGCCGACACGTCGGCCGCACCGTCCCGCAGGGTCCTGGCAAGCACGTGCAACACGTACGCGACCTGGGCGTCGCCCCGTCGGGCTCGACGAGTCACAGCTACCAGCACAGCGGGCGGCTCGGCTACCACGCCGACCCGAACGACGTCGTCGCGCTGCTGTGCATCCGGCCGGCGAAGTCCGGCGGGCTCAGTTGCGTCGTCAGCTCGGTCGCGGTGCACAACGAGGTCGTGCGCACCCGCCCCGACCTGGCTGAGGTGCTGTACCGGCCGTGGTGGCGCGACCGGCGCTCCGGGGACGGCCCCGACAGCTTCTATGAGAGCCCCGTCTACACCGTGGGCAGTGCAGGGCGGCTGTCCACGTCCTACGGCCCCGACTACATGCGTTCGGCGCTGCGCGGCGCCCACGTGCCACCGTTCACCCCTGCGCAACTGGAGGCGATGGACCTGCTCGACCGCCTCAACAACGATCGCCGCTTCATGCTCGCCATGGACCTGCGCGCGGGCGACATGCAGTTCCTGAACAACCACGTCATCCTGCACAGCCGCACCGAGTACGTGGACCACCCGGAGCCGGAGCGCCGTCGTGACCTCGTCCGGCTCTGGCTGAACACCGACCAGGACCGGCACCCGCCGTCCTGAAGGACCGGGCGAGCACAGGTCGAGCCCGGTACCACCGGGCCGGCCCGCGGGGTTACTCCACGACCAGGACGATCTTTCCGGTCGTTCGGCCGGTCTCCCCCGACTCGTGGGCCTTGGCCGCATCCGCGAGGGGGAAAGTGGCCTCGATGTGGGCGCGGAGAGAACCGGCCTCGACGAGATCCGCGATCGCCTTCATGCCCTCGTGGTCGGACTCGACGAGGAGTGTCTCGACGCGGATACCCAGCTCGGCTGCCTTCGCGGCCTCCTGCGGCGAGCCGCCGTTCAGGAGGGAGACGAGGATGCCACCGGGACGGAGTACGTCGAGGGAGCGGGTGCGGGTCTCGCCGGAGAGGGGGTCGAGGACCATGTCGATGTCCTGAACGGCGTCGGCGAAGTCGACGGTGCGGTAGTCGATGACTTCGTCCGCACCGAGCTCGCGTACGAAGTCGTGCTTGGGCGCGCTCGCGGTGCCGATCACGTACGCGCCCAGGGACTTGGCGATCTGTACGGCGAGGTGGCCTACGCCGCCGGCCGCGGCGTGGATGAGGACGCGCTGCCCGGCCCGGACTTCGGCGGTGTCGACGAGTGCCTGGTAGGCGGTGAGGGCGGCGAGCGGAAGCGCTCCCGCCTGGACGTGATCGATGCCGGCCGGCTTGTGGGCAAGGGCGCGGGCGGGTGCGGTCACGTATTCGGCGTGGGAGCCGACGCCGTACGGGTACGGCAGCATGCCGAAGACCTCGTCACCCGGCTTGAAGAGGGTGACCCCGTAACCGACGGCCTCGACCACTCCGGAGACGTCCCAGCCGAGGACGAGCGGAAGGCGGTCGAGGAACAGGCGGTTCGCCCGGTGCTTCCAGTCGGTGGGATTGACGCCGGCCGCCCGGACGGCGACCAGAACCTGGCTCGGGCCCGGAACGGGTTTCGGGAGCCGGACTTCCCTGAGCACGTCCGGGGTTCCGTAGACGTCCTGACTGATCGCGCGCATGGTGGCCTGGTCGGTGTTGTTCGTCATGCGTCCAGCGTGCCGGTCGTCGCCGTTCCGTGCCAGGGCATGCAAGCGATCTCATCGGGATCCCGACATCGGTTCCGCCAGGTGACACTGGATCCTGACGCCTTCCCCGCCGCGCGCCCCGCACGCAGGGAAGACGTCAGCGTAGGTCGGCCGGGTGGACGACACTTCCTCCGAGCCAAGGGGTGCGGCCACCATGTGTCGCCGTGGGCGACCGGTCAGCGGGCCTGCCGCGCCCGTTCCAGATAGCCGACCAGAGCGGTCATCCGGTCAGCGGGCCAGGGTAGACGGCGGCTGAGTTCGGCGCTGTTGTCCTGCCACATGCGCCGAGCTGCAGCCTTGGTCCGCTCGCCCTGCTCGCCGACGGCGTGGAACGTGGCGCCCAGTTCATCCCAGCACCCGACCAGGTCCTGCACCTGCGGATCGTCGACGGGGGTGCTGTCCCGCACATGGGCGAGGAGCTGTTCGACCAGCTCCGCCCATCGGTTCCTGGCCGCGTTCACGGCGTCAGGGCCGAGTTCGGCCCTGCGCTCGGCAAGTTGCTCCCGCTGCTCCTGCGTGAAACCGGTCTCGTACACCGAGATCATCTCCAAGGTC
The DNA here is from genome assembly GCF_042872425.1 of Streptomyces sp. NPDC005262. NCBI lineage: Bacteria > Bacillati > Actinomycetota > Actinomycetes > Kitasatosporales > Streptomycetaceae > Streptomyces > Streptomyces sp. NPDC005262. The sequence goes on from NZ_JBIAKK010000003.1 coordinate 128,237, forward strand.
GTCATGAATTGATCCGGATCGGGCAGCGACGATTCGTCCAGCTGACGCACCAACCCGTGAATCCGGCTACTGAGCCGGTGGATGCGTTCGGCCTGCTCCTGCAAGTTGCAAAGCTGAGTGGCCAGTAGGGCGCGCAGTGTCACCAGATCGTCGGAAGAGTCCTCGAGCACTCCCGCGATCTGCTCCAGCGACAGCCCGAGAGCACGCAGCGCCCGGATCCGGTACAGCCGCCGCAGATCACCTTCGGTGTAGCGGCGGTGCCCTGAGGCGGTGCGCTCGCTCGCGCTCAGCAGGCCGATCTCGTCGTAGTGGTACAGCGCGCGCACGGTCAGCCCGCTCGCGTGCGCAAGGTCCCCGATGCTCCACCGGCGTCCGGTGGCGTCCTTCCCGATCACGTCGAACACGGTAGAACCTCCCGTCGCGGGAGGTTCAAGGGCCGAACTCGTCACGAAGAAGCGATGGGGCCCATGGCGTGCGTGGTAGTCACGAGGCCAACTCCTTGCCGAGATGTCACCTTTGTTGTCTCACCCGGCATCCGCCTCACGAAGCAGAGGCCGAGAGGAGGCGAGGCAGATGGAGGCATATTTACTACTTTGCGAAGTTGTTACCTGTGTGGGTGGTGCGTCCCCATGCTCGGCCGTAGCGTCGATAGCGGAACATCCGTTGAGGAGAGGCCGGAAGCGCCGTCAGGCACCTGCTCCGGTCTCCGCGGCCCGCACCGCGGAGCGGGCAGGGCGTACGCGAGGCCTCATGGGCCCGGAGTAGAGACTGCTGGGGAGCGGACATGCAGAGACTCAAACTGAGGACAGCGGTCCTGATCTGTGCCGCGGTGTCCCTCGCAACGGCCGTCGTACCGGCATCGGCCGCCACGAAGCCGAAGTCGCCCGACACCGTGATCGTCGACTGCTTCTCGAAGCCTCAAGCACACCCAGGCACGTTCCTGATTGCCTGCGGGGACGGCAACAGCATCCTCACCGCGCTCCGGTGGTCGGCCTGGAAGCCGAAATTCGCCACGGGCAGCGGGCTCAACGTACTGAACGACTGCCGGCCCTACTGTGCTGCGGGCAAGTTCCACTCCTATCCGGTGGACGTCAGGCTCGACCGCCCGAAGCCATGGCAGAAGCATCCTGGGAAGCAGCACTACACCGAGATGCACCTCGTCTACACGGGCCACAAGCCGTCACAGATGCCGAGCGAAATGACATACCGGCTCTGGAACTGACGGTTGACCCAAGTCGCACGAAGCAGCCCGTTCAACGGCGGTCTACCGCACTCGGCGCAGATGTGCCACATGTACCGCCGGACGGACCCGAGAAAGGCGAGCTGCGGCTCTACCGCCAGGCGCTTACTCGGAGCCGCGGCGTACCCGTGCGGCCCTGCGGGCCTCGGCCATCTTGCGGGCATCACCGCCCCGGCGGGATCCGCCACCGGTGCGCCCGGATTCGCCCCGGGGGGCACCCATGCCGCGGAACGGGGCGTTGCCGCTCTTCGGCCGCGCTGCCGCAGGACCGCCGTCGAGGGGAACGCCCGAGGGGGTCCGGGCACCGGTGATCCGACTCAGTTCCGCCTCGCCCGAGCGCACCGCGGTGATCTTCGGCGTGATGCCGGCGTCAGCCATGAGCCTGCTCATTTCGCGGCGCCCGCTCGAAGGGACCAGGGTGACGACACTGCCGGACTCACCGGCACGGGCGGTGCGCCCTGCACGGTGCAGATAGTCCTTGTGGTCGCTGGGCGGGTCGACGTTGACCACCAGGTCCAGGTCGTCCACGTGCAGGCCCCGGGCCGCGACATTGGTGGCCACCAGCGCGGTGACCTGACCGTTCTTGAACTGGGCGAGGGTGCGCGTGCGCTGGGGCTGGGACTTTCCGCTGTGCAGCGCGGCCGCACGGACACCACTGGCCCGCAGATGCTTGGTCAATTGGTCGACCGCATGCTTGGTGTCCAGGAACAGGAGCACCCGGCCGTCGCGGGCCGCGATCTCGGTCGTGACGGCGTACCGGTCGGCGCCGTGGACGGTCAGCACGTGGTGTTCCATGGTCGTGACCGCCCCCGCCGACGGGTCGACCGAGTGGACCGCCGGGTCGTGGAGGTAGCTGCGGACCAGCAGGTCGACATCGCGGTCCAAGGTCGCCGAGAACAGCATGCGCTGCCCGTCGGGGCGCACCTGATCGAGCAGTTCGGTGACCTGGGGCAGGAAGCCCATGTCGCACATCTGGTCGGCCTCGTCCAGCACGGTGATACGCACCCGGTCCAGGCGGCAGTCCTTGCGCTCGATGAGGTCGTGCAGGCGTCCGGGGGTCGCTACGACGACCTCCGCCCCGGCGCGCAGCGCACCGGCCTGCCTGCCGATCGATATGCCGCCGACCACTGTGACCATCCGCAGCTTCAGAGCCTGGGCGTACGGTGCGAGCGCCTCGCCGACCTGCTGGGCCAGTTCCCTGGTGGGGACCAGGATCAGCCCGAGCGGCTGCTTCGGCTCCGCGCGCAGGCTCGCGATCCGCGTCAGCAGCGCCAGGCCGAAAGCCAGAGTCTTGCCCGATCCGGTGCGCCCCCGGCCCAGGACGTCCCGGCCCGCGAGGGAGTTAGGCAGCGTCGCCGCCTGAATCGGGAACGGATGGTCCACGCCCCGGCCGGTGAGCGTCTCCAGCAGGGCGAGCGGCAGGTCCAGATCGGCGAACGACGCCACCGCCGGGAGGGCCGGGGTGACCGTGTCAGGCAGGGCGAATTCACCCGTCGGGGCGTTCGTGCGAGCTGAGCGCGTCATTGGGGAGCCTTCCTCGATGTGCGGCACGTATCGAGGAATTCCCGGCAGACGGAGAAGCCGGCAAACCGCAAGAACGGGCAAGTGAAGATGATTGAGGCCATCAACGGTAGCAGCCGGTACTCACCAGGAGCGTGAAAGCTCAAGCACCGGGGGGGCCGTCCGCCCCACCAGTGCGATCCGGTCCCTGACCACGGCCGTGCGCATCGCATAGGCTCGGCGGATGGCAAAGTACTTTGACGTGCACCCCGAAAATCCTCAGCGGCGCGCCATCAGCAGCGTCGCTGACAGCATCCGCTCCGGTGCGCTCGTCGCGTACCCGACGGACTCCTGCTACGCCCTGGGATGCCAGCTGGGCAACCGTGACGGCATCAGCCGCATCCGGTCGATCCGTAACCTCGACGATCGTCACCACTTCACCCTTGTGTGCGAGGACTTCGCGCAGCTGGGCCAGTTCGTGCACATCGACAACGACGTGTTCCGCGCGATCAAGGCAGCCACGCCCGGCAGCTACACCTTCATCCTCCCTGCGACTAAGGAGGTGCCGCGGCAGCTGCTGCACCCCAAGAAGAAGACGGTCGGAGTCCGCATTCCCGACCATGCCGTCGCTCAGGCCCTGGTCGCCGAGCTCGGTGAGCCGCTGCTGTCCAGCACGCTGCTCCTTCCCGACGAGGACGAGCCGTTGACGCAGGGCTGGGAGATCAAGGAGCGGCTCGACCACGTGGTGGACGCCGTGGTCGACTCGGGAGACTGCGGCACCGAACCGACCACGGTCATCGATTTCTCCGACGGAGAAGCGGAGATCGTACGCCGGGGAGCGGGCGACACCACACGCTTCGAGTAGCCATACCACAACCCGATGAAAGAGGGATGAACCGGGCGTACGCTGGGCAAAACGCCGGTACACCGCAATTGGGCGATGGAGGCGGAGCATGACCGACCCCCACGGCTTCCTCAAAGTTCCCCGTCGGCCCGTACCGGCGCGCCCCGTCGAGGAACGGCTGGGCGACTGGGACGAGGTCTATGCGGGGCAGGCTCGGCTTCCGCTCGTGTCCGAGCAGGCGGGGCGCTGCATGGACTGCGGCATACCGTTCTGTCACAGCGGCTGTCCGCTGGGCAACCTGATCCCCGAGTGGAACGCGTACGCCGCGAAGGACGACTGGTGGGCCGCCGCCGAGCGGCTGCACGCCACGAACAACTTCCCCGAGTTCACCGGGCGGCTGTGCCCGGCCCCATGTGAGGACGCCTGCGTGCTCACCATCAATACGGATCCTGTGACGATCAAGAACGTCGAGCAGGCGATCGCCGACGAGATCTGGGCGCGCGGGTACGCGCCACCGCGACCGCCCGAGCGGCTCAGCGGGAAGACCGTCGCCATCATCGGTTCCGGGCCGGCCGGACTGGCGGCAGCACAGCAACTCACCCGCATCGGTCACACCGTCGCCGTCTATGAGCGCGCCGACCGCGTCGGCGGACTGCTGCGCTACGGCATACCCGCGTTCAAGATGGAGAAGCAGCACTTGAACCGCCGCATCGAGCAGATGCGGTCGGAGGGCACGAAGTTCCGCACGGGTGTGGACGTCGGCAGCGATCTCGATGCCATCGAGCTCACAAGACGTCATGACGCGGTGGTCGTGGCCGTCGGAGCCAGGGGACAACGGGAGCTGCCGGTACCCGGCCGTGAGCTGCACGGCATCCATCAGGCCATGGACTATCTGACCTTCGCCAACCGGGTCGGGGAGGGCGACTACGTCTCGTCCCCCGTCACGGCCGAGGGCAAGCACGTGGTGATCATCGGAGGCGGGGACACCGGTTCGGACTGTCTGGGCACCGCACTGCGTCAGGGCGCGACGTCCGTGGTGCAGCTGGACATCAATCCGGAGCCCGGCGAGGTCCGTCGGGACACCGAGCCCTGGCCCACGTATCCGAAGGTCTACCGGATCTCCCATGCGCATGAAGAGGGCCGGGAGCGGAAGGGTACGGATCCACGGATCTTCTCCTCCGCCACCCTCCGTCTCGAAGGGGACGGGCAGGGCCACGTGCGCGGCATACGCCTGGCGGAGGTGGAACCCGAGGACAGAAGGCCGCGACCCGACACCGAACACGTGATATCGGCGGATCTGGTCCTGCTCGCCCTCGGCTTCTACGGTCCCGAACGGGGCACCGGTCTGATGAGGCAACTCGCACTCACGCTGGACGGCCGCGGTAACTTCGCCCGGGATGCCCACTTCGCCGCCGAGACGGCGGAGCGGGCCCGGAGCCCCGAGCGGACGGTCCGCACCGGGACGGACGGGGTCTTCATCGCCGGCGACGCGGGACGTGGCCAGTCGCTCGTGGTGTGGGCCATCGCAGAGGGACGGTCCGCCGCGGCCGCGGCGGACCGGTATCTGAGCGGCTCCACCGAGCTGCCGGCCCCCGTCGCCCCGAGCGACCGCCCATTGGTGGCATGAGCGCTTCCGGTACCCCGCGCCCACGATCGAGATCGCTGCCTCGGCGGAGCCGCGACGGTCTTCCGTCTACGCTCCTGCGGCGTGCTGGATCATGAGATGACGGGGACCGCGCAGCACTGGACTGCGCCGGTACGGGGGTGGGTCCTCGACCAGGCGGGGGTCGTCGAGGCTGCGCACGAGCGCATCGAGTGCGATCTGTGCCTCGACGCGGGCAAGCGGGGCGCCGAAGCAGTTGTGGATGCCACTGCCGAAGCCGAAGTGCTGATTGTCCTCACGCATCGGGTCGAAATCGTCCGGGGCGTCGAACCTCAGGGGGTCCCGGTTGCCGGAGGCGAGCACAAGGATCAGAGAGGCGCCCTTCGGAATGGTGACGCCCGCGACCTCGATGTCGGTGAGCGGTGAGCGCTGCGGCAGGAACTGGACCGGGGGCTCGTAGCGCAGCAGTTCCTCCACGGCCCTCGGCATGAGTTCGGGTGCGGCGCGCAGCTTCGCCAGGATGTCGGGGTGGCGCAGGAGGGTGAGCATGCCGTTGGTGATCAGGTTGACGGTCGTCTCGTGTCCGGCGATGAGCAGCAGTACAGCGGTGGCCATCAGTTCCGGCTGGGTGAGACGGCCTCCGGGTCCTTCGTCGTTGGCCAGGGCGGAGAGCATGTCGCCGGACGGGTGGCCGCGCCGCTTCTCGGCGAGGTCCCCCAGATAGTGCGCCATCGCGTCCCGCGCCTCCATGGCCGACTGTCGACGCTGCTCCGGGTCCTCCCCGTGACTGAAGTCGAAGCCGGCGATGATCGTGTTCGTCCAGGCACGGACGCGGGGCACATCTTCCTGGGGCACGCCCAGGAGCCCGCAGATCACCGTGACGGGCAGCGGGTAGGCGAAGTCGTCGACGAGGTCGATCCGGTCCTTGCCCCGGAACTCGTGGATCAGTTCGTCGGCGATCCGGGTGATGTCGCCCTGCAGGGCGTCGATCCGTCCCGGGGTGTGCGGTGGACCGAAAGGACGCATGGCGATGCGGCGGAGCCGGTCGTGTTCGGGATCGTCGACGCCGATGAAGGCCGGCGGCATGTCGTCCGACCTGGCAAGCAGCGGGTCGGGATCCGTTCGGTTACGCAGGTCCGAGCTGATCCGCGGGTCGTGGAGCAGGGCGGCGATCTCATGGTAGGTGCCCACCAGGTAGCTGCCGTCGCCCTGCAGTGACACGCCGTTCTCGCGGAGTTCTGCGTAGAGCGGATACGGGTCGGCGCGGTTCGTGTAGTCGGTGATGCGTTCAAAGAGGGTGTCCGGGGGCATGCGTGGGGCTCCTCATCGAGTGTGGGCGGCGGTCGGGGGTGATTCGGCCCGCACCAGAATCAGGTGCCGGTCCGGCAGATGACCGGTGAGAGCCACGGTCGGTCCGTGCGAGAGCAGCTGAGGTGACGGCACGTCGGAGGGGACGGGCGTGGACGAACCCGACAGGTCGGCGGCACCGGGGGCGGGTGGGAACGGTGCAGCCGTCTCGATGAGGTACTGGTAGTGCTCCAGCCATTTGGCACGGTTCACACTGACCGCGGCGGTGACACGTCCCCGGTAGCCGTACACGGCGACGAACCGGCCCTCGCGCAACGAGCCCTGGGCGATGACCACTTGATCGGAGAAGGTCGGTACGCCCACGGACTTGATGTTGAGGCCGAACTGGCTGGACCAGAAGGCGGGTACGGACAGGTGCGGGCGCCTGCGTGGTCCCGGGTTGATCATGTTGTGGGCCGCCACTTCGGCCTGTGCAACCGCGTTGCCCCAGTGTTCGAGGGAGAGCATCTGGTACTCGAAGAGCGGATGCGGGAAGCGTGCCACGTCTCCGGCGACGAAGACATCGTCGGTGACGATCCCGTACATGTCGAAGGCACGGCATCCCGCGTCGCAGGCGACGCCTCGCGGGCCCGCGGCCAGGCCTGATCCGTCGAGCCATTCGGTGTTGCGGATGGCTCCCAGTGCGACCACGGCGACATCGGCGTCGATCCGCCGGCCGTCGGAGAACTCGGCGCCGGTGAGCCGGCCGTTGCTGCCCTTCAGAGCGGTAACGGTCACGCCGCAGCGCAGGTCGACCCCGTGCGCACGCTGCAGCCGCCCCGCATAGCTGCCGAGCGTCCCGCCGAGCGCGCCGACGAGAGGCGAGGGTCCCCGTTCGGCGACCGTTACGTCGAGCCCGCGCTCCCGGCAGGCTGACGCGATCTCCGAGCCGATGAATCCGGCACCGATCACCAGGACCCGGCGCGGTCCTGCGTCGAGGAGTTCGGCGAGGCGGGCCGCGTCGTCATTCGTCCGCAGGGTGATTACGCCGTCCAGGCGGGCTTCGTCGGAGTTCGCCCACGGTCGGGCCCGGGTCCCGGTGGCGATCAGCAGCCGGTCGAAGGGAAGCTCTTCGCCATCGGCGAGGATCACGCTTTTCTTGATCGGGTCGACCCCGACGGCGCGGACACCGAGCTTCCATCGGGCGTCCACCTCGCGGCGGCTCGGCAGCCCGACGTCATGCGCGTGGACCCGCCCGAGCAGCACCTGCTTGGACAGCGGGGGTCTGTCGTAAGGAGGGTGGGGTTCCTCCCCCACAAGGGTCAGCGATCCGGCGAAGCCCTCGTCACGCAACGTCTCGGCGGCGCGCAGACCGGCCAGCGACGCACCGACGACGACGATCCGGCCGATGCCACTCACGGAGCGCCGACGCCCGCAGGCTCGCCGACGAGGATGGCCTGTACCGGACAGGCCACCGCTGCCCGGCGGACGCGCTCATACTGGTCTGCGGGCACGGTCGGCGTGAACATCAGGGCCTCCTCGCCATGCAGCTCGAACACCTGCGGGGCGAGAAAGACGCACTGCGCATACCCCTGGCAGCGATTGAGGTCGACAACGATCTGCATCCCGGCCCACTCCTCCCTGCCACCCGTCATCTCTGTCCTACTGCCTGCCGGTGGCCCACGCGAACGATGCGGGTCCATCCGGGTTCTCGGGCCGACGGGTCGGCAAGAGCGGTGGCCGCCGCAGACCGCGCGCCGGGGAAGCACTGGTTCCACGCGCTCCGGCCCGACGATGCCGCGGACGTCACGTGATCGGCGACAGGGCCGGTGGACGCGCACAACCGCGCACGGACGCGCGGTACCGCGGTTCGTCGGAGGGGGCGGGCTTCCCCGGCGGACGGGACCCGTGAGGGCCAGCAGCGGTACCCGGTGCAGCAGTTCCCAGGGGCTCCCCCGCTCGGTCGTAGGAGCGGCTGGCGCGATGGCCCCTATCGGTGGCCGAGCACGTTGACGACCCGACCGTTGGGGTCCCGGACGAAGAACCGGCGTACGCCCCATTCCTCGTCCTGCAACGGGTGCAGGATCTCCGCACCGCTGTCACGCACGACCGCGTAGGCGGCGTCCACGTCGTCCACCTCGACGCTCAGGTCGGGCACGACCGGTGCGGTCCTGTCGTTCGTCATGAAGCTGACCTGCGCCGTCGGAGCGGACGGAGAGGCAAGCGTCATGATCCAGCCGTGGTTCATGACCTCTTCGAGGCCCAGCAGACCGTAGAAGTCGCGGCTCTCCTGTACGGTCTCCGACTGGATGTTGGGCACGACACGGCGAACGGCCATCAACGCCTCCATATGAAGTGATCGTGTCCATGAACCGCCGGCAACTTCGGGCAGACACTCTCGCATCGGGCTCCAGGCTATAAGGGCTGTCCCGTAATCCCTGGCGGGCGCACGACTATTACGGCACCTCCCTCCGCGCGTCCTTCTCAAGCCTTGACCGGTGCGGTCGGGGTCGCCCTCCCTGATCGCGCTTCCGTCGCAGCGCGTTCGGCAGTGCTGCGGTAGGCGAACCACGGCATGAAGAGCTGCGTGGTCGGGCCGACCGCGAGTGCGTACAGCACCGTGCCGGCCCCCACCCTTCCACCGAGCAGCCAGCCCACGCCGAGCACGGTGATCTCGATCAGGGTGCGGATGAGCCGGATGGAACGCCCGGTCGCGGCGGACGCGCCGGTCATCAGACCGTCCCGGGGGCCGGGGCCGAAGCGCGCGCCGACGTAGACGGCGACGGAGAACCCGTTGAGGAAGACACCTCCGACGAGCAGGCCGACCCTGGCGGGAAAGCCGAGGCCCTCGGGGACGAGCAGGAGGCCGAGGTCGGACGAACACGCCAGGACGACGATGTTCGCGACGGTGCCGAACGTCGGCCTCTGCTTGAGCGGGATCCACAACAGGAGCACGAGAACCCCGACGGCGCCCGTGATCGTGCCGAAGCTCAGGGAGGTGTGGTGCGCCAGACCCTCGTTGAGGACGCTCCAGGGGTTGACGCCCAACGAGGCTCGGACCGTGAGCGAGAGGCTGAATCCGTACAGGGCGAGACCGATGAAGAGCTGAGGAAGGCGCCTGCGCAGTTGCTCGTCGAAGGGGACGTAGGTGAGGGAGGGCGCGGACGGGCGCCTCTTGAGCACCGGTGGAGCGGCAGTGCGTTCCTCGTCACCGCGCCAGGGTTCGGGCTCGCAGCGGTCGATGTTCTCCTGCTCCATACCAGTCGCCTCCAGCGAGTTCGGGTGGCTCAAGGCCACAGGCGGCGAGTCTGTACAGTGATTGGCCCAGACAACACGGCCAATCCGGGGAGAGTGGTATGGCGGACTCGAATCCGTTCCGACCGGTGGACCGGGCGAACCGTACCGGCCGGACCCTGGGGAGCCGACAGCTCGCCGCGCTGCTGCCCGACCCGACGGGAATGAGGCCCGCCTACCGACACCTGGCCCAGGCGATCAGCGCGCTGATTCTGGACGGACGGATCGCCTTGCACGTCAGACTGCCTGCCGAGCGAGAGCTGGCCGCCGCTCTGAAGACCAGCAGGGCCACCGTCACCGCCGTGTACGACCTGCTGCGCGAGAGCGGCTACGCGCACAGCCGTCAGGGCTCCGGCACCTGGACGGCCCTGCCGGAAGGCCGTGCGCCCAGCGGCATCACCCGACTCCTCGGACCGCAGGACACCGCGATCGACCTGGCCAGGGCCGCGCCCGGTCTGCCGGAACAGACGCTCGTCGACGCCCTCGTCCAGGTCGCCCCCCGGCTGGCCGAGCACGCTCACACACCCGGCTACCACCCCTACGGGCTTCCGGAACTGCGCGCCGTCATCGCCGAACGTTTCACTCGGCGCGGCCTGGCCACCGTGCCCGAACAGATCCTGCTGACCTCCGGCGCCCAGCACGCACTCACACTGGTCCTGGGGTTGTTGTGCCGACCCGGCGACCGGATCATGGTCGAGAATCCGTCCTACCCGAACGCACTGGAGGCCATGCGTCGCGCCCAGCTCCGTACCGTGTCGGCCCCGGTGACCGACACCGGCTGGGACATCGAGATCATCGAATCGACCCTGCGCCAAGTGGTGCCCCAACTGGCTTACCTGATCCCCGACTTCCACAACCCCACGGGTTGCCTCATGCCCGATGAGGAGCGCGCCCGCATCCTGCGCGTCGCTCAGCGCTCCGGCACCTGGCTGGTCATCGACGAGACCCTCGCCGACCTCGCCCTCGACGTCCCGGCCCCAATGCCCTTCGCCGCCCATGCCCTGCCCGGTGGGAACGGCCAGGTCATCACCATCGGCTCGATGAGCAAGACCCACTGGGGCGGTCTGCGCATCGGCTGGCTGCGTGCCCCGTCGCGGCTGGTGACCGAGCTCGCCGGCCAACGAATCGCCACCGACATGGGCGGCTCGGTCCTTGACCAGCTCCTGGCCCTCGCCCTGCTGGATCAGGCCGACGAGCTGTTGCCGCCACGCCTGGACCACATGCGCGAGCAGCGCGCCGCCCTGGCCACTGCCCTGGCCGAGCACATTCCGCAGTGGACCTGGCAGCTGCCGCCCGGCGGTCTCTCGCTGTGGGTCGACCTCGGCGAGCCCATCGCCTCACCGCTGGCCGAGCGCGCCCTGGACTACGGGGTGCGGATCGAGGGCGGCGCCTACTTCGCCACCGACCCCGGCATCTTCGAACAGCGCCTCCGCATTCCGTACACGACGTCTCCCGACACCCTGCGCGAAGCCGTGCGCCGCATGGCCACCGCGCTCGCCGACGGCCTTCCACCCTCGTCCGCGACCCGGCGGCCGCATTGGGTCGCCTGACGCCGCCCGCGCCGGATTCTGCGCCAACAGCTCGTCGTCCGGTGTCCAGGATCGAGAGAAGGGCGCCTGAACTGGGTCGATGCCCACCAGGCGCCCTTCACGTCACCACGTCATGCGGCTCGGGCACGGCATGGGTCGGAGGCCCACCCGGCTTCCCGGCCGACACTCACCGACGGACCGCGCGCCGGTCAGCCGAGTCAGACGGCGAAGACGTGCAGATTGGCGTTGACGGGCAGCGTCACACTCTTGATCCGCTTTCCGTCGGGCACCGAGAAGGGCGCTGTCGCAAACACGTACGCGGCAGGGCCGCGGCCCCCTGACTCGTTGCGGTGATCGGTGCGGGCCACAACCGTGTTGTCGAACACCGGGTCCGTTCCGCCGCCCGGCAGCGTCCAGTCGCCGAACGCCAGGTCGGTGGCAGCGGTGGTGCCGTCGGTGAAGGTCACCGTCGCGCTGCCCCGTTGGTCGCCGTGGGTGGCGGATCCGACGAACAGCAGCTTCTCCGCGTTCTCGGCCCGGTCCGCCAGTTCGAGCCGCTGACCGGCTGCGACCGCGTTGTCGGGGCTGCCCTGCGGAGCTGCCGGCCAGACGAAGGACGCGCCCGAAGCCTCGACCCGGGCCCCTCCGTCGAGACCCGCGGCAGCGAGGGCCTGGCGGGAGTAGCTGCTGCCGTCCCCGTCGTAGTTGCCCTGGCCGCGGTCGGCGTCGCCGGACGAACCGGCGTTGTCGTACCCGGCGGCCAGGCTGCCCGCAGGGGCGACCAGCACGATCGCGGAAAAGTGCAGCGGATCCTTGTCCGTCGCGGTTCCACGGACCGTCAGCGGAACTTCGTGGTAGCCCCCCGGCATCCCGGGGTCTGCCTCGATCTTGAGCGTGGCACGCCCGGCACCGGTCCTGGCGTCCAGCCTCAGCCGTTGTGCCGCCGGCGTGGCCCTCAGCCCCTTCGCGGCTCCGCAGTGACGGTCAGTGTCTGGTCGTGCCCGCCCAGGCGCTGGGCGTCGACGGTGAGTTCGGCCGCCTCACCGCCCGGTACGGCCGTGATCCGGTTCGGGGTCGCGCCCGCCAGGAAGGGGCCTTCGCCCGTCCGGTACGACGGGGGTGCCGCCTTCGGTGAGGTCGCCCATTTCTTGTCCGGGGTGCTGGAGCGGGTGAAGTCGAGGCGGCCGCCGCTCTTCACGACGGACTGCGGCAGATAGGTGCGCTCCCGGGTGCGGAGCCCGATGCGCCTCGCTCGATCGTCTGTAGACTTGCCATAACGGCAATAAAATTTGCGTCCGTGCTCGGGTGACTCGCAGAGTGGCCGTATGGATGAGACGGAGAAGAACGGCCTCACTGAGGCCGATGCTGTTGTAGATGTCGTGGTTGTCGGAGGTGGGGTCGCCGGACTGTCCGGCGCTCTGACTTTGGCCCGTTCCCGGCGGTCGGTGCTGGTGGTCGACTCCGGGGAGCCGCGCAACGCGCCGGCGTCCGGGGTCCATGGACTGCTGTCGCGCGACGGAATCGCGCCGCGCGAGCTGCTGCGGGCCGGCCAGGAGGAGGTCGCCGGTTACGGCGGCCGGGTCGTGTCCGACCGGGTGGTGGCCGTCCGCCGTGACCGCGAACGGTTCATCGTGGACACCGCCGGGGGCCGGAGCTACGGTGCACGGCGGCTGCTGGTGGCCACCGGGCTGGTGGACGAACTCCCCGCTGTCTCCGGCCTGCGGGAGCGGTGGGGCCGTGACGTGCTGCACTGCCCGTACTGCCACGGCTGGGAGGTGCGCGACGCGCCGATCGGAGTGCTGGCCGACGGGCCGGCCGCAGTGCATCAGGCGCTGCTGTTCCGGCAGTTGTCACCGGACGTGACTCTCTTCCTGCACACCGCGGACGACCCGGGCGAGGAGCAGTGGGAGCGGTTGGCCGCTCGCGGAATCAGCGTGGTCGACGGAGTGGTCTCGGCTCTCGAAGTGAGCGATGACCGCCTGTCGGCCGTACGGCTCTCCTCCGGCCTGCGGGTGCCTGTGCGGGCCTTGGTGGTGGCGCCTCGGTTCGACGCCCGTGGCGATGTGCTCGCGGGCCTCGGCCTGACTGCGGTGGAACACCCTATGGGCGTGGGGAGTTACGTGGAATCGGACGCGAGCGGGTTCACCGGTGTCGCGGGGGTGTGGGTCGCCGGAAACGTCACCGACCTGTTGGGCGGGGTCCCCGCCGCCGCGGCTTCCGGAGTGCAGGCCGCGGCGGCGATCAACGCCGATCTCGTGGCCGCCGACACCGATGCCGCGGTGGCGTGCCGGAGGGAGAACCGGTTCGTCGATGCCTTCAGCCCGGATGCTGAGGCAGCCGGCTGCGAGCGCGCGCTGGGGAATCGCCGCCATGGACTCGACACGCTGCTCCGTCCCGGTCGTCCCACTGGTCGGTGACTCCCGTGCGCCGGCCGGCGGCGTGCGCTCCCTGACAGCCGGCCGCCCCGTGAGCGGGCGCGGACCACCACATGCGGTCAGGTCGTACGGGCGCGCAGATGGGCACGCTCACCCTGCGGGCCGAAGAGGACGAGCAGTTCGACCGCATCGGAGTCGGTAGATCCCAGCCAGTGCGGCAGGTGGGTGTCGAACTCCGCCACCTCCCCGGGTTCGAGAATCAGGTCCTGGTCCCCGAGGAGCAGCCTCAGCCGGCCGCTCAGGACGTAGACCCACTCGTGCCCCTCGTGGACCTTCAGGTCGGGTTCGGTGTCCCGTCGGCTGGGTGGGATCACCAGCTTGTGCGCCTGCATTCCGCCGGCCCGGCGACTCAGCGGCACGAATGTCATCCCGGACCGGCGTACCGGACGAAGGTGCACGCGCGGGTCCCCGGTCCGGGGTGCGCCGACGAGTTCGTCGAGCGGCACTCCGTAGGCGCGGGCCAGGGGCAGCAGCAGTTCCAGGGTCGGCCGCCGCCCACCGCTCTCCAGTCGCGAGAGCGTGCTCTCCGAGACGCCGGTCGTCTCCGCCAGGTCGGCCAGCGTGATGCCACGCTGTCTGCGCAGCGCGCGCAGTCGCGGCCCGACAGCGGCCAGTACAGTGCTCAGCTCATCCACGTCCACCATCTTGCTGAAACAGCACAACCAATTGCAAGTGAACCAACTCGGCATGGCATCGCACAGCGCCATCGGGGCATCGTGGCGAACCCCTTCGATGCCCTGGAGTCCGGCCCCTGCAACAGGTCCCAGTGCGGCGTCCGATTACCGCCAGCTTCTCGCGCCCGAAAACCTCAGGCTGTGAGAGCAGAACGGAAACATCCAAAGCAGGACCGCTCACCTCTGATCCCCGCCTCGGATCTCGCCGAGTACGGCGGCCTGCCGCTCCCGTCCCCGCACACCGAGGCCGAACTCAGCGCACTCATCGGGCTGCTGAGGTACCCCGGATCCCGCATCGAGACCGTTTCCGTCGGTCACAGCCGCGACGACGCGTCCAGAACGGCGGCCGAAGCCTTCAGCACCGCCTGGCGGGCCGGCGGCGGAACGGTCCTGGCTCTGGTCGACTGGCCCGAGTCGGCGGCTTCCTGGCTACGCCCCGCGAGGAGGCTGACCCATGAGTCACCTGATGCCTGGGTGGTCGCAGCCGCCCCCGCTCGGCTTCGCCCAACTTGCCCGCCGCCTGCGCCGGAGTACCGACTGGGCCCCTGACCGTACGGTTGCCTTCGCCTCACTCCAGGACACCCGCCTGCTCGCCCTCGCCGGCGAAGGCGTCCTGGACGGAATGCGTGGCGCGAGCGCCGACGGTGGCATGTGGAGCGTACGCCACGGCTGGGTGACCTCAGGCCGGCGCGGGCGCGCTGAGTTGCCGGGCCGCCAGGGCACGCAGTGAGGCCCGGCACCGAGTCGCGGTGCCGGGCCTCACTCGTACGCACGCGTGTCAGAAGAAGACGCCGCAGCGCAGCAGCACGTTCGCGTAGGGCCGTGCCTCTCCGGTACGTACCACCAGCCGCGCCCCTGCCGACAGCGCCTTGAGCTCGTCGTGCGATACCAGCTCCAGCTCCGGCCAGCACCCTGCCAGCAGCCGGGCGGCCTCGGGATTCGCCTCCCGCACCTCCTGCGCGGCCGTGGCGCCCTCGATCACCAGCTCGTCCAGCAGCCCTTCGAGCACGTCGGCGAAGGAAGGGATCCCGGCGCGGAAGGCCAGATCGACGACCCGCGGACCGGCCGGGACGGGCATGCCCGCGTCGCAGACGAGGACCCTGTCGCCATGGCCCAGTTCGGCCAGTGCCCCGGCCAGATGACGGTTGAGAATTCCGGCCTTCTTCACAGCGCGGAGACCTCCTCGGCGGTCGGGAAGGACGCCTGCGCGCCTTCCCTGGTGACGGCGGCGGCGCCCACCCGGACGGCGAAGGCGGCAGCCGTCGCGAGGTCCTCGCCCAGGCTGAGCCGCCAGGCGAGGGCGGCGGTGAACGCGTCACCGGCACCGGTGGTGTCCACGGCGTCGACCCGGGGGCTGTGGACCCGCACCACGGTCCCTGTGCGGCCGTCGGCGACCAGCGCGCCCTGCGCACCCAGCGTCACCACCACCGAGCGCGGGCCGAGCGCGAGAAGCTCCCGCGCCCAGTCCTCCGGGCCCGGCCCTGCCGCATCGCCGAGCGTGAACCGGGCTTCGTGCTCGTTGACGACCAATGGGTCGCAGGCGGCGAGTACGTCCGCGGGCAGCGGTGCGGGCGGCGACGGGTTCAGTACGAACCGGACACCGGCCGGCAGGGTGCGTACGACCTCGGCCACGGTATCCAGAGGGATCTCCAGCTGCGCCGAGACGACCCGGGCGCCTGCGAGCAGGCCGTCGGCGGCCCGGATGTCACCAGGGGTCAGCAGGGCGTTGGCCCCGGGCGAGACCACGATGCTGTTGTCACCCGACGGGTCCACCGTGATCAGCGCGACGCCGGTGGGCGCCCCGCCGACCTGGACACCACCGGTCTCGACACCGGCTGCGCGCTGCGATTCCAGCAGCAGCTGCCCATGGGCGTCGTCGCCGACCCGGGCGAGCAGCGCGGTCCTGGCGCCGAGGCGGGCGGCGGCGACGGCCTGGTTGGCTCCCTTGCCGCCGGGGTGGACGGCGAGATCGGAACCGAGCACGGTCTCGCCCGGCGCGGGTCGACGCTCGACGCCGATCACCAGGTCGGCATTGGCCGACCCCACGACCAGCAGGTCGTAGTCGCGCATCACTGTCCTCCTTTCACTGAGGTGCGGGGGTGGGGCGGCTCAGGAGAAGTCTGCGACGTTCTTCTCCGTCACGACCTTCACCGGCACCTTGACCATGCTGTCGACCTGCTTGCCGCGCGCGGCCTCGACCGCGTTCTGCACGGCGATCTTCCCGAGTTCCTTCGGCTGCTGGGCGACCGAGGCGTACAGCGTGCCCGCGGCGACCGCCTTCAGGCCGTCGGGGGTGCCGTCGAACCCGACGACGTCGACGGAGTTTCCGGCCTTGCTGCCGAGTGCCTTGACCGCGCCGAGCGCCATCTCGTCGTTCTCGGCGAAGACACCGGTGATGCGCGGGTGGGACTGCAGCAGGTTGGTCATGACGTCCAGGCCCTTCGTGCGGTCGAAGTCCGCGGGCTGGGAGGCGACGACCTTGATCCCCGGGTAGGCCTTCAGGCCCTCGGTGAATCCCTTGCCCCGCTCGCGGCTGGCGGAGGTGCCAGCGGTGCCCTGGAGGACGACGATGTCGCCCTTGCCGCCGAGCTTCTCGGCCAGTGACTTCGCCGCGAGCCTGCCGCCCGCGACGTTGTCGGAGGCGACGAGCGTCGCCGTGTTCGCCTTGTTGACACCACGGTCGGCGGCGACCACCGGGATGTCCGCCTTGTTGGCGGCCCGCACGGCAGGTCCCACCGCGTCCGAGTCCACCGGGTTGACGATGATCGACTGCATGCCTGCGCCGGTGAAGTTCTGCAGCTGGTTGGCCTGCTGCGACGCGTCGTTCTGCGCGTCCGTCACGGTGAGGTCGATGCCCGCGTCCTTCGCCTCGGCCTGCGCGCCCGCCTTCATCTGGACGAAGAAGGGGTTGTTGAGCGTGGAGAGCGACATGCCGACCTTGGTGGTCGTACCGGAGTTGCCGGAGTTGAAGAAGGACACGGCTGCGACGACGGCCGCCACACACACCGCGGCGATCCCGATTTTCGCGGCTCCCTTGCCCCGGGGCCCGGAAGCACCGGATGAGGACGCCGACGACGCGGACCCACCGCCGGCCCGCCGGCGCACCGTGTCCAGCAGGACCGCGAGCGCGATCACGACGCCGATGACGACCTGCTGCCAGAAGGCCGAGACGGACAGCAGGTTGAGGCCGTTACGGAGCACGGCGAGTATCAGCGCGCCGATCAGGGTTCCGGAGGCCTTGCCGACGCCGCCCGCGAGGCTGGCGCCGCCGATGACGACCGCGGCGATCGCGTCCAGCTCGTAGCCCTGCGCGGCCTGCGGCTGCGCGGAGGCCAGGCGGGAGGCGAGGACGATGCCCGCGACAGCGGCGAAGAGTCCGGACAGGGCGTAGATGACGAGCTTCTGCCGCCTGACGCGCAGGCCCGAGAGCCGGGCCGCTTCCTCGTTGCCGCCGATGGCGTACATCGAACGGCCGATGTACGTGCGCCCGAGAACGACCGCCGTCACCAGCCCCATCGCGACCATCACGAGGACGGGGACGGGCAGCCACCCGCCGAGCGTGTCGCCGAGCACCGAGACGGAGTCGGGGAAGGGGATCGGGCTGCCCTGCGAGATGACGAGGGACAGACCGCGGCCGATCGAGAGCATCGCCAGCGTGGCGATGAACGGCGGGAGTTTCCCGTACGAGACGAGGGCGCCGTTGACGAGGCCGCAGGCGATGCCCGTGACCACGGCGAGGATCACCGCGATCCACACGGGGACACCCTCGGACGTCGCCATCCAGGCGAGTACGGTCGCCGAGAGCGCCGCCACCGAGCCGACGGACAGGTCGATCCCTGCCGAGACGATGACGAAGGTCACGCCGAACGCGAGAATCGCCGTCACGGAGGCCTGCACACCCACATTCAGCAGGTTCTGAGTGGTGAGGAAGTCACCGGAGAGCAGCGACATCGCCACCACCAGGACCACGAGGGCGCTCAGTGCGCCGTTGTCGAGCAGGATGCGGCGGAGCGCCGAGGCGCCACTTGCGCCCGTATTGCTCTTGAGCGTGTCAGTGGCCACGGGAGCCCTCCACTTCATCGTTCACATCTGGGGTGGTTGTTACGGACGGGCCGCTGACGGCGAGTGCCATCACCGCGTCCTGGGTCGCTTCGTGCGCGGGCAGTTCGCCGGCGATCCGGCCCTGGGCCATGACGAGCACCCGGTCGCTCATACCGAGGACTTCGGGAAGGTCGCTGGAGATCATCAGGACCGCGTGGCCGGAGGCCGTCAGTTCGTTGATGAGCTGATAGATCTCGACCTTCGCGCCGACGTCGATGCCTCGGGTCGGCTCGTCGAGGATCAGCACCCTGGTATCGGCGAGCAGCCACTTCCCGATGACGACCTTCTGCTGGTTGCCGCCGGAGAGAGTGCGGACGTGCTGACCGAGGCCCGCCATCCGTACGCCGAGCTCCCCGGCGATCCGGGCGGCGGCGGTGCGCTGCCCCTTGAGGTCCACGAGACCGCCGCGGCTGGCCGAACGCAGTGTGACCAGGCCGAGGTTCTCCTGCACCGAGGCGTCGAGCACGAGGCCCTGCCCCTTGCGGTCCTCGGGCACGAGCCCGATCCCGGCGCCCATGGCCGCGTTCACGTCGCCCTTGCCCAGCCGCTCGCCGCGCACCTCGACGCTTCCCGCGTCGTAGAGGTCGGCGCCGAAGACGGCGCGGACGACCTCCGTGCGGCCGGCGCCGACGAGTCCGGCGAGTCCGACGACCTCTCCGGCGTGCACGTCGAAGCTGATGTCGTGGAAGACACCGCCCCGGGTCAGCCCGCGCACGGAGAGCAACGCTTCGCCCGTCTCCGGCCGTTCGCGCGGATACTGCTGCTCGATGCTGCGCCCGACCATCAACCGGACGAGCTCGTTCTCCGGGGTCGAGGCGGGCACCTGGTCGATGCTGCGGCCGTCGCGCAGGACGGTGACCCGGTCGCCGAGCGCCGCGATCTCCTCCAGGTGGTGGGTGATGAAGACGATCCCCACGCCGTCCGCGCGCAGCTGGCGGACGATCCGGAAGAGCTTGTCCACCTCTTCGCTGGTCAGCACGGCGGTCGGCTCGTCCATGATCAGGACGCGGGCGTCAAGACTCAGTGCCTTGGCGATCTCCACCATCTGCAGCCGGGCGATGCCCAGTTCGCGCACCTTGGCCTTCGGTGAGACGTGCACGCCGACCCGGCGCAGGAGTTCCTCGGCGTCCGCCTCCATCTTCTTGCGGTCGATCATGCCGAGGCGCCGCGGCTGGCGGCCGAGGAAGATGTTCTCGGCGACGGTCAGCTCGGGCACCAGGTTGAATTCCTGGTAGATGGTGGCGATCCCGAGCCGTTCGGCGTCCTGGGCGCCGTGGACACGCACCTCGTTCCCGTCGACCAGGATCCGTCCGCTGTCCGGGCGGTAGGCGCCGGAGAGCATCTTGATCAGCGTGCTCTTGCCTGCGCCGTTCTCGCCGAGCAGGACATGCACCTCGCCGCGGCGCAGGTCGAAGTCGACGGAGTCCAGCGCGACCACGCCGGGGAACGTCTTTCGTATTCCCTCGATGCGCAGCAACTCGTCCTGGCTGCTCACAGGTTGCTCCTCGGGTTCGAAGCGGGCTCGCCGCACGACCTGCGCACGACGAGACCGGCGGAAAGGGTGACGGACTGCGGGGGCCGGCCCTCGATGACGTCGACCAGTGCCCTCACGGCGGCTCGGCCGAGGTCTCCGGTCGGCTGGGCGATCGCCGTGATCGGCGGATCGGTGTGGACGAACCACGGGATGTCGTCGAACGCGGCGAGCGCGATGTCCTGCGGAACCCGCAGCCCACGCGCACGGATCGCGTCCAGTGCGCCGAGGGCCATCAGGTTGTCGGCGGCGAAGACCACGTCGGGCGGCTCGGCCAGGGCCAGGAACCGCTCGGTGGCCCGGCGCCCGCTGTCCGCCTGGAAGTCTCCCTGCCCGATGTAGGCGTCGGGCAGCGGAAGCCCGTGCTCACCCAAGGCGTCGCGAAAGGCCTCGACGCGCTCGCTGCCGGTGGTAGTGGCGGCCGGGCCCGCGATGATCGCCAGACGGCGGTGGCCGAGGCGGTGCAGATGGGCGACGAGGTCCCGCACGGCGGGACATCCGTCGGCGCGCACCACCGGCACGTCCACCCCCGGAATCCAGCGGTCCACGAAGACAATGGGGGTGCCGCCACGCGCGGCGTCGAGTATCTGCGGGGAGCCGCCGTCGGTGGGAGAGATGAGGAGCCCGTCGATCCGGCGGTCGAGGAGCGTACGGATGTGGTGGTCCTGCAGCTCGGGCCGCTCGTCGGCGTTTCCGATGATGACGCTGTACCCGAGGGCGCGCGCCGCTTCCTCGACGGAGCGGGCCAGCGCGGTGAAGTACGGGTTGAGTACGTCGCTGATGATCAGCCCGAGGGTGCGCGTCTGGTCGGTGCGCAGCGACCGGGCGACGGCATTGGGCCGGTAGCCGAGCGCGTCGACAGCTGCGAGGACGCGGGCCCTCGCGTCGGGACTGACGGACGGATGGCTGTTGAGGACACGCGACACCGTGGCGACGGACACGCCCGCCTCGGCTGCGACATCTTTGATGCTCGCCACTTCCGGACCACCTCCTTGTGGTTTCCGTGAGCATCGGATCCAGAGGTGGCGCGGTCGGCACCGCAGCTCGTGGAAACGATTACACGAATGATTGGAAACGATTACACGCCCCAGAAGCAAGACCCTCCCGACACAGCGAGACGCAACCGTAATAAATCGGTGCTCATATGAGCGCAGCACTCAGGGTTCGCAGTTGTCGCCGTGCAACCTCCGCGCAACGTCGGGTGGGGTTACCTGGAGCCATCGATCGGTATCGGACAGCGAAAGGCCGACACGTGACCCCCTCGGACCCACCGCTCGTGGAGTTCACCCCCGCAGCCGCCGATCTGGTGCGGCGACTGCGCGAGGCACACGGGCCGCTGATGTTCCACCAGTCCGGCGGCTGCTGCGACGGCAGTGCGCCCATGTGCTACCAGGACGGCGAGTTCCGTACCGGCAACTCCGACGTGCTGCTCGCCTCGCTCGGCGTCGACGGGGTCGCGGAGCCCGTCCCCTTCTGGATGTCGAAAAGCCAGTTCGAGGTGTGGGCACACACCCGGCTGATCGTCGATGTGGTGGCGGGGCGCGGCAGCGGCTTCTCGCTGGAGGCGCCGGAGGGGGTCCGCTTCCTGATCCGGTCGCGCCTCGTCGGCGCCTGACCGCCGCGCGCCCGGCGCTTTACGTCACTGCGTGTCGCACTCCGCGACGATGTCGTCGAACACGCCGACGCGGGCCGCACCACCGGGAACCGACGGTGCTCGGCGCCCGGTCGTTCGTGGCCGAGAGACCCGTGCCCGTCCACCTGCGTCGGCGGCTCCGCCGGTGCGGAATTCGGCCGCGGCTGGGTACCGGCTGCCACCGTCGCCGAAGCGGTCGGGTTGTGTACGGGGTCGCACCGCCATCAGGCGCCGGATGCGACCCCCTTCAGGCGCCCGAGGAAGTGCCATGTGTTTCATGACCACTTCACCGCGCCACAACGAGTCCGATCAGGGCTTGAGGCTGCTGACGACGTCGGCCGTGGCCGTCAGTCCCTCCTGAATGCTCGGTGCCATGCTCGTCCCCGCCAGGAAGAATCCGAGCAGCGCGCAGACGATCGCATGCGAGAGCTTCAGTCCTCCGTTGCGGAGGAAGATCACCGCAAGGACCAGCAGTAACAGCACCAGTGAGATCGAAATGGCCATGGCCAACCTCCTCCGCCGCGCCGGAATGCGGCTTTCGGCCGCCAGTGTGGCGTAACGAAGGGGCCATCCGGCGGACTGGCGTGTCCGCCATCCGGGTGTTGACTGACTGTCACCGTCGCAGGCCGTACGACTCGTCAGGCACCTTGCCGGGTACCGCTGTTCTTCGCACGGAGAAAGAGCTCGAGCCCGGCCAGGTCGTCCGTGTTCAGATGGTCGACCCCAGCAGCCAGCAGTTCGGTCCAGACGGCGTCGCGCTCGGGTCCCGCCACGTCGGGCGTCGCCCAGAAGCGGACGCGCTGCCCGCCGCGGTGGGCGGTGCCGACGAGGGCGCGGAGCCTGTCCCGTTCGGCGGCGGGGAACGGGCCCTTGCCCAGCCAGCCGAAGCTCTCGGTCCAATTGCTGCTGATGAGCGGGATGAATGAGGCCGTGGCCGCGGTGCCGAGGTCGTCGAGCCTGCCGTCGTAGAAGGCGAGGCGCGTGCGCTGCGCCTCCATCGGGACCCGGGCGGCCCGGTCGCCGGAGATCACAGGGGTGACTGCGCCTGCGTGTACCCGGCCGTCGTGGTACGAGGTCAGTATCCGGCGGTACCGCCGCAGTTGCCGGTCGAGCTCCAGGTAGGCGGCGGCGCCGTCCGTCTTGATGTCGATGAGCAGCTGCACGGGTTCGCGGCAACCGGCGTACACCGCACCGTGGTTGGCCCTGACCCTGGCCAGCAACGGGTCCAGGTAGAGCGACGCAAGGGTGCGGGTGGGGTCGAGGTCGGTGGCTTCGTGGGCGACGAGCAGCTCTCCGTCCACGAGGAAGATGTCCGCCTCGACGCTGGTGAACCCGTGGGAGAGGGCGTCATGGAGTGGGCGCGGGTGGAGGTAGTCGTTGTGCGCGTGAGCCTGCCGCAGCGGGCGTAGCGGCGGACGGTGCCGCGTGGCGACGGGCATGGTGGCCGCTGCGGCCGGATCGAGAGGTACGGCTGCGCCTGCGGCCAGGGCGGCAAGGGCGGTGGTGACGACGCGGCGGCGGGTCGGGAACGCCATGGATTCTCCCGGGAACGACGTGCGGACCGGACGGGTGGACGCGACCGAGTATGGGTCCGGAGCGCACTACTGGGCAGGTACCTGCCAAGAGTTGACGCGGTCGTCGACCGTCGGTCGACTGCCGTTCCCCCGGGCGGTCGGTTTCGTGGGCGGAGCGGGGAGTGGCCGGTCCGCATGGTCTCCTCCGGTCGGGCTCATGCTCTGCGGCGCGGCCACCGCCCCGAACGACGAAGGGGCAGGGACGACGTCACGTGTCCCCGCCCCACATCCCGCCGACATGGGCGCAGTCGCGCTACGGCACGGGCAGTTCCATCAGCCCGGCGATCACCTCGCGGTGGCTGCCGGCCGTGCCGTACGCGATCGCGTCGGCCTTGGCCCGCTTCAGATACAGGTGTGCGGGGTGCTCCCAGGTCATGCCGATGCCGCCGTGCAGCTGAATGCACTCCTCCGCGGCGTGGACCGCGACCTTGGAGCAGTACGCCTGGGCCACGGCCACCGCGAGCGGCGTGTCGGGGCTGCCGGTCGCGAGTGCGTCCGCGGCGTTTCGCGCGGCGGCACGGGCCGAGACGACCTCCAGCCAGAGCTGCGCCATCCGGTGCTTGAGCGCCTGGAACGACCCGATGGGCCGGTTGAACTGATGCCGTTCGCGGGTGTACCTGACCGTCTCGGTCAGACACCACTCGGCGAGACCGAGCTGCTCGGAGGCGAGCAGTCCGGCACCGGCGAGCAGTCCGCGGCGTACGGCGGGGCGTGCCGCTTCCGCGTCGGCGAGGCGGGTCCCGGTGGCGGCGGTGAGGGTGACGGTGGCGAGCGGGCGGGTCCGGTCGAGCGCGACGAGCTGCTCGAGGGTGACGCCGGGCGCATCCGCCTCGACCGCGTACAGGCCGTCGGTGGTCGGTACGAGCAGTACATCGGCCGCGGCCGCGTCGGCGACCGCGGTGACGGTGCCGTCCAGGGTGCCGGTCACGGCCTCGGCCGCCGAGCTGTTCTCCGGCGCCGCGGGGAACGGTACGGCGAGGACCGCGATCTTGCGTCCTGCGGCCAGGTCACCGAGGAGTTCGGTGACTGGGCCGTCCTCGCTCCCCAGGGCGAGCAGCGTCTCGGTCGCGACGACCGCGCTGGTCAGATAGGGGGCGGGGGCCACGCTGCGGCCCAGTTCCTCCAGGACGACCGCAGCCTCGCGATGGCCGGCGCCCTGGCCGCCGAGCTTTTCCGGCACGAGCAGCCCGGCGGCTCCGATGTCGGCGCCGAGAGCCTTCCACAGCTGCGGGTCGTACGGCGTGTCGGACTCGATGCGGGCGATCACCGTCGGCGCGTCGGACCGGTCGGCGAGCAACGACCGTACGGCGGCCCGCAGGTCGTCCTCGGCCTCCGAGTACAGCAGATCGGGCGCCACGGTCTCTTCGGTCTGTGCTGTCATCGGGACAGGTCCTTCCAGGCGACATCCTTGTCGTTGCGCGGCTCGGCGGGCAGCCCGAGGACGCGTTCGGCGACGATGTTCAGCAGAACCTCGCTCGTGCCGCCCTCGATCGAGTTGCCCTTGGACCGCAGATAGCGGTAGCCCGCATCGCGTCCGGTGAAGTCGACCAGGTCCGGCCGGCGCATCGTCCAGTCGCTGTACAACAACCCTTCCTCGCCGAGGAGTTCGACCTCCAGTCCGCTGATCTCCTGGTTGAGTCGGGCGAAGGCGAGTTTCATGCCGGAGCCTTCGGGGCCCGGCTGCCCGGCGACGAGCTGCTGGCGCAGCCGCTCGCCGGCGAGCCTGGCGACCTCGGCCTCGACCCAGAGGGTGAGCAGCCGCTGATGAAGATCGTGGGTGCGCAGTTCAGGACGTTCGCGCCAGGTCCGGGCAACCGGGCCGATCATGCCGCCCTCGCGCGGGATCCGGGATCCGCCGATCGAGACGCGCTCGTTCATCAGGGTGGTCCGGGCGACCTTCCAGCCGGCGCCGACCGGGCCGAGACGCCGGCCGTCGGGGATGCGTACGCCGGTGAGGAAGACCTCGTTGAACTCGGCCTCGCCGGTGATCTGACGCAGCGGCCGTACCTCGACACCCGGATCGGTCATGTCGCAGATGAAGTAGCTGATGCCGCGGTGCTTGGGCAGGTCCGGGTCGGTACGGGCGATGAGGATCCCCCAACGGGCCACATGAGCGCTGGACGTCCAGACCTTCTGGCCGTCGACGATCCAGTCCCCGTCGGCCTCCTCGCGCACGGCGCGGGTGCCCAGCGCGGCGAGGTCGGACCCGGCTCCCGGCTCACTGAAGAGCT
Source organism: Streptomyces sp. NPDC005262 (assembly GCF_042872425.1). Lineage (NCBI taxonomy): Bacteria > Bacillati > Actinomycetota > Actinomycetes > Kitasatosporales > Streptomycetaceae > Streptomyces > Streptomyces sp. NPDC005262. The sequence continues at coordinate 153,713 of NZ_JBIAKK010000003.1, forward strand.
GGCACCACACCTCCTCGCCGACCCACAGAGGGCGCAGGAAGCGCCGCTTCTGCTCGTCGGTACCGAAGCCGAGGATGGTGGGGGCGGCCATGCCGAGGCCGATACCGATGCGGCGCGGGTCGTTGTCGGGGGCGCCCGCCGCGGCGAGTTCGGCGTCGACGACCGGCTGCAGGGAGCGCGGTGCGTCGAGTCCGCCCAGCCCGGCCGGATAGTGCACCCACGCGAGGCCGGCGTCGAAGCGGGCCCTCAGGAAGTCCGTGCGCTCGGTGCCGGCCGGGGGGTGTGCGGCGATCAGCTCCCTGGTGCGGCGGCGGAGTTCGGCCGCGTCGACGGCCGTCATCGGGCGGCTCCCGCCGGATGCACGACGATACGGCCGGTGCTCGTACCGTCGGCGACACGCTGGACGGCGTCCGCCGCGCCGTCCATCGCGACACGCTCGCTGATCAGCGGTTTGATGACACCGCGTGCCGCGAGCGCGGTGAGTTCCTGGTGGCAGGCGCGGACCGCTGCCGGGTCCTTGGTGTTGTACAGACCCCAGTGGAGCCCGACGATCGAATAGTTCTTGACCAGTGCGTGGTTGAGCGCGGGGGTGGGGATGACGCCGCTCGCGAAGCCGACGACGATCACCCGGCCCTCGAAGGCGATGCACTTCACCGACTTGGCATACGCGTCGCCGCCGACCGGGTCGTACACCACGTCGGCGCCGCGGCCTCCGGTGGCTTCCTTGACCGCCGCGACAATGTCCTCGGTGCGGCGGTCGATGACCAGGTCGCAGCCGAGCTCATGGGCGATCTTGGCCTTCTCGGGGCCTCCGACGACGCCGATGACCTCGGCCCCGGCGGCCTTGCCGAGCTGGACGGCCGCGCTGCCGACACCGCCCGCCGCGGCGTGTACGAGGAGGGTCTCGCCCGCCTGGAGGTGCGCCCTGCGGTGCAGTCCGAACCAGCCCGTCTGGTAGCCGATGTGCAGAGCCGCCGCTTCGGCGTCGTCCAGGGTGTCCGGGGCGGGCAGAAGAGCCGCCTCGTCCGCGACGACGTACTCGGCGAAGCCGCCGTTCGGCAGGGCGGGGGTGGCGAGGACCCGGCGCCCGTCCTGCGTCTCGCCGCAGATCTCGACCCCCGGGGTGAACGGCAGGGGCGGCCGCACCTGGTACTGGCCGCGACACAGCAGCGCGTCCGGGAAGTTGATGTTCGCCGCGAGCACCTTGAGGAGCACCTGTCCGTTACCGGGCGTGGGCCGGTCCGTCTCCTCGAGCCGCATCACCTCGCTCGGCTCGCCGTTCCGGTGCACTCGCCATGCCTGCATGAGGGGCCTCCACAACACTGTCGGCATTACCACTGCTCCGGCGCATACTAAGCGGTCGCTTGCCCACCTGGGAACAGCCTGCCCGGACCGATTCGGCCGGGCCCGGACATGCCTGCGCGCCCGGCACGCCCCGAGTGGTGCGGGGATGCCGGGCGCGCGGCAGGCCTGAGCGGAGCCGGCCGGTGTCAGGGGCCGTTCCGGCGGCCCCTACCGGTTCAGCCGACCACCAGCTCGGCGATCTGCGGCGCCGCAGACCCGGCGCGCCAGGCCAGACGTACCGCATCAGCCGTGCGGCCGGTCGTGTTCACCCTGGTGTACGGACCGTCGAGCTCACCGACGGTGTGCCAGGTTCCGTCGGCGCCCCGCAGCTGGATGTCGGCGAGGGCGTCCGACCCGGTCTGCTGCAGGACGGTGACGGACCCGACGGAGCGCGCGGAGCCGAGACCGAGTTCCAGCGCCTCACCGGCCTCGGGCGCGCGCGCCGCCCGGTAGACGGTGCCCGGGTCACCGTCGGCCGCCGAGCGCAAGGCGGATCCGGTGGCGGCGGGCGGTCCGCCGGCCAGCGCACCGTCCTTCAGCTCGATGCCGAACTCACGCACGACAAGCCAGTTCGTCTGGCTCGCGGTCGCCCGCGCCCGCACATAGCGGGCCTTCGTACCGGCGGGGACGGTCGCGGTGACGTCCGGCTTCCCGGAGAACGTGGCGAGTTGCTGCCAGCTCTGCCCGTCGACGGAGTACTCCAGCACGCCGTCGTGGAGGTAGTCGCCGACGCTGCCGGGCTTGGCCATGGCGAGGGTGATGTCGCCGATCTCCCGTGCCCGGCCCAGGTCGACGGCGAGCTGATCTCCGGCGGCGGGGGCCGCGTCGCTCCAGAAATAGGTCGAGTCGTCGCCGTCGAGCATCCGGGCGACGGTGTTGGTCTGGTACGTACCGAGGGTGGTCGATGCCGTGGGCCTGCCACTCACACCGATGATCCGGTCGTGTTCGGCACTCGCCTTGTCGACGAATCCGTCCAGCACCCCGTTGCCGACGATGGCCGGCACCTTGCGGCCGTCAAGGCCCGTGTAGGCGAAGGACTTCGCCTCGGCGACGAGTGCGGGCAGTTGCCGGCGGAGCTCCCAGGCCTGCGCTCCCTTTCCAGCACGCGCCGCCTCGACCATGCGCAGGGCGGTGCGGGTCGCGGTCGCCCAGGCTTCGGTGGCGTCCAGCCAGGGGCCGGAGTCGTCGATGAACCCACGGTCCGGGAGGCTGCGGCGCAGGCGGTCCGGGGCGTCACCCAGGTCACGGAGCACCGAGGTGAGCCGCGTCGCGTCGCCGGACTTCCAGTAGCGGGCGAACTCGGCTGCCAGGTCGGGTGCTTCCTGCTTGTTCAGGGCCGAGCTGTAGTTGATGTCGGCGAACGCCCGCAGCGCCTTCTCGGTGCGGGCGTCGCCGCCCGCGTACTCCTTGAGCCCCTGCAGCCACGAGGCCCGCTCGTCGTACGCGGCGTCGTTCCAGGAGTAGTCCGCGACCGTGTAGAGCGAGAGCTTGGAGGCGTACGGCTGGATCATCGGGTTGGCGGTGATCCCGGCCAGCTCCCCCGGCAGCCCCTTCTCCCGGCCGTTGAACGGGCCGAGCAGCAGCCGGCTGGTGACGTAGTCGTTGACCGGGTAGTTGTCCCAGGTCAGGATCGGATGGTTGAAGACCGTCCGGGCGGCCTTGGCCTGCGCGACGGTAATCGTCGGCGCGATGACGCCGACACCCGTCCACTCGACGAGGACATCGGGGTCCAGCTGCTCGGCGAGCGCCGTCTTGTAGGGCGAGGCCGAGACGTTGTAGTACTCGGTGGGCACCATCTGGAGCGGCTGGGCGCCCGGGTGCGTGGCGATGAACTCCTTGTTCACCTTGTTCAGGAGGTACGCCTGCGCGGCACCCGCCGCACCGCCGCCGGTCCCCCACTTCTCCTTGTCCGCCGGACAGTTCCAGTCGGTGTAGCTGATGTCGTCGAGCGGCACGGCGAAGGTGCGTACGCCGATGTCCCAGATCGTCTGGAACTTGTCGACGAGCGCCTCGGCGTCGTCGTCGGAGCTGTAGCAGACGGAGAGTCCGGGCGAGAGTGCGTAGGTGAACTCGACGTGCCGCTGCGCGGCCCGGTCTGCGAGTTCCTTGATCTGCGCCAGCTGATCAGCGGGGTACCGGTCGCGCCACTTCGCGCGGAGATACGCGTCGTCCTTCGGCGAGTACACATAGATGTTCATCTTGTGCTCGCCGTAGTAGTCGAGCTGGTCGAGGCGGGCCGCATGGGACCAGGGCGTGCCGTAGAAGCCCTCTATGACGCCGCGCAGCGCGGTGCCCGGCCAGTCGCGCACGGCGAGCCCGTCGACCTCGGCGCCGGGGTGGTTCCGCCGCGGCAGGATCTGACGGAGGGTCTGGGCGGCGTAGTACGTGCCGGTGGTGTCCTTGCCCGCGAGGACGACGCGGTCGGCACCGATGCCGAGGACGTATCCGTCGGCGGGCAGCGCGTCGGGGCCTTCGATGTGCTGGGCCGCGAGGGCGGCGGAGACACCGATGTGGACGGTGAGTCCGCTTCTGCCGGGGCTGCCGCTCCGTACGATCCGCTGCGCACCGGCGCGGCGCAGCGCGGCTTCGACGACCTTGACGGAGGGTTCGTCGGAGGTGTCGCCGGTCACGAGGGTCACGGTGGGGCTGATCGTGATCCGGTCGGACCTGGTCCTGACGGATTGCGGGGTCGGGGTGATGGCCGGAGTGCGCTGGCCGGTCGCGGCATTCCTCAGGGGGGCCGTCCGGGCGCTGTCGGCAGCCTGGGCGGCCGGCGCGGCGGTCAGCAGGCCGCCGGCGAGCAGACTCGCAGCCGCGGCGAGTGCGGTGAGACGGGGTGGGCGAGGCGTCACATGTCCTCCACGGGTCACTCAAGTCACCAGAGTCGCGCAACACAACGAGACCGAATTCAACATCATGGCGCTGGCATGTCAATGGTCTGGACAACATCAACGCCTGGACCTGGTGTTTTGTCTTCGCGAGAGGGCGGCGATACGCGCTCCGCCGGGTCATGGTTCGCAGGCCGGAGCGGCTGCCGGGGACTCGGGAGCAGCCGGCGGAATCGCGGCGGCACAACGACGGCCCCGGTCGGCGTCATCCAGGAGCCGGAGCAGATCACACAGGTGTTCGATTCGGCAGATCCGTTGCGAGGCCCACCGCACACGCTGTCCAACAACGCGTCGGCCAACTACCGCTCTCCCCGGCGAAGTTGTCACCGAACGCCCGGCGGGCGGCGGACCACGTGTGCGGCCCGTTCACGACGCGCGCCAGCCGCTCCATCGCAGGACCGAGACTTCGACCACCGGCCCGTCGGGAGGACGGTCGGCGTACTGCTGGTATTTCGCCGTGAGCAGGTCGACGCAGCGGGCGGCCTCGGGGAGACCGTCCGGTGGCGGGAGCACGCGGGCCTCGCCATCGGCCCGCACCCACCACAGGCGGTCCCAGTCCTCCTCGTAGTGGTCGGCGAGCAGACAGACCGAAGGGTGGGCGGCGATGTTGGCCAGGCGTTTCAGTCGCGTCGTCCGCTTCGGCTTGTGGTCGACGGCCAGCACGACCGTGTCGCCGTCCAGGGCGAACACCACCGGCACCAGGTGCGGGCGGGAGGCCTCGTCGATCGTCGCCAGGTGGGCGATGCGCGCCGCGGCGAATCTCTCCCGGGCCTCAGCGCTCGTCAGAGCGGGCATCGCACCCCTAACGACAGTTGCGGCAATCACGGCGGACGGTTCGGGGGTTTCCGGATCCGTCCCGCTTTCGGAGGCGCGGTCTTCTCCGGCGTCTCAGCTGTACCGGGCAGCCACCTCGGCCAGCCGGTCGAGGTGCTCCAGCGTCTCGCGCTCGGGCATCGTCGGCAGGTAGAGCAGCAGCCGCTCGACGCCCAGACCGATGTAGCCCTCGATCTGGCCGGGGTCGTCGGACGCCGCGTAGACCGTCACCGGCACCTCTCGTTCGGCAAGTGCGCGCAGCCGCTCGATCTGTGGACCAAGCTCCTGCGGCGACGCACTGTTGGCCAGCCACGCGTCTCCGAGCTGCGCCACCCGCGGGAACGCGCCCTCGCCGCCGCCGACGTAGATCGGCGGATGGGGGCGCTGTACGGGTTTGGGCCATGCGAAGACCGGATCGAAGTTCACGAACTCACCGTGGAACTCGGCTCTCTCCGCGGTCCACAGCTCTCGCATGGCGCGCAGCCGCTCGTCGGTGAGCCGGCCACGGGTCGAGGGATCCGTGCCGTGGTTCCTCATCTCCTCGCGGTTCCAGCCGACACCGATACCGAGGATCATGCGCCCCCCGGAGATCAGATCGAGCGAAGCGACTTCCTTCGCCGTGATGATCGGGTCCCGCTGCGGGATCAGCGCGATGCCGGTGCCCAGCAGCAGCCGCTCGGTCACCACGCCGATCGCGGTCAGGGCCACGAAGGGGTCCAGGGTGCGGTAGTACATCTCCGGCAGTTCACCACCACCCGGGTAGGGCGTCTGACGATCGGCCGGGATGTGGCTGTGCTCGGCGATGAACAGCGAGTCGAAGGAGCGCTCTTCGAGCGCGGCCCCGAGCGAGGTCGGGCCGATGCCCTGGTCGGTGATGAAGGTCGATACCCCGAATTTCACGGTGACTCCGTCGAGGATTGAGTGCGGGAAGGACGGGTGGCACAGATCTGTTGACTACCCGCCCGCGGGGTTCCCGCTTCCATGACCACCCGGGAGAACCATCGCGGAACAGCGTTCCCGGCTCCCCGAATGCACGAACGCCTCGTGCGTTCGCGGCGCTCGAACCCGTACGCGCGGCACGCCGGCAGTGCGAAGTGCCCCCGACTGCGGGGCACACCTGATGCCCCTCCTCGCGCAGCGGGTACGCACACCCCGGCCGGTGCATGGGTGCCGCCTCGCCGCGGATGGCGGGCGCGTCATGGGCGACCCGCGCGCGTCGGTGCCGGGTCCGCAACGACTGCCCCTCGTTCCGCACGTCACACCCAAGCTCGGAAATACCCCCCGGGGTATAAGTGCTAGTCTCGATGAGAGATACCCCCCGGGGTAACCCGTACGGAAGGAATCACGCCGTGTTCTTCGTCGACACCATGGAGACCGCCGGCCTCGGCAACCGCAGCTACCTGGCAGGCGGGCGGCGCTCCGCCCTGGTGGTGGACCCGCCCCGCGACATCGACCGGGTCATCGCCGCAGCGGCACGGCGCGGCGTGCGGATCACCCTGGTCGTGGAGACACATCTGCACAACGACTACGTGACCGGCGGCCTGGAGCTGGCGCGTGTCACCGGGGCCTCATACCTGGTGCCGGCCGCCGCGCCGGTGGCGTTCGACCGGGTGCCGGTCGCCGACGGGGACACCGCCCCGGTCGACGAGAGCCTGACGCTGCGCGCGATGGCCACTCCCGGGCACACCCCGCACCACACCTCGTACGTGCTGGAGGAGGACGGCCGTCCGGTGGCCGCCTTCACCGGTGGTTCGCTGCTGATCGGCAGCGTGGGGCGGCCCGACCTGGTGGAGCCCCGACTCACCCCTGTGCTGGCCCGCGCCCAGCACGCCTCCGCGCACCGCCTCGCCGACGAGCTCGACGACGCCGTGCCCGTGCTGCCGACACACGGCTTCGGCAGCTTCTGTTCCTCCGCGCAGGCCGACGGGGACACCACGACGATCGGTGCCGAGCGAGCCCGCAACGACGCGCTCGTCAAGGATGTGAACACATTCGTCGCCGAGCTGCTCGCCGGACTGGACGACGTCCCCGCCTACTACGCGCACATGGGCCCGGCCAACGCCGCAGGTCCCGATCCGCTCGACCTGACGCCGCCCACCCGGGCCGACGCCGAGCAGATCGCGCGGCGGCTGGCCGCGGGCGAATGGGTGGTGGATCTGCGCAGCAGGGTGGCGTTCGCCGAGGGGCATGTCGCCGGTTCGTTCAACTTCGAGGGCGAGGGCCTGCTCGCCACATATCTGGCGTGGCTGATCCCGTGGGGCAGGCCGGTCACCCTGCTGGCGAACAGCGCCGACGACGTCGCGCACGCCCAGCGCGAGCTGGCCCGGGTGGGCATCGGCCGCCCGGTGGCCGTTGCGACCGGCGACCCGCAGACCTGGGTCCGCACCACGGACGAGCTGCGCTCGTTCCGCAGGTCGGACTTCGCGGGCCTGGCCGCGGCTCGCGAGCGTGGCGAGCACCTGGTGATTCTTGATGTCCGCAGGGACTCCGAGCGCCGGGCCGGAGCCATCGCCGGGTCGGTGCACATCCCGGTGCACGAGTTGCCCAAGCGGCTGCACGACGTGCCGGTCGGCAGCGTGTGGGTCCACTGCGCGGGCGGGATGCGGGCGGCCATCGCCGCGTCGCTGCTGGATGCCGCCGACCGTGAGGTCGTGGCCGTCGACGACGGGTTCGCCGCCGCTGAGGCCGCAGGCCTGACGATCACGGCTCCCGCAGTCGGCGCCCCCGACGGGACGGCCGGCACCGGGCCGGCCGTCGCCTGACCGCCGGACCTCCCCGTCCCACATTTCTGGAGCACTTCCCCATGCCTTCCCTGATGTCCTTCTTCCGGCCCGGCCCGGGTCGCGTCACCCCGGCCGAGGCCCGCCGGCGGACCGCCGACGGCGCGGCGGTCCTGCTCGACGTACGCGAAACCCCTGAATGGAACGCCGGACACGCTCCGGCCGCCGTCCATGTGCCGCTCTCCCGGCTGGCCGCCGGGCAGACGCTGCCTGCTTCGGCATCGGGCCGCCCGGTGGTGGTGATCTGCCGTTCCGGGCACCGTTCCCGGCAGGCCGCCCGCATCCTCTCCGGACGCGGCACCGACGCCGTCGACGTCATCGGCGGCATGACCGCCTGGGCGGCCGAGGGGCTGCCCGTGCAGAACCGTCACGGAGCGGCGGGCACCGTCGCATGACCACCCTGATCCTGGCCCTGGTCGCCGGTGCGTTGGTCGGTCTGGCACTGGGCGGGCTGGGTGGCGGCGGCAGTGTCCTCGCCGTGCCCGCACTGATCTATCTGCTCGGCTTCACCCCGGCCGCGGCCACCACCGCCGCTCTGCTCATCGTCATAGCCACCTCCCTGACCGGGCTGGTGGCGCATGCCCGGGACGGTCACGTCCGCTGGCGAACCGGCGGACTCTTCGCGGTGGCGGGCATCGTGCCGGCAGCGGTGTCCGGGGCGCTGTCGGTCCGGATTCCGGCGGCGGTGCTCACGGCGGCGTTCGCGTTGCTCGCGGTCGTGGCCGCGGTGCGGATGATCCGACCGCGGGGGCCCACGCGGTGCGAGGCGACTTCGGCCGAACCGTCCACCCCGGACCTCGCAGACCGTACGGGCGCCGTGCGGGCCGTCCGCGCCGGAGCCGGCCTCGGCTCCGTGACCGGGTTCCTCGGGGTCGGCGGCGGATTTCTCGCCGTGCCCACGCTGGTCACCGTCCTCGCCGTTCCCATGTCGGCGGCGGTCGGTACCAGCCTGCTCGTCATCACGGTGAACTCCACGGCCGCCCTGGCCAGCCGGCTCACCACCCCCACCTCGCTGGACTGGGCGGTGATCGCCCCGTTCACGGCGGCGGCGGTCCTCGGGGCGTGGGACGGCAAGCGTCTGGCCACCAAGGTGTCCACTCCCGCACTCCAGCGGATCTTCGGCGTATCGCTGCTCGCCGTCGCCCTCTTCATGCTGGTCGATGCCATCGTCTGAGCGATGCCACGCCGTCGGCAGCGGATCGGCATCCGGTCTCAGGCGAGCGAGAGGAACAGCTTCTCCAGCCGGGCACGCATCTGGTTCCGGTCGGCCGGTTCGGCGCTGTCGTCGGCCATGCAGTGCTGAAGGCCCGTCGCGATGATTGCGAAACCCGCCCGGTCGAGCGCGCGCGAAACTGCTGCCATCTGGGTGATGACGTCCTCGCAGTCCCGGCCTTCCTCGATCATCCTGATGATCGCGGCAAGCTGGCCCTGAGCGCGGCGAAGGCGATTGAGGACCGATTTCAGTTCGTCGGCCGCCATGTCAAGTTCCACACATCCTCCTTCAAATACCCCAAGGGGTATTCTAGCCTGTCCGGGGTACGCCCCGGCGACGAAAGGAAGCATCCCTCGTGACCAGCCCCGCCTCCCTCTCCCCTAACCAGGCCGCAGCCCGGATCGCCGAATTCACCGTCATCGACGTGCGCGCCCCGGGCGAGTACGCCTCCGGGCACGTGCCGGGCGCGCTGAACATTCCGCTGGACCGTCTCGACGAGGCGCTTCCCGCCCTGAAGGCGGCGTCGGCCCGCGGCTCCCTGCTCATGGTGTGCGCCTCCGGCGTCCGTTCCACCCGCGCCTGCGACGTTCTCTCCGCGGCGGACATCGACGCCGTCACGCTGTCGGGCGGCACGACAGCGTGGGAGGGCGAGGGCCACGGCCTGGACCGCCCCGCCGGCGCCCGGGCCACCTGGCCGATGGAGCGTCAGGTCCGGTTCGCCGCCGGTTCGCTCGTGGTGGCCGGTCTGCTCGCGGGCCGGCGCTTCCCGGCCGCACGCTGGCTGTCGGCCGGGGTCGGCTCCGGTCTGGTCTTCTCCGCGGTGACCAACACCTGCGGGATGGCCGCCGTCCTGTCGAAGCTGCCGCACAACCGGGCCCCGCGCTCGGCGGCGGACTTCGACGCCACTCTGGACGCACTGCAGAACTGAAGCGGTACGGAAGTGCCCGTACGGCAGGAGCCGGTCACGCCACCCGCGTGACCGGCTCCTGCCGTGTGCAAGCAGGTCAGACGTCGTCCCGGACGAGGGCCAGCAGCCGGTCCAGCACCCGCGGTCCCCCGGCGCGCAGACCGTCGTGCTCGAACTCGTTCGTCACCCAGGTGCGCAGTCCGCGGATCGTCGCGGCGGTGCGCAGCGCGTGCTCCGTGTCGACGTACATGTCGTCGTGGTAGACGGCCGCGGCGACCGGCACCTGATTGGCGGCGAGGCGCTCGGCGTCGTACAGCTCGGGCCAGTCGGTACGGGAGGCGAGCAGTTCGGCGGTCTCGCGCAGCGGGCGCAGCGCCGGGTCGACGTCGAAGTGCCAGGGGTGGATGGTCTCGCCGGTGAGGAGCACCGGCCCGTTGCCCGCCAGGGCGGTGGCGACGTCGAACTGGGGGAATTCTGCGCGGACCCGCTCGGCGGCCCAGCCGGTGGGCTGCTTGCCCTGGCCGTAGATCGCCTCGTGCATCAGGGCGTACAGAGGGTGGCCCGCGAACGAGTTGGCGGTGCGCACGGCTTCCTGGAACGTGTCGGAGAGCTCGATACCCAGGGGCGTGCGGACGAAGGCGTTCTCCAGCAGGTAGTGCAGCTGGTGGCTGCCGTTGCCGCTGCCGAGCATGATGCCCAGGGACTGGAACCCCTCGGGCGTGAGGCGGTGTCCGGCGCTCTCCGGGCGGTGCTCAGCAAGGTACGCGGCGATCTCGCGGACGCGCTCGACGTCCTGCGGATAGCGGTCGTAGTGGGCGGCGACCTTGCGCTCGATCCGCGGGTACGCGGCGCGGTACACGTCGTCCGCGTGGGCATCGAGCGAGGGCAGCCCGCCGGTGATCAGGACAGCCTTGAGCCCCTCGGGGGCGGCCGACAGGTAGTGGACCGCGCAGAAGCCGCCGAACGACTGGCCGAGCACGGTCCACGGGGCGCCGCCGGTCAGCTGCGGCCGGATCAGCTCGCAGTCGCGCACGATGTTGTCGGAGCGGAAGTGGGCGAGATAGTCGGCCTGCTCGCGCGGGCCGCCGCGCAGCGGCAGCGTCTGCCGGTTGGCGGGGGTGGAAAGGCCGGTGCCGCGCTGGTCGAGGAGCAGTACGCGGAACTCCTCCACCGCCCGCCCCAGCCACGCCTCCGTACCGACGAAACGGCGGGCACCGAAGCCGGGTCCGCCCTCCAGATAGACCAGCCACGGCAGCTCTTCGTCGGCCTTGCCACCGGCGACGGCTTCCCGGCCGAAGAGCTCGATCTGCTCACCGCCCGGATCGGTGTGATCGAGAGGAACCGTGAAATGACGGTCGGTGAGAACGACGCCGGGCTGCCGGTAACTGCTCAAGAGATGCTCCTGTATCAGATGTTTCACGGACAGTTCAGCACACGGCCGTGACCCGGACAGTCCCGGCCCGTGTGCGCCGCGCGCGGGGCGCTCCTAGCGTGCAGTCATGATCCGGTTCGAGCAGGTCGGCAAGGTCTATCCGGACGGCACGACCGCGGTCGACGGGCTGTCCTTCGAGGTGGGCGAGGGGGAACTCGTCACGCTGGTCGGACCGTCCGGCTGCGGCAAGACGACCACGATGATGATGGTGAACCGGCTGATCGAGCCGACCTCGGGCAGGATCCTGGTCGACGGCGAGGACATCGCGCAGGTCGACCCGGTGAAGCTGCGCCGCCGGATCGGCTATGTCATCCAGCAGGTCGGGCTCTTCCCGCACCGGACCGTCCTCGACAACACGGCGACCGTCGCTTCATTGGCCGGCTGGAAGCGGGCCCGGGCACGGGAGCGGGCGGCCGAGCTGCTGGACCTGGTGGGACTGGACCCGAGGACGTACGGGTCCCGCTACCCTGCCCAGCTCTCCGGCGGCCAGCGCCGGCGGGTGGGCGTCGCACGGGCGCTGGCAGCCGACCCGCCGGTTCTGCTGATGGACGAACCGTTCGGCGCGGTCGACCCGGTGGTGCGCGAGCGACTGCAGGACGAGTTCCTGAGTCTGCAGGCGGCGGTCAGGAAAACGGTCCTGATGGTGACCCATGACATCGAGGAGGCGGTCCGGATGGGCGACCGGATCGCCGTGTACAGGGAGGGGCGCATCGAGCAGTTCGACAGGCCGGCGGCCGTGCTCGGCACGCCCGCAACTCCCTACGTGGCCCGGTTCGTCGGCGCGGACCGGGGGCTGAAGCGGCTGTCGGTCACGACGATCGAGCCGGACGACCTGGAGGAACCGCCGGTCGCGCGGCTCGACGAACCCGCCCGGACCGCGGCGGCCCGGCTGAACGGCGCGGACGCCCGCTGGGCGGTCGTGCTCAACAGCGCGGGCGAGCTGCACGGCTGGGTGTCGGCGGACGCGCTCCAGACCGCCGGGGAACACGGAACGGTCGGGGACCTGGCCCGCCGCATGGACGCGTGGGTACCGGTCGGTGCCTCGCTGAAGCAGGCATTCAGCGAGATGCTCCAGCAGGACGCCGGGTGGGTGGCGGTGCTGGACGGTGCGCGCTTCCTCGGCGTACTGACTCCGGCGAAGCTCCATGAGGCGCTGCGTCGGTCGGTGGACGCGGACGCGCGAGGAGTGGGACGCGACAAGGTGCGGTTCGACTCGGTGGCGGACGTGTAGAAGGGCAGGGCACAGCGACATCGAGGAGGATCTGCCCAGGCCCGCATTCGGCCGCCCACCATCGCTCCCCTGAAGCTTCAGCCGCCCACAAGGAACTGCTTGGACTCCAGGTAGTTCCGTGCGACGTCCTCCGGCAGCCGTCGCCAGCTGTCCACCTGTTCGTTCATGCGGGCCAGGTCGGAGGTCGTCAGCACAATGTTGAGCCGGTCCAGTGCGTCGCGTACCCCGGTGTTGCCGGCCCCCGACCGGCTGACGACGGGGACGAGGTAATCGGCGTTCTGAAGGTGTTTGTCGTCGGCGAGCAGCACGAGCCCGAAGTCGTCGAGGGTGGCGTCGGTGGCGGTGGTCAGAACCATCTGGTCCCGACCGCTCTGCACGGCCTGTTTCGCCTGGGTGGTGCCGACACCCTTGGGGTCGACGGCGGTGATGTCGATGCCGTACGTCTTCTGCAGCCTGGTTGTGCAGTGAGGCCGTTGTACGCATTCGTCGCCCGCGGCGAGCCGCACCGGCAGCCCGGACCTGCCGAGGTCGCTGAGGGTCTTGAGTCGGTGCCTCGCCGCGTACGGGGCGGCGACGGCGAACACTTTCTGGGCGACGGCGCGTCCTGGGTCCAGGACGGTGAGGCCGCGGGGGGCGACCAGGCCGCGCAGGGCCTTCATGGTGGTGTCGAGGTCGGGCGAGCCGACAGGGTCGGCCTCGGCGCCGTTCTTCTTGGCGTTCAGCCAGTCGGCGAAGGTGGCGGCGTACTCCGGTACGACGTCGATCCGGCCGCTCTCCAGCGCCGGTTCGTAGAGCTCCCGGCCGGTGACAGAGACGACCTGCGTGGAGTAGCCGCCCCGTTCGAGCAGCAGCGCGTACATCTCGGCGAGTAGATCGCTCTCGGTGAAGCCCGCGGAGCCGATGGTGAGGTGTCTGCTGTCGCCCGGCGGGGCGGTGATGTCTCTCCGGTTCTCCAGGGCGGGCCCGGTGGTGCACGCGGTCCCCGTCAGCAGCAGCGTCAGGACTAAGTGGACGGTCCGGCAGGCCTTCATCCGGTGTCCTCGCCGCGCACCCAGGCGGGGGCGAACCACTGCCCGATCTCGAACACCCCTTCTACGACCAGAGCGAAGACTGCGACGAGGATCGCTCCGGCGACCACCTGCGGCGTGGAGGCGAGGCCGAAGCCCGCGGTGATGATCCGGCCGAGTCCCCCACCGCCCGCCAGCGCGGCAAGGGTGGCGGTCGCGACGAGCTGGAGGGCCGCGACCCGTACGCCGGTCAGGATGAGCGGCAGTGCGAGCGGCACCTCGACGCGCAGCAGCAGTTGGCGGCCCGTCATCCCCATGCCGCGGGCGGCCTGTACGACATCGCGGTCGACCTCCCGCATCCCCACGTACGCGTTGGTGAGCAGCGGTGGGACGGCGAAGAGCACCAGGGCGACGACGGTCGGCCCCTCGCCGTACCTGCCGATCGGGGTGAGCAGCAGCAGAACGAGGACGGCGAGGGTGGGGACGGCCCGCCCGACGTTGGAGATGTTGACGGCGAGCGCGCCGCCCTTGCCGAGATGACCGAGGACCAGGGCCACCGGCAGCGCGATGAGACAGCCGATCAGCAGACAGACGACCGTGAGGAGCAGATGCTGTTCGAGCCGGTGCCAGATGCCGTTGTCTCCGGACCAGTGGCTGGCACTGGTGAGCCAGGACCAGGTGTCGGAGAGGGTCTTCACGGCTGCCTCCGGGTCCATGGGGTCAGCAGCCGCTGGACGCCGAGCAGCAGCAGGTCGGCGCAGACGGCGATGACGACGCAGAGGACGGAAGCGGTGAGCACCTCGGCCTTGAAGTGGGTGCCCATTCCGGAGTAGATGAGATTGCCCAGACCGCCGTAGCCGACGATCGCGCCGACGGTGACCAGGGAGACCACGGAGACGGTGGCGATCCGCAGCCCGGCCATGGCGGCGGGGAGAGCGAGTGGCAGCTCCACGGCGACGAGCAGACGGATGGGCCCGTAACCCATGCCGCGGGCGGACTGCCGGGTCTCCTCGGGCACGGCGCGCAGTCCGGCGAGGATGTTCCGTACCAGCAGGGTGAGCGAGTAGAGGACGAGCCCCGCGACGACGAGCGAGGCGGAGAGTCCGTAGACCGGCAGCAGCAGCGAGAACATGGCGAGCGACGGCACGGTGTAGAGGATGGTCGTCACGCCGAGCACGGGTCCGGCCGCCCAGCGCCAGCTCCGGGCGGCGAGAGCGAGCGGGACGGCGAGGAGGAGTCCGACGAGCACGGAGACCGCGGTCAGCTGGAGATGCTGGATGACGGCGTCCTGGAGGATCTCGCGACGGCTCGTCAGATAGGCACCGCAGAGCCAGTCGTTGCGCGCGAGGCAGTCGTCGGGTGGCGCGGTCACGTGTTCATTGGAACGCGGCGAGGCGGGAGCCGCGCGACTTGATCGACTGTTCGGGGACGGCGCGGCCGACCGGAGCGGACCCCGCGGTGATCGCATGCCGTCGGACCGGGCTGCCCCGCGGGCTGCTCCGGTGGCGCCAAGGCCGACCGGGCAGCGGCGTACCCGGGCGCCTTCGGAGCCCGGCCCCGCCTGCCGGGGATGACGGGCAGCGCCGTCGCATGTTGTCCGCCCTGCCGTCCGCCCCCGGCGGACTTATGATCGCCGTCCCGCGCCTTCGCGGGCTGCGATCACGTACCGCCCCCGCAGCCCGAGCGCACCTGATCAGGGTGACGAGGAGAAGTCATGGCCACTCAGTTCGAGGCCACGGTCGAGATCGACCGGCCCATCGCCGAGGTCTTCGCTTATCTCGCCGATGGCGAGCACGACCCGGAGTTCAGTCCACGTGTGATGAGGATCGAGAAGTCACCGGCCGGGCCGACGGCGGTGGGAACGGTGTTCCGGAGCACGGTCAAGGACGCCGGCATGACGACCCGGCGGGAGTTCCGGATCAAGGAGCTTACGACGCCCACCCGCATCCGCTGGGAGGAGCTCTCGAAGAACCTGGTCACCGCCGCCGAAGGCGGCTACGACCTCGAGGCCACAGCCGACGGAACGACCAAGGTGCGGATCTTCAACGTCCTGGAGGGCCACGGCATCGGCAAGCTCCTGGTGGGCTTCGCCGCCGGTGCCGCGCGCAAGGACGCCCCCGCGTTCGGACAGCGGATCAAGGCGGCGGCCGAGGCTGCGATCGCCCGCTGAGCAGGCGGTGCACCGCCCCGTCGGGCTCGTTCACCTCCTGTGGCGTAGCGCCTCCGGTCGACGCGCCCCACGAGCACCGGTGAGTGCAGATCACCACGGCGGGGGCGAGGACGGCCAGGACCGGACGACGGGCGGCCCGGCTCCGTCCCCATGGGAGGAGCCGGCTCACCACCGTCAGCGCCGGCAACACCAGCGGTCCGCAGCTGAGGTCGGTCCACGAGGAATCGGACCCGGCGTCGAATCGGCCCGCACACGTCGTCGGGCACGGTTGCGACTCGACCGCTCTGCGGACGGTGGCACATGGGTGCGCGCACTCACCTTGTGCACACGGCGATGCGTCCCCGTGCCCAATCCTCGTGCGCCTGCTGCGTATGGGGGGACACCCGCGCGCCTATGGCCGGGGATGCCCGTGGGTGACGGTAGACCGGGTCACGTCTGACGTTCTCCCGTACGTACACAGGAGTCCCGCATGGTGTCACCCGGCCCTGCCGATGACGCGTACCGATACGACGGTCTGCGCGCGATGTACATCAACTGCACGCTCAAGCGCTCGCCCGAAGTCAGCAACACGGAGGGACTGATCGACCGGAGCCGCGCGGTGATGGAGAGGCGCGGCGTCACCACCGAGGTGGTCCGGGCCGTCGACCACGACATCGCCACCGGCGTGTGGCCGGACATGAGGGAGCACGGCCGGGAGACCGACGCCTGGCCCGAGCTGTACGAGAAAGTGATGGCCGCCGACATCCTGGTGCTGTGCGGGCCGATCTGGCTGGGCGACAACTCGTCTGTCATGAAGCGGGTGATCGAGCGATTGTACGCGTGTTCGTCGCTCCTGAACGAGGCGGGCCAGTACGCGTACTACGGGCGGGCCGGGGGTTGTCTGATCACTGGCAACGAGGACGGTGCGAAGCACTGCGCGATGAACGTGCTCTACAGCCTGCAGCACCTGGGGTACACGGTGCCTCCGCAGGCCGACGCCGGCTGGGTGGGGGAAGCAGGTCCGGGACCGTCGTACCTGGACAAGGGCTCGGGCGGCCCGCAGAACGACTTCACCAACCGCAACACCACGTTCATGACATGGAACCTGCTGCACCTGGCGCGGCTGCTCAAGGACGCGGGTGGTATTCCGGCGCACGGGAACCAGCGCTCGGAGTGGGACGCCGGCTGCCGCTTCGACTTCGAGAACCCCGAACACCGCTGAATGCGGAGCCGGAAAGGCGACCGGGGCGATCCGAGGGGCCCGCGGCCGTAGCGGGTTTCACGGCGGGAGCGTGAGTCTCCGTGCCGGCTGACCCTTCGAACCACGGCGGACGCGTGACCACGTGCGCGGACTGCTGGAGCCGGTCAGCCGCAGCGGCCGGTGGCTCGCTCGCGGTTCGCAGGTCACAACACACCGGACGGGCTGCGGCGTCTGCGTGAATCGCCGCGGCCCCCAACGACCCGGACCCGGGTTCCCATGTGGGTCAGGCGCGCGCGCCGACGGCGCGTGTCGCCGTTGGGACATGTCGCAGTTGTGACACGCGAGGGCGGCGACACGTCAGCTTCATCAGTGGATTCTTTCGGACAGGTTGTGACCCCCAGCTGTACGAAAGGGTTTTCTCTGATGACATTGATACGCCTGACGGGGGCGATATCGGCAGGGCTGTTGCTGGTGGCCGGAGGCGTGCCGGCCGCCGCCACCACCACGGGGAAGGCCGCCACCGGAACCGCCACTCGTCCCACCGCCGTGCCGGGGGCTCACTCCGCGACCGTACGACTGGTGACCGGTGACCGGGTGACCGTGACGTCGTTGCCCGGCGGACGGCACACCGCGTCGGTGCAGCCAGGGGCCGGCCGCGAGCGTGTCCCCTTCCGGACGCTGGAGGGGGATGACAAGGCACTGACCGTGATCCCGTTCGACGCCGAGCCGTTGGTGTCCGCCGGCACCCTGGACCGCCGCCTCTTCGACGTGACGACCCTGATCGCCGATGGCTACGACGAGGCTCACGCCTCCGCGCTTCCGCTGATCGTCTCCTCGGAGCCGTCACAAGTCGGCGCCAGGGTCAGCTCGCAGGCGGCGAAGGCCGCCGCGGCGACCGCTGACCGGCTGGTGGCGTTCAAGGCGGCCGCGACGACTGCCCGTAAGCTGGAAAGCCTCGACGCGCGGTCGCTGCGGGTCGCCGACGACGACCTGGGCCGCTTCTGGAAGACACTGAACCCCGGCGGAAAGTCGGACGCCGCCCGCGCCGCAGTCGCTCCGCGGGTCTCGCTGGACGGCAAGGTGAAGGCCGTACTGGACCGCAGCACCGCGCAGATCAACGCACCCGCAGCCTGGAAGGCCGGGTACGAGGGCCAGGGTGTGAAGGTGGCGATCCTCGACACCGGTGTCGACGCGAACCACCCCGACCTGGCCGGCCGCGTCGCGGAGGCGAAAGACTTCTCCGGCAGCCCGAGCACGGACGACCACTTCGGCCACGGCACGCACGTCGCCGCGACCGTCGGCGGCACGGGCGCCGCGTCCTCGGGCACCCGCCGCGGTGTCGCGCCCCACGCCGACCTGCTGATCGGCAAGGTACTGGGCGACGACGGCTACGGCTCGGAGTCGTCCGTCATCGACGGCATGGAGTGGGCTGCCTCCCAGCACGCCAAGGTCGTCAACATGAGCCTCGGTTCGGACGCCGAGACCGACGGCACCGACCCGATGAGCCAGGCCGTCAACACCTTGACCGCGTCCACCGACACGCTCTTCGTGGTCGCCGCGGGCAACGCCGGCCCGGGCCCGTCCACGGTCGGGACGCCGGGCGCGGCCGACGCCGCGCTGACCGTCGGGGCCGTCGACCGCGACGACTCCCTCGCCTCCTTCTCGAGCCGTGGCCCGCGCCTGGGCGACGCGGCGGTCAAGCCCGACGTGACCGCCCCCGGCGTCGGCATCGTCGCCGCCCGCGCGTCCGGCACCACCATGGGCGACCCGGTCGACGCCAACTACACCTCCGCGTCAGGCACTTCGATGGCGACCCCGCATGTCGCCGGCGCCGCCGCGCTGCTGGCCCAGCAGCACCCCGACTGGGGCGCCCAGCAACTCAAGGACGCCCTGATCAGCACCGCGCACACGGTGCCCGGCACCAAGGTGACCGAACAGGGCGGCGGCCGCATCGACCTGGCCACCGCCATGGGCCCTGTCACGGCCACCGGCAGCGTCACCCTCGCCCCGCTCCACACCAACGACAGCGGGAAGCAGCAGGGCGGCACCGTCCGCTACACCAACACCGGCGACAAGCCGGTGACGCTCTCCCTTGCCGCCACCCTGGCCACCAACACCGGGCGCGCCCTCGCCGGCGGCGTGGTCACCCTCGGCTCCGACACGGTGCAGCTGGCACCCGGCGCCACGGCCGAAGTACCGCTGCGCACCGACGCGGCGAACGCCGTCCGCGGCAAGTACTACGGCTACGTCACCGCCGCATCCGCCGACGGCACCGTGCTCGCCCACACCACTGTGTCCCTGAACGTGCACGCACCGGTGCACAAGCTCACCGTGGTCGCCCGCGACCGTGACGGCAAGGTCATCGACGGCGCCGCTCCGGTGATCTGGGGCGCCGACGGCTTCGTGAACTACACGAGCGTGGAGCCTGCCGTCGCCGAAGTGGAGGAGGGCACCTACCAGCTCAGCTTCGGCACCCTGGACAGGGCGGCCGACGGCCAGGAGCTGCGCGAGGTGGTCAACCCGGAGGTGAAGGTCACCAAGGACATGTCGGTGACGCTCAACGCCGCCGACACCACCCCGGTGCAGATCCGCACGCCCCGCCCCGCCGAGCAGCGCGGGGTGCTCAGCTACCAGACGTACCGGAAGATCGACGGCAACGGCCTGATCCAGGGCGTGATGTTCTTCGACATCGCCAAGCGGATCTACGTCAGCCCCACCGCTCAAGTCACCGACGGCGACTTCGAGTTCTCCTCGCGCTGGCAGATGGTGGCCCCGCAGCTGCGGGCGAAGGTCTCCGGCACGTCGCTGGGCTTCACCCCGTATTACGTGAACACCTCCCCGGCCTTCGGCGACAAGGGTGCACGGCTGACCGCCGTGGACGCCGGCAAGGGCACGAGCGCCGAGCTTCGCGCCGCACACGTACGCGGCAAACTGGCCGTCGTCCGCTGGGACTTCTCCGACGACCGGGCGCTCGCGCAGGCCGCGGCGGACGCCGGGGCCAAGGCACTGATGCTGGTCGTGGAGGACGGCTTCTACCCCTGGACGCGGTGGAGCCCGACCGGTGACCGGATGGCCGTGCCCACCATGCGCGCCGGCACGGCGGAAGGCACCGCGCTGCTCAAGCGCGCCACGGAGCGGACCACGACGGTGGAGTTCTCCGGCACCGTCCGCAGCCCGTACCTGTACGACGTGATGCAGGTGTCCAAGGGCTCCGTCCCCAAGCGGCTGGTCTACACCGTCTCGGAGCGCGAGAGCGCGGTGGTCCGCAGCACGTACGCCCGCACCGGTGCCGCGTCCTGGGAGAGCGAGCAGCGATTCGGATGGCGGCCGTACCAGGACACCGCGTGGAACCAGTACACACGCTACGTTCCGGCGGGACAGGAACGCGTCGAGTACGTGACCGGCGGTGACACGCTGTGGAAGCACGTCGTGCACCACAACGTCATCGATGTCCCCGACTTCCCGCTGGCGGCCGGCATGCACGACGACACCCGTACCTACCGGCCGGGCGAGCGCGCCACGGAGCGCTGGTTCGGAGCGGTGGTCCGCCCGTCGATCCCGCGTGGCGGGCAACTGCCGTCGGTGCGCAACGGTGACACCCTGTCGGTGTACGTGCCGGAGTTCAACGACTCCGGCGCCGGCCACTGGTCGTTCGCGGAGGCCGACTCCCTCGGTGGCGGCGTCGGCACCGGCGTCACGGCGGCCGCGGTGAGCGACACGGCCACGGCGGCGCTGTACCGGAACGGGAAGCGGATCGCCGAGTCCGACCAGGGCGCGTGGGGCAGCTTCGAAGTGCCCTCGGGCGACGCCGAATACCGGATGGACCTGACGACCGCCCGTACCTCGGACGACTGGAACTTCGGCACCGGGACGCGAACGTCGTGGACGTTCCGCTCCGACACGGCAGCCCGCACGGCCCTGCTGCCGATGCTCCAGGTCGACTACACCGTGCCGGTCGACGTCCGGAACGCGGTGGGCCCGCAACGCAGGCACACTCTCGGCCTGGACGTCCGGATGCAGGACGGCATGGCGGCGCCGCGCGGCGTGACACTGAAGGTCGAGACGTCCTACGACGACGGACGGACCTGGACCACTGCCACCACGGCCCGTAAGGGCAGCGGCTTCACCGCCGTCGTGGAGCGGCCGGACCGGGTGCACGGCGACGCGTACGTGACGCTGCGCGTGACCGCGAAGGACGCGGCCGGCAACTCCGTCCGGCAGACGGTGGACCGCGCGTACCTGCAGCGCGGCACCGCTTGAGGTGCCCGGAGCGGTAGCGCGGAGCTGACCGGCTGAATCGCGGCGGGTGCCAGGGGGTGTGAGCCCTGGCACCCGCCGTGCCATGTCCCGGCCACACTTCGTCCCGGCCACACGTCTCGACGATGCCGGTCCGACCGACGAGGACAGGCTGCGCGCCGATATTCTGCAGGACGTGATCAACTCATATGCGGGCCTTGACGATGCAGGTGTCGCGATAGCTGCGGCATGTGCCGGCGCGGACGTGGTGCGCGCCATGTATGGACGGCGGCTCACCCGCATCGACAAGGGCGCCGGGGACTTCGCCACCGCCGCAGACGTGGAGGCCGAGAAGACGATTCTCGGCGTCATCCGGGCCGCCCGGCCCGATGATGCGGTGCTCGGCGAGGAGGGCGGTCAGCAGGGTGCTGCCGACGCGGTGCGCCAGTGGTTGGTGGATCCCTTGTGCGGCACGCTGAACTACGCCGTCGGCAACATGCTGGTGGCCGTCAACGTGGCGCTGCGCGACGGCGCGGCGGCGGTGGCCGACCCGTTCGGCGGCGAGGTCTTCTTCACCGACGGTGACACCGCCCGGGTGCGGCGGGACGGGGCAGATGCGCGGCTGGCGCCCACGCCCGCCACCCGACTGGTGGACGTCAACCTGGATCCGCCGTTCCCGAGCGCGCCAGGGTTCCGGGCCGTGGATCTGCTTGCCCACCCCGGGTTCGTCGAGCGGTTCCGGCCACGGGTCGTGTCCACGACGTTGGCGTTGGCCTGGGTCGCCGCCGGCAAGCGCGCCGCGTATGTCACCGATGGCGGCGACCTGTCCGGGAGCGTGCATTTCGCCGCGGGCATCGCTGTGTGCCGGGCCGCGGGTTGCGTCGTCACCGGGATCGACGGCGCCCCGATCGGGCAGGCAGGCCGCGGGCTTGTCGTGGCCGCCGACGCCGACACCCACGGCCTGCTGATGTCGATGATCCGTAGCCGAAGCCGGAACTCCACCTGACCTCTTCGCAGGTGCGGTCGGAGGTGCAGCAGAGCCGGAGCGGCCACCACCGATCGCACGTATGCCCCGCCACCACCACGGGCGGCAGGCCATCGTCATGCCGTCAGTTCGTCGGGTACCGCGTCACCTTCGACACCTTGCACGTCACCTTGCCCGGCACGTTCACCAGGCCCTGCGCCTTCTCCTTGGCCTTCTGCCCCACGGCCAGACTGTTGGTTGCGGCCAAACCCTCGCCGAGGCGTGTACCGGAACCGTCCACGAACTCCACGTTCACGACGTAGGTCGCCTTCGAGTCGCCGCGGTTCACGATCTCCACATCGGCGACCGGCCACGTCGTCAGCGAATCCACCACGCACCTGGTGAGCTTCACATCCGCCTCGGGGCTCCCCTCTTCGACGGCGGGTGCCCCGGACGGTGCATCCTTCCCAGGTGCCTTGCCTTGCGGCGCCTCGGTCGTCGGCAGCGTCCGCGGCTTCGGTGCATGGCTGACCGTGACCGCCACCAGTGCACCGCAGCCGCCGAGCAGCACCAGCCCCCCGAGCACCGACAGCGTCACGATCAGCCCGGTATTCGACTTCCTGGGTGGCGGCGCGCCCCACCCCGCACCGTGCTGGGGCCACTGCTGATACGGCGGCGGAGGAGGTTGCTGCCCCCACTGGGGCGGCTGCTGGGGCTCCTGACCCGGCTGCGGGCCGGGTTGCTGAGGCGGGTGGCCGTTCGACATGTGGTCCCCCCATGGGATGCGCGTGCTCCTGAGTCCGCTCACGCTATGCCTGTCCGGAATGTTCTGGCCCGCTCGTGTCGGATTCGTGACAGGCATGCTCGGCCGAGCCCTGGACGCGGCCCTGCGGGTGAAGGTGGCCTGGCCCGCGCGAGGGCCTCAGCGCACCGGCTACCAGGGCGAGATCGGCTGGACGCCGATGCGGCGCCCCTGCTCGTCGAGGAGGTGGCCCATGCGTCGTCCTGGTCCTCGCGCAGGGCAGTACGTGGGGCTGGGGCGCACCGCGCACGATCGCTCTCGCCGTCGCGTCCTTCGCCGTCCTCACGGCCTGGGTCATGGTCGAACGACGGTCCGCGCATCCCTTGGTCAGCGTGCGGATGCTGAGCAATCCGCAACTCGCGGTGGTCAGCGGCTACACCTTCTGTGCCGCCTTCGGCACGATCGGCTTCCTCGGTGCCAACGCCCTCTTTCTCGGCGCCTCACCGTCCGTTACCGGCTACGGCATGGGCCTGGGACCGCAGGCGATCGCCACCATCTCGCTGGCCATGGTGACCGCGGGATTCGCAGGCTCCACGCTGACCCCGCGCCTTGCCCGGCGGCTCGGCGACCGGGCCGTACTCGCCTCGGGCGGCGGACTCATCGCGCTCGGCTTCCTGGGGATGGCTCTCTTCCACGACACCCTCGCCCAGTACGTGGCCTGCGCCCTCGTGGTGGGCCTCGCAACCGGGCTATTCGAGTCGATCACCCGGACGCTGTCGGCGGAGGTCGTCGACAAACAGGAGACCGCTCTCGCCGTCGGCCTCAACGAACTGGCCCTCTCCCTCGGCGCGGCCATCGGCGCCGCCGTGATCGGCGCGTTCTTCGCGGCCCACGCCGTGCGCGGCACCTCGCGCATCGCCGAGTCCGGCTACGTGTGGGTCTGGGGTGCGTGTGCCTGCGCGGCCCTTGTCGGCATGGCCCTCGCGCTGCGCTACCGCCACCCACGCCAGGCGCACGCGACGTTCGGACAGCCGCCGGCACAGAGTGGAGAGCTCGCATGACGAACGCCCTGGGCATGCACAGGACGGTGACCGAAGCAGTGCGTTCCTGGAGCGATCGGCTCGTGGCCCTCAGTCACGGGCTGCACGACGAACCCGAGACCGCTCTCCAGGAACACCGCTCGGCGGCCAGGGTCGCCGACCTCCTGGAGACAGCCGGTTTCGCCGTCACCCGGGGCGTCGCCGACCTCCCCACCGCCCTCGTCGCCACCCGCGGATCCGGCGACCTCGTCATCGGATTCTGCGCCGAGTACGACGCCCTGCCCGGCATCGGCCACGCCTGCGGGCACAACGTCAACGGGGCCGCAGCCGTCGGCGCCGCGCTCGCACTCGCCGCCGTCGCGGACGAACTCGATGTGACGGTGAAGCTGATCGGTACCCCCGCCGAGGAGGACATCGGAGGGAAGGTCCTCCTCCTCGATGCCGGAGTCTTCGACGACGTGGCAGCAGCGATGATGGTGCACGCCGCCCCCGTCGACAGCGTCGGCGCCTCCTCACTGGCCATCGGGGCCTGGGACATCACCTACCGCGGCAGACCCTCGCACGCCGCACTCGCCCCCTGGGAAGGCATCAACGCCCTCGACGCGATGACCGTCGCCCACACTGCCGTCGGGCTGCTCCGCCAGCAGCTGCGGCCGGGCGTGGTCGTGCACGGCATCGTCACCGACGGCGGCCAGGCCGTGAACGTCATTCCGGCGCGCACCCGCGCGCGGTGCGAGGTCAGGGCGCTGACCGTGGAACAGCTCGGCGAGGCGTGGCAGCGGGTGCGCGCTTGCTTCGATGCCGGGGCGCTCGCCACCGGCGCCGAGCTCGAGCTGCGCCCGCACGGAAGGGACTTCGCCGATCTGCGCCAGGACCCTGACATGACGGAGATCTACGTCAGGGCGCTCGGCGAACTGGGCCGTACGGCGATGTCTCGGCGCGGCGAGACGATGGCGTCGACGGACATGGGAAACGTCTCTCAGGTCATCCCCACGATCCACCCCACGATCGGTTACGACACGGACGGCGCGAAGCAGCACACTCCCGAATTCACCGCGTACGGCAAGAGTCCCGGAGCCGACCGGGCGGTGCTCGACGGGGCGACCGCGCTCGCCCTGACCGGTGCCGGTCTGGCGACGTCGCAGGCCCAGCGGAGCCGACTGCTCGACGGGGTGAGGCGGCGGAGTCAGCCGGCGGCCGGCGAGGCGAACAGCTCGCCACCGACACGAGCGGTCCGCCTTGCCCCAGGAGCGTGAGGGGCAGGTACAGGATGGAGGACGGCTTCGCGGCTCCGGACACCCCCGTACTCTCCCGGCCCCGTCGGGCCGGACGTTCGGCAGTCCGGTGTCACCGGTCCTGTTCTTCAGCGGCGTGGATCATCCAGCCGGTTTCCCGTGGCAGGCCTCCTCGCCTGCGGCGAAAATGGTGGTCGGAAGGCAAATGAGGAGGTTGGCATCCGGTGTGAAGCTCTCCCGTAGCCCCGGCGCGTCCGACGCGCCGCTCGCACTCGACTCGGGCGCGGGTAAGAAGGGGCTCAAGTCCGGTGCCCTGGGACTGCTCTCCTCCGTGGCCATCGGCTTGGCTTCCACCGCCCCGGCGTACAGCCTCGCGGCCACGCTGGGCCTCATCGTGGCGGGGGTCGGACTGCAGGCCCCGGTCATCACGATGCTGGCGTTCGTCCCGATGCTGCTGATCGCGTACGCCTACAAGGAACTCAACGCGAGCAACGCCGACTGCGGGACCACCTTCACCTGGGCGACCCGTGCCTTCGGCCCGCGCACCGGCTGGATGGGCGGCTGGGGCATCATCGTCGCCGACATCATCGTCATGGCGAACCTCGCCGAGATCGCCGGCATCTACGGCTTCCGGCTGCTGGGCTACGAATCCCTGACGGAAAGCAGGGTGTGGACCACCATGGCGGGTGTCATCTGGATCGGCGTCATGACCGCGCTCTGCTACGTCGGCATCGAGATCTCGGCTGCCGTTCAGCGGTGGCTCCTGTTCATCGAGGTGGCCGTACTGCTGCTGTTCGCCGTCACCGCCCTGGTCAGGGTCTACACCGGCAACCCCGAGATGGCGATCCACGTCTCCGCCTCCTGGTTCAACCCCCTCCACGTGCAATCGGCCGAGGCGTTGACGGCGGGTATCCTCGCCGCCGTCTTCATCTACTGGGGCTGGGACACCGCCGTCACGGTCAACGAGGAGACCGCGGACAGCACGCGCATCCCCGGACGTGCCGCGGTCATCTCCGTCGTGCTTCTGCTGGTCATCTACGCCCTCGTCGCCACCTCGGCGCAGGCCTTCGCCGGTGTCGGCTCCGACGGGACCGGACTCGGCAACAGGGACAACGCCGGCGACGTGCTCTCGGGACTGGGCAACGCCGTCTTCGGCAGCCACGGGGTGGGGCCCTTCTTCTCCAAACTGCTGATCCTCATGGTGCTGACGTCCGCCGTGGCCTCCGCCCAGACGACCATCCTCCCTATGGCCCGGACGGTCTTCTCCATGGCCGCGCACAAGGCCGTCCCCTCCCGGTTCGCCCGACTGCACCGCAGATTTCTCACCCCGACCTGGTCGACCGTCTCCTTGGGCCTGGCCTCCATCGGCTTCCTCGTCCTGCTGACGGTGATCAGCGACAACGTCCTCGCCGACTCCATCGAGTCGGTCGGGCTCGCGATCACGTTCTACTACGGCCTCACCGGCTTCGCCTGTGTCTGGTACTTCCGCAGGGTGCTCACCCGCAGCCGCAGGGACTTCCTGTTCAAGGGGCTGCTGCCGGGTCTGGGCGCGCTGACGATGCTCTTCCTCTTCTGTTACGCCGCCTTCGTCGTCTACGCCGACCCCAACTACGGTGCGACCTCCATCGACCTGCCGTTCATCGGACTGACGGGCGGGGTCACCGTCGTGGGCCTCGGAGCACTGCTGCTCGGAGTCGTGCTGATGCTGGTCGTCACGCGCGAGCACGCAGCGGCCCTCAGGCTTCAGCGGAGTCTGCTTCCTGGCCGGCTGCCGCAGCCGACCGCTGTCGAGATGGCGAGCCGCTATGTGCCCGCCGACAGCCGGTCCGGGGTGGGCGGTGACTGGTTCGACGTCATCCCGCTGTCGGGAACGCGTGTCGGCCTGGTCGTCGGGGAGGTGATCGGCCACGGACTGCTCGCCGCCGCCACCATGGGGCGCCTGCGCACCGGCGTACGCGTCCTCGCCCGTCTGGACCTCGACCCGGACGAGCTCCTCTCGCGCCTGGACGACGTGGTAGGACAGACCGCCAAGGAGCGGGCGGCCGTTCATGGTGCGGGTGGCGCGGGGCCGCGGGAGGACGACGCCCTGGGGGTGACGTGCCTGTACGCGGTGTACGACCCGGTGTCGGGACAGTGCAGCATGGCGCGTGCCGGCGATTCGATGGCCGCGGTCGTCCTGTCGGACAGCGGCGTCGCCACCTACCCGGATCTGCCGCCTGGCCCTCCGCTGGGGCTGGGTGGTCCGCCCTACGAGACCACGGGATTCCAACTGCCGCAGGGCAGCCTCGTCGCCCTCTTCACCGACGGCCTCGTCCAGGCGGCCGCCGACGACATCGACGTCGGACTCGGCCTGCTCACCGAGGCCCTCACCCAGTACCGGCGTCCCTTGGAAGAACTCTGTGACCGCGCGGTCGCGACCCTGGTGCCGGGGCCGGCGAACGACGACGCGGTCCTGCTCCTCGTACGCACACGGATGCTCGACGAACACCAGGTGGCCGCGTGGGAACTGACCGCGGAGCCGGCGATGGTCGGCAAGGCCCGCGCCGTGACCACGGGGCAACTCGGAGCATGGGGGCTGGACGAGATGTCGTTCTCCACCGAACTCATCGTCAGTGAGCTGGTCACCAACGCCATCCGCTATGCCGCCGGCCCGATCCACGTCCGGCTGATCCGCGACGAGACCCTGATCTGCGAGGTCGCCGACACCGGGCACACCTCACCCCATCTGCGCCATGCCGCCGCCGACGACGAGAGCGGCCGTGGCCTGTTCATCGTCGCCCAGATGGCGCAGCAATGGGGCACGCGCTACACGCCCACCGGCAAGACCATCTGGGTGGAACAGCCCCTGCCGGCAGGCCCTGCCGTCGGTGAAACCCCCTCTTAGCTTGCTCCTTGCCGCCTGTCCCGGCGAGTCGTCCGGCCCTTGGGTCTGTCGTTCGGATCAGGCCGGATCAGGGAGCCGCCCGCCGCGGAGCGGCTGACGTCACCATGGTGCGTGCAGCCGCAAGGCGGAGGAACGAGCCCACGAGAAGCGAATGGGGTCTCCCCTGCGCGAGCGGAGCCGAGAGCTCGGGGAAGACCGACGACAACGCGGCAGATGCGCGTGCCGGACCCCGCGAGCCCAGCATGATCCAAACCAGAGGCCCTAAGGGCTGTCCCGTGGACCGGATCAGCGCTTCGGCCCGGGAAGCGGCCGTGTCTCCGCCGGCAGGACACCCCGTTGCGGCAACCTGAGCGCATGACCGACACCTTCGAGCACACCCCTCAGATCTGGAACGCCGCCCAGTTGCGCGATGCCCTCAAGGATCTTCCGGATGACGCGCCCATCCATATCGGTGTGGCGAGCGACCCCGGTGACTTCGACGGGTACCGCGGCTTCGTCCTCGTGGACGCACATCAGGTGGAGAACTGGTGGCCGGCCACTTCCACCGCACCGGAACGCACCGAGACGGAGACGGCGCTGACACTGTTCGCCGACTGGGAGCCGGACAGGTACGACCGCCTCGACTGAACCGGCCACGTTCCCGCCGGGCCGTCACCGACCGTGGAACGGGGGTCAGGGCCGGATGACGCTCTCACTTCGCTGATCGACGAGCCCGGGGCGGTCGAGCCGGCGCAGTGCGAGGAGGCCGCCGATGCCAGGGATGACGGCCGTGGCCCTGGTGAGTGTGGTGGCCCGCTCGTGGCGCCAGGTTGTCTTCGCGCGGCATCCGAAGCTCTCGACGACGGCGATCGGTCCTGCGACAGCGGCCTCTCGGCCCGTCCGTCGGCGTTCAGGTCTGCCTCGCACATGAGTCCGCCACTGCTTGCAGCACCAGCACCGAAAGGTCGTCCTCGACCGGCCCTGTCCCGAAGTCGTGCGCCGCCCGCCGTACGTGCTCCGCCAGTGCCTTCGCGCCCAGCCCCATACCTTGCCTGAGTACATCGGCCAGACCGTCATTGTCGTCCAACTGCCAGTTGCCACAGCGGCGTTCGGTGACGCCGTCGGTCACGCACAACAACGTCTCACCAGGCGCGAGATCGAAGGTGACGGCCCGGAATTCGGCGCCCTCATCGATGCCGAGCAGCATCTGGGGTACGGAGGCCGGTTCCACCCTGCCGTCGGCGCACATGTGCAGCGGTGGAGGATGGCCCGCAGTGGCGACCGTGCAGTGGGCTCCGGGCACGCCCGGGTCGACCGTCAGCTCCCCGTACAGCAGGCTCAGGAAGCGGGAGCCTGTCTGCTCGGCGCCTAGCGCGAACGCCTCGGCGCTCTCTTCCGCCATGGCGACGTTCAGCCGGCCGAGCACCGACTCGACGCCATGGCCCTCGCGCGCCAGCAGCCTCACCAGGTGGCGGGCCAGGCCGGTGACGGACATCGCCTCCGGGTCCTTTCCCTGTACGTCGCCGAGCAGGAAGCACCAGTGGTTCTCGCCCCTCGGGAAGATGTCGTAGAAGTCGCCGCCGACGGTCTGCCCCTCGCCGTGCGGCTCGTAGACGATCGCCGTGTCGACGCCGACGATCCTGGCCAGCGTCGCCGGCAGCTGCCTGCGCTGGAGCGCGGCGCTGATCCTGCGCTGCCGGGTGTACTGACGAGCGGTGTACACGGCCTGCGCGACCCTGCGGGCCACGTCCTGGACCATCCGCACCACGGCGTCGGTCATCTGCGGCTGGCCGGCCCGGCCCAGCAGCAGTACGCCCTGGTCCGTATCGCGGGCGATGAGTGGGAAGGCGAACGCCGACCCGCCTTCATGGGCGACGCCGGCGCTCTCCGGCCACGGCCAGGGCGTGCCCCCGATACGGACCGCGGAGGGTGGCGGAATCCGTTCCAGTTCTTCGCGCAGCGGCGTGATGTGCTGCTCGTCGGCATGCCAGACCCGGGACAGTTGAAGACCCATCCCGGGCAGGTTCAGCCAGATGCCGCACCAGTCCGCGAGCCGGGGCACGAGCATCTGGGCCGCGAGCGCGGTGACCATGGTCTCGTCGAGCTGGCCTGCGAGGAGTTCGCTGGTCTCGGCGAGGAACGACGGTCCGCCACGGTCGGTCCACTCGGTGGCGTACCCCTGGGCATGCGCCGGATGTACCGATGGCCCTGTGTCGTAGGGCTGTGTGTCGCCGGGGCGCCCGGTGGCACCGGGCTTGGTGATTCCGGGCCCGGAGGCGGCCGAATCTGTCGCGGAAACGTCTCCCTCCACGGCCTCCAGCCGGAACCACACCCGCTTCTCGGCCCGCCGGTAGGTCACGCCCCAGGACTCCGAGAGCGCGCTCACCAGCTGGAGGCCGTACCCGGGCTCGCCACGCCGGGTGTCCGCTCCGCCGCGTACCCCCCTGGAGGGGTGACGGTCCGCGACCTCGACGACGACACCCAACCGGGTGGCCGGGTTCCGCTCCAGGCGGCAGACCACGTCGATATCGGTGCCGGCGTACATGACGGCGTTGGTGACCAGCTCGCTGACGAGCAGGACGGCGTCGTCGACGAGCTCCTCGGGGATCGTCACCGGAGCGGGGACCGCGGCCGCGTCGGAAGCCGTATCGGCATCCGCCGCCCCGCCCCTGTTCGCGGGCGCTGTCCACCCCTCGAGCGCCGCATACACGAATTCCCGCGCTCGAGCGGCTGCCAGCTGGTTCGCCGGCAACCCCTTCCTGGACACGGATTCGGCCGCGTGGACGGGCAACAGGATCCCCCTTCCCCCTGTATGTACCAATTACGCCTGGAAAGCACTATTTTCGTGCGCTTTATACTATGACATGCGTGACCGATGAACCTCAGGTGTGCACCAATGGATCTTGGGCGGAGGCTGCTCCATGACACTGGACTCGACCCGGCCCGACACAGAGCCGGACGGACAGGTTCGTACGAGCGATCTGCGTCCCTTGCTCGCCGCGATGAAAGCCCTGTGCGACGGTGATTTCACAGCACGCGTGGAGGACCGGGCGAAGCAGGACGGGGCCGCCCTGCCGGACGGGGTGCTGGCCGAGATGGCCGGGGTGTTCCAACAGATCGTCGCGCGGAACGCACATCTCGCCTCGGAGCTCCAGCGGGTGCGCCACGAGATCATCCGGCAGGGACGACTGGAGGAGCGGATTTCGGCGAGTCCCGGCACGGGGACCTGGACGACGAACATCGAGGCCGCCAACACGGTGCTCGAAGCGCTGGTGGTACCCGTCGCGAAAGCCACCCGGGTGCTCGACGCCGTCGCGGACGGCGATCTGACCCAGCACGTCGAGCTGCACGAGGGAAGCCGCCAGCTCCGCGGTGACCTGCGGCGCCTGGGCATCGGCGTGAACCGCATGGTGGACCAGCTCTCGCTCTTCACCGGCGAGGTGACCCGGGTCGCCCGCGAGGTCGGCACCGAGGGGCGCCTCGGCGGCCGGGCGAAGGCGCAGGGACTGTCGGGTGACTGGCTCCATGTGACCGAAGCGGTCAATACGATGGCGTCACGGCTGACGGCGCAGGTGCGGGACATCGCGGTCGTGACGACGGCGGTGGCGCGCGGCGACCTGACGCAGCAGGTCACGGTCGAAGCCACCGGCGAGCTGCTGGAACTCAAGCTCACGGTCAACACCATGGTCGACCAGCTGAGGGCGTTCGCCGACGAGGTCACGCGTGTCGCCCGCGAGGTCGGCACCGAGGGGCAGCTCGGCGGCCGCGCCCAGGTCAGGGGCGTCTCCGGGGTCTGGAAGGACCTCACCGACAACGTCAACTTCATGGCGTCGAACCTGACGTCCCAGGTCCGCAACATCGCCCAGGTGACCACCGCCGTCGCCAACGGCGACCTCAGTCAGAAGATCACCGTGGACGCGCGGGGCGAGATCCTGCAGCTGAAGTCGACGATCAACACCATGGTCGACCAGCTCTCCGCCTTCGCCGACGAGGTCACGCGTGTCGCCCGCGAGGTCGGCACCGAAGGCCAGCTCGGCGGCCGCGCCCAGGTCAGGGGCGTCTCCGGGGTCTGGAAGGACCTCACCGACAACGTCAACTTCATGGCTGACAACCTCACCTCCCAGGTCCGCAACATCGCCCAGGTCGCCACCGCCGTCGCGGAGGGCGACCTCGGCAAGACGATCACTGTGGAGGCCAAGGGAGAGATCCTGGAGCTGAAGTCGACGATCAACACCATGGTCGACCAGCTCTCCGCCTTCGCCGACGAGGTCACGCGTGTCGCCCGCGAGGTCGGCACCGAAGGCAACCTCGGCGGTCAGGCACAGGTCAGGGGCGCTTCCGGGGTCTGGAAGGACCTCACCGACAACGTCAACCGCATGGCGCTCAACCTGACCTCCCAGGTCCGCAACATCGCCCAGGTGACCACCGCCGTGGCCAACGGCGACCTGTCGAAGAAGATCGATGTCGACGCGCGCGGCGAGATCCTGGAGCTGAAGGACACCGTCAACACGATGGTCCAGCAGCTGAGGGCTTTCGCGGACGAGGTGACCCGAGTGGCCCGCGAGGTCGGCACCGACGGGCGACTCGGCGGCCAGGCCCAGGTCCACGGTGTCTCGGGCGTCTGGAAGAACCTCACCGACAACGTCAACTTCATGGCCGACAACCTCACCTCCCAGGTCCGCAACATCGCCCAGGTCGCCACCGCCGTCGCGGAGGGCGACCTGTCGAAGAAGATCGACGTGGACGCGCGCGGCGAGATCCTGGAACTCAAGTCCACGATCAACACCATGGTCGACACGCTCTCCTCGTTCGCCTCCGAGGTGACACGAGTGGCCCGCGAGGTGGGCAGCGAGGGCCAGCTGGGCGGCCAGGCCCGGGTGGAGGGTGTCTTCGGGACCTGGAAGCGGCTGACCACCAGCGTCAACGAGCTGGCGCTGAACCTGACCACCCAGGTGCGCGCGATCGCCGAGGTCGCCAGCGCCGTCACGCAGGGCGACATGTCGGGCTCCATCTCGGTGGAGGCCCAGGGCGAGGTCGCCGCCCTGAAGAACAACATCAACCTCATGGTGGCGAATCTCCGTGAGACCACCCGGGCCAAGGACTGGCTGGAGTCCAACCTGACCCGTATCGCCGCACTCATGCAGGGCCACCGCGACCTGGTCGAGGTCGCCGACCTGATCCTGCGCGAGCTGACCCCTCTGGTGAACGCCCAGTACGGAGCATTCTTCCTGGCAGAAGCGGGCGCGGAGCCCGGCGAGGACCTTGAGCTCCTGGCCGGTTACGGCACCGGCCAGCCCGAAGGCCGGCGCCGGCGTACCCGGCTCAGCCTGGACGCCCCTGGCTGGGGTCTGGTCACCCAGGCCGCAACGGAGAAGCGGCGAATTCTCATCGAGGCGGTCCCCACCGAATACATCACCATCAGTTCGGGCCTCGGCGCCGCGCCCCCGGCCAGCGTCGTCATCCTGCCGATCCTCTTCGAGGACCGGGTGCTCGGAGTCATCGAACTGGCCTCGTTCAGCAGTTTCAGCGAGGTCCACCTGGCCTTCGTCGACCAGTTCGTGAACACCATCGGTGTCTCCATCAACACCATCATCGCCAACTCCCGTACCGAGTCCCTCCTCTCGGAATCCCAGCGCCTCACCGCCGAACTGCGCAAGCGCTCCGACGAGTTGCAGCTCACCAACGCCGAGCTGGAGGAGAAGGCGGCGCTGCTGGCCACCTCCTCCCAGTACAAGTCGGAATTCCTGGCGAACATGTCGCACGAATTGCGCACCCCGCTCAACTCGCTCCTCGTGCTGTCGCGGCTCCTCGCCGACAACCCCGACGACCGCCTCTCCCCGCAGGAGGTGGAGTTCGCCGTCACCATCCACCGCGCGGGCTCCGACCTGCTGCAACTGATCAATGACATCCTCGACCTGTCGAAGATCGAAGCGGGCCGGATGGATGTGCATCCCAAGAAGCTGCCGCTGATCAAACTGCTCGACTACGTACGGGCGACGTTCCAGCCGCTCGCTCTGGACCGCGGCCTGTCGTTCGACATCAAGGTCGGTGAGAACGTACCCCTCGAACTCTTCTCGGACGAGCAGCGGCTCCAGCAGATCCTCCGCAACCTCCTCTCCAACGCGATGAAGTTCACCTCGTCCGGCGGAGTGCAACTGATCGTCGAACGCTCGACGGTCTCGGACTTCGAGGAGGAGACGCTGCGCAAGGCCGACTCCGTCATCGCTCTGACCGTCAGGGACACCGGAATCGGCATCGCGCCGGAGAAGCTCGACGGGATCTTCGAGGCCTTCCAGCAGTCCGACGGCACCACCAACCGCAAATACGGCGGCACCGGGCTCGGCCTCTCCATCAGCCGGGACATGGCGGGGCTGCTGGGCGGCCGGATCTTCGCCGAGAGCGAACCGGGCGTCGGCTCCGCCTTCACCCTCTTCGTCCCCGTGCACTACGTGGGTCCGCCCCCCGGCGCCCTCCCCACGGTGGAACCGCGCTCCGCGAGCGGCACCAACCGAGCCGCCGCCGGACTCACCGCTCTGACCGGCCGGCCCGGGACCGCGGCCGAGCCCGGGCCCGCGTCGCAGATCGATGTGTTCAGGCCCCAGGAGTCCGCGCCCCGTACCGCAGCCCGGCCCGACGCCGGTGACGACGGCGTCAGCTGGCCGGAGACGACCCGGCTCAGGGACTGGCTGAGTGGCCGCCTCGCCGGGGTGCTGTCCAACCGTTGCATCCTCATCGTCGACGACGACATCCGGAACGTCTTCGCACTGACGCATGTGCTGGGCCGCGTCGGCGTCAGCGTCAAGTACGCGGAGAACGGCCGCGAGGGCCTCGAGGTCCTTGACCGGACACCTGACGTATCACTGGTGCTGATGGACATCATGATGCCCGAGATGGATGGATACGAGATGATCGCCGCAATCCGGCGCACACCTCGTTTCGCGGACCTGCCGATCATCGCGCTCACCGCGAAGGCCATGCCCGGTGACCGCGAGAAGGCCATCGAGAGCGGCGCCGACGACTACGTCCCCAAGCCGGTGGACGTCGACCGCCTGCTGTCGGTGATCTGCCGGCTCTTCGACCCGCAGTGCACTCTGCCGGAGCCGCGGCCGGACCCCTCGGACAACGCCCGCGCCACGGAACGGGACGACGGCGGCACTGTCAGAAACAGGGACGATGACGACGGAGCGACAGGACAGCCATCATGACGGCTACACAACCAGCAGCAGCGGAGACCGCCAGCATCCTCATCGTCGACGACATGGAGGAGAACCTGGTCGCCCTCGAAGCGGTACTCGGCTCGCTGGGCCATGTGGTCCGCGCGCGCTCGGGTGAGGAAGCCCTCAAGGCGATGCTGCGCCAGGAGTTCGCGGTCGTGCTCATCGACGTGCTGATGCCGGGCATGAACGGCTTCGAGACCGCCGCCAACATCAAGGGCCTCGACCAGACGAAGGACGTCCCGATCATCCTGCTGACCGGAGCCGCAGTCGATCCGAACTACGCCTACCGCGGCTACACGGTGGGCGCCGCCGATTTCCTGATCAAACCCTTCGACCCATGGCTGCTGCGGACCAAGGTCAACGTCTTCCTGGACCTGTTTCGCAAGAACCGCCAACTCGTGGACCAATCCGAACAGTTGAAGCGCCTGCTGACGGCGGACGGCGGCCACCCCGGGGTTGCGCCGGCCGTCCCCGCCCCGGTTGCCGCATCCAGCGAGTCTCCGTTCGGTTCGGACCACCAGGACGCTACGGACGCCGTGGAAGGCTCTCCACCCCCGGAAGAGCTCGACCGGCTCTCCGAGGTCGTCGGCCAACTCGCCCAGGCGGAACTCCTGCTACGAGATGCCAACGGTCCGGGCGGGGCTGACCTCGCCGACCGCATCGTCGAACTGGAACAGGCGGTAGGACGGCTGCTGGCGGAACGCGAGACGTAGGAAGGCACTCGGATCGTCACGATCCACCGATCACGCCTCCGACCCCGAGGCTGCCCGGGCCGGGGCCGCTACGAGACGGGACGGTCCGGCCCTCGCTTCCTTCGGACACCGGTCGCCGACCGCGCACCGGTGGGCTTCGCCTGTGTGGATCTCCGCGCCCGCTGCAGAGCCAGATGGACCGACCAGACGACGGACACCAGCGGCACTGTCACGATCGCTCCCAGCACCCCCGCCGCGATCGCGCCGGCGATCACGGAGAGCGCGATCACGACCGGATGCAGGCGGACGGCCCAGCTCATCACGATCGGGTGCAGCAGGTGCCCCTCGATCTGGCCGATGACGACGATCAGCGCGATGACGACGGCCGCCACGATCGGGCCCTTCGACGCCAGAGCCACCACGGCAGCGATACCAAGGGCGATGGGTGAGCCGATCAGAGGTACGAAGGCCGCCACGAACTCCACCAGCGCCAGCGGAAGCGCCAATGGCACTCCCAGTGCGAACAGGGCGAGTCCGACGAGTACGGCGTTGGTGGCAGCCACCACGATGATCCCGTGGGTGTACCCCGTGAACGTCCGCCACGCAGCGCGGCCCGCGATCTCCACCCGCTCCCGCGCCGTCGCCGGCAACTGTTCGCACATCCAGTCCCATTGCCGGTCGCCCGAATAGATGAAGAAGACCGAGCAGAACAGCGCGAGAACGAACACGGTCATCACCTCCACCAGTCGGCCCACGCCACTGAGCGCCGAACTGATCACGGTGGACCGATGGCTGGACAGGTATTGCCCGATCCGAGCCTGCAGGTCTTTCAGTGCCCCGGGGTTCAGACGGAACGGTGGCTCCACCAGCCAGCGCTCGATCCTGGCGAGGCCGTCGCTGAACTGCCGCTCCAGCCCGTCCCTTTCTCCGGCGACCGCCTCACCGACAAGGGTCAGCACACCCAGGACCAGGACGAAACTGCCGAGCAGCGCCACTGCCACCGCGAGCGGTCGTGGCAGCACACGAGCCAGGAAGTCCGTCGGCGGGCGCAGCACCGCCGTGACGACCAGGCCGAGGAAGACGGCTACCGCGACTTCGTGGAACCGTCCCAGCGCCGAGAAACCGGCGTAGACGACAACTCCCACGACGAGGATCCGCCAGGCGTAGGCGGCCGCCGTCCGCAGTGCAGGGGGCACACGCGACTCCTGCGTGGGGCCGGTTGGCGCGTGCTGCACGCCCGGAGCCCGGGAAGCACGGCCGTCGACGCCACGCAGCGCCTGGCGCGACGCCGCACGAGCCCGGTGCCTCCGTCTTTCAGGCCGGAAGCCGGGGTCCGGGTCGTCGGGCTGCAGATGTGATTGCCTGGGCATTCCTTGCTGGTACCAGTCGGCGACGCATCATCCCAGCTCCCGCGGCTGCCTACACGCGAAGTCACCCAGCAGGCGCAGTCACCGGTCGCGCCGACAGCTCAGTTGTCCGACACGGCCCGCACCAGGTCAC
Organism: Streptomyces sp. NPDC005262; assembly: GCF_042872425.1. Lineage (NCBI taxonomy): Bacteria > Bacillati > Actinomycetota > Actinomycetes > Kitasatosporales > Streptomycetaceae > Streptomyces > Streptomyces sp. NPDC005262. The sequence goes on from NZ_JBIAKK010000003.1 coordinate 191,167, forward strand.
GGAGCTCGTCATCCGGTACCGCCGCGTCGTCGGGCACGCACTTACTCGCCCACCGCGTCATCATGGTCTCCTCGTTCCCGCATGAGAGGGCCGGCCGGTTCATCAGGTCCGAGAGCCCGCCTGCGCTCGGGCGAGGTTGACACCACTGGCGATGATCCCGATGTGGCTGAACGCCTGAGGGAAGTTGCCCATGAACTCCCCCGTGGACGGATGGATCTGCTCCGACATCAGCCCCAGCGGGCTCGCCCGGGCACACAGCGAGCCATACAGTTCGTCGGCCTCTTCGATCCGGCCTTGGCCGATCAGGTTGTCGACCAGCCAGAAACTGCACAGCACGAAGGCGCCCTCCTCGCCGGGCAGACCATCGGGTGACTCCTTGTGCAGGTAGCGGTAGAGCAGCCCGTTGCCGGCCGACAGACGCTCGGCGATGGCCGTGGTGGTTGCCACCATCCGCGGGTGATCAGCCGGCACGACCTGACGCAAGGGAAGGGCCAGCAGGCTCGCGTCCACAATCCCGCCGCCGTCCAGGTGTGTGCTCAGGGTCTGTGCGTCCTCGTCCCAGGACTGCTCCAGAATGAGCCGGCGCAACTGGTCGGCCGAGGCGCGCCACTCGGCGATCCGCCCGGGCAGGTGAAGCCGCTCACCGATCGTCGCAGCCCGGTCCAGGGCCACCTGGCACATCCCCGCCGAGTACGTGAACACCCGGCCCTCGCTGCGCACCTCCCAGATTCCCTGATCCGGTTGCCGCCAGGCCTGCCCCGCCGCTTCCGCCAGCTCGGCCAGGCTGGTCCACAGCGCGGGCTGGATCTCACCGCCGGAAAGCAGCCACTGGTCGGCGCAGTCGAGGATCTCGCCGTAGACGTCGTGCTGGCGCTGGTCGGCCGCTCCGTTCCCCCACCGCACCGGGGCAGAGCCCCGATAGCCTTCCAGCTCGCTGTCCTCTACCTCGTCCGGCACCGGGCTGCCGTTGAGGCTGTACATGATCCGGGGCCGTCGGCTGTACTCGAAGGCGTCCAGAACCCAGCCGAGGTAGGCGTCGGCCTCGCCACGGAAGCCGATGCGGCGCAGCGCGAACACGGCGAAGGCCGCGTCGCGGATCCAGGCGTAGCGGTAGTCCCAGTTGCGGATCCCGCCGATCGGCGCCGGCAAGGAGGACGTGGGTGCCGCGACCAGCGAGCCACTGGCCCAGTCGTCGCACATCTTCAGTGTGATCGCGGCGCGCCCGACCAAGGACTTCTCGGGACCGCCGTAGTCCATGTGCTTCATCCAGCGGCGCCATGCGTCGGCGGTGTCCCGCAGCATCGTGTCGGTGTCGAACCGGTGGTGGCGATGGAAGCGGCCCCAGGACAACACGAGATCGAGGCGATCACCTTGCTGCAGATCATGTGTGCTGTGCAGACCACCCAGGGGACGGCTGGACCGCAGGTGGAGTCGCAGGTCAGGTCGCCGGAACGATCGCACTTCCAGTCCGCTGAACAATGTGCGCGCCTGCCCACCGCCGCGGGGCTCGAGGTCCGCCCGTAGTCGGACGTCACCGGCCAGCACCACCGCCGAGCGCACGAGTTCGGCCCGATCAGCCGGTGCGTCATCGGTGAGATCGGCGCCGGAGCGCAGGGCCAGCGCATCGGTGATGCGCACCAGGCCGGTGGGAGTGCGCATTTCGGTTGTCAGTACACCGGTATCGGGTTCATAGCGCTGTCGCCCCTCCACCAGGTCTTCCGGTGCCAGGGTGAAGTGCCCGCCTCGTGCTTGATCCAGCAAGCCGCAGAACAGGGGTTCGGCATCGAATCGGGGAAGGCACATCCACGAGATGGAGCCGTCCAGGCCTACCAGCGCGGCCGTCGCGCCGTCTCCGATGAGGCCGAGGTCCTCCAGCGGCAGGTACCCATCCCGCCTGCGGACCGGCCGGAACGGTGGATCGGGATCGTGCATGCCGCCTCACTTCCGCAGCGCCGAAAATTCCGGGCGATCTCATGTGCACACCGGGAAGGTGGTCATCACTCTTCCGACGCTCGGCGATCTCGACTGCGGTGCGGAACGTCGCGTCCGTACAGAGTGCCTCGATATCAGTGTCGTCCTCCTGGCCCCGTCTCAACTCAAGGATCTGCTCGGTGACGCCGCCGCAGGGGAATATCCACGATTGCGTACGCGCCGCGTCGTATCGCGGTCCCACGCTCCCAGGGAGCGGGTCGGAACGCGACCGGGCCGCCCCGGAAGTGATGCTTTCCGGTGAAAACCCATCCGCGTGCGGCGGAGGAGCCCGCGCACGGGGAGCCGGCGCCGGCCGGTCGGCGATGCGGCTTCCGTTCGGCAGGCGGGCCCCGGGCCTACAGGCGGAGTACGACCAGGGCGATGTCATCGCGGGCGCCGGCGCTGACGCCGAGGCGGGCGAGCACGGCGTCAGCGAGACGTTGGGGGCTGAGGCGGGTGAAGCGGGCAAGCGCGTCGGTGAGGCGGTGCAGCCCGGCGTCGATGTCCTCGCCGCGGCGTTCGACGAGGCCGTCGGTGTAGAGCACGAGGGTGTCACCGGGGGTGTAGGACAGCTCTGCCTGGGGGCGGGGTACGTGTTTGGGGCGGGCTCCCAGCGGCGGGTCGGTGGCCTGGTCGAGCAGATCGCAGGTGCCGTCGTGGTGGACCAGCACGGGCGGGAGGTGGCCGGCGCTGCTGTAGGTGATGCGGTGACTGTGAGGAGCGATGACGACTTGGACCGCGGTGGTGGCCAGCGCACCTTCGACCGAGCGGGCGTACAGACCCAGAACCTCCAGCGCCCTGGCGGGCTCGTGGCGGGATCGGACGGCGGCGGAGAGCGCGCTGCGAAGCATTCCCATGACGGCAGCGGCTTCCAGGCCGTGGCCCACGACGTCACCGACGGCCAGGGCGCAGCCGTCGTCGGGCAGGTCGACCAGGTCGTACCAGTCTCCGCACACGTTCAGAGATCCGGCGGCGGGCAGGTAGCGCACCGCGACATTCCGATGCCGGGCCAGGTCGGGTGAGTAGAGCATGGCCTCCTGCAAGGTGACGGCGACCTGGCGTTCACGGGCGTGGGCCTGTCGCAGTTCCTCGTTCAGTCCCTGGAGCTCACGCGCCCGTGCGTACAGTTCGGCTTCCATCGCCTCCCACTCGTTGAGCTCCCCGCCTCCTGGCAGGCGGGAAGGGTGGGACAGCACGAACGCGGTCACGTCCTCCACCCGGTGGATGATCCACGCCACCTGTCCGCCCGGCCCCAGCACGGGGGTGTTGATCGGGGACCACCATCGCTCCTCGAACAGGCCGGGCTTGTCGGCAACCGGGATGTCGTACCTCTGCACCGCCATCGTGTCCGGTTCCTTGGTGCGCAGGGCCCGGCGCAGGGAGGCGCCCAGATTCTGCACCCCGTCCGCCCGCGGATCTGCAGGATTGTCGGGGAAGGCATCGAAGAGGTACTGCCCGACCAGGCCCTCCCGAGTGCGGCCGGTCGCGGTCAGATACGCCCGGTTGACGTCGATGATCACCAGGTCGGGACCGAGCACCAGGTAGGGGCTGGGCGTGGCGGCGAACAGCGCCTGGTAGTCGATCCGTGGTGTCTTCACATGCTCTCCCGTTCCGTCTCGTGGCCGCCACGGCCGAACGTCATCTCAACTATGGGTCCTGCATTCACCCCGCCCCCGTCCTCGCTCGGCCACAGGAGTGGCGGGAACGCGACCTGCGCCGCCGCCCCGCCACGGACCACGAGCCCACTCAATTCGTCTACAGTCCTGTAGACGAAAGTCATGCGGCCGGGCTGCGGAGCCCCGACGGAAGGACTCGACTGCCGTGACCGACCTTGTGCAACGCCGCGTCCTGGTCGTCGAGGACGACCACGGGCTGCGCGACGTGCTCGCCCGCGGACTGCGCGAGGAGAACTTCGCCGTCGTGACCGCCGCCAGCGGGGCCGGCGCCCTGCGCGCCCTCGATGACCGGGTGGATGCCGTCGTCCTCGACATCGGACTCCCCGACTCGGACGGCCGGGACGTGTGCCAGGCCATGCGCTCGACGGGGCTGACGGCCCCGGTGGTCTTCCTCACCGCGCACGACACGCTCACCCACCGGCTCTCGGGCTTCTCCGCGGGTGGCGACGACTACCTCGCGAAACCGTTCCACCTTGCCGAACTCGCCGCCCGGATCCGCGCGGCGCTTCGCCGCGCAGGGCCTGACCCTGCGGTCGAGCTGGCGGAGCTCCGACTCGACCCCGTACGCCACCTCCTGGAGGTGCACGGCAAACCGGTGGCACTCACCCCCACAGAATTCCGCCTCCTGGCCGCGCTGATGACGGCACCCGGAACCGCCGTACGCAGACGGGAACTCCTGCGCGCGGCCTGGCCGGACGGGGCTCAGGTCAGCGACAACTCGCTCGACCAGTACCTGACCCGGCTGCGCCGGAAGCTGCGCGAGGCGGACAGCCCACAGGAAATCACTACGGTACGAGGCGTCGGGTACCGCCTGATATGAGACGGCTTCGCGTCACCGGACGGCTTCGTACCGCGCGGCCCCGCACGCTCCGGGGCCGCCTCGCCCTGCTCGCCCTGGCCTCCGCCACGGCCTGGGTCGCCGCGCTCACCGTCGCGTTCGACATCGTCCTCGCGGGACGGCTGAGCAGCCAGGCCGCCGACCTGCTGCAGACCCGAGCCGCGGCGGTGGCCACCACCGTCGAGGCACGCCCGGACGGCGGCATCGTCGTGCACGAACCGCCGGACGACCGCGCCCTGGATGTCGGCACGTGGATCTACCGCGGAAGCACGGCCGTCGAACGGCCGAGCGCGCCCGCCGCCCTCCAGCGGCAGGCGGACCGGCTCACCGGCCGGGGCAGCAGGTACCAGGAGTCCGGCGGGAGGAACGCCTCACGGCTCTACGCCCTGCCGGTGCGCGTCGGCAACCGCCAGACGGGCACCGTTGTCGTCGCCGTCTCCCTCGACCCGTACCGCAGCACCGCGCGCGCCGCCCTCGCCGGTTCGGCGGTCCTCGGTCTGCTGCTCCTGGCCGGGTTGTACCTGCTCACCCGCACCATCGTCGGCCGGGCCCTGCGCCCGGTCGCCGAGATGAGCACCCGGGCGGCCCGCTGGAGCGAACTCGGTGCCGCGCAACGCTTCGGCACCGGCCAACGCCCGGACGAGCTCGCTTCGCTCGCCACCAACCTCGACGAACTCCTGGACCGGCTGGCCGCCGCACTGCGCCACGAACAGCTGCAGACCGCCGAGCTCTCGCACGAACTGCGCACCCCGCTGGCCCGCATCGTCGCCGAGACGGACTGGCTCACAGCCCGGCCACGGGACGCGACCCGACAGCACGCCTCCCACCAGGCGATCGCCGCCGCCGCGGGCACGATGCGGCACATCTGCGACACCCTGCTTTCCGAAGCCCGCGCCCGCACCGGCCGACCCCCCGGCCGCTGCCGACTGCCCGCAATGGCCGATCACCTGGCCGAGCAGTACGCACGTCAGCACCCTGACGCCCCGCCGCTGTCCGTGCGGGGCGGCGCAGCCGTCACCGCAGGGGTCTCCACCGCACTCGTGGAACGCATGCTCACGCCGCTGCTCGACAACGCCCGCCGCTACGCCGCCACCGCCGTCACCCTGACGTACGCACAGACCCCGGCCGGGGTGGAGCTCGCCGTGACCGACGACGGCCCGGGTGTGTCGGCGGAGACGGGCCCGGCCGTCTTCGAGCCGGGCCGCCGGGCGGATCCGGACGACGGTCACGACGGGGCCGGTCTCGGACTGGCGCTGGCTAGGCGATTGGCCCGCGCGTCCGGCGGCGACATCGAGTGGGACCCGGCCGCCACCGGCGCGCGGTTCGTGGTCAGCCTTCCGGCAGGCTGACAGGAGGGGTGGCCACGTCCCGCCGGGTCACTGTCAGGTAGCTGACGAGGGCCAGGATCAGGACGAGAAAGATCGCGCTGGTGCCGACGGTACCGAGGCCGAGGCCGCCGTCACCACGCGCCTGGGAGAGATAGTCGCCGAGCGAGGCGCCCAGCGGGCGGGTGAGGATGTACGCGATCCAGAACGCCGGGACGGCTGCGAGGCCGAGCCCGTAGTGGGCGGCGGCCACGGCGGCGATGAGCACCGCGAACAGCACCGCGGACACCCAGTACCCCAGATCCATCCGCTCGGCCGTGAGGTCGCCCGCGGAGGTTCCGAGAGCGAAGGTGAAGAGAATCGCCGCCCAGTAGAACGCCTCGCGGCGGACCGTGTGGATCGAGTGGATCGAGAGCGTCCGCTCGCTCCCGTACCAGGCGGCGAACACCGCGACGAGCAACACGGCGAAGACGACGGTCGTCGTCTCCAGCGCCACCCCGAAGTTGTCCGTGAGGTTGTCGCTCACGAGTGTGCCGACCACGCTGATCAGCACCACGGCAAGCCAGTAGAGACCGGGAACGTACTTCTCGGCCCGGAACTGGAACCAGAGCGTGCCGATCAGCAGCACGGCCATGACCAGGGAGGTGTTCGTCAGACCCAGACCGAGGTTTTCGTTGAGGAGATCGGCCGCGGTCTCGCCCACCGTCGTGCACAGCACCTTGATCACCCAGAAGTACACCGTGACTTCGGGGACCTTGTTCAGCATCTGCCGCGCCCCGGCGCGTGCCGGATACGCAGCTGTTTCGTTCGTCATGACCGGTGAGGCTGGCACGGCGAACCTGAACACATCCTGACTGCTTCTCTCCACGGCAGGAGGACGATGCCCGACTCACCGGGAAGCACTTCGCACACGCGGTACGTGCCGCAGCAGCCGGTCAGCCACCGCGTTACGCTCGTTTTGTATGCATTCATCCGAGTATGGAGGCAGTCATGCGCCCTACCGACGAGTACCCGACTCCGTCGCAGGCCGAGGGCGAGAGGTTGGAAGAGGATCTGAATCCTGCCGAGGAACGGCATCCCGCCACGGCACGCACCCAGCCGTCCCAGGCCGAGGGCGAGCGCCGGACCGAGGATGACGCGAGCTGAAGTGGAGGTGGCGACAGCATCCACGTCCGACCGAAGACGGAGCCGGAGCCGCCAGGCCGCGGCGCCGGGCCGGCCCCCGGAGCCCGGCCTCCACGAGCGAGGCGGTCGATGGCGCGGGCGTAGTGAAGGCCGCCCGTCGAGTTCCCGATCGGCTCACCGGCGGAAAGCCGCAGCACAGCGCCATGTCCTACCGACTTCGCGCCTGAAATATACAGTTGATCCATGAATGCTCGGTTGGCCCTGCTTGCCGGTGTGGAACAGGGCGTCACGGAGGGCGAGGTGCTGCGGCTCGCGCTTCAGCACGCCGTCGCCGAGCTGGACGGCCTGGGCGGGACGGTGCACCTGTCTGGTCCCATGTCGGCGTTGCGTCTGGTGTCCGTGGCCGGACTGCCTCCGGCCCTCGTCCGACCGTGGGAGATCATCGACCAGGAGGACACCGCGGCCCCGGCCCGCGCCCTGCGCCAGGGCACCGGCGTGTGGGAGGTCCACGACCCCTCGGGTGCCGGTTCGCCCACGTCGGCCACCGGCTGGCCCGGCACGGGTCTGGCAGCCGTGCCGGTGTTCGGCGCGGAGGGCCCGGTCGGCGCCCTGACCGTGGTGGCGGGCCCCTCGGGAGAGCCCACCAGGGAGCATTGGGACTTCCTCACAGCGGTGGCCGCCTGGGCGAAGGAGCGGATGATCCGGGCTCCGCAACCCGCTCGCCCTGCCCATGAGGAACCGAGCGGCAACTTCCTGCGGCAGGCGCTCAAGGCCGTCCAGGTGGGGACCTGGGACTGGAACATCCGCACCGGCGCACTGTCCTGGGACGACGCGGCGATGGCCGTCTACGGCACCGAGCCCGCCGATTTCACACCCCAGGTCGAGAGCTGGATGAAGGTGGTCCACCCCGACGACGTGCCGTGGGCGCTCGCCGCCGTCGAGAAGGCCATTCGCAACCGCGGTGTATTCCAAGCCGAATACCGAGTACGGCGCCCCGACGGCAGTTACGGCTGGACCCAGGCGCGCGCAAAGGTGGTACTCGACGAGGCGGGCGAGCCCTACCGGATGATCGGGACGGCCTGGGACAGCAACGAGTCCCGGTCCGCCCGCGACGCCCTCAGCCACGCCTTGCGCCATATGAGCGACGGCTTCCTTTCGGCGGACGACGACTGGCGGATCACCTTCGTCAACCTGGAGGCGGAAGGCATGCTGGGCTCCTCCGAGGAGGAGCTCTTCGGCCGCATGCTGTGGACGCTGCCCGCCGTGCAGCAGATCGCCGACATGGAGGCCCGGTGTCGACGGGCCGCCGCCACGGCCACGCCCGCAGGCTTCGACGTGCAGATGCCGGATACCGGACGCTGGTACCACCTGCGGCTCGTCCCGGTGCCCGACGGGGTCACGTTGTACTTCACCGACGTCACCGAGATGCGCAGGCACGAGGCCGAGCGGATCGCCGGCGAGCAGGCCTCCGCCGAGCGCGCCTCCCGGATCACGGAGCTGACCGCAGCGCTCGCCACGGCGACGACCTCACGGGACGTGGTGGACGCCGTGGCCCAGCGGGTGCTGCCGCCGTTCCGCGCCACCGGGCTGCTCGTGCAGGCCGTCGAGGACAACCGGGTCCGCAACGTCGGGGCCGTCGGCTACTCCCGCGCATTCCTCGAGGGGGTCGACGGCCGCTCGCGCGTCGCGAAAGACCCCGTCTGGGACGCGATCTCCACTCAGGGGCCGCTGTTCGTCTCCTCGCCCCAGGAGTACGCGGCGCGATATCCGTCCATCGCCGACCACCTGCAGGACATCGGCAACAAGTCCTGGGCGTTCCTGCCGCTGACCGCCTCCGGGCAGACCTTCGGTGTCTGCGTGATCGTGTTCGACCACCCGCGCCACCTGGCCGACGAAGAGCGCACCCTGCTGACCGCCATCAGCGCGCTGGTCGCGCACGCCCTGGACCGCGCACGGCTCTACGACGCCGAGCACACCCGGTCCCGGGAGCTGCAGCGCGCACTGCTCCCCCGGACACTGCCCGACCTCCCGGCGTGCACCGCCGCCGCCCGCTACCTTCCCGCCGGACACGGCATGGACGTCGGTGGCGACTGGTACGACGTCATCCCGCTGTCCGCCGGACGGGTCGCGCTCGTCATCGGCGACGTGATGGGCCACGGCCTCTCCGAGGCTGCCACGATGGGACGGCTGCGCACGGCCGTTCACACCCTCGCAGACCTCGAACTGCCACCCGACGAGATCATGAGCCACCTCAACGACATCGTCAGCGCCCTCGGGGAGGACTCGTACGCCACGTGCCTGTACGCGCTGTACGACTCCACCACCCGGACGTGCTCCATCACCCGCGCCGGCCACCCGCCTCCGGCAGTGGTCCACCCCGACGGCACCGTGCACTTCCCGCATCCGGTCCCGGATCCGCCTCTGGGGGTGGCAGAGCCGCCGTTCGAGACGGTGGAGCTGACGATGCCCCCGGGAAGCCTCCTGGTGCTGTACACCGACGGCCTCATCGAATCGTCAGAGCGCGAGATCGACCAGGGCATGACCGATCTGGCCCAGCTCCTGCGCACCGGGGAGAGCGAAGACCTGGACCGGCTCTGCGACAACCTCATCGCCGGCCTGCTCCCCGCCGGAGATCACACCAGCGACGACGCCGCCCTCCTGGTCGCCCGTGTGCACGCGCTCAGCCCCGACCGGATGGCCTCTTGGCCGCTCCCGGAGGACCCCCAGGCGGCGGGCCTGGCCCGCAGGCACGTCCGGGAGCAGCTGTCCATCTGGGGGCTGGACGACATGGCGACGACGACGGAGCTGCTCGTCAGTGAGCTGGTCGGAAACGTCGTACGACATGGGAGGGGACCGCTGCGACTGCGGCTGCTGCTCGACGCCGACCTGGTCTGCGAGGTCTCCGACGGCAGTCTGACCATGCCCAGGGTCCGCCACGCGTCCGATACGGACGAGGGTGGCCGGGGACTGCAGCTGGTCGCCGCGCTCTCCCAGCGGTGGGGCACTCGCTACACCACTGCCGGCAAGTCCATCTGGACCGAGCAGACGATGCACGGATCCGACATCCTGGCTCCTCTCCTGCCTGCATCCGACACGCACACAGCCGGGCCCCCGGAATGACCGCTTGACGCCGAGCACTCCTGATCGGTGCTCAGCCGAGGGCGCGGTCGAGGTTGAATGCGGCACTGATGAGGGAAAGGTGGGTGAATGCCTGCGGGAAGTTGCCGAGTTGTTCGCCCGTCGGTCCGATCTCCTCCGCGTACAGGCCGAGATGGTTGGAGTAGGTGAGCATTTTCTCGAAGGCCAGGCGGGCGTCTTCCAGGCGGCCGGCTCGGGTGAGGGCTTCGATGTACCAGAACGAGCAGATCGAAAAGGTGCCCTCCGTGCCCAGGAGGCCATCCGGGCTGGCTCCCACGTCGTAGCGGTGGACGAGCGAGTCGGTGACCAGGTTCGCACCGAGGGTGTCCAGCGTCGAGAGCCACTTCGGGTCGACCGGAGAGACGAACTTGACCAAGGGCATCATCAGCACGGAGGCATCGAGGACGTCGCCGTCCAGTTGTTGGACGAAGGCACCGGCCTCGGCCGACCAGCCCCGGCTCATGATCTGGCGGTAGATGGCGTCACGGCTCCGCCCCCACCGGACAAGGTCGGCGGGCAGGCCACGCCGGGCAGCCATGCGCATGGCCCGCTCGATCGCCACCCAGCACATCAGGCGGGAGTACAGGAAGTTCCGTCGTCCCGCACGGATCTCCCAGACACCTTCGTCCGGCTGGTCCCAGTGGTCGCAGACCCAGTCCACCACGGAGCCGACCTCGTCCCAGTGGTTGCTGCTGATGGGTTGGCCCCACTTGTCGTACAGGTAGATCGAATCGATGAGCGCTCCGTAGATGTCAAGCTGGAGCTGGGTCGCGGCACCATTTCCGACTCGCACCGGAGACGACCCCATGTACCCCTCGAAATGCGGCAGTTCGCGCTCGGGCAGCTCACGCCGTCCGTCGATGCCGTACATGATCTGCAGCGGCCCGGCGTCTTCGTCCTCGCACTTGATGCACGAGGACAGGAAGCCCATGAACGCTTCTGCTTCCGATGTGAATCCCAGCCTGAGCATGGCGTAGATGCAGAAGGCGGCGTCCCTGACCCAGGTGTACCGGTAGTCCCAGTTGCGCTCGCATCCGAGCTCCTCGGGCAGGCTCGTCGTCGGCGCAGCCACGATCGCGCCGGTCGGTGCGTAGACGAGCAGCTTCAGCGTCAGCGCGGAGCGGTGCACCATCTCCCGCCACCGTCCGTGGTACCGCGAGGCGCTCAGCCACCGTCGCCAGTAGCGGACCGTGGCCTGGAACTCGTCCTCGGCCTCACGCCTGGCACACCCGCGCGGGTCGACCTCGGCCCCCACCCGGTCGAGGGCGAAGACCGCGGACTCGCCTTCCAGCAGCTTGAAGTGCGACCACGCATCCGTGCCGTCGCAGTCGAGCGGGACGGTGGCCGTCAGAGCCAGGGACAGGTTCTCGGATACGAAGAGCGCGCTGTCGCCCTGCAGGCGTGCACTGTGCGGCTCGGTCCCGTAACCGAATCGGGGAGCCACCCGCGCGGTGAACGGAAGCGAGCCCCGGACACACAGCAGACGTCGGATCAACCGGTGCCGGTGGGCCTCGCCCAATTCGTCACCGATGGGCATGAAGTCTTGGATCTCGCCCACTCCGTCCGCGGCGAAGAATCGCGTGATCAGCACATTGGTGTCGGGAAAATAGAACTGGCGGGTGCGCGCAGGCACGTCGGCTGCCAGCTCGAACGATCCGCCCCGGTCCGCGTCCAGGATGGAACCGAACACACTGGGAGCGTCGAATCGCGGGCAGCAGTACCAGTCGATCGTGCCGTCGGTGCCCACGAGCGCGACGGTACGAAGGTCGCCGATCAGGCCGTGTTCGGCGATCGGCAGATAGCGTCCGGAGCCCGCTCCCTGCCCGAATCCGGCATTCTCGAACGCCATGCCAGGCCTCCCTGCCACCGCGGCACCATCACCGTGAAACCGAAAATAACTCTGATAAGAGTCTAAATCGCCAGATAATTTAACTTTGCTTCGCCTCCTCAGCTGCACCACCGCCGTTCGGTGCCACGACCACGACCGGTGTGTTCGTCACCGTCCGTGCGTTCACGCGACGGGCGGCGTGGGCAGGCGCAGGTGGGCCAGATCGTCGGGCGGTGGACTGTCGGGCCGGTGGAAAAGCGGAGTCTGGTCGATGGCGGCCGCCGGGGCATCGGCCAGCTGGAAGCGTTCACGCAGCCGGTGGTAGAACTCCAGCGGTGCCAGACGGGCCAGGCGCAGCCGGTACGGTGCCCGGTAGACCGCAACCCAGTCCCCGGGGTCCAGCACTCCGCGCGTCTGCCCGTCGATACTCACGGCCACCCGGCCGGAATGCGGCAGCACGCGTACCGCGACCGCCTCGTCGGCGGCGGCTACCACGGTACGGCCGAAGGCCATGTGCGGCGCGACGGGAGTGAAAACGATGGCGTCGGCGGCCGGGTCCAGTACCGGCCCTCCCGCGGCGAAGTTGTAGGCGGTCGAGCCGGTGGGCGTTGCCATGATCACTGCGTCGGCCGAGTAGGAGGCGAGCAGCTGCCCGGCCAGGTACACGGCCACGCTCGCCTGCCGGTCCCGGGCGAGCTTCTCCAGGACCACGTCATTCACTGCGGTGACGTCCAGCGCGACACCCCAGCCGACCGGCTGCGGCCCAGCGGGACGCAGCGTCGGCGCCGGCAGCGCGGGGCCGCGCCCGTAGCACAGCACCGTATCCAGGCCGACGGGCGTCTGAAGCGGGCGCGACGCGCGCAGCGTGAGCACCATCCGCTCCTCGATCACCGCCTGGTCCCGGTGGAGAACGTCCAGAGCTTCCTCCACCTGGTCGGTGGTGATCTCGGTCAGGAAGCCGACCCGGCCCACGTTCACGCCCAGCACCGACGCCCCGTCCTTGGCGGCGATCCGTGCCCCACGCAGAAACGTACCGTCCCCGCCGAACGTGATGATCGCCCCGGGATGGCCCGCCGCCGCGGCCTCTTCCTGGCCTCCGTGCCGCGGTTCCCCCTGACGCCACACGTCGATTTCGGTGCAGGCGATGCCGCGAGCGGCACACCACTGGCGGGCAGTCCGCGCCGCCGCGACGGCGGCGGGCCTGCCTTGGTGGACAACCAGACCCAGCCGATTGAGAGGCATCACCTCTCACCGTAGACCGGCCCGGCCGGCCGCGCAGATCGCACCGGACCCTTCCGGCAGACGGGTGGTCGCGCTGATCCTCGCCCCGCCTCAGGGCTTCGAACGCCTCCGTACCCGCCGGGAAGGAGCTGGCAGCCGCGAAGCCTTCCCCGAGCCCGGCCGCCGCTGGAACGCCGTGCTGCCACCGCGTCGTCCGGCGGGTCTACCGCCTCAGTCCTACGCGCGCACGGGCCGTTCGCACTGCGGCGGACAAGGCGTCGATGTCGTAGGCACCGCGGTGCAGCAGGCCGTTGATGAAGAAGGTGGGCGTTCCGGACACCCCGCTCAGATCGGCCGACTCCCTGTCCTCCGCGACCCGACCGGCCCCCGCATGGCTACGCAGACTGCGATGGAAGCGTTCGGCATCCAGGCCCAGTTCGTCCGCGTAGCGCTTCAGGTCGGACACATGGAGCGCGCCTTGGTGCTCCATGAGTCGGTCGTGCATCTGCCAGAAGGCCCCCTGCTCCGCCGCGGCCTCGGTCGCCTCGGCCGCGAGTTGCGCGCTGGGATGGACATCCGTGAGCGGCAGGTGCCGCCACACGTACCGCAGGTCACCGAAGTCGGCGAGCAGGTCGCGGACCACGGGTTCGGCCTGGCCGCAGTAGGGGCATTCGAAATCGGCGTACTCGACCAGGGTCACCGGGGCGTCCATCGGGCCCCGGACGTGGTCACGAGCGGGGTCGACCGGGACCGCGAGATCGATCACCCTCTCGGCAGTGCCGAGCAGCACTCGTGCACGCCTGTGGGGCGACAGGAGCCTGATCGCCGTCGCCACGGCGCAGGTTGCGAGGAAGGAGCAGATCACCGCCCCCAGGATGCCCATCTTCGCCTCCTCGAGCAGGTCTCCCTCGAAGGCGAGCGTGGAGATCAGCAGGGCAACGGTGAACCCGACCCCGGCGATCGTGCCGCCCCCGGCCAGGGCGCCCCACCCGACCGGAGGTCTCAGCCGACTGCGGCTCAGCCGGGTGAGCAGCCAGGAGGCACCGGTGATACCCACCGGCTTGCCGATCAGATAGCCGAGCAGGATGCCCAGCGTGACCGGGGACGTCGCCGCCCGGGACAGCAGTCCCGCGTCGATGGTGATGCCGGCGTTGGCGAGGGCGAAGACCGGCACGATCACATAGCTCGTCCACGGGTGGTACATCTGCTGCAGCCGCTCGTTGAGCGACACCGCCGAAGCCAGTCCCTGGCGTGCCGAACGCTCCAGTTCGGGGGTGGGCTGCTCCCGGAACGAGATGAACAGATCGCTGGCGCGTTCCAGGTCGCTGCGCGCCGCCGGGTAGGCATAGGTCAGCAGCCCCATGGCCAGGCCCACAACCACCGGATCGACACCCGACTTGAGCAGGGCGACCCAGGTCGCGGCCCCCATCAGCAGGTACGCCACTCCCCGGCGCACGCCCGCAGCCCTGACCAGCAGGATCAAGCCGAACAGAGCCACGGCCGCCAGCAGGGCGGGCATGGTGATGTGCTCGCTGTAGACGAGGGCGATGACCACCAGGGCGAGCACGTCGTCGACCACGGTCACCGTGAGGATGAACGTGCGCAGCGCGTCGGGGAACCGTCGTCCCAGGATCGCCAGCATGCCCAGGGCGAATGCGGTGTCCGTGGACATGGCCGCACCCCATCCGTGGGCCGAGGCACCGCCCGCGTTGAACGCGAGGTAGACACCGACGGGGACGATCATGCCGGCGAGCCCCGCGGCCAGTGGCAGCATGACCCGCTGCCGCTCCCGTAGCTCGCCCGTGTCGAACTCCCGGCGCGCCTCCAGCCCGATGACGAAGAAGAAGAACGTCATCAGGCCGCTGTTCACCCACTCGCGCAGGTCCAGCGACACCCCTGCCGATCCCAGGGTCACCGACAGATGCGTCTCCCAGAAGGATGCGTACCCGACGGGGGCCACGTTCGCCCACACCAGCGCCGCCACGGTGGCGGCCAGCAGCACCGCCGCGCTGCCGGACTCGGTCGCGAGGAACGCGCGCAGCGGTGTCCGGGTCCCCGGGTCACGTGTGCTCTGCTCCTGGAAGTGAGGAGGGGAGGAGGGGGCGTGTGTCACGGGGCCATCATCGCGTGTCGTGGGCTTGCTGGGGTGCAACGGCCCACCAGGGGCCGCACGGGACTCGGCCGTGTCATGTGCCGACCGGACGGCCCGTTCATGCCAGGCGTCGATCAGGCTCTCTCCTCAGACCGACCGGTCCGCCGATGCCGGGCATGTTCCCCTCGCAGCCGACGCGTGCCACGGACGGCGGCCGTTTCAAGGCCGGTGGGTGGCGGCAAAACTGAGTGGCCGTCCGGGGTTGGCTCGTCCGGCCCCGAACGGCGAGGTCGCCCCGGAGGGGCCGGGCTCACCGTCCTGACCAGGTCAGCAGTTTGTCCGCCGGCCATGAGGTGATGACCCGTTCCGCCGGCACACCGCACTCCTCGGCACGGGCACATCCGAAGATCTGCCAGTCGAGCTGACCCGGTGCGTGGGCGTCCGTGTCAATGGCGAACAGCACTCCGGCATCGACGGCGCGACGCAGCAGACGCCGGGGCGGATCGAGCCGTTCGGGCCGGCTGTTGATCTCCAGGGCGGTGCCGGACTCGGCACACGCGGCGAACACTTCGTCCGCGTCGAACCGCGACTCCGGGCGCCCCCGGCCGGTGATCAGACGGCCTGTGCAGTGCCCCAGAACGTTCGCCTGCGGATGACGGACGGCGGCGACCAGCCGGCGGGTCATGGTCCGCGCGTCCATCCGCAGTTTGGAGTGCACGGACACGACCACCACGTCGAGCCGCTCGAGCAGTTGCTCCTCCTGGTCGAGGGAGCCGTCCGGGAGGATGTCGCACTCGATGCCGGTGAGCAGCCGGAACGGCGCCCAGCGCTCGTTGAGTTCGGCCACGACCGCCAGCTGGCGGCGGAGCCGTTCCGGCGACAGGCCGTGTGCCACGGTCAGCCGGGGAGAGTGGTCGGTGAGGGCCGCCCACTCGTGTCCCAGCTCCGCGGCCGTACGGCCCATCTCCTCGATCGGGCTTCCGCCGTCCGACCAGTCGGAATGCAGATGACAGTCCCCCCGCAGCACGGCACGCAGCGTGCTGCCGCCTTCGGTGAGCGGACCGGCGGTGTCCTCCTCCAGTCGCCGGAGGTAGCCCGGGACTTCCCCGGCCAGCGCTTCCCGTACGACCTGTGCCGTCTTCGGCCCGATGCCTCTGACCGACTCCAGCGTCCCCGTCGTCACACGCTCCGCGATCTCGTGGCCGGTCATCGCTCCGATCGCACCAGCCGCTGTACGAAACGCCTGTGCGCGATAGGTGGCTGCCCGGTCGCGTTCCAGCAGGAAGGCGATCCGGCGCAGGGCGTCGACCGGATCCATCAGCACCTCCCGTCCCGCCACGACACCACGGGGCTGCGCAATTGGGCTCCTCCCACGTCGGCGCCCCGTACGCTCCCGCTCAGCCGCTGCCGTACACCGCCGGGCGGCGCGCCGGAGGAGACGCGGCGGGCACCGGGCCGACACCTCCTCCGGGCCGTGGTCAGTGGCTCTCTGCTGCCGGTTCCAGGACGAGAACGGGAATCTGCCGGTCCGTCTTCTCCTGGTAGTCGGCGTAGTCGGGAAAGGCCTCGACCGCACGCTCCCACCACACGCGCTTCTCGTCGCCGGTGACCTCACGGGCGTTCATGTCCTGGCGGAGCGGACCGTCCTGCAGCTCCACCCGGGGGTCCGCGGTGATGTTGTGATACCAGACGGGATGCCGGGGCGCTCCGCCCAGCGAGGCGACCACGGCGTAGGCACCGTCGTGCTCGACCCGCATCAGCGGTGTCTTGCGGATCTTGCCGCTCTTGGCTCCGCGCGTGGTCAGGATGATGACCGGCATGCCCCGCATCGTGGTTCCGTCCGTCCCTCCCGAACTTTCGAACAGTTCGACCTGATCGCGGACCCACTGCTCGGGGCTCGGCTCGTACTCACCCTTGAGAGGCATGGCATCTGTCCCATCGTCGGCATTCGGGCAGCGCGTACATCGATGTGTCCCGCTGCACCGAGAAGTCTTTCATCATGGCGCCGTCCCGGGATCCGGGCGAGTACGCGTGTCACAGCGGCAGTTCGGTCCCGCGCGAGTCGGGGCGCGGGCGGAACGGCGGTGCCGTCATCGCGTTGGCGGGCGCGATGCCCCCGCTGTACGGGGCGGGATGACGGACCCACTTCTACGCCCACCTCAGCAGGTCTCGCTGCTCGCGGACGAAGAGCACGAGTGACGCTCAGCGCAGCCGCGCCTCCCAGTCCGCCGGAACCATGCCCTGCGGACCCGGGGTCGGCTGAGTCACCGGGTGACAGGTCGGTGCGAGCAGCTCCGGCCCGTCGTAGTACTCCTCGGTCTCGACGTTCCACATCCAGCTCTCCCCCGGCTCGAAGCTGGCCAGGAACGGATGGCCCGCGTCGCGGGCATGCTTCGTTCCGTGCTGCCCGGGTGAGGAATCGCAGCACCCGATGTGTCCGCAGGCAGCGCAGCGACGCAGGTGGAACCACCACCCCGGTCCGTCGCCCGCCGTACAGTCCGCACACCCTGTGCCACTGGGAGCCGCGGTGGGATCGATGCCTGGAATCCGGTCAGGTGCCATGGGACGTGCCTCCGTGATCAAGCGTGAGCACACGGACCTCAAAGGTCTTGGCTCGACGCGCTGAGGCCTTCCGTTTCCCCTTCCGCATCGTAAGGCCGGGTGGGGCGGCGCGCCTGTGTCGGTCGTCCCTCACCTCACCGGCTGCCGACCAGCCGCCGCCGGAGTGCGGCGAGTCGGGGATGCCGTTCATGCATCTCAGCCGAGTGGCGGTCGAGTTCATGACCGAGCCGTTCGGCGCGCTTGTCGATGTCCAGCTCATCCAGAATGCGATCGACCTCGGCGAGCAGGGCACCATGGAGTTGCCACTCCCTGGGGTGTTCCTGGACATCCTCCAGCAGGAGGTCGGCCACCACGTCCCGGGCGGCGCGGCTGGACACCAGTGCGGCGGCCAGCCGCGACTCGGCGTCCTCGGCATTGGCGGACACCGGGGTGGTGATCAGCGTGGAGAAGCTTTCGATGGCCTCGGCCATCTGGGCGAAGAGTTCTCGGAGGGACAGCGCCACGTCCTCGGGGAGCAGCGCTTCCTCGGTGCGGGCCTTGGCCAGATCCGTCAGGGTGCGTGCCAGCACGCGCAGCACGACTGCGCAGATCTCCAGCGTGTCGAGTCCGGTACGCAGGACGATCCGGTAGAGGAGTCCCTGCCGGACGCGAGGGTTGAGCATGAGGCTCTCCTCGGCCTGCCGCAGCGAGGCGTCGACGGCCACGATGTCGTGGTCCAGCCGGCGGGCGTCGTGCAGTCTGGCCGCCGCCTGGGGGACGGAGATGTGTCCGCCGGCCTCCTCGCCCATGGCACGGAACATCCGTCCCATCTCCCGTGCCAGTGTGTCGATGGATGTCCCGGCGGTCTGCACCCACACGGGCGGTGCGAACAGCAGGTTGAACAACAGGCCGACGCCCGCACCGATCAGGGTCTCGAGTACGCGGTCCCACGCGGTGTAGGCGATCTGGGACACGCCGAGGACGAGCATCGCGCTGATGGCCACCTCGGGCACGAACTCGTCGACCCGCACCATGCGTCCGATGATCAGCGAGCTGAAGATCGTCAGCCCCAGGCTCCACCAGGTCAGGCCCACCAGAGCACTGAATCCGATGGCGATGAGCACCCCGACGACGACGGAGTTGACCCGCCGGATGCCCGTGGTGAGTGTCGCGTACAGGGTGACCTGCACGACCAGGAGCGCGGTGAGCGGAGCCGTCAGCGGAGCGGGCTGAGGAAGGGTCCACACCGCGACGACGTAGGCGATGACTGCCGCCGCCGTCGAACGCAGGGTCTGCGCCGCGACAGGTTCGGTGGTTCGCCGTACGAGCTTGACCACAGGTGCGGAGAGTTCTGGCATCTCACTCCCCTTCCCTCGCGCGACCGCTTGCAGCCCCACGAATGGACCGGACGGGTGCCGATGCGCCGAGATCGACCGGCGCAACCGACACCGGAGACCCGGTCCGGCCCGGCCGATCCAGGGCTCGCGGGCCTTGTGGAGTACCGGCGGTGGAACCGGCCGGTGGCCCGGGACGCGCAACCGCACCTCATGAATGCGGCAACGTACAGGAAACACCCTCAACAGAAAGTTGACCCGCTCCGCGTCACCGCGCCCCACGCTCGAACACATCGTCCGTCCGCACTCACGCCCACCCACCCGTCCTTACGCGCACCCGCCCGTCCCCCGCCCCTCTACGGAGGCATCCGTGTCACAGGCACCGTCCTCGCCCGCCCTCGCCCGCCACCCCGTCGACCAGGTGCTGCCGCCCGGCCGGCTCGGGATTCTCGGTGTGCAGCACGTGCTGGTCATGTACACAGGCTGCGTCACCGTCCCCCTTGTCTTCGGCTCCGCCGCCAAGCTGGACACGTCCACCGTCGGGCTGTTGATCAACGCCGACCTGTTGGTGGCAGGCCTGATCACGCTGGTCCAGGCGCTCGGCATCGGCAAACTCCTCGGCGTGCGGCTGCCGGTCGTCGCCGGAGCCACCTTCACGGCGGTGACTCCGATGATCCTCATCGCGGGCGAGTACGGCATGCGGGCCGTGTACGGGTCCATGATCGCGGCAGGCGTCTTCGGCCTGCTCGTCGCCGTGCCCTTCGCCCGCGCCGTACGGTTCTTCCCGCCGCTGGTCAGCGGTTCGGTGATCACCGTCATCGGGCTCTCGCTCATCGGAGTCGCCGCCGGCCTGATCGCCGGTCTCGACCCCACGGCCAAGGATTACGCCGCCCCCAGCCACCTCGCGCTGGCGGGCGGCATCATCCTGCTCATCATCGTCCTCAGCCGTTTCACCCGCGGCTTCCTCGCGCAGGTCAGCGTGCTCCTGGGCCTGGTCGGTGGCACCCTGGTCGCCGTTCCGATGGGCCTGACCGATTTCTCCTCGGTCGGGCAGGCCGGCTGGCTGGGCGTCTCCTCGCCGTTCCATTTCGGCACCCCGCAGTTCCCGATCGCCGCCGTCATCTCGATGTGCGTCGTGATGCTGGTGACGTTCACCGAGTCCACCGCCGACATGCTCGCCGTCGGTGAGATGACCGGCCGCCCGCTCTCCAAGCATGACTTGGCCCGGGGGCTCGCCGCCGACGGTCTCTCCGGCATCCTCGGCGGCATCATGAACGGCTTCCTGGACACCGTGTTCGCCCAGAACGTCGGGCTGGTCGGCATGACCAAGGTCCGCAGCCGCTACGTCGCCGCCGTCGCCGGAGGCATCCTGGTCCTGCTGGGCCTGGTCCCCAAGTTCGGCGAGATCGTCGCCTCGCTCCCCGAACCGGTGATCGGTGCGGCCGGTCTGGTCATGTTCGCCACCGTGACCGCCGTGGGCATCAGGACCCTGCGCACGGTGGAGTTCGAGGGCACCGACAACCTGATGGTCGTCGCTGTCTCCATCGGGATCGGCATGCTCCCCGTCGTCGCGCCGTCGATCTATCACGCCTTCCCGACCTGGGTCCAGATCATCGGGGGCAGCGCCATCACCAGCGCCACCCTCGCCGCGTTCCTCCTGAACCTGCTCTTCAACCACACAGGCGGCCGCGGCAGATCCACGACGGCCGAGCCGGTGACCACCACGGGGGCGGCCACTTCCGGCCCGACCTGACGAACCCCGAGGCCCGAGTCCCGCCGCCCCCTGAGGGACGGGACTCGACGGTCCTCCGACGCGGGGACGGCGAGGCCCGTCGGCCTCGCCGTCCCTCCTGCGGGGTCTGTCCGTCAGGCGTTGAGGACACCCGCGCCCAGCAGAGCGAAGAGCAGCACGCCCACGATGATGCGGTAGATGACGAACGCGTTGAACGAGTGCTTGGCGACGAACTTCAGCAGCCAGGCGATCGAGGCGTACGCGACGACGAAGGAGACCACCGTGCCCACGGCGAGCGGGACCGCGCCCACCCCGCCGCCGACCGCGTCCTTCAGCTCGTACAGTCCGGCGCCGGTCAGTGACGGGATACCGAGGAAGAACGAGAGGCGGGTCGCGGCGACCCGGTTGAGGTCCAGGATGAGGCCGGTGGACATGGTGGCGCCGGAGCGGGAGAAGCCGGGGAAGAGGAGCGCCAGGATCTGGGAGCAGCCGACCAGCATCGCGTCCTTGAACGTGGTGTCCTCCTCGCCTCGCCTGTGCCGGCCCATCTGGTCGGCCGCCCACATCACGCCGCTGCCGACGATCAGCGATCCGGCCACCACCCACAGCGAGGCGAGCGGGCCTTCGATGAGCCGCTTCGCGGCGAGTCCGACGATCACGATCGGGATCGTGGCGTAGATGACCCACCAGGTGAACTTGTAGTCGTGGCTGTCCCGTTGGTCGCGATGGGCCAGGCCCCGTGTCCACGCGGTGACGAATCGGACGATGTCCTTGAAGAAGTAGACGAGGACGGCGGCAATCGCACCCACCTGGATGACGGCGGTGAAGGCAACGACGCCCTTGTCGTCCACCGGGATGTCCATCAGCCCCTCGGTGATCTTCAGGTGCCCGGTGGAGGAGATCGGCAGGAACTCGGTCACCCCCTCCACGATGCCGAGAACGACGGCCTGTCCGATGGTGATGGCGCTCAAGTGTTCCGTCCTTGCGAAGCATTCGATGGGATGACGGTGGTGGTGCGGTGCGATGGCACTCTCGGCTCAGGGCCGCAGCCCCGGGAAGCGAGGCCAGCGCAGCCTGCGGCAGCCGGTCGGCGGGTGAACCGGTCCCGGGCCGGGCAGTGCCCTGGGCTCGGGCGTGTCACGGGGCATGGGATTCCTGTCCTGGCGGCGGGCGTCACGGTTCAAGAGCATGCGTGGCACACTCGGGGAAGGCCATTGTCTTCTACGCGCGCGTAGAAGATGGGTGTGACTGTAGAGGATGAGCCAGGAGGCAGCCAACGGTGGATGCGGTCGAGCGTGCCGGGACACACGAGACGGACAGCCGCCTGGCCAACGGGAAGCGGGAGGCCGAGGTGCTCGCCGTGCTCCGGTCGGCGCAGGAGCCGCTCACCCCGAGAGCCGTACGTGAAGCCATGGACGACGACTTGTCGTACAGCACCGTCGTGACCATCCTGACCCGGCTGTACGAGAAGGACGTGCTCACCCGGGTCCCACGAGGCCGGGCCTTCGCCTACGCGCCCGCGACCGACGAACCGGGTTTCGCCGCCCGGCGGATGCGCCAGGCCATGGAGGAGGTTCCGGATCGCGAGACGGTTCTCACGCGTTTCGTCGACGACCTGTCGAGCGGTGACGAGGCGCTTCTGCGCCGCCTGCTCGGCGGCGACCTGGACTCCGGCCGGTAGGGACACGAAGGCTGCCATGCATCTCGCCATCTACCTGCCGCTGCTCTTCCCGCTGCTCGCGGGACCCGCCGCCCGGCCGCTTGCCGACCGGCTGGAACCGCGGCTGGCCACCTGGGTGCTGACCACGGCGTCCGTGGTGCTGGCCGCGGGCAGTACGACGGTACTCGGCCTGCTCGCCCTCGCCGGCCTGGTGCGTATCCCGAGGATCGCCCGACTCGCCGATCTGTCACCGGCGGTGCTGGGACGCGACGATCCGGCGTGGGTGCCGGTGGCCGTGCCGGCCGCGGTGCTGCTGCTCGCCGTGACCGTGGTCGCCTCCCGCTTCGTGCTCCGCAGGGTGCGGGCGGTGTGCGCGGCTGTTCTGGAGTCCGCATGCTTCCCGGGTCAGGATCCGCTCGTGGTGATGGAGGAGTCGGCCGCCGACGCCTTCGCGATGCCCGGACTGCCCGGCCGCATCGTGGTCTCGACGGGCATGCTGGCCACGCTCGACGAAACCGAGCGGGCAATCCTGTTCGCGCACGAGCGGGCCCATCTGCGCGCGCACCACTATCTCTTCGCCGCAGCGGCCCAACTGGCGGCAACCGCCAACCCGTTGGTGCGCCCTCTGGCGGCTCAGGTCTCCTACACGGTGGAGCGGTGGGCGGACGAGGCCGCGGCAGGCACCACCGGCGACCGGCGGCGGGTGGCTGTCACCGTGGGAAAGGCGGCGCTGGCGACAAAGCGCTCCGGTGGTCTGCGACGGCTGCCCGCCGCGGCCCTGGGACTTCTCGGCCGCCGGGGTGCGGGGCGCCGGACGGAGGGGGAGCGGAACGGGCTGGACAAGGCGGGCCCTGTGCCGCGGCGGGTGGCTGCGCTCCTGTCCCCCGCACCGACGGGCGGGAAGTGGCGAGCGGCGGTCACCGCGGCCTACCTGACGGCTGCCGTCCTGTGCACGTTCGAAGCCGCCCGGGATCTGCACGAGGTGCTGGAGCGGGCCAGGGGCAGCTGACCGGCAGTTCCCCGGGCCGAGAACCCCGGAGACGCACCGCGTACGGGTGGGCGGTCAGCTACTGCCGTCGAGGCTCGGCAAGGCCTGGGAAAGCTGGACACGAACGGGTTCGCGCAGACCTCTGTGCTGGAGGCGGGCCGCCAGGTCCCGGATCGCGGGGAGGCGAGCGAGCAGCGCCTCCCCCGGGCAGTCGGTGGCAAAGCCGTCGCGATGGGCGGAGATGGCATTGAAAGTGGCGGAAGTTCCTTTGAGGTAGCGGCTCTTGTCGTTGGTGGACGTTAGTCGAACCTTGCTGCGGGGGTCGACATCGCGCAGGCCGAGTTTCCATGCGGCGATGGCTGCGATGGCATGTTCCATGGGCGCCGGCACCTTTGCCCCTCGCTCGAAGGTGCCGATCGCCGCGATCCCCGCGGTGCCCTGGTTGAACCCGAGTGTGTGGGAGCCGACGACGGGGCGGTCGACACCTCCGGCGCGGCCTTCGTAGATGTTGCCGCACCGGTCGACGAGGAAGTTGTAGCCGATGTCCCCCCAGTCCCGGTCACGGGTCTGGCCCGTGTACAGGTTGCGCAGGATATGTGGCACGTCGGCGCAGTCGTAGGCATTGGTCGTGTCCGTGTGGTGAATGAAGATCGCCGTCACCCCGTTCGCGTAGTGGGCCCGGGGATCGCGCTTGGTCTCGTCGGCCCGCCACTGCGCACGCGACACGATGGCGGGGCGAAGTGCCGCATGGGGGAACGCCATCGCACTCAGCGCAACGAGCGACGGCGTGGAATCGACGGTCGGCGCCGGCCCCGTACCGGCCGGAAGCACCGAAGCGGGGCTGCCCGGCATCGTCCCGCCGACGACCCCGGCCATCGTCACCCTTGCCGGTGCCGCCACGAGTGGTACAGCCGCAATGGAAGCTGTGAGGGGCAGAACTATCCGCCACATACGCACAGGGGGCCTTCTTTCCTTTTCGCCGAGCGGGCGGCGGGAGCACGTGAGCCCGCGAAGGGCTGTCCCGTAATCCCTGATGGATCAGCGCACGGCGTGAGATGCGGTGCATCGCCATGCGGAGGTGCGTCCGCATGGCGAATGTATTCGGGCGTTCCGACAACGCGGCGAGGCGCCGTAGCGGTCGTCGCGCGCCCGCCAGGGATTGCGGGACAGCCATCAGCCTTGCGGCAGGAGGTTCGCCGCGCGCGCCGGACTACTGCATGCAGGCGAGTACGACGGGCCGACCTCGGTGTAAGCCCGACGACAGCTCGGCCGACCCGTGCGGCAGGCTGCGGGGGCGATGGAAAGGACCTCGGGGCCGCCGTCGCAGGACAGTTCCCGTGACGGCGACCGGTGCGGGCTCAGCTCAGCCGGGTGGCGAAGCCACGGGTCTGATCGGGTGGAGTGGCATCGACCTCAAGGGCGGCAGTGCCGAGATCGTGTACTGGCTCCTGCCCGCAGCACGCGGCGGCGGTGTGGCGGTCGAGGCCACGAAGCGTCAGCCGGTGGGCCCTGGACGACCTCGGCCTCCACCGTCTCCGACTGTGCCACTCGGTGGCCAACCCGGCGTCCTGCCGGGTGGCGGCCAAGGCCGGATACTCCCTCCAAGGCACCATGCGCAGCGCGCTGCTGCACTCGGACGGCTGGCACGACCAGCACCTGCACGCCCTCGTCCAGGGCGACATCGACGTCTGAAGTCTGCTGCGACCGCGCCGGTCACATCCACTTCCGCACCCAGGCCCCTGCAGGCGTTCGCCGGTCGGAGGATCGGCGACGCCATGGTGCACCGACAGTCGCATCGCCGAGAACGACGAAAGCGGGTGGCGACGGGCGCGGAGGGCATGGGCCGAGTCCCGGGTGGGTGGTCGCCGGGCGGCACCCGTGAGGGGCGCCGCCCGGCCCGGGCGGCGCCGGACCGGGGGATGTCGGTGCCGCCGCACGGGCGCCGGGGGTCAGCGCTCGCTGTCGAGGTGGTTCATCAGTGGCGCGGCGTAGCGCGCGCCCGCCGCGGAGCCGGCCGGAACGGCCTGCTCGATGACGGCGAGATCCGCCTCCGTGAGGGTCACGGTTTCGGCGCCGAGCGCCTCGGACAGCCGCTCACGGCGGCGGGCGCCGACCAGCGGCACGATGTCCTGGCCCTGGGCGGCGACCCAGGCGATGGCGATCTGGGCGACGGTGGCGCCCTTGGCCTCGGCGATCTTGCGCAGCGCCTCGACCAGGGCGAGGTTGCGGTCGAGGTTGTCGCCCTGGAAGCGCGGGCTGATGCCGCGGAAGTCGTCGGCGGCGAGCTTCCGGTCACTGGTGAAGTGGCCGCTGATCAGGCCGCGGGACAGCACACCGTAGGCGGTGACGCCGATGCCCAGCTCACGGGCGGTGGGCAGGATCTCGTCCTCGATACCGCGGGAGATCAGCGAGTACTCGATCTGAAGGTCGGCGATGGGGTGCACGGCCTGGGCGCGGCGCAGCGTTTCCGCGCCGACCTCGGACAGGCCGATGTGGCGGACCAGACCGGCCTGGACCATCTCGGCGATGGCGCCGACGGTCTCCTCGACCGGCACGCTCGGGTCGAGCCGGGCGGGGCGGTAGATGTCGATGTGGTCGGTGCCGAGGCGACGCAGGGAGTAGGCGAGGAAGTTCTTCACGGCCGCGGGACGGCCGTCGTAGCCGCTCCAGCCACCGAGGGCGTCGCGCAGCGCCCCGAACTTCACGCTGATCACGGCGTTGTCGCGGTTGCGACCGCGCAGGGCGTCACGGAGAAGCAGCTCGTTGTGGCCCATGCCGTAGAAGTCGCCCGTGTCGAGGAGCGTGACGCCGGCGTCGAGTGCGGCGTGGACGGTGGCGACGGACTCGGCGTCGTCGGCCGGTCCGTACAGGTCAGACATGCCCATGAGTCCCAGGCCGAGGTAGGAGACCGCGGGGCCGTCGGTGCCGAGAATGCGGGTGTTCACAGAGAGCGATCCAATCGTACGTTAGCGTCGATAACGAGAAGTCGTTATCAGCGATGTCACCGATGCTAACAGGACTCAGGTAGCGTTGATTCCATGACCGCCGAGAAAATCTCCGAGAGATCCGAGAGAAGCACCGACACCCGCGACCGGATCCTCGCCGCCGCCGCGGAACTGCTGGCCGAGGGCGGCGGCGACGCCGTCTCCACCCGCGCCGTGGCTCAGGCCGCCGGTGTCCAGGCGCCCACGCTCTACCGGCTCTTCGGCGACAAGAAGGGCCTCCTCGAAGCCGTCACGGCGTACGGCTTCGAGCGCTACCTGTCGGACAAGCAGTCGCTCCGGGCCACCGGCGATCCGGTCGAGGACCTGCGACGCGGCTGGGACCTGCACATCGACTTCGGTCTGACCCACCCGTCGTTCTACGCACTGATGTACGGCGCCGTGCGGCCGGGCGAGCGCCCCGCCGCCGCGGAGGAGGCCCATGCGGCTCTCGTCGGCATGCTGGAGCGGGTCGCCCGGGCGGGTCGCCTGCGCGTTCCGGTCGCCGCCGCCGCGCAGATGGTGCAGGCCACGAGCGTCGGTGTCGCCCTGACGCTGATCGCCGATCCGGCAGGCGCACGGGACAGCGAACTGTCCGCCCGTACGCGCGACACAGTGCTCGCTTCCCTCACCACGGATCCCCGGCCCGCGGACGACCTGGACACGCCCGCCGCCAGGGCGATCGCCCTGGCCGCCGTCCTGCCGGACCTCTCCGATGCGCTCTCGCCCGGCGAGGCCGTACTGCTCCGCGAGTGGCTCCAGCGCCTCGCGACCACGAACGGCACCCCGACGCCGGACGCGTCCCCGACCGGGCCCACGACCGGCGACACCCCGACCTGAGCCTGCCGCAGGGGCCACGGTCGCTGTCGTCGGCGGTCGCGGTCGGTCGGAGCAGCCGATGTGCGGCTCACGCGATGTGGCGACCGGCCGGCCCGTGCGGCCTGCCCTGGCGGGTGGCGCCCTCCTGCACCCCGAGCAGCAACCGGTCGTCGGTGGTGGTCAGGAGCAGGCGACCAGTCCGGCCGCGTCCACCGTGAAGACAGCCCGCCCTGCGGCGACCTGTCGGTCCCGGTCGGGGCCGGGGCGGACCAGCCGGTCCAGCGAGCGGAGCAGCGCGATCTCGTCGGCAGCATGCTCGGTGAGGCCTGCGGCAGCCATCTCGTTGACACCCTCGGCGCCGTGGCCGGCGATCGGCCGGTATCCGACGACCGGTACGCCGGCGGCAAGGGCCTGCTGGGCCGTCTGCCCCGCGGCGTTGTCCACCAGGGCGCTCGACGCCGTCATGAGCTCGGGCAGGTCCTCGACCCAGCCCAGTGCCAGAACGCCGGGGAGCAGCGCGGCACGCTCCCGCAGCTGTTCGTCCCTGCCGCACAGCAGCACCGGTATGTGGCCTGCGCCGGCGAGCAGCAGCGCCGTGTCGGTCAGCCCGTGGCCCACGCCCCAGGCCCCGGCCGAAATCAGCACGGCTGCGCGGTCGGGGCCGCGCCGGGCGAACTCCCGCGCCCAGCGGGACGGCCGCCCGCCCGGGTTCTCCTGGCCGGCCGAGGCGAAGACCGGGGGCACGATCGGGCCGCACACCTCTGCCGGGCGTCCGGTCGTGGCGCGGACGCGTGCCGCGGCGGCCTCGGTCAGGCACAGGTGCAGGTCGTTGCCGGGATGCAGCCACTGCCGGTGCACGGCGAAGTCGGTGACCACGACCGTGCTGGGAGGGCAGACGCCGTCCCGGGACCGCAGCCGCCCCGTGACCTGAGCAGCCTGGTGGAAGGTGGACACGAGCGCGTCCGGTCGCCAGCGTTCCACGACGTTGCGCAGGCGCGGCTCCAGGACTGCGGCCAGCGGCCCGGTGCCCGGCGCCCAGTTGTTCCGGTCGCCCGGGTTCCCGTGGTCGCGGAAGAATGCCGAGTAGACCGCTCCGTAGGCCCATGGGCAGCGGCGCAGCGTCGTGCGGTAGACGGCGCGCAGCCCGCGCCCGGCGCCGGGGGGCAGCAGGTCGAGGAGGTCCACGCATGCTGTCAGGTGGCCGCCGGACCGCAGACGCTCGGCCAGTTCGGCGGCGACGGCATCGTGTCCGGCGCCCATGCTCGCGCTGACGATCAGAATCCGACGTCCCATTCTTGGATATTCCTCCGCATGGATCCTCCGCGCATGGCGGCCGGTGCGCACACCCGGACGGGCGGGCCGTTAGCCCAGTGCGGTCGTGCGCGTTTGCCGTTGCGTCGGTTGCATGAAGGATTACTCAGTACGGGTCGGTACAGGCGGTGCTTCGAGAGCACCAGGATGTCGGCGGCCCCGGAGGACGGAAGGCCCATGCGCAAGAGCCCCCTACCCCGCGGTATGCCCGCAGCCGAAGCCGAAGTGGCGCTGTCGGCTGCGGCCGCCGGCCCGTCTGCCCGCGGCCCGCGTCCGGTCGCGTTGATCACCGGGGCCTCCTCCGGTATCGGTGCCGAAGTCGCCTCACGGCTCGCGGTCGGCGGCCGTTGGGAGCTGTTGCTGAACGGGCGGGACGAAGGCCGGCTAGGCAGCGTCGCCGCACGCACTTCCGGTGTCGCGCTGCCGATGGACCTGGCCTCCGAGGAGGGCTGCCGCAGGCTGGCCGAGGCCGCATTGGCGCACAGCGGCAGGGTCGACGCGCTCGTCGCCGCGGCGGGGCTCGGCTGGGCCGGCGCCTACACCGACATGCCGCCCGCCACCTTGGACCGCCTGGTGAACGTCAACGTCTGCGCCGTTCTCCATCTCGTTCGCCTGGTCCTGCCGCAGATGGTGTCCCGCGGATCGGGCCGGCTGGTGCTCATCGGCTCTGTCGCCGGCCGGTTCGGCGTGCGGGGTGAGGCGGCTTACGCGGCCACGAAGGGCTCGCTGATCGCGTTCGCGGACAGCCTGCGCTACGAACTCCAGGGCACCGGCGTCCAGCTCTGCCTGGTGCTGCCGGGGCCCGTCGACACTCCGTTCTTCACCCGCCGTGGCACGCCGTACACGCGGTCCTGGCCACGGCCGGTATCCGCCGGGCGGGTCGCGGCAGCGGTCGAGGAGGCGCTGGCCGGTGGGCGGGACGAGATCGCCGTGCCGCGCTGGCTGGGCGTGCCGGGCCGGGTGCAAGGTGTGGCCCCGCGGCTCTTCCGCAAGCTGGCCACGCGCTTTGGCTGAGCGGGGCCACCGCAACGGACTCGCGCGCAGGGTTGGTGACACGTGATCATCCTCTCCGTCGTACTGGCGCTGCTCGCCGCACTGGGGAACGCGGGAGCCTCCGTGCTGCAGCGCCGCGCCGCGACGGTCGACCTGCCCGGCCTCCCTGGCAGCCATCTGTTCGGAAGGCTGGGATTCATCCGCCGGCCGGCCTGGCGCTGGGGTGCGGGGCTGCTGGTCGTCTCCGGGCTGGCACAGGCCCTCGCCCTGGCGACCGGGCCACTGGCTGTGGTGCAGCCGGTGATGACGACGGAGCTGCTGTTCACACTGGTGCTGGCTGCGATCGTCTTCCGGAGGCCGCCCGGGGTTCGTACCTGGGGTGCGTTCCTCGGGATGGCGCTGGGTCTGGTGGTCTTCCTCCTGCTGGCCAGTCCGACCGGCGGCCTGGAGACCGTGCCGCCGAGGAGGTGGCTGCTCGGCGCCGTGCCCGCCGCCGCCGTGTCGACCGTGCTGATCGTGGTGGGCATGCGGCTGCTGGGCTCCGCGCGTGCGGCGGTACTGGGGTCGGCGACCGCCATCGGCTTCTCCTTCACCGCGGCGCTGATCAAGGACACTCTCGGCCTGGTGTCCGGCGGGGTCGAGGAGCTGTTCGCGACGTGGCAGATCTACACGGCCGCGGCCGTGGGCCTGGGCTCCTTCCTGCTGCTGCAGGCCACGTTGCGGGCCGGCTCGCTGGCGGCGTCGCAGCCCGCGCTCACGCTCGGCGACTCGTTCCTGAGCGTCATTCTGGGCGTAGCGCTCTTCGAGGAGCAGATCGACCTTGGCTGGCGGGTGCTGCCGGAGGCTGCGGCGCTGGGGCTCATCGCGCTCGCCAGCGTGCAGCTGAGCAGTTCACCGGTGGTCTCCGGAAAGGAAGAACAGCGATGGTAGGACGCTCCGGCGCAGGGCGGACCGCGGTGTCGTCCGGCGCGGTGGCCGGTGCGGTGAGTGCGGCCGTGGCCGGTGCGTGGCACATCGGGCCCGCCGCCACCTGGCTGCCGCCCGTACGGAGGATTTTCAGCCCGGCGCTGGACGGCCGGGGCCATCCCGCCCACGTGGCGCTGACCTTCGACGACGGGCCTGACCCGGCCAGTACCCCACACTTCCTGCGCGTCCTGGACGAGTACCGGGTGCGGGCCACCTTCTTCGTCGTCGGCAGCTCGCTGGAACGGCATCCGGCCCTCGGCCGGGCGCTTGTGGCGGGTGGTCACGAGGTCGCGGTGCACGGCTGGCAGCACGAGCGCCCCTGGTTCCCCACACCGCTGCGCGACGTACGGGAGGTGACGCGCACCGTCGGCGCGGTACGGCAGATCTGCGGGACCGTTCCGCAGTGGTACCGGCCGCCTTACGGCATCCTCACCGGGGGCCGCCTGGCGGCTGCCCGCCGCGCCGGGCTGCGACCGGTGCTGTGGTCGGCCTGGGGCCGGGACTGGACCGCGTACGCCGATGCTCGCTCCGTGCGGGCATCGGTCCTCGCAGATCTGACCGGCGGTGGCACGGTGCTGCTGCACGACGCGGACGGGTGGAGTGCGCCGGGCGCCTGGCGAGCGGCGCTGGGTGCGCTGCCCGGCCTGCTCGCCGAGTGCCGCCGCCTCGGTCTGACCGCCGGCCCGCTCGCCGAGCACGGCATCGGCCGCGTCCACACCGGCACACCTCCTGACCGGGCACGGCGCCGCCGGTGAGAGCGACGGCCTCGCCGGTGGACGTCCGGTCCGGTATCCAGTCCCTGACCCCGGCCGCTCTCGTGATCCTCGCCGCCGCGTTGCGCTCGCTGTCCCGCGGTTCGGTTCCCGTACCGCATGGCCCCTCGTGCGGCGCACGCTCCTCGGATGGCCCGCATCGGAGTAATCGCCCTGGTTTCGACCGACCGCCGCCGGCACGACCGGGCTACAGTCGGCCAAGTACGAGAAGCGCCTGTCCCCGGACATCCCCGGGCACCGTCCCCGGTGTCCGGCCGGGCCTCGGGCCCGCCGCCACGTATCGGCCTCGCGCCCGGTGCCGGGCCAGCTGCTCAGCGACGTATCGCTGCCGATGCTTCTGACGTGGAGCCTTCATGACCACACCGCAAGATCTGTTGATCGTCGCCTTGGACGTGGAGCCCAGCCGTCCCGTGGAGCAGGGCGATCTGTCGCTGGCGCTCGCGGGAGCCGAGGTGATCGATCTCATCGATGCCCAGGCCCTGACGCTGGATGACGACCGCATCGTGCCGGGTGCCCGGTGGACACTGGCGGATCGTCTGTTGGACGAGGCCGCGTCGTCGCTTGTTCGGCAAACGCCCTACGAGTCGGTCGAGGACTGGTTGTGGCGCCGGGGCCGCGGACTGTCCTCGGCCTATCTGGCCGCCCTGGAGGCGGAAGGACAGGTCACCCGGCAGCACGGCCGCTGGAGTCCCGCGCGGAGCGCCCGGACGGCGCTGGCCGACTCACCCGCTCGCCGCCACGCGGCGGAGCGCTGGACGTCGGACGAGCCCGTCCTCGCGGTCCTCGGTGCTGCCGTCGGAATCCGCGAAATGCCTGCCGAGGCCTCCCCGAGCGTGGCCGGCGACGCGGTCGAGACGGTGCTCGCCGCCGTCAACGACGCAGTGATGGAACTGGAGGCCGTACGGCAACGGCGAGCCATCGAAGACGCCGCCTTCGACAACATCTGGCGCGGCCAGTGACGGGGGCGCGGGTGGACCCTGAACCGCGTCCACGAGCCGGGAGCTTCAGCCACCGGCGATGAACCGCAGATGATGCCGTGATGGAACCGGATGGCGACCTCGAGTCGCCGGCTCATGACGTCAGGTCCCGAATGATTCATCCGCCACGTCCGATGTGGCCGCTCGCCCGGCATGCATGAGCGCGTGGAGACTTCGCAGAGAGGTGCGCCCGATGGACAGGCGGACGTTTTCCAGAATTCTCACCGCAGGGGCTGTCGGAACCTCGATACCGGCACTTCCGGTGACATCTGCCTCGGCGCCCGACCGGGAAAAGCACACGGTGCCCCCGACAGGAAGGCCGGGTAACACGTCCTTCGGCCCACTGAAGCAGGTCGATGCCGGGGTCCTGAACATCGGATACGCCGAGGCCGGCCCCGCCGACGGCCCCGTGGTCGTCCTTCTGCACGGCTGGCCCTACGACATTCACAGCTATGTCGACGTGACACCCATGCTGGCTGCCAAGGGCTACCGGGTGGTCGTCCCGTATCTGCGCGGTCATGGCACGACGCGCTTCCTTTCGAGCAAGACGTTCCGGAATGCTCAGCAGTCGGTGATCGCTCTCGACATCATCGGGCTGATGGATGCGCTGAAGATCGAGAAGGCGGTCCTCGCCGGCTTCGACTGGGGTGCACGGACGGCCGATATCATCGCGGCGCTCTGGCCGGCACGCTGCAAGGCGCTGGTGTCGGTGACCGGCTATCTGATCACCAACCGTGAGCGCAACAAGGCGCCGCTACCGCCGGAGGCCGAGTGGGCGTGGTGGTATCAGTACTACTTCGCCACGGAACGGGGCAGGCTCGGCCTGGAGCGGTACAAGCACGCTTTCGCGAAGCTCATCTGGAAGAACGTCTCCCCGACGTGGCATTTCGATGACGCAACATTCGAGCGCACTGCGGCCGCCTTCGACAACCCGGACTGGGTTCCCATCGTGATTCACAACTACCGCTGGCGACTTGGCCTGGCCCAGGGCGACCCACAATTCGATCACCTCGAGAAGCAACTTGCCCAGAGCCCCGTCATCTCGCTCCCGACGATCACGCTCGACGGTGAGCTGGATCCGTTCACTCCGCCCGGTGACGGCGCCAGTTATCGCGGCCGCTTCACGGGCCCGTACGCCCACCGGACCCTGAAGGGCGTCGGCCACAACCTGCCGCAGGAGGCCCCTGAAGCCTTCACCGAAGCCGTCGTCGAGGTCGACGGCTTTTGATCCGGCAACCCGCTGTCTGCTTACGGTCGTCCAGCGGATGTCCCGGTGGATGTCCGTCAGCGCAACTCGGCGTCACCCACCCCCAGCACCGGCCTCCAGCGCCGACCTCCAACGTGATGGGAACACCTCTCCGCTGTCGGCCCAAGGCCTGTCCCGTGATCCCTGGCGGGCGCCACGGTGCAACCGGGAGAGACGTGTTCCATGTCACCACCTTGACAGGTGACGAACTCGCATGCAAACATCGTCACCAGCCTGACCAGTGATGCAGCTGTGAGTGCGTGACAGCTTCGGCGTCCGACGCGAACTCTCCGGCAGTTCGACTTCGGCGCCGTACACGTGATCACACGGGCCATCGCCCCCGCCGGTGCCGCACCTCCGGCAACCGGCAACGATCCACGCTTCAGCACGACAAGCGCAGGAGGCGACCCATGTCGCGAACAGAGCAGGTTCCGAGCGACGCCGAAGTGGCCCGTCACGCCCGGTTCGGCAAACTGCCGGAGCGCATCCGCCTGGAGGACACGACCGAAGGGCACGCAGCCACGGTCCTGGATCCGGCGAGGAACGCGTACAACTACGACGAGTGGCTCGTCCGCATGTGTCTGTGACGTGCCGGACGCTCCGACCATCCAGCAAGGGATTCCCATGAAGATGTCAACGGCGCTGAAGAGGGTGTCGGTAGCCGTGGGTGTGGTGACCATCGCGTTCGGCTGCTTCACCCAACTCTTCTGAAACACCCCCTGATCCCGGGAGATATGACCTGGTGGTTGTGGGCCGCGGTCCACACCCCGCCGACCCGCCCCGGCCGCCGGCCGAGGACTTCGCGGACAACCGGTAGGACCCTGTTACGTCTCCGGGCGCGGCCCTGCTGGTCCGTGCCTCGGACAGGCTCGGTCCGACGGCGGGAGGCGGTGTGACCGAGCGTCTACTCCTGGACGATCACTGCGGTTTGGAGGCGCGCCGCGTCCTGACCGGGCGGGGCTCCGAACATGCGCCGGTACTCGCGGCTGAACTGCGACGGGCTGTCGTAGCCGACCGCGTGCCCGATCGCGGCCACGTCGTGCGACGCCGCGATGAGTTGAATGCGGGCCTTCTGGAGCCGGAGCTGCTTTTGGTACTGCAGCGGACTCATGGCGGTCACCGCGCGGAAGTGCCGGTTGAGCGAGGAGACGCTCATACCGACTTCGCGGGCGAGGTCCTCGATGCGAATCACCTGGTCATAATGCTTCCTGATCCACTCGGTCGCGCGGGCGACGAGGGTCATGCGACTGTCGGCCAGGCCGATCTGCCTGACCAGGGCCGCCTGGGGCCCGTTCAGCAGTCGCCAATGAATCTCGCGTCGCACACCGGGCGCCAGTACCGGGATGTCACGCGGCTCGTCCAGCAGACGCAGCAGCCGGACGACGGCGTCGAGCAGCTTGTCGTCGGCGTCGCTGGTAGCGATGCCCGGCCCATCATCGGAGGGGACGTCGGTGGGGCTCGCTTCCACCAGCAGCTGGGCGATGATCGCGGGTTGCAACGGAAGTCCGAACGCGAGGAACGGCTCGGCGGGCGTGGCGTCCGTGATCTGTGAGGTCAGGGGAAGGTCGACAGTCGCGACGAGGTACTGGCCCGAGTGGTAGTCGAATACGCGGTCATTGAGGACCGAGCGCTTCGCTCCCTGGGCCACCAGAGCGATCACGGGTTCGGTGACGGTGCCCAGCGGCTCGGTCACGTGCTCGGTCGAGAACACGGTCATTCCCTCGACCCGCACCGGGCGTGGGCTGCCTGCGGCGAGCCGCGCGATCCGGTTTCGGATTTCGTCCAGGTGATGCACCACACCAGTGGACCATGGAATTGTGCGCGAGGCCAACATGATCCGGGCAAGGTTGAGCGAATTGTGCAACGATCCGCGCGCATCGATCTAGGAGATCGCCAGGCGGCGAGGTCGAATGGAGGGGCACCGGGATGGCCTCCACGGCGTCCCCGAACATCGTTCCGCCGAGGAGTTCCACCATGTCACTCGATTCCTACGTCACGCTCGGCCGCTCCGGTCTGCGCGTCAGCCCCTTCACGCTGGGCACGATGACCTTCGGTGAGGATCACGGGTGGGGCAGCAGCCCACAGGAGTCCGCGAACATCCTGGCCGCCTATCTGGACCGGGGCGGCAACTCGATCGACACCGCGAACATCTACACCAACGGCCACTCCGAGAAGATCATCGGCGACTACTTCGCGAGCCGGTCGGGGCTGCGTGATCGGGTCGTGGTCGGGACGAAGTTCTTCGGCAACCTGTACGAGAACGACCCCAACGGCGGCGGACCCGGCCGGAAGGCGATCGTGCAACAGCTGGAGAACTCGCTGCGGCGTCTGCAGACCGACTACGTCGACATCTACTGGCTGCACAATTTCGACCCGACCACGCCGGTCGAGGAGACCCTGCGCGCACTGGATGACCTGATCCGCGACGGCAAGGTCCGCTACGTCGGATTCTCCGACGTGCCGGCGTGGGCGGCTGCCGAGGCGGCCACCATCGCGCGCTTCCGCGGGTGGGCTCCGATCATCGCGCTCCAGTTGGAGTACTCCCTGCTCGAACGCACCTCGGAGGGGGAGTTGATCCCCATGGCTCAGGCCCTGGGCATGGGTGTGATGCCATGGAGCCCGCTGAAGAGCGGGTTCCTGTCCGGCAAGTACTCCAGCGCCACCACCGGCCCGGTCGACACCACGCGCACGCAGCTGGTCGGTGCCCCGAGCGAGGCCGACTACGTCGTGATCGACGCGCTCCACGCCGTCGCCGCCGAAGTCGGCGCCAGTCCCGCCGCAGTGGCCCTGGCCTGGGTGCAGGGTCGTCCCGGGATCACCTCCACTCTGGTCGGTGCGCGCCGCATCGATCAGTTCGAGGCCAACCTGCATGCCCTGGACGTGACCCTCACCGAGGCCCAGCGCGGTGTGCTGGACGACGTGTCCGCTCCCACGCTGAACTTCCCCGCCGACAACAACAGGACGTTGGCGCCGATGATCCAGTTCGGCGGGGCCACCGTGGACGGGCGCGCCTCGGCGGTGTCGCCGCTCCTGCAGGCCAACAACGCCCGCTACTGACCACCCTTCCGGGACACAGCAACGAACCGGCCCTCGGCAAGGCCCGCCCGAGTCCGCGACCGGTCGTGATGGCCGCCGAACACCGTCGGCCACGTAGTGGACGCCGGCCTGGCGGTGGTGGGTGGTCGCGTCGAGCAAGCCGATCCCAGCGGCCGGAGGCGGGAGCGGTGCGGGGGCGGCGGAGAGCAAGCCCACGACGGCGGGCTCAGCCCTTACGGCCCTTCCTGTGACGGCGGTCGGGACGTCGGCCGGCCGGCAGATCGATCCATCGCACGGTGCCGGGGGCGATCAGGTGGGTGTGGCCGCCCAGGACCAGCCGCAGGGCCGGCTGGTGCGAGCGCGGTACCGCGATCCGGAGCCGCTGCGCTCGTACACCCAGGTCCACGTCCCCGTGTCCGCGGAATCGGATGCGTACCCCGAATTTCGAAAGCTGCGGAAGCGGGGCCGGGGACAGCCACAGTGCGTCGTCACGGGTCTCCAGCCCGGTCATCCCGCACTGCACGAAATCGAGGGTGCCGGCCATCGCCCCCAGGTGGATGCCTTCGGCGGTGGTGCCGCCCTGGATGTCGACCACATCACCGGTCAGCGCCTCTTCGCAGTAGGTCCACGCCTCCTCACGATGCACCCGTGCCAGCACCCAGGCGTGAACCAGAGAACTGAGGGTGGAGCCGTGGCTGGTACGCGCGAGGTAGTGGTCGACGGTGGCGCGCCAGGTTTCGTCGTCCAGCACATGTCCGAGGCGCCGGAACAGGCCGCCCAGCTCTCCGGGTGAGAAGAGGTAGCCGAGCATCAGCACATCGGCCTGCTTGGAAGCCTGGTAGCGGTCGACCGTGTCGCCCTCCGCCTCAAGGATGCGGTCGAGCCGCCGGATGTCGCCATAGCGCTTCCGGTAAGCGGCCCAGTCGAGTTCGTCGAGTTCTCCGTAACCGGCGAACTGACTGATGACACCACGGTGATACGGCACATACAGCCGCCGGGAAATGTCGTCCCACCGTTCCAGCTCAGCGGGGTCGAGCCCCGAGCGCTCCAGCAGGCTCCTGCGCCGTGGCTCGGGCAGGTCGCGGTAGAGTTCCGTGGCTCGTGCCAGCACCCAGGCCGCCGTCACATTCGTGTAGGCGTTGTCATCGATGCCGGCGCTCCCGGCTCCCGGATAGGCGTCGTGGTACTCGTCGGGGCCGACCACACCCCGGATGCGGTACCGCTCCAGCGACGCGTCCCATTCGGCGCCGGAAGCCCAGAACCGGGCTATCTCCAGCAGCATCTCCGCACCCCTGGAGTGCAGGTACTCGGTGTCCGCGGTGGCCTGACAGTACTGCCACACGTTGTAGGCAACGGCCGAACCCACGTGGTGCTGCAGTCGTGAACGGTCGGGCAGCCAGCGCCCCGAACGCGGGTTGAGATGGAGTTCCTGAGTCTCCTCCCGGCCGTCGTCGGCACTCTGCCAGGGGAACATGGCCCCCTCCCGCCCCGCCTGTTGCGCCGCCCGGCGGGCTGCGGACAGCCTCCGGTAGCGGTAGTCCAGAAGTCCCCGGGACACCTCCGGGAAATGCAGACTCAGAAACCTCAGGACGAACAGCTCGTCCCAGAAGACGTGGCCCCGGTACGCCTCACCGTGCAGTCCTCTCGCCGGTACACCGACGTCGAGTTCGGCGGTGTGCGGAGACAGCGTCTGCAGCACATGAAAGAGGTGCAGTCGCAGGATCCTGCCCGCCTCGCCCGGAACCTCGATACGGGCCCGCCCCCACAGGCCGGCCCACGCCCGACGGTGCGAGGCCAGCAGCCCCGCGTAGCCCGGGGCCGTCCGGACACCGGCCACGGCAGCCCGCAGGGGGCTGCCGATCGCCTGGTCACGCGATGTGTACAGCGCGACCGTCTTGTCCACGACGGCGTCGCGTTCCGCGTCCAGCGGCAGCACCATCGTCTGGAAGATCTGCCGTGGCGTCTGCCGGGGACGGGAATGCCGACCGGACTCAGCTGTGCGCCCGTCCGGACCGCCGGACATCGCGACGGTGCGGGAGGCCAGCGCGAAGCCGATGTCCGACTCCACGGTGCGGCAGCTCAACCACACCACGTCGTCCTGTTCCGTTCCGGTCGACCAGCCGGTCAGATGGCGGTCGGACAGGTCCCCGTACCGGGCGACACCGGTGTTCCGGATGTCGCCGTCGATCGCCGCCTCCACCTCGATCGAGCCGGTCCAGCCGTCCGCGGTGAAAACCGTGTGCAGAGCGGCGAGATGCGGGGTGCCCATATGCACCAGACGGCACTGCTCGACATCCAGACGACGGCCTGCCTCGTCCACGTAGACGGACCGGCGGTTCAGCGTGCCGCGGCGCAGATCGAGAGTCTGCCGGTGTTCCTCGAGATGTTCGTGGTCCGGTGAGAGCCACGGTCCGGGGTCTGCGCCGACGGGGCGGATCCGGTAGCGCAGCGGCAGCCAGTTCGGCAGGTTCACCAGGTCGGCGTTCTCCACCTCACGGCCCTGGACCGATGAGATCAGCCGGTCGTAGCAGCCCGCCATGTACGTGCCCGGGTAGCGAGACCCGCTCATGGACGACTCGGATGCGGCTCCACGGGTGGCGAAGTATCCGTTGCCGAGTGTGCACAGCGCCTCGCGCAGCCGCTCCTCGTCCGGCTCGTACCCCTCGTACGACCACTCCCAGGCCCCCGTCATCGGTCGTCCACGCCGCTCAGCAGTTCACCGGGATCGGACACCACGATGTCGGCCCCACGGCGTCGCAGGTCCGCGGCGCCGCCGGAGCTGTCCGACCGGTCCACGCCGACCACGAGCCCGAATCCGCCGCGCCGGCCGGCCTCGACACCGGCGAGGGAGTCCTCCACCACCGCGGATTCCGGAACCGGGACGTGGAGCCGCCGCGCCGCCTCCACGAAGAGTGCGGGATCCGGTTTTCCCGTGAGACCCAGCCGCCGTGCCTCGTTCCCGTCGACCACTGCCCCGAACTGCCCGATGAGTCCGGCCCGCGACAGCAATTCCGTCGCATGGCGGGAGGCGGACACGGCGGCGCAGGGCACCCCTTCGCTTCGCAGCGCCTGAAGGAGACGAACCGTGCCGGGCCACACATCGACCTGGTGCGTACGCAGCCTTTCCGTGAACAGTTCGTCCTTGCATGCGGCGACCGCCCAAACCGTCGCGGTGCCCGGCGGGTCGTCCGGGCTCCCTTCGGGAAGCTCCAGCCCTCTCGACGTGAGGAAGGCCGCCGCACCGTCGCGTCGCGAACGGCCGTCGACATGGCGGAGATAGTCGGCGACCGGATCGAAGGGCAGTTGCCCCTCCCGCTCCGACAGACAGGCGTCGAACGCTTGCTTCCAGGCCGCCGCGTGACTCCGGGCAGAGTCGGTGATCACTCCGTCGGTGTCGAAGACCACGGCCCGCACAGAGCGCAGGCACGGTGCCGAAAACGGTACGGCTGCCATGAACGGGGCTGTCCCTTCGTCAGGGTCTTCATTCATGGCATCACGGTTCCAGGACGCGGGCGCGTCGTGGTTCTCAGTAGGGCAGAGGCCGCCCGGAGGGGGTACGCAGGTCGAGGGGCGGCGGCCCCGAGACCGGCGGTGGACGGCGGACGATTCTGATGCGGCTCACTGCCACCACCTCCAGGCGCTCACCGGGTATGTGCCCAGGCGCGTACGCACCAATCCTGCGGTGCGAAACACGTCCACGTCGCAGGACCTTCGTGCCGGCCGGCCCAACCGGAACGGCCCTTCCGAAGGGGCCTGTCCGGCCCGGCCCTCCCGGGGAGGACGCCCACTCATCCTGAAGGTGCGTCGACCGCTACCGCTCTCCGGGAGGCCCCCGATGCTCGCGCAGACGCTCGACGACACGACGTTGGCCGACCTCGTCGCCGATGCCGTCGCAGCACCGTCGATGCACAACGCCCAGCCTTGGCACTTCGACTACAAACGTTCCAGCCGTACTCTCGCTCTTCGGGCGGATTTCGACCGTGCCATGCCGGAGGCCGACCCCTCCACCCGCGCACTGCACGTGGGATGCGGCGCGGCCCTCCTGAATCTACGGGTCTCCGCAGCGCAGCACACCACGGCCTCTCCGTGGAGACCACATTGCTGCCCGTCCCTTCGGACCAGGCGCTCCTGGCGAGCAACCAGCTAAGCGACTCCCCCCCGAAAGCCCCGGCATGCCGCACTCGTCGGGCTCCACCCCGCGATCCGGGACCGGCACACCAGCCGGTACCCGTTCGACGCCCGGGCGGTACCCGAGGACGTCCGCCGGCTCCTCGTCGACCGACGCGGCCCGCGCCGAAGGAGCGGACTTCTCGTTCCTGACCCCGACACATCTGGAGACCGTGCTGGAATTGATCCGGGACGCGGAGGGATACAACCGGGGGGACCCGGCGCGGGAAGCGGAGCAGCACCACTGGACCCGGGACACGAAGGCGGAGGCTCCCGTCGACGGGGTGCCGGACTACGCCTTCGGACCCTGCGACGCATCCGGACGGGCGACGACCCGCGACTTCGCGGGCATCGCCGTCCTGGTGGGCCGTGCACGCGTCCCGTTCGAGAACCGGCCGCAGCTGGCCCTTCTGAGCACCGCCGGCGACCGCCCCGTGGACTGGCTCCGCGCCGGCCAGGCCCTGGAACGGGTCCTGCTCACCGCCACACTCCACGACGTATCCACCTCGTTCGCGACGCGGCCCCTCGAGTGGCCGGACCTGCGGTGGATCCTGCGTGACCCCGTCTTCGGCACGGGACACACACAGATGATCATTCGCATGGGATACGGCCCGGCAGGGCCCCGCACACCACGCCGCCCCTGGAAACAGGTGCTGACGATCGAACCGTAGGACCATCCCCGACCGAGCCTCACGAGGCGAGATGAGAACGACAAGGAGGGCGGTGCTCGCATCCGCGCCGCTCTCGCCGCCGACCGGCCCGGTGCCCGCAGGCCGCACTCGGATCCCTCCGCGCCGACGGCGCACGGGGCTGCGTCGCTCGAGCGGGACGACGGCCGGTTTGCCGGACCCGCCCGGCAGCCGCAGGCTGGGACCATGGGGCGATCCGACCATGCCACACAGATGCTCAGCGGCTGGGCCGTCGGGACACCGGGGCCCATGCGTACCGGCCCCCTCGTCCCGATACATCGCCCGGTGGCCGCGCCCGGCCCGGACGAACTTCTGCTGGAGGTGGAAGCGTGCGGTGTCTGCCGCACGGACCTTCACCTCGCCGAGGGTGATCTCACCCCTCACCGTCCGTCCACCATTCCCGGCCACGAGATCGTCGGCCGTGTGGCATCCGTAGGCGAAGCTGTCAGCACGTTTCGCGTGGGCGACCGCGCCGGCGGCGCCTGGTTGCGCGGTACGTGCGGGTCCTGCCGATACTGCAGAGCGGGACAGGAGAATCTCTGCCCCGGCTCCACGTACACGGGGTGGGACGCGGACGGCGGATTCGCCGACCTGGTACTCGTTCCCGAGGCCTTCGCCTATCGTCTCCCGGAAACGCAGGACGCGGCCTTGCTCGCTCCTCTCCTGTGCGCCGGAATCATCGGCTACCGGTCCTTGCGGCGGAGCGCGCTGCCGACGGGCGGCCGGCTCGGAATCTACGGCTTCGGCGCGTCGGCCCATCTGGCCGCCCAGGTAGCTCTGTCCGAAGGCGCAACCGTCCATGTGATGACGCGTTCCGCGCAGGCGCGTGAACTCGCCATGTCCCTGGGCGCCTCATCGGTCAGCGGTGCCTACGACACCCCACCCGAGCCGCTGGACTCGGCGATCCTGTTCGCTCCGGTGGGTGAGCTGGTCCCGGTGGCTCTGGAGGCGCTGGACCGGTCCGGCACCCTCGCGATCGCCGGAATCCATCTCTCGGACATTCCCGTGCTCAACTACCAGCGGCATCTCTTCCAGGAACGGAATCTGCGCAGCGTCACCTCCAACACCCGCCAGGACGGACGTGAGTTCCTCGAGCTCGCCGAGCGCATCGGCATCCAGGTCACCGTGAGCCGGTATCCCCTGGACCGGGCTGATCAAGCACTGACCGACCTGGCCGAGGACCGGGTGAACGGAGCCGCGGTGCTCACCTCCGACTGACCCGGATCGCGTTCACCAGTCCGGCAACGAGGTTCGCCCGCTCGGCCATGGCTTCGATCACCAGGTACTCGTGGTCGGCGTGGGCACCGCCCCCGACCGCTCCGAGGCCGTCGAGCGTCGGCACGCCCAGTGCGGCCGTGAAGTTGCCGTCGCTTCCGCCGCCGACTG
The DNA here is from genome assembly GCF_042872425.1 of Streptomyces sp. NPDC005262. Taxonomy (NCBI): domain Bacteria; kingdom Bacillati; phylum Actinomycetota; class Actinomycetes; order Kitasatosporales; family Streptomycetaceae; genus Streptomyces; species Streptomyces sp. NPDC005262. The sequence goes on from NZ_JBIAKK010000003.1 coordinate 233,980, forward strand.
CCTTGCCTTCGAGGTCGGGAAGCAGTTGCTTGGCCATCGTGAAGAGCTCGGCCGACGCCGACTCGGGCATCGGGGGTCGGCCGACAGCTCCCTGAACCGCGATCTCCGCGTCATCGAGATGCGGAGCCAGTGCCGCGAACGCAGATTCGATTCTGTCCTTCTCGCCGGCCGACTCGACCCGGACGTCGACGATGACGGTCGCCTCCGCCGGAACGACGTTGTCCAGGGTTCCTGCGGACGCGACGGTCGGGGTGACCGTCGTGCCGATATCGGGTCGACCGAGCGCCGCGATGTCCAGCACCTGGTGCGCCGCTTCGATCAGGGCGTTGACCCCGGCCGCGGGTTCAAGACCCGCGTGCGACGCCCGGCCCGCGATGGAGACCTGGAACGTGCCACAGCCTTTACGGGCGGTCTTCAGGGCTCCGCCGTCAGCGGCCCCCTCGAGCACGAGTACGGCGCCGCAGGCAAGGGCCCGCTCTTCGATGAGAGCTCGAGAGGAGCGGGAGCCGACCTCTTCGTCGGCCGTCACCAGGATCTCGACGCCCGACAGGTCATCGAGCGTCGCCAGGCCGTGAACGGCCTGGACCAAACCGCCGAGCATGTCGAAAACCCCGGGGCCGGTTGCCTGCCCGGCTTCGATCTTGAACGGGCGGCGTTCAAGGGTGCCGAGCGGAAACACGGTGTCATGGTGACCGAGGATCAGCACTTCGGGATCGTCACCGGCCGACCAGTGGACGTGCGGCCCGGCTTCGCTCTCGACGAGGACGGCCTGCCCACCGAGGCGGCTCTCGATGACGGCGGCGACGGCCTCGGCCGATGTCGCCAGGGCGTCGCGGTCACGCGAGGGGGACTCGGTTTCGACGAGTTTCCTTAGGTCGTCGATCATCGCGTCAACCGTCACATCGACGGTCCTGTGTATCGTCACGTCGCAAGGCTACGCGGTTCCCCGCGACCGCCTCAGGCGTCGCCCCTGAGGCGGTCGCGCTGGATCTGGTGAGCGAGGGCGCGACGGACAGAGGCCGAAGCGGTGGTAGTGGCCTTGGAGGGGATGTCGAGACCACGGCTGATCCGGTCGTAGGCGTCCCGGTAGCTGCCTGGCATCTCCGCCTGATGAAACATCAGGTCCGCTTCGACGAGGCGGCGCAACTCGTCGACGTTCTGGGGCGTGAAGCGCTTCTTCCCCCGGGCGATGGCGTTGACGTAGCGCGTACAGCGGGCGGTCTCGTACAAGGTCTCGGAGATTTCCTCGGCGAGGCCCCACAGGCGCCCTTCGAGCCAGGGCTCGTCGACCTGGTCGAGGGCAAGGCTCGTCGCGGGCAGCGGGTCGCCCGCCTTGCACTTCGCCACCTGCTTGGACACGGCGGGCTGACTCATGTCGGTGAGCTGGGCAATTCTGTCCTGAGTCCAGCCGAAGCCGGCGAACAGCTTGATCATTTCGGTACGCAGCTTCCGCATCTCCTCGCCCGCACGGATGACCTCGTTCATGCCGGCGAGCATCCGCTCGGCCTGCTCCTCGGTCAGCATCCCGGGGTTCTGATGCGCATCCTCTTCGCCTGCCATGGCTCGGTTATACACCCGAGCGTTTCAACGCCATAACCGGGTTGTATAACTTGGTTATGACTGACAGGGTTCCGTCATGCCTACCTTCTCCGCACCTGACGGAACCCGGCTCGCCTACCGCATGACCGGAGACGGCGACCCGGTCGTCTGCCTCCCGGGGGGTCCCACGGACTCCCGCTACCTCGGCGACCTCGGCGGCCTGTCCACACACCGTCGGCTGATCGTCCTGGACCTGCGCGGCACCGGCCGGTCCGCGCTTCCCGCGGACACCTCGTCCTACCGCTGCGATCGCCTGGTCGACGACGTCGAGGCGCTGCGCCAACACCTCGGGCTTCCCCGGATGGATCTGCTCGGCCACTCCGCCGGCACGAACATTGCGACGCAATACGCGGCTCGTTACCCGAAGAACGTCAGCAAGCTCGCCTTGATCGGTCCCAGCACGAGAGCTGTCGGCATAGCGATCACCGGGGAGACGCGACGCGAGCTCGCACAGCTTCGTAGGAACGAGCCGTGGTTCCCGGCGGCGTTCGCCGCCTTGGAGTCGATCACCACAGGCGCGGGCGGCGACTCGGAGGCTGTCACCCCCTTCTTCTACGGCCGTTGGGACGCCGTGGCGCAGAAGCACCATGCAGCCGGCCGGCCGACGAACGAGGAAGCTGTCGCTCTCTTCGCGGCCGAGGGTGCCTTCAGCCCGGAGCCCACTCGTTCGGCGCTCGCCGCCTTCGAGGCCCCCGTCCTGCTGCTCGCCGGAGAGTGCGACTTGAACAGCCCCCCTCAGTCGGCGGCCGAGTTCGCGGGACTGTTCCCCGTCGCCACACTCGTGGTGCAGCCGGGGGCGGGTCACTACCCCTGGCTCGACGACGCCGACAGGTTCGTGACGACCACTGCGGCATTCCTGGGGCGAGGACCTGCTCACTCACCTGGAGTCTGAGACGCCCCAGGCCGAGGCCATCCCCTTCGTCAACCACGTCTCCGGCGGCGCCCGGGTCCCGCAGTGGGCGCAGGATCTGGCCTGCGCCCACTGGAACGGAACTCGAAGCCGTAGCCCCGGAAGTCGACGACGGCCGGTGCGAGGCCGACACCGGCTCGGCCGGCGGTGGGAGAGCACCGAATACCCATCGGGACCGGTTGCCGCCCCACCTGCCGGGATCAGACCGCCGGAACCGGGTAGGTCGGGTACTCCACCCCGGAGACGTGCTGGACGACGCGGATGACCTGGCAGGAGTAGCCGAACTCGTTGTCGTACCAGAGGTAGAGGATCGCGTTGTCGCCGTCGACCTTGGTGGCGCCGGCGTCGACGATCGAGGCGTGGCGCGAGCCGATGAAGTCGCTCGAGACCGCGTCGGGGGCGGTGGTGAAGTCGATCTGGCGCTTGAGCGGCGAGGTCAGCGAGACGTTACGGAGGTAGTCGAGAACCTCCTCGCGGGTGGTCTCACGCCCGAGCCGCAGGCTGAGGATCGCGATCGAGACGTCCGGCACCGGGACTCGGATCGAGCTGCCGGTGATCGGCGCCTTGAGGTCGGGCAGAGCCTTGGCGACGGCGGAGGCGGCACCGGTCTCGGTGATGACCATGTTGAGGGGCGCCGAGCGCCCGCGGCGGTCGGCGCTGTGGTAGTTGTCCAGCAGGTTCTGGTCGTTGGTGAACGAGTGGACGGTCTCCACGTGGCCGCGCAGGACGCCGTACTCGTCCGCCATCGCCTTCAGAGGCGGCACGATCGCGTTGGTGGTGCAGGACGCGCAGGACAGGATCTGCTCGTCCGGCTTGATCATGTCGTGGTTGACGCCGTGCACGATGTTGGGGACGTCACCCTTGCCGGGCGCGGTCAGGACGACCTTGTCGATACCGGGGCGCAGGTGCTTCGACAGACCCTCGCGGTCGCGCCACTTGCCGGTGTTGTCGATGAGGATGGCGTCCTTGATGCCGTACGCCGTGTAGTCGACCTCCGACGGGTCGTTGGCGTAGATCACCTTGATCTCGTTGCCGTTGGCGACGATCGTGCTGTTCGCCTCGTCGACGGTGATCGTGCCCTGGAACTGGCCGTGGATGGAGTCGCGGCGCAGCAGGGAGGCCCGCTTGACGATGTCCTGGTCGCCACCCTGACGGACGACGATGGCGCGCAGCCGCAGGCCGTTGCCGGAGCCGGCCTTCTCGATGAGCAGGCGGGCGACGAGGCGACCGATGCGGCCGAAGCCGTAGAGGACGACGTCGCGCGGCTCGCTGCGCTCCATCTTGTTGACACCCGTGGCGCCGACGACGGCTCCGGCGGTGAACTCCTCCACCGAGAGACCGCGGTCGTCGGTCTTGTACGTTGCGGCGAGCATGCCGATGTCGATCTGGGAGGGGCCGAGATCGAGCGTGGCGAGAGCCTGCAGGAACGGCATCGTCTCGGTGACCGAGAGTTCCTCACCGGCGATCTGCCGGGCGAATCGGTGGGTCTTGAGGATGCTGACCACTGACTTGTTCACCAAGGAGCGGCTGTGAAGCAGGATCGTGACGTCCCGCTCCCGGTGCAGCTTCCCGATGATCGGGATCATCGACTCCGCGATCCTCTCGCGGTTCTTCCAGCTGGTGAACGAGTCCTCATTGACAGTCACAGGTTTATCTTTCGAGCTAGGCGGTGCTCATATGCTAACCCCCCGCACTTTTGATCATTCAAACGGTGTCACTTGAGCGCATCCCGCGATCGGACACCATGGCCGCTCCGCGACAGGGAATGGGTCGCCGCACGGGGCAGGACGTTGTTTTGTGCAGGGATCCGGACCAGTTCGCCCGCCCCTGTGCGATCGTCGTCGGCCTCGGTGCCGACGTGGTCCGCATCGACCGGCTCGGCGGACCTCGCCTTGGACGCCGTCCGAGCGGCACGACGAGCAGCGCCCCGGATCTGTCATCCGCCCGCGAGCACGACAACGAGCAGCGTCACCGAGAGCAGCACGACGAGGGCACCCCCGGCGATGAACACGCGTTCGGGGCCCAGGCGCTCCCGCCCGTGGACCACGACGTTCCGCGGGTCGGCCGGATCGTAGGAGACCTGTACGCCGTCACCGTCCCAGAACGGCTGTCGCCGGGTGGAGGGAACGGGACAGACGACTTCCATCACCCTGTCGTCCTCCGTCACGAACTGGAGCAGCGGGCGCAGCAGGGCGGACTCCTCCCGGACCTCCCCCCGGCGCCGCTTGACGAGTGCCTGGACACGCACGCCCGTCTCGCTCACTCGGCGTGACTTGCGCAGGCCATAAGCCCCCACCAGGACCGCGAACAAGCCGCCGAACACAGCGATCCCTGCCGGCACGGCCACGGCACCCACGTCCATGTCACGCCCACCCCGATGTCTGTCCTCACCTTGGCGCCATCGCACAGGCACCCCCACATTTTGGTCACATCAGGTCGGCCAGAGCGTGGTTGAGTTCGACGACGTTGACGCTTCTCTGACCCAGAAACCCGAGAACACGTCCCTGGACGTGGTGCGCGACCAGCGTCCTGAGCTTCGCCGGGGCGAGGTGGCGGGCCTTCGCGACGCGGTCGACCTGTTCGTAGGCGTAGGCCGGGGAGATCGCCGGGTCGAGCCCGGAACCGCTGGCGGTGACGGCGTCTGCGGGAACGGATGCGGGCGGGACCCCGTCGAAGGCCGCCACGGCGGCGCGGCGGATCCTGACGGCCCTGACCAGCCTCCGCCCTCCTACGCTCTGCGCACCACCGCGGTGTTCCGCCCGCTCGGCGAAGGGCAGGGACAGCACCATGGTCAGGCCCCCGCCGGGAGTGTCCTCCGGGGTGAGGGTGCCGCCGTCCATCGCCTCGGTCAGGCCCCGGGAGAGGGCCAGGCCCAGGCCGAGTCCGGTGGTGTTGTCGGTGTCGCCGAGGCGCTGGAAGGGTTCGAAGAGCCGGTCGCGGTCGGTGGGCGGAAGGCCGGGTCCACGGTCGACGACGCGCAGTTCCACGCGGCCTGCGTGAGTGCTGGCGGTCAGCAGCACCTTGTGCCCGGCCGGACTGTGACGGGCGGCGTTGCTCACGAGGTTGGCGACCACCCGCTCGAGCAGGGGCGGGTCGGCCAGCACGGCCGGAACCTCCTCCAGGTCCCCCACCTCGACCTCAGGGGTGTCCGCCAGCGCCACCGGCAGGATCTCCTCGAACGTGGTGGCGCGCCGGTTCAGTGCGAGCGCCCCTGCCTGCAGTCGGCTGAGGTCGAGCAGGTTCTCCACCAGCCGGTTCAGCTTGGCCATCGACTCGTCGGCAGTGGCGAGGAGTTCGCCCCGGTCCTCGTCGGAGAACTCCACGTCACGGCTGCGCAGCGAGGAGACGGCTGCCCAGCCGGCGGCGAGCGGGGTGCGCAGGTCGTGGCCGACCGCCCGCAGCAACGCCGTACGCATCCGGTCGGCGGCCTTGACCGGTTCGACCTCGGCAGCGGCCTCGGCGAGCCGGGCACGTTCGACGGCGGCGCCCACGTGCGCCGCGAAGGCGGCCAGGACGCGCCGTTCGGAGGACGGGAGGGGGCGGCCGCGCAAAACCAGGAAGGCGCCGGGTCCCGCGGGTACAGCCGTCACGTCGTCCCCACCGGGCGGCTCGTCCACCAGCTCGGCCGAGTCCATGCCGAAGGTCTCGCGGGTGCGTTCCACCAACGCCGGGATCGTCGCGCCGCCGCGCACGATGGTGCCCGCGAGGGACGACATGGTCTCCGCCTCGGCGGTGGCCCGCGCCGAGCGCCGCGACAGACGCAGGGAACGGTCGACGACAGCAGCCACTATGGCGGCCACCACCGCGAAGACCGCCAGCGCCAGCAAAGCATTCGGATCGTTCAGCGTGAATCGCCCGACGGGCGGGATGAACCAGTAGTTGAGCAGCAGGGACGCCGTCACCGACGCGATCACCGCCGACGCGACCCCACCTATGCAGGCCACCCCCACCACGGCGAGCAGGAAGAGCAGGGCCTCGCTGGTGAGGTTGAGTCTGTCCCGGGCTGCGCCGAGATCCAGCAGGAGGGTGAGCGCCACCGGCAGCAGCAGGCCGGCGACCGGACCCGCGATCCGGCGTGCGTTCGACAGAGTGCGTCTGCGCGAGGGCAGCAGCGTGCCGCGCCCGGCGCGTTCGTGCCTGACCGTGTGGACGTCTATGTCGCCGGAGAGCGCGACAACCGTCTCACCTGTACCGCGTCCGGTGACGAAGCGTTCGAGGCGGCCCCGGCGGCTGGTGCCGAGCACGAGCTGGGTGGCGTTCTCGGCGCGGGCGAACTCCACCAGGGCGGTGGCGACGTCATCGCCGACCACGGAGTGGTAGCTGCCGCCGAGGTCCTCGATCAGCCGCCGCTGCCGGACCAGGGAAGCGTGCGAGGAACCCGCGGCGAGCCCGTCGCTGCGCGTGACGTGCACGGCGAGCAGGTCACCGCCGGCCGACCGGTCGGCGATACGGGCAGCCCGCCGTATGAGGGTGTCGCCCTCGGGGCCGCCGGTCAGCGCGACCACGACCCGCTCGCGAGTCTCCCAAACCCCACCGATGCCGTGCTCGATGCGGTACGACTGAAGCGCCTCGTCGACGCGGTCGGCCACCCACAGCAGAGCAAGCTGACGCAGCGCCGTCAGATTGCCGGGCCGGAAGTAATTGGCGAGAGCCGCGTCGACCTTCGCGGGGGCATAGATGTTGCCGTGCGCCATCCGGCGGCGCAGTCCTTCGGGCGGCATGTCCACCAGCTCGATCTGATGGGCTTTGCGGACGACCTCATCGGGCACCGTCTCGTGCTGCGGCACCCTGGTGATCTTCTCAACGACGTCGTTGAGGGATTCGAGATGCTGGATGTTGAGCGCGCTGATGACATCGATCCCTGCCGCGAGCAGCTCCTCGACGTCCTGCCGGCGCTTGGGGTTGCGGCCGCCACCAGGGACGTTGCTGTGGGCGAACTCGTCGACGATGGCGACCTGCGGGCGGCGTGCGAGGACCGCGACGAGATCCATCTCCGTGAACTCGGCGCCGCGGTAGGAGCACGGGGCTCGCTCGACGACCTCCAGGCCGTCGAGCATCGCTTCCGTGCCGGGACGCCCGTGGCACTCGACGAACCCCACGACCACATCGGCGCCGCGTGCCGCCCTGCGTCGCGCCTCATCGAGCATGCGGTAGGTCTTGCCCACCCCTGGGGCGGCCCCGAGGTAGACCTTCAGACGTCCGGGACGTACATCATCGCCACCGGTCCGTACCTCAGCCCCGCCGGTCCATGCGCCACTCATGTTGGCCCGTACGTCACTCATCGCAGCCGACGCGCTCCGCTCACTGGCGTTCGCCTCCCCCGGGGGGAAGGGTTCCTTCCTCCTACCGAAGCGCTTCTGCGAGGCGCCCGGCGGGCCCCTTGATGCAACCTTGGCGCCGCTCACGTGGACGTTGACACCCCTTTGACAAGCCCGAACCCAGCCGGCCTCGGCGGCGGCGGCCGGCGCGGTGGCTTCCCCCGATGTCGCCCTCCCCCACCGGCGACCGTGAGCAGCCGGGACGAAAACGGATGTTCCTGGCAGCGTGCGCGCCCCCCTGAGACTGTCGATCACTGTTTGCATACGCTGGCCCAGCCGTCCGCGTGATGGCCGGATCCGCCCGCCGCGCAGCACGTCAGGAGAGCACGCAGATGGCCACCACCGAACACGCTCGAACGAGTCGATTGCGGGCGTGGATGCTGGAGGGTCTGTCCGACATGGCCAGGCACCAGCAGGGACCGCATGCCGAGCCTGAGCCCGCACACAAGGGGCAGCGGTGGTGGCGGGTGATGTGCCTGACCGGCGTCGACTACTTCTCCACTCTGGGCTATCAGCCGGGCATCGCCGCCCTTGCGGCCGGGCTCCTGTCCCCGGTGGCCACCATCGTGCTCGTGATCGTCACTCTGGCAGGCGCGCTGCCGGTCTACCGGCGGGTGGCCGAGGAGAGCCCGCGGGGCGAGGGATCGATCGCGATGCTGGAACGGCTGCTGTCGTTCTGGAAGGGCAAGCTGTTCGTCCTGACTCTGCTCGGTTTCGCCGCCACCGACTTCCTGATCACCATCACGCTGTCGGCGGCGGACGCCTCCACCCACCTGGTGGAGAACCCGCACCTGAACGACGCACTGCACGACAAGCAGATGCTGATCACACTGCTGCTGGTCGCGCTGCTCGGGGCGGTGTTCCTCAAGGGCTTCCTGGAGGCCATCGGCGTCGCCGTCGTCCTGGTCGGGATCTACCTGACCCTGAACGTCGTCGTCGTGGTGGTGGGCCTGTGGCACGTCGCCACCGCCGCGCACGTGGTCACCGACTGGACCGGCGCCCTGACCACCCAGCACGGCAGCGTCATCGCCATGGTGGGCGTCGCGCTGCTGGTCTTCCCGAAGTTGGCCCTTGGCCTCTCCGGCTTCGAGACCGGCGTCGCGGTCATGCCTCATGTCGAGGGTGACCCCGACGACACCGAGGAGAAGCCCACCGGCCGTATCCGGGACACGAAGAAGCTACTGACCACCGCCGCAGTGATCATGAGCGTGTTCCTGATCGCCACCAGCTTCATCACCACGGTGCTGATCCCGGAGAAGGAGTTCGAGTCGGGCGGCCAGGCCAACGGACGTGCGCTTGCGTACCTGGCGCACGAGTACATCGGGAACTTCTTCGGCACTGTCTACGACGTCTCCACCATCGCCATCCTGTGGTTCGCCGGCGCCTCCGCCATGGCCGGCCTGCTCAACCTCATGCCCCGCTATCTGCCCCGGTACGGCATGGCTCCGCACTGGGCGCGCGCCGTACGCCCGATGGTGATCGTCTTCACCCTGGTGGCTTTTCTGGTCACATGGATCTTCGACGCCGACGTCGACGCCCAGGGTGGTGCCTACGCCACCGGCGTCCTCGTGCTGATCAGCTCCGCCGCCATCGCCGTCACCATCGCCGCGCGCAAGGCCGGCCAGCGCAACTGGACCATCGCCTTCGCCGTCATCTCGGCGATCTTCCTCTACACCACCGTGGTCAACGTCATCGAACGCCCCGACGGCGTGAAGATCGGTGCCTGCTTCATCGCCGGAATCATCCTCATCTCACTGCTCTCACGACTCGCCCGCGCTTTCGAACTGCGGGTCACCAGCGTGACCATGGACAACGTGGCGGAACGTTTCGTGCGGGACGTCGCCAGCCGCAGAATCCGGTTCATCGCCAATGAACCCGACAACCGCGACAGAGCCGAGTACCGCAACAAGATCGAGCAGATCCGTCACGACAACGACGTCCCGGCCTCGGAGGACTTCGTCTTCGTCGAGGTCACCGTCCTCGACCCCTCGGAGTTCGAGGCGCGCCTGAACGTACGTGGCGAAGTTCTGCACGGCCGCTACCGCGTCCTGACCCTGGAGAGCTCCTCCATCCCCAACGCCCTCGCCGCCCTGCTCCTGCACGTCCGCGACACCACGGGCTGCACCCCGCACATCTACTTCGAGTGGACAGAGGGCAACCCCTTCACCAACTTCCTCCGCTTCTTCCTCTTCGGCCAGGGTGAGGTCGCCCCCGTCACCCGCGAGGTCCTCCGCGAGGCCGAACCCGACCGGGCCCGGCGCCCCCGTGTCCACGTCGGCTGAACCGGACGAGCAGGAACGGCGCAGTCGACCGCGCCTTCGGCCGACGTCAGCGGACAGGAGCGCGGCGGCGAGGACACCCCTCGCGCTGACGGTGCGGTGGCGTTGACCGATCGCACAGGCAGTGCTCCGCTCGAAGACATGGTCGCGCCGGCCGAGGTTCTCGGCGAGCCACTGCGCACGTCGCCAGGGGCGCGGTGAGCACCATGAACGGCGTCCCGCAGCGCCCCCTTCAGGATGTGGCCGCAGCCGGGAGGTCCGGTCGGGCCGAGGGATGACCGACCGCGGCAGGCAGCGTGAGGACCATGGTCATGCCGCCGCCGGGGGTGTCCTCGGCGGTCAGCGTGCCGCCGATCGCCTCTGCGAACCCGCGGGCGACCGCGAGACCGAGACCGACGCCCGCCCCGCGCGGGGCGTCTCCGTAGCGCTGGAACGGTGCGAAGATCCGGCCCTTCGCCTCGTCCGGGACACCTGGACCGCGGTCCGTCACCCGGACTTCCACACGATCGGCGATCGCGCTGGCCGATACCACCACGGGCTCATCTCCGGGGCGTACTTGACCGCGTTCTCGACGATGTTGGCGACGGTGCGCTCCAGCAGGCCCGGGTCGACCGCGACCATCGGAAGGTTTTCAGGGATGTCGAGAACGACGCTGTCCTCCGGCACGCCGCCGAGCGCCATCGGGACGACCTCGTCGACATAGATCTCCCGGATGAGCGGGGTGACGGTTCCGGTCTGGAGCCGGGACATGTCGAGGAGGTTGCCGACAAGGTGGTCGAGCCGGTCCGCGCCCGCCTCGATGCCTTCGAGGAGCTCGGCCTGGTCCGCCTCGGACCACTCCACGTCGTCGGACCTGAGGGAGGTGACGGCGGCCTTGATGGCGGCCAGTGGCGTACGCAGGTCATGACTGACGGCGGCGAGCAGGGCGGTGCGGATGCGGTTGCCCTCGGCCAGCTCACGTGCGTGCTCCGCCTCCCCGACCAGGCGCTGCCGGTCGAGTACCACGGCGGCCTGGGCGGCGAAGGCGGCCAGCACCCGGCGATCCTCTGCGGGCAGGACACGGCCGGAGAGCGCGAGCGCCATGTGATCGCCGACCGGCATGTCCACATCCGCGTCCTCGGGGCGTTCGAGCGGACGGGCCGCCCCTGCGCTGCCGGTGCAGGTCCAGGGGTCGACGTCGCTTTCGCGTTCCAGCAGCGCCACGGACTCCATATTGAAGATCTTGCGCACCTGTTCCAGGAGAGATTCCAGGCTCGTCTCGCCACGCAGCACGTTGCCCGCGAGGAAGGAGAGGATCTCGGACTCGGCGCGCAGCCGGGCGGCCTGATGGGTACGGCGGGCGGCCAGGTCCACGACGGAGACGTCGATACCGTCCATGTCGGGCAGGCCGAGATCCAGCAGTACGACGTCCGGAGGGCACACGGCGGCCAGCCGGAGCGCCGTCTCTCCGTCGGAGGCTGCGTGCACCTCGTACTTGCGTGCCTTGAGATTGATCTCGAGAGCACGTACGAGCTGCAGTTCGTCCTCCACCACCAGCACCCGAGTCATAGCTGCGCCGCCTTTCTGTTGCGCACGAGGAGCGTCACAGCGCCACCACGAGCGCGAGCAGCTGGAGCACACCAGCGAGGACGGGGCTCATATCGGGCTCAGAACCTCTCCGGGTACAGAAGGGCGAGGACGAGATATCCCAGCAGGGCGACGGCCACGATCAGACCGACAACGTTCTCGGCAGTCACAGCTTCGCCACCCCCTTGGCGACGAGAGCCACCAGCGCGAAGACCGCGATCATGGTGACGACGAAGGCCAGGTCGGCCACCGTGTGCTCCTGGATGAGGTTCGGATCGAACGGACGGTTAGAGGTAACCCCCGCTCTGAGCAGCCACGCACTTCGTTGACGGGTCCCTTACGGCCGTGGGTGCTCTCTTGACGGGCCTCTTACGCAGTCGTCCCCGGACCCGGAACACGCAGGTCCTGAGTACTTCGGACGGCGATCTACGGGCCGCCGGCCCGTCGGTTTCCGGTCACCGGCTGGGCGGAACTGTCCGATGCCGCTGCGCCCGTCGTGAGGAGGTCCAGCCTCGGGCCCGTGGTCGCCAGGAACACCGGCACGTCGGCCGCCAAGGAGGCCGGCAACATGGTGGACCTGGACTCCAACCCGACCAAGCTCATCGAGATCGTCGAAATCGGCAAGCAACTCCTTATAACCCGGGGCGCGTTGACGACCTTTTCGATCACCGACGACGTCGCGAAGTACTTCGCGATCATCCCGGCCATGTTCACCGGCGCCTATCCCGGACCCGAAGCCCTCAACTTCATGTGCCTGCACAGCCCTACCTCCGCGATCACCTCGGCGATCATCTTCAACGCTCTGATCATCGTGGCGCTGATCCCGCTCGCCCTGCGCGGGGGGCGCTACACCCCCGCGTCGGCGCACGATCTCCTACGCCGCAACCTCGCGGAGTACGGCCTTGGCGGACTGGTGCTCCCGTTCAGCGGCAACAAGCTGATCGACCTGCTCATCTCCACGATCCCCGGGCTCGGCTGACCCGCATCAGAGGGGTGTCAGGAACAGCCGGGAGGTCTTGAGCCGTTGTCCGCGAGCCATTTGGATGAAGAGCGTGAACAGCGAGTGGCTCCTTCTCGACCGGCCGCCTCATCAGGCGTCGCCTCGTCGTGTGCCCCGCTGCCCGGACACGCCCGTTTCTCCCCCACGCCTTCGGGGCGCCGGGGAGACCCCTGACGCGTAGTCCGTAGCCCTCGGGGCGCCGTGACCTAATCCGGCGCCCCTTCTCCGTATCCGTGCACGCCCGACCCCTCCGCAAGCGCGGCGGGCGGCAAAGCGTGCCCAGAGCGATGGATGGACCATGTCCGACTCGAAACTTTCCTCCCGCACCGTCCTCGTCACCGGGGCCACCTCCGGCATCGGCTACGAGACGGCACGGCTGCTCGCCGAGCCGAGATGCCGGATGTCCGGCGAGGGCATACCGTCCATGTGGCTCGTAGTGCGCCATAGGAGGTGCTGATGTCCGCTCTCGTCGTGACCGGTTACGACGGCGCCGGAGGCGACGGCAGGCCTCACGCGCCCGTCAGCCGCGTGAGCCTCGTCCTGATCGCGCTCCGTCCCTACTGATGCCTGTGCCGTCCCACTGGCGGAAGCCGGGTCGCAGTCAGCACCGCGCGCCCACCGCGTCCGCCTCACGGGCCGGCCGGGCCGACAGGGTGTCCTCCCGAGTGGTGCGGGCATCCACTCGGACAGTGGGTCGCGCCGCCTTGGTCACCCTGCTCGGTACGGTACTGATGCTCACGGGCCTGCCGCCGGCCACGCACGCCGGAGCACACCCGGCCGCTCCCGCTGTTCAGCGGAGTGACGCGCGCGCGGGCGACCCCGGGCGTTCGTCCGAGGAGTGCAACGCGGATCCTGCCTCGTGCCACGACTCGAACTGGCTGTACCAGTACACGTACTCCCTCGGGATCCACCCCTTCACCAGCGCTCACGACGTGCGCAAGCAGCTCGCCGAAGACTTCTGGCTGTTCCCGGTGCGCGGCGCATGTCCCACCCGGATCCGCCCGAAGGACGAGTGCGAATTGCTGGGTGGAAACCCGGTCCGGGTGGAAGCCGTCGAGTACGACTACCTTCAGATCGCGACCCTGCCCGGCCACGTTCTGGGTGACGGCCTGCACATCCGCTTCGCCTTCACCCGTAGTCTCGGCTTCCACCACCTGATCGTGACTGCCTGGCAGAACAAACCGACCACCTGCACCCGGAAGACGCTGTGCAATGTGGCAAGTCGTGCGGGTGCCTGGGCACTGTGGCGAGTCCTCTCCGAGACGCTGGCGATCTCGGCCTACCTCGCCTGACGCAGCCGAACAGCCGGCCCAGGCTTCGTCCGGAGATCGCGGACAGGATGGGGCAACGCACTGCTCCCCGGTACATCGCTGTCCGGCTTCACCATGGCTTGCTTCATCGTGTCTCAACCGAGGTGCTGGGCGATCTCCCAGCTTGCCGCCAGTTCCACTTCGCCGTTGATCCGTACGTCGACCAGGACCGGGCCGTTCTCGACGGCCAGTGCCCTGTCGATCTCGCCGAGGTCGTCGGGCTTGCGTACGGTGAAGCCCTTGGCACCGAAGCCTGCCGCGAGTTTCGCGAAGTCGGGCTCCGGCATGTCGGCGTAGGACGCATCAAGATTCTTGTGGACCAGATCGTGTTTCTCCTGGCCCACCGCGTTGTCGTTGAAGATGATCACCGTGAGCGGCAGTTCGTGGCGGACGGCCGTATGGAAATCGGCGATGTTCATCATGAACGAGGCGTCCCCGGTCGTGTGCGTGACGCGCTGTCCGGGGCGTGCGAAGCAGGCACCGATGGCGAGGGACAGGCCCTGGCCGATGGCACCGAAGTCCCAGCCGACCGCCCAGTTCTCCGCGCGCGGCACGGTGAGGGTCTTCACACAGACCATGGCCGCGTGACCGCCGTCGAGCACCAGGATGCGGTCGTCCTTCGGCAGTGCGTCCTCGAGGTGCCGTACCGCCCTGCGTGGATCCGTCGCGTCTCCGTCTTCGTACTGAAGAGTCGTCGGCCTGCGGTCGTCCTGAACCTTCTGTACGAGCCCGGGGTCGGGCCGGCGTGCGTCCGCCGTCTCGGCGAGCCGGTCCGCGAGAGCCGCCACGGCCGTTCCGGCGTCGGCCGTCATACCGACGGTCACAGGGGCGAACCAGCCGAATGCGTCCGGCCGGTCGTCGATCTGGATGATCTTCTTCCCATTCGTCAGGATCTTTCCGAAGTCGGTCGTCCACTCGTTCAGGCTGGCGCCGACAACCACCATCACATCACTCTCGGCGAGTGTCTCCACCGTCAGATGGGAACCCAGTCCGCCGCTGACCCCCAGATACAGCGGATAATCCGCGCAGAATCCGGCGGCGAGAATCGATACTCCGACCGGTGCGCCAAGACGCTCGGCCAGTCTGCGCACCTCGGACTCCGCTCCGGAGTTTCGCGCCCCGAGTCCGCAGAGGATCGTCGGCCGTCGGGCTGACGCGAGCAGTCTGACCGCTTCGTCGAGATCCTGCGTACGCGGCGGCTGAAGGGTGTTGGGCGCGTACATGGGGCGGTACGTCCAGCCGGGATCCGGAATCTCCGTCTGCTGGACGTCTTGGGGAAGGTTCAGAATGAAGGGCCCTTTCCGCACCTTGATCTGACGGAATGCCTCCCCTAGGCAGTAGTCCACGTTGTGCACCGATTCCAGTCGGACGGTGGCCTCGGTGGTGAGTCTGGCGAGTGCCTGTTGGTCCACCATTCCCTGCGGGTTGTACGGGTCACGGAGGGAGGCGTGTCCGGCGATCAGCATCAGGGGTGTGCGGTGGAGCCGTGCGGCCACCAGCGAGGTCGTGGCATTGGTGTAGCCCGGGCCTTGCGTGACCGAAGCGAGGCCGGGCTTGCCACTGAACCGGGCGTAGCCGTCGGCCATACCGACAGCGCTGGATTCATGGTGGGCGTGGACGAATGTCACTCCGTGCCGTTCGCCCAGGTCCACGATCAGGTCCTGGTTCGCATCCCCCATCACGGCGAACAAGTGGTCGAGCCCTTCGGCGGCGATCGCGTCGGTGACGGCTTGGAATGCCTTCATCGGAGTATTCCTTCGGGTTCGCTGGTCTTGAACCAACAGGCGCCGATGCTTTCGGCGGGATGCGGCGTCGCCGTTCTCCGCAGGCGCTTCATGGTGCGGCCGAATGGGTTCCCTGGCCATCGCAGGAGACCCAGAGCGTAATGCCCGCCACGCCGTGGATCTCGTCGACAGGGCGGGGTGAGCCCCGCGATTGCGACGCCGGTACCGATTCGGCGTAACTCAGGTGACGACCTCTTACGGCACACGAATGCCGGCGACCGACCACGGACCCGGTTCGTGGTGATTGACGGTCAGTGCCGGTGGTCGTGGTCGTAGCCGGTGGGGCGCTGGGCCAGTGTCCGGGCGCGGATCGTGACCTCGTCGGCCGACACGGCGCCGCCTCCGGCGAGCACGTCTTCCAGTGCGCCCAGCCAGTGGTGGTAGTAGTTCCAGTGCGCGTCCTCGGTGGGTGCCGCTTCCCAGCGCGCGATCCGGGCGATCAGGGCCGCCTGGAACTGCGACCAGGTGAACACGCCTGCGTCGTACAGGGTGACGGCCATGCCGAAGGCACGGCTCTCCCACGGCTCGGCGAACACGAGCTCGCCGTTGGAACGCGGCGGCGCGGCCGGTCCCTCGTCGTCCAGCGGCGCGGTCACGGCGCCTCGATCCTGGCGACGCCGACCATCGCGTCGCGGCTGATCAGCGGCACGAGTTGTTCCTCGGACAGGCCCTCGGTGCCGGCCGGGCGCTCGGGCAGTACCAGCCAGCGCACCTCGCTGCTGGAGTCGTGGACGGTGATCTGCACGTCGTCGGCGAGTTCGAGTCCCATCTCGGAAAGCACTTTGCGCGGCTCCTTGACCACCCGTGCCCGGTAGGCCGGGTCCTTGTACCAGCTCGGCGGCAGGCCGAGCAGCTGCCACGGGTAACACGAGCACAGCGTGCACACCACCACGTTGTGGCTGGTCGCGGTGTTCTCGACGACAACGACGTGCTCGGTCTGCACCCCGATGAAGCCCAACTCCCTTACCGCGGCGGTGCCGTCGTCGAGCAGCCGGCGCCGGTACTCGGGGTCGGTCCATGCCTTGGCGACCACCTTGGCTCCGTTGAGGGGGCCCACGTCGATCTCGTAATGGGTGATCACCGCGTCCAGCGTGTTCGGGTCGACCAGGCCCCGCTCGGTCAGCAGCTGCTCAAGTGCCTCGGCACGCAGTGGTGCGGGAATGCGTTCAGCGGATTCGCCGGCGGTCATGCGGTCCTCTCCAGATAGCTCTCGAACATCTCGATGGTGAGTGTGAACGGTTCGGAGTCGGCACCCCACAGCTCGTGCGAGTCGAATCGCACCGAGTACACGTACTGCGGGTTCTCGCCCCGGAAGTGCGCGTTCGTGTCGGGTAGGACAGAGGCCGGCTGGATGAGCGCGACGACTCCGGTGTGTCCGCGCACGTAGCCCGGCAGCCTGGTGTGTCCGGTCGGCGACATGTTCCTGGCACGCACCCGCTCGCCCTCCGCGAACGCCGGCTCCGCGTCCACGGTGCGCAGCGAGCCCTTGGCGCTCGGGGTGTGACGGGGCTTGATGGGTTCGGGGATCGGCGGTTCCTCGACCTGCTCGCCGCGCAGGTTGCGGGCGCGGGCCTGGATCGCCGCCGGCGTCAGGATGGCGCTCTCGGTGAGTATCAGCTCGGCGGAGTTGAGCCAGCGTCCGAAGTAGCCGTCGGCCAGATAGGCAGTTCGGTCCAAGCGCTCGATCGCATGCCGGAACGCGTCCACGTTCACTCCGGCCAGCTGGACGGAGAGCAGCGTCAGCGCGAACGCCCGGCCCTGCCAAGGTTCCGGGAAGACCGGCTCGTCGGCGCGCGGCGGATGAGTGGGACCCCATCCCTCGGTTCCCCCCATATCGGCGATCCCTTCCATGGCACCACCTCTCGTGGATCTGCAGCGACAGGGACACACTCGGCACGATCAGTACGCGTCCGGCTCAGAAGAGCTCGCGGTCACCGCGCTGCGCCGTCGTGCAGCGGTGGGGCGCCGACTGCGGCGGACCACCGGGGCCAGCCGTCCGGGCCGGAACGGGGCTCCGCGGTTCGCCGTGCAGCCGTTGGAGCGCGTCCGCCGGCCGGCGTTCATGGTGCGGAGCCGCTGCCGACCCTAATCGGTCGGGCGATGCAACTGCATATCATCCGATATGCCACCACTCTAAGGCATTTGCTGATCCTCGGCCTGTATCCCGGACCGGAGCTGTGGACACGATCCGTGTCGCACCGCAGCACTCCTGCACCCTTGCTCCACAGGCCACCGAATGGACCTCCGAGGCGACAACTTCCGCGCCGGCAAGCTCACTGCCAGCGGCGTCATTCCGGTCGATCGGCGTGCGGAGAAGGGCCGGCGACGCGAGTGCGGGCGACCAGTAGCGCGATGTCGTCCTCCGGCTTCGATGTCGTCGCCATCTCCCTGATCACCTGGGAGCAGAGGTCGTCCAGCTCCGACGGTGCCCGGCGCAACGCGGTGACAAGCCGGTCGAGTCCGGCGTCGATGTCGGTGTTCCGCGTCTCGATGAGCCCGTCCGTGAACAGGACGATCAGGCTGCCCTCCGGCAGCTCCACGTCCATCGACTCGAACGAGCCGAGGCCGACGCCGATCAGCGTGCCTGCCGGGGTGTCAGGCGTGGTGACCTGGCCGTCCGGGGAGACCAGCAGCGGTGGCGGGTGTCCGGCACGCGCGAAGGTGCACACCCGGGTGGCCGGGTCGTACACGGCGTAGATGCAGGTGGCCCCAACGATCGGCAGGGCGGGGTCGCCGGATCGTGAGGCCTCCCCCGTCAGCTGGGTGGCCACCTCGTCGAGGTGGACGAGCAGCTCGGCCGGCGGCAGGCCCAAGGCGGCCAGCGTAAGCACCGCCGTACGCAGACGGCCCATGGTGGCGGCCGCATTGATGCCGTGCCCGATGACGTCTCCGACGACCAGGGCGATCCGCCCGCCCGGCAGGTGGATGGCGTCGAGCCAGTCCCCTCCGACGCCCTCGTGGCGGTCCGACGGCAGGTACCGCCAACCCAGTTCCACGGTGTTGCCGCCGGACAGCGCGCCGGGCAACAGGGTCCGCTGGAGCGCGAGAGCGGCGGCCCGCTCGCGGGTGTACCGGCGTGCGTTGTCCAGACTCAGTGCCGCGTGGACGGCGAGTTCCTCGGCCAGGATCAGGTCGTCCCGCGAATACGGAGCGACGTTCTCGGTACGGACGAAGACTGCGATACCGAGGATGGTGCCACGCGCCATGAGGGGGACCATCATGACCGAGTGCATGCCGGTCTCGCGGATGATCCGGGCACGCCTGGGATCCCCGGCGAGCCAGCTGCCGCACCCGGTGTCCATCACGGGCTCCATGTGCGACTCGCGGTGGTGAAGCACGTGCAGGAAGGGGGATTCCGGAGGCACGAACACCGGCTCGCCCCGGGCGAAGGCGGATTCCGGCGCGCCTTTGTGGATGGAGGCGAGTCCCGCGCGGCGGAACACCGGGATGCCGGAGTCCCCGGGCTGCATCCGCTCCAGCGGCTCGCCGCCGAGGGGCACCGACTCGGCCAGGTCGACCGTGGCGTAGTCGGCGAGCGCCGGGACGGCCAGGTCCGTGAGTTCCTGGGCGGTCGTCATCACATCCAGTGTGGTACCGACGCGCCTGGCCGCCCTGCTCATCAGTGCCATGCGCTCGCGCGTCCACCTCTGGGTGATGTCCGTCGAGATCGTGCACAGTCCGAGGGGCGTACCGTCCGCGCGCGCGAGACGGATGAGGGTGGACGAGAAGACGACTTCCCGGCCGCTTCTCAGGCCGCCGCCCGGGGAGACCCAGCGCGCCTCGTGGCCGGTGACCGGCTCACCGGACGCCAGGACCCCCCGCATCACCGGCTCGACCGCTGCGAGGTCGAAACCCCGCAGCGCCTCCCGCATCAGGAGTCCCGGACGGCCGCCCGGGGGCAGGCCCACAGTCCGTTTGGACGCCTGGTTCAGCCAGACGCAACGCAGCCGGGTATCCCAGACGGCAACCGAGAACGGCGAGCGGTCGAGCAGCGCCCGTACGGCGGGCTCGCCCGCCGTCTGCCGCGCATCGCTGTCCGGCATGTCCGTCGCCGCCAGGAGCCGGTATCTCTCACCGTCGGCGCCGGTCAGTGCACTGACCTCCAGCTGCAGCCGCAGGATGCGGCCATCGCGGTGACGGACGTCCACCACAGCACGGGGCCGGGGCTCGTGTTCGCCCGTCTGCTCCGTCCACGTCAGGTCGTGCGCCGGAGGCAGCAGACAGGATCCGGCATCCGTGCCTTCCTGCCGGCTTGCCAGAAGGCGCGCCGCGGGCCGCCCGACGACGTCCTCGGCTCGGTGGCCCAGAAGCTGTCGCGCCCCGTCGGCCCACGCCAGGACCGTACCGTCGCCGTCGATCACCACTACCGCAGGAGCCGGCAGAGCGCGAGAACGTGGCGAGGGGGCATTCGGCCTCTGCTCGGCACCGGGTGCGACGTCGGCTGGGCGCGTCATGGCCCCTGACCTTCCATGGCCTCTTCACTGTCGGGGACGATGCGACCGCTCAGCGGGCTTTCCAGCCTCGGCCCATGGCCAGGACGGCACCGATGATGAAGGCGGCTTCGTCACCGGCCGGGTAGCACGAGCGACGCCGGTTCCTGGGGTACTGCGATCCCCGTCCGAGCAGGTGGGCTGTACATAACTCCGCCTGGAGCCCATCCTACGCGGCGGAGCTCACACGCGACATCGCGATGTCTTCCTGAGGGCTGTCCCGGAATTGAGGTGCCCCCCACTGAACAGGCGTAAGGACCGGGGACTCATTACGTTGAAAGGGGGCGGACGCATTCGCCGCCGACCCAGGCATGAACGGCGCCCGCACCTCCCGTACAGCGTCGAAGGAGAGCCATGTCCCGGGACGAAAACCTCGCTGCCCAGAACGCTATCGCCGAGGCCGTGAACAGCGGCAGTCTGGAGGCTTTGGTCAACTTCGTCGCAACCGACTCGGTCGACCACGATCCGGCTCCCGGCCAGGTTCCGGGCCCGGCCGGATATCAGGCCATGTTCGCCGAGATCAGGGCGGCCTTCCCCGACCTGCACGTCGATGTCGAGCATCTCGTGGCCACGGACGACGAGTTGGCATTCGCCTACACCATCAGCGGGACACACCTCGGTGAACTGATGGGACACAGCCCGACCGGGAAGAAGGTGTCCTACCGGGGCATGCAGATGAGCAGGTTCGCCGACGGAAAGCTCGTGGAGCGGTGGGGCAGCAGCGACGAACTCGGCATGCTGCGTCAGCTCGATCTCATCCCGTGAGTGGACGCTGCACCCTTGCGCCACAGTGATGCTGCACCGCCTCACCGTCCGACCTCTGGCGGGCCGGGTCGTACCGGCAGGTGCCGACGGTCTCCCCGACCGGTGACGCATCGGCCGGTCCGGGCCGTCCGCCGCCTACCGCGTGCCCCCCTTCCGCAGTCTGTGGGCCAGAGCCGCCGCAGGATGCAGCGAGCCGCCGTCGGTCGAACCCTCCTGCCTCGCTGGGACGCGCGTCGATGCCCTTCTTCGGGGGTCCTCCTTGATGACGGCCCACTCAGGAGCAATCTTCCTTCTCGGAGCTGCCCGCGAACCCTTGCATGTTCTATGTCATGCAACATAAGTTACCGACAGGTAGACCAGTTCGGGCCAGTACTCGTCGCTGACAGGAAGGCGCACGGCATGATCGATCGCTCATCCGCCGCAGACACGGCCGGCCGCCTCGCAGCCGCTGAGGTGGTGGGCGCGTGAGCCCGCGCACGAGTGACAGCCGTGATCGGATGGTCGTCAGTGCCGCCGCGCTGCTGCGTGAGTACGGCGCGAGCGCCACCAGCATCGATCGCGTGCTCGCTCACAGCGGCGCTCCACGCGGCTCCGTATACCACCACTTTCCCGGCGGGCGGGCGCAGTTGATCGACGAGGCGGTGGCACTCGCCGGCGACTTCGTCGCCGGACTGATCGAGACCGCGACGCGGGCCGATGACGCCGTGGAGGCGATCGACGCGTTCTTCGCACTGTGGCGCGACCGACTCGTCGACAGCGACTTCCGGGCCGGCTGCCCCGTCGTGGCGGTCGCGGTCGAGACCAACGACGACGCTCCCCGACTGGCCCGCTCCGCGGCCGCGGTCTTCGCCCGCTGGCAACAGGGGCTTGCCGCATTGTTTCTCCGGCACGGCCTGCCGGAGGAGCGGTGCAGGAGGCTGGCCGCCTTCATCATCGCGGCACTCGAAGGCGCGGTGATCATGTGCCGGGTCGAGCGGAGCACCGCCCCGTTGGAGGCGACCGCCCTCGAAATCCATGACTTGCTGGTTCACGCGTTGCGCGACCGCCCCGATCAAGGTCAGGCACCACGGCCATGACCTGCTTCCACCCCGACCCCATCCAGCTCGAAGGAGCGACCATGCCCACTCTCGACCGCCAGGACAACGTCTTCGTCCTCGACCTCGGGGACGGTGAGAACCGTTTCCACCCCGACTGGATCGCCTCCGCCGATGCCGCCCTGGACGAGGTGGAGAAGGCGCAGGGGCCGCACGCCTTGGTGACCGCCGCGACGGGCAAGTTCTACTCCAACGGCCTGGACCTGGACTGGTTGTCCGCCCACGCCGATCAGCACCAGGACTACGTCGCCTCGGTCCAAGGGCTCTTCGCGCGTGTGCTTTCCCTGCCGGCGATCAGCGTGGCCGCGCTCCAGGGGCACACCTTCGCGGCCGGTGCGATGTTCTCCCTGGCTCACGACTTCCGTGTGATGCGCGCCGATCGCGGCTTCTGGTGCCTGCCCGAGGCCGATATCAACATTCCCTTCACCCCGGGTATGTCCGCGCTGATCCAGGCCCGACTGGCCCCGCAGACCGCTCATGAGGCCATGGTGACCGCCCGTCGCTTCGGCGGGGCCGAGGCCGCCGCCGCAGGGATCGTCGACCGCGCGGTGGACGAGGATGCCGTCCGTTCCGCCGCCATCGAGATCGCCCAGGCGCAGGTGAGCAAGGCCGGCGACACCCTCGGCACCATCAAGTCCCGTATGTACGCCCCCGCCCTCGCCGCCCTGCGCGAGAAGGGCAACCCTCTCGACTGACTCCGCAACAGGCGGCCAGGAGTGCCGGACACTCGGGCAAGGGTGTCCGGCCCGAAGTACCGAACTGTCGAAGCCGGGCGCGCCGGATATCGCGCGCCTCGGCAGCCGCTGCCGCTCCCTCGCCCAGGAGAATCCGGTCAGAAGCCTCCTGGAAACGCCGGCCCAATGGCCCCGGAACGCCACCACGGTGTGGTGATTTGCCTGGTAGCGTAAAAATGTCGGAGTTGATTCTGCGACACTCGACGGTGCCGCCTGCGCGACGGGAACAGGAATGACCGGTGGACCCGAACCCATCAGCGATGTCGCCCGCGAGGCGCTGGAGCGAGAGCTCGCCGATCTACGTGCCGAACGCGAAAGTGTCGCCGCCACCTTGCGAGGCGGTGAGCGGGTGGGCGACAGGGCCGACGAGGCCGACGAGTTGCAACGCGGCACGGAACTCGACCGCCTGGACACCCGAATCGCCGAGGTCGACGGGCGGCTTCGCGAGGCGGCCGTTGCGGGGCCTCCCCGGACCGACAAGGTCGGCGTGGGCAGCACCGTGAAGGTACGGTTCGCGGACGCCACGGAGGCAACCGTCCAGATCGGCGAAGTCGCCGAGGTTCTGGACCGGACCTTGGTCACCGCCGACAGCCCGCTCGGCCGCGCGCTGCTCGGCTGTCGCGCCGGCGACACCATCGGCTACGAGACGCCCGAGGGGCGGTCGACCGCGGTCGTGTTGTCCTTGGGTGACGAGGACGACAGGCCGTAGGTGAAGCGCAGCGCCGACCGCGCCTCGGCACCGGGCACCCCGCCCTCATGGCGCGGGCCCTCGCCGACCCGATCGCGAAGTCGCCCTGTACTGGAGCGCCCTCCCATCAGCCCGTGACGATTCCGGCGACGAGATTGATGGTGGTGGCCAGGATGCTGGCGCCGAAGACATAGGACAGCAGGCAGTGCCGGAGGGCGACCGCGCGGATCGTGGAACTTGAGACGTCGGTGTCGGAGACCTGATAGGTCATTCCGAGGTTGTAACTGAAGTAGAGGAAGTCGCTGTACTGCGGCGGGTCGTCGGAATTGAAGTCGATCCCACCCTCGGGACTGAGGTAGTAGAGGTACGCGTAGCGGGTGGCGTACATCAGGTGGAGTGCCGCCCAGGCCAGGAACACGCCGCAGAGTGCCGTCGCGGCCGCGGCGTGGCTCAGTTCCGAGTCGCCGACCAGGAGCAGCATCACGATGCCGACCAGTCCGCACAGGGCGGACGCGACGACGACGAGCTCCTCGATGACGGGCCGGAACTCCTCGCTCCGGACGTGGCGGCGGGTGGTGGCGGCGTCCATGGGCCACAGGACGATCCAGCCTGCGACGACGAAGCTTGTCTCAGCCGTGGCGATACCGGCGAGAATTCCCAGCGGTGTGTTGGTCAGTACACCGACGACCGAGCCGATCACCGCTCCGACCACCGTCGCACCGGCGAGTCGGGGAACGGCGGAAAGCGCCAACCAGCGGTTCATGGACCTCAACAATGACTACCTCGGCAGTTCGGTGAAGTGTCTCAGGCTTCGAGTACCACCACGGCCTCGTCGCATACGTCAGCGTCCCGTGGAAGTACGACTCGACGCTCTCACGTCGTGCCCCACGGAAGGCGACCGATCAGGTCGGACCTGCCCGATCCTGGACCTCCGGAGTGGCCACCAGGTGGACAGCGGCCCTGGTCGGCGGCGGGGTGTCGACGGGCTGAGCTACGCCCATGTGGCTCCCATCGAACAATGAGACGCACAGCGACAGAGAGGACGGCGTCAGGGTATCCGTGTGCGAACCGGACGGCAGCCCTGCAGCACGACGCCGTGTCCCCTCGGAAGAACTCCCCGGGGTCGCACCACGCCTCACCCGACCGGTCCCGCGGCGCACGGAACGGCTCAGCCACAGACGTGGAAGCCGCCGCGAAAGCCGAGTGGCGTCCATTGGTGGACGGACATAGCCTGCCCGAAAGTATCGTTTTGTCACCCCACGCCCACATGGTGGAAGGGCCGAGAGACTTGAGCGCCGACAGTGATGAGCAGGAACGCCTGGAGCCCCAAGTGGGTCCCGCCCCCGAGGGGAATCCGGAGTTTCGCCCCTACCACCACCCCGCTGCGGGCTGGGGCGCGGCCAAGAGCGTGAGCCGTTTCCTGGTACGCGAGGGCGCGCTGGTGGACGGTCCGCGGGCGATCATGCGGATGAATCACGAGAACACCGGGTTCGACTGCCCCGGGTGCGCGTGGCCGGACGACACCAAGGGGCTGCACCTGGACATCTGCGAGAACGGAATCAAGCACGTCACCTGGGAGATGACCCGCAAGCGGGTCGGACGCGAGTTCTTCGCCGCCCACTCGGTGACCGAGCTGTCCGGGTGGAGCGACTACGACCTCGAGAACCAGGGCCGGTTGACCGAACCGATGGTCTACGACCCCGATTCGGACCACTACGTCCCGATCAGCTGGAAGGACGCGTTCGAGGTGGTCGGCCGTGCTCTGCGCGAGCTGGACAACCCGAATCAGGCATCGTTCTACACCTCCGGCCGGCTCGGCAACGAGGCCACCTTCCTCTACCAGTTGATGGCCCGTGAACTGGGCACGAACAACCTGCCGGACTGCTCCAACATGTGTCACGAGGCCAGCGGTCGCGCGCTCTATGCGTCCCTGGGCACCGGTAAGGGGACCGTCGACCTCCAGGACTGGGAGACCGCCGACGCCCTGTTCATCCTGGGGGTCAACGCCGCGTCCAACGCGCCCCGGATGCTCACGGCCCTTGCCGAGGCCTACCACCGCGGCGCCCAGATCGTGCACATCAATCCGCTGGTCGAGGCGGCGGCCACACGCACCATCGTCCCGCACGACTTCACGGACATGGCCCTCTTCAAGACGACCCGTACCAGCACGCTGAACCTGCAGCCGCGTATCGGCGGCGACATGGCCCTGCTGCGCGGCATGGCCAAGGCGATCCTGGAGCAGTCGGAATCCGACCCCAAGGCTCTGGACCGGGAGTTCATCGACCGCCACACCGCCGGCTTCGAGGAATACCGCGCGCTGTGCGAGGCCACCCCGTGGGAGGAGATCGAGCACCAGTCCGGGCTGAGCCGCGCCGACGTCCTCAAAGCGGCGCGCGTGTACGAGGAGGCCGACCGCAGCATCGTCAGCTGGTGCCTGGGCATCAGCCAGCACGAGCACGGCGTCGACACCGTCCGGGAGATCGTCAATCTGCTTCTGCTCCGCGGCAATCTGGGCCGGGAAGGAGCGGGCCCCTCCCCCGTCCGAGGGCACAGCAACGTCCAGGGCAACCGCACCTGCGGCATCGACCACCGCCCCGAGGACGCGTTCCTGGACCGCCTCGCCGAGGTCTGCGACATCGAGCCGCCCCGCGAGCACGGCCTGGACACCGTCCACACGGTCAAGGCCATGCACAGCGGCGATGTGAAGGTGTTCGTCGGCATGGGCGGCAACTTCGCCCTCGCGGCGCCCGACACCCCGTACACCTACGCGGCGCTGCGCAACTGCGACCTCACCGTCCAGGTGAGCACCAAGCTGAACCGCAGCCACATCGTCCACGGCCGCCGGGCCCTCATCCTGCCGTGCCTCGGCCGCACCGAGAAGGACCACCAGCGCAAGGGCATCCAGAGCACGTCCGTCGAGGACTCGATGAGCATGGTCCACCTCTCGATCGGGATGAAGCGCCCCGCCTCCTCGCACCTGCTGTCCGAGCCGGCCATCATCGCCGGCATGGCCCGGGCGGCCTTGCCCGACAGTGCCACGCCCTGGGACTGGTACATCGAGGACTACGACCGCATCCGGGACACCATGGCCCAGGTCCTCGACGGTTTCGAGGACTTCAACCGCCGCGTGCGCCTGCCCCTCGGCTTCCGCATCAAGCAGCCCGCCCGTGAGCTCGTGTTCCTCACCCCGTCCGGACGCGCCGAGTTCTCCACCGCCGCCCTGCCCGACGTAGTCCCCACCCCTGGCACCCTGGCGCTGGGCACCATGCGGTCCCACGACCAGTGGAACACCACCATCTACTCCGACAACGACCGCTACCGGGGCGTCAAGAACCTGCGCACGCTCGTCTTCATGAACCGCGGCGACATGCGCGAGCGCGGTATCGCCGACCTCGGCCCGGTCGACATCACGAGCACCGCGAAGGACGGCAGTCAGCGATCCCTCAGCGGATACCTCGCCATCCCCTACAACATCCCCCGAGGCTGCGCGGCCGGCTACATGCCCGAGATGAACGTGCTCTGCGCGCTCAGCGACTACAGCACCCAGAGCGACCAGCCGATCATGAAACACGTCAAGGTCACCATCGGCCCCGCCGCCTGAGCGCGGGAGCACGCACGGCGGAGCTCCACGTAGCGTCACCGCCACCGGACGAGCCGCTCCAGGAGAAGGTAGGCACGTTGCTCCGCGGCGGCGAATTCGGTGGGATCGATCTCCGCCGGCCAGAGCTCGCCCGCCGCGGCGTCATCGGCCTCACGCAACTCCACCACGGCTGCAGCGAGGTGCTTCTGGACGATCGGGAACGACGGCTCCAAGCGGTCGTCCAACGTATGCTCCGCACGCTCGGACGCCTCCCTGCACGCGGCCAACGCGCGCTCTGCTCGGACCGCGGCACGGTCATGGACCACCAGGAGCGCACAGCCCAGACCGCTGACGATCCCGAGGATGCTGCTCAGCGCCCGGTCCTGGACAAGGGCTCCGACAGGTGAGGGCGAGGCCAGGTCGCTCAGCAGTAGCGCCAGCGGCGTGAGGAAGACGACGCCGAGACCGTAGTTGCGGGCCACGACGTACTCCAGCATGAACTCCAGGACAACGATCACGAGGACGAACAGCACGGGATCGGGGCGCGCCGCCAGCACGCCGAGAGCGAGCATCAGTCCGGCAACTGTGCCCAAGGTGCGCTGGACGGCTCGCTGCGCCGCGGTACGGACGTTGATCGAGTGCAGCACCGCGGCCGCGGAGATCGCCGCCCAGTAGCCGTGACCGAGGCCCAGGAGAAGGGCCATGCCTCCCGCCAGTCCGGTGCCGAGGACCATCCGCAGGGCGGGAACGAGCAGGACCGACGCGTGACCGGGGCCGCCGTGGCGCTGTCCCGACACCAGTTCCGCGGCGCGCAGTTCGGCGGCGCGCCGGGTGGCGGGATCGGCCGGAACCGGCTCGGGGCCCGTCACGGAGCCCACGCCGGCCTGGGCGACCACGGACAGGCGTGAGAGCTCCGGAAGCAATTGCGGAATCCGGCGGCGACGGCTGACGAGCAGACGGACCTGGACGCGCAGGTGCTGCGCCAGACCCGTCGGGTCATCGGGTGGCCGACGGGCGGAACCGATCAGCAGCGACCAGGAGAGGTCGGTCAGACTCACGCACGTTCCGCCCCGGCCGCCCCGCTCGGTGGCCGTCGGAGGCATGAGGCCCAGAGTCCGGTACGCCTGCAGAACAGCAGCTGTCGCCCGGTGCCGGGCGAGCCCGCTTCCGTCCCCTGCGCCGGTTGCCTCCAACAGCTCCGCGAGCTCGCGCAACGCCGTAGCCACGGCGAGACGCTGCGGACGATCCGGGTGAACGAACCACCCCGCCACAGCCAGTGCCCAGGCCACGGCCGCCCCGGATGCGGCCAGGGCGGTCTGGGGAAGGATGTCGGCGGGGGCCGGCGAACCGTTGGCCGATACGGCGAAGGAGAAGAGCAGCAACACCGCACCGAGCCCGCTGAGACGTGCCGCGTCACAGGCGAGCTTCGCCGCACCGGCCACCACTGCCATGGCCGCGACCACCACTGCTGCGCCTGCTCCCCCCTCCCGGGGCTGGGCCCACGCGGCGAGAGCAGAACCGCAGCCCACACACGCTGTCATGGCCGCCGCGACCAGCGCGAGGACACGGGCACGACGCGCGTAAGGCAGGTTGCGGCCGAACGTGGTGGTGAAGGAGCCCAGCATGGCGTAGACAGCCTGATCGGGCCGCCCGGCGAGTGCCATCGGGAGCGCCGGCAACGCCATGGCCAGCGCGGCGCGCAGAGCGAAGGACAGTGCACCGTCCACGCTCTGCAGAGCGAGTGCGCCACGCGGGGAGAGAGCGCGCCCCACACGGGACGCCGAAGGCCGCCGACCGCTCCCCATCACGGCAGGGAACGGAGGACGGAAACGGGGCATATGCGCTATATATCACCAAACTTCGAGGGGGTCATCGATCACTGAATCCACTGGTGCGCCGGGGGGTCTGCGGTACGTCGGTGCTCAACTCGCGCCGACCCACTCCCCGTCACCGTCCGAGACCCGCGGCCGGTCAGCCCAGGAGGTGTGCTTGCCTCGCACTCTGAGGCAAGCACACCCCCCGTGTTCAAGCGCGGTGCTACGCGGCGGAGGACGGAAGCTGCTTCATCTCGTCGACAGCCTGTCGCACGGTGATGGCCGAGGTGAAGAGAATGGTGCCGGGCTCGATCTTCCCGGAGTCGCCGCCGTGGGGGCGAACCTGGATGGTGCGCTCGCCCAGGTAGGTGTAGGTCTTGGCGTCGAAGATCCATTCTGTGCGGGCGCCGGAGGTTTCGTCGAGCCGCGCGACGGCCACACCGTGGCGGCCGGCCGCGTCCACGGCATCCTTGACCAGGACCACGCCGGGGATCTTGGCCGCGGTCTTGAACAGGGCGACGCTGAGGTCTGCAGGAGGCATGGATTCGCTGAGGAGGTCCCCGATGGTGGTGAATGCCTGCTGGTCGGGGCTGTTGCCCTGTCCCTCGGTCTCCTTGTAGATCTTCGCCAGAAGTGCGTCGGGGTCGGTGGTCAGGGTGGCGAGATAGTCGTACGACGGGCTGCCCAGCCGTGCGGGTTCGATCTCGCCTTTCTCGTTGACGGGGTCGATGGTCTCGCCGCCGGGCGGGGAGACGGCCGGGTCGATGAGCCAGCCCTTCGCGCCGTCGGTCGAGCGCCAGGTCTGTCGGCGGTGGATGCGATCTCCGACCACGGTGGTCTTGTCGCCGACCGTCTTCTCGTAGGTGGTGCCGACCTGGCTCTCGATGTAGACGTACTGCCCCGCGCGCACGGTGGCCGCCGGGCTCTTCGCCGCGGTGAGTGAGATCTGGTTGAGCAGCTGCGGCAAACCCTGGGCGGTACCCACACCGACCTGTGTGGTGAGCGCCGGCCCGGCGAGGGGGGATCCATCGCTGCCGCCGGAGCCGGTGAAGACGAGGACACCGGCAGCGATCACCGCCAGCGAGCAGGCGGCGGCCGGGATGACGATCAAGGGCCGGATGAACCGGCGTCGACGCGCGGGCGCCGC
The DNA here is from genome assembly GCF_042872425.1 of Streptomyces sp. NPDC005262. NCBI lineage: Bacteria > Bacillati > Actinomycetota > Actinomycetes > Kitasatosporales > Streptomycetaceae > Streptomyces > Streptomyces sp. NPDC005262. The sequence continues at coordinate 264,058 of NZ_JBIAKK010000003.1, forward strand.
GGGAGTGGGTGCGGTGGCCCGAGCGGCCGACTGCGTGTCCTGCTCGATGAAGTTCATCAGTTCTTCCCTGTGGAAGGCGTGGCGGCCCGCGGGGAAGTCGGCTTCGTCGAGGGAGACCAGACGTGCTGTCTCCTGCCATTCATCAGGCGTAAGACGGGACTGGCTCATGTTCACCGGGTTCCTTCCTGGACGGGCCGGGCCGCTATGTTGCGGTCTCCTCTTACCTGTCGATCCGCAGGCCGGGGTTCCCGGAAATCTGCCTGCATTTCCGTATCCGCGAGTTTGCGCAGCTTGGTCCGGGCCCGGGAGAGACGGGAGCGGACCGTTCCCACCGGAACGCCGAGGAGCTGGGCGGTGGTGGCGTAGTCCAGGCCCTGCCACAGGCACAGGCTGAGCACTTCGCGCTCGGCGCGCCGCAGCCCGGCCAGAGCGGTGGCGGTGGCGGCCAGGCGCCGGCGGTCATCGATCCGGCCGGCGACCTCGTCGGCGTGATCGGCCACCTCGGTCTCCGCTCGGGCGGCGGCGAGAGCCGCCGCCTTGAAGCGGCGGTTGCTGCGCGACTGGGCGCGGACCAGGTTGGTGGCGATGCCCAGGAGCCAGGGGCGCAGGCTGCCGCCGTCGGCGTCGACCCGCTGATGGCCCCGCCACGCCTCCATGAACGTCGCGGACACCACGTCCTCGGCCGCCGCCCAGTCCGCGGTCAGCCGAAAGGCGTGGTTGTAGAGGATTCGCGCGTACTCGTCGAAGAGCTCCGCGAAGGCCTGCGGATCCCCTGCGCGAATACGCGCTCGCATAGTTGTCGTCACATCAGTCAGCTGTCGGTTCCGAGTACGGGGTTCCCGAGACGTGCGTCACAGTCGCACGGACCGGCAGGCCGATGGGCGTCGCTGACGACTACGACCGTTCCTGCGCTGGCGAACTGGCGGGGGTGAGTGCGATGGGCGAGGACTGCGGGCCGGCGCTGGTCCCGGCAGATGAGCCGGCTCGAAGCTGCCGTCGCCGGTGCACCTCGGACGGCGAGCAGTGACCTGGCGGCTATGGATTCGAGAGGGTCAGTGCCTGCTCCAGTTCCGCCAGCGTCGCGGCGTGACCGAAGAGCCCGGGCATACCGCCCGAGTGCAGGAAGATCGTGCGTCGGCCGGGCGCCACGTCTCCTTCCTCGATCGCGGCGATCAGGCCGGCCATCGCGCGTCCCGTGTAGATCGGGTCGAGCACGATGCCTTCGGTGCGGGCGGTCAGGGTCAGTGCGGCCATGGCCGCTTCGGTCAATGTGCCGTAGCTGTCGCCGACCTGATCCGACCGCAGGCGCAACGTGTCCGGCGCGCAGTGTGTGCCGGACAGGCCGGAGGCCAGTTCGGACACGGTCCGGGCAGGATCGGTCACGGCACCGCAATGGACGCCGAGCACGCGCGCGGACCCGAGCGGATCGAGGAGTCCGGCCATGGTGCCACCGGAGCCGACCGCGACGACGACGGTCGCGAGGTCGGGAGCCTGGACGAGGAGCTCACGCCCGCACTCGGCGTAACCGCGAGCGCCCAGCACGCTGGAACCACCGAAGGGGATCAGCGCCGGGACGGCTCCCCTCCTCCGCAGCTCCTCCGCCACCTGCTCGGCAGCGGAGTCGAGCGCCTCGTCGTCGACATCACCGGCCCACACGACCGTGGCGCCGAAGAGAGCGTCGAGTGCGAGGTTGCCGGACGTCGACGATCCCGGTGCGCCGGCGAGCACGAGGACGACGTCGAGCCCCAGCCGGGCGCCGGCCGCGGCGGTCAGACGCGCGTGGTTGCTCTGCGGCGCACCGGTGGTCACAAGAGTCGTGGCGCCGTCGGCGAGCGCTGCGCCGCAGGTCCACTCGAGTTTGCGTACCTTGTTCCCGCCGCCACCCAGGCCGGTGAGGTCGTCACGCTTGACCCACAGGTCGCCCGCGCCGAGGCCGACTGCCCGGGCGAGGCGTGGCATGGGCTCGAGCGGGGTCGGCCAGGTCCCGAACACTGCTCGCTGCGAGGTAGGGCTGTCCGAGGTCATCGCCACCGCTTTCCGTCTGCGCCGCCGTGCGTGTGTCTGCGGATCATGCTCCCACGGTGGCAACCGCCCCGACGTCGGCGGTGTTCGACATCGCGGATCGTGGCTGGAGCCCACGCACACAGTGGTCATGGCAGCGCAGCCACCGGGCCACAAGAGGTCACCGCGCTCGTGCGCCGAGTCGCCGAGTCGCCGAAGTGAGGGAGCCGACGATGCGGCGGATCTTCGAAGACCGGCCCGCGGCGTCCGGTGCGGCGGCGTGAGGGGATGGGCGGTGCCCCGCGCCGGGTGGCGTACGCCCTGTCCCACCGCGACGGTGCCGCATCGCAGGACGGCCGTGCGATGCTGGTCCGGTGACGCTACCGGACCTGGTTCGGCTCCGCCGGACCCGCGACATGATGGACCGCGACTACGCGGAGCCGCTCGATGTCCCTGCGCTGGCACGCGCGGCCCACATGTCGCCCGGCCACTTCTCCCGCAGCTTCCGCGCCGCGTTCGGGGAGACGCCGTACAGCTACCTGATGACCCGCAGGATCGAGCGGGCCAAGGCCCTGCTGCGGCGCGGCGACCTGTCGGTGACGGAGGTCTGCTTCGCGGTCGGGTGCACGTCGCTGGGGTCGTTCAGCTCGCGGTTCACCGAGCTGGTGGGCGAGAGCCCGAGCGCGTACCGGGCGCGCCCGCACGAGCAGGACGCGGCCGTCCCGGCATGCATCGCCAAGATCTTCACGCGACCGATCAGGAACGCGGAACCGATCATGAACGGAGAAACGAAGCACGCTGCCCGCCCGTCCTGAGCTGCGTGGACATCAGGCTTCGGCAGTGCTTCGTCGCCGTCGACGACCACGACAAGGCGCTCGTCTTCCATCGGGAAGCGCCCGGAATTCGCGATCCGCGGTCAACATACTGTGCTCCGCCCGGCGCCGCGGCGAGTGAGCCTGTCGCGGGCCGGGTCACCGTACCGGCCGCGTCGGCCCGCAGCGTGATTCGATGTCCGGCCACTGTGCGGTCGTGTGTGTTCCGGGCGTTTCGACCGTCCGGAACACACACGACGCCAGACAGCAACGGGCCTACCTGGCGAGTTCGGCCGGTTCATCGAGCCGGGTCAGTTTCCGCGGGTTTGCGATCGCGTGGATCCGGGTGACTTTCCCGTTCTCCACCACGAGGCTCACCGCGGCCAGTCGGCCGTCGATCTCGATCCGACCCGCAGGCGCGCCGTTGAGCCACACGGCCGACACCACCCGGTCCGGGCGAGCGAGCATCTTCGCCACGAGTTCGGCCCCGTGGACCGGAGCCGGAGCGGCGGCCGCAATCCCGCCGCCGTCGGCGATCAGGACCACGTCCGGTGCCATGACGTCCAGCAGTTCCTGCAACTGACCGGTGCGCAGCGCGGCCAGGAACCGTTCCACCACGGCCTGCTGCTCCGACCGGCTCACCTGCACCCGCGGCCGCCGGGCCGCCACGTGCTCCCGTGCCCTGCGCGCGATCTGCCGCACCGCGGCCGCGGACTTCCCGACGGCTTGGGCGATCTCGCCGTACGGCATGTCGAAGACCTCGCGCAGCACGAACACCGCCCGCTCCGTCGGCCCGAGCGTTTCCAGCACGGTCAGCATCGCGATCGAGACGTTCTCCGCGAGCTCGATGTCCTCGGCGACGTCAGGGCTGGTCAGTAGCGGTTCCGGCAGCCACTCGCCGACGTAGTCCTCACGGCGGCGCGACATCGCCCGCAGACGGTTGAGCGCCTGCCGTGTGACGGTTCGGACGAGGTAGGCCCGCGGGTCCCGCACCTGCGAACGGTCGACGTCGGCCCACCGCAGCCAGGACTCCTGCAGCACGTCCTCCGCATCGGCCGCCGACCCGAGCATCTCGTAGGCGACCGTGAACAGCAGGCTGCGATGGGCGACGTACGGGTCCTCGGTCATGCCGGCGACGCCACGCCGGAACGCTCAGGACGACCGGCCAGCGGAATCTCGCAGCCATCGGAGTACCCCTGGGACGTGATCCCGTGCGCCGTATTGCACCTGGTCGCCAAGTTGGCGAAGCCGATGAACACGGTGAGTTCGACCAGCGCCGCCGGGCCGAGCCGGTCGAGCACACGCTTCGACAGCTCGTCGGTGACGGTCTGCGGCGTGTTCGTCATGGCCTCGGCGTACTCGAGTACGTCCCGCTCCAGCGGCGTGAAGACTTCCGACTGCCGCCAGCGCGGTACCTGGCTCGCCTTGGCCAGGTCCAGCTTCTGGTTCAGCGCGTGGAAGTAGTTGATGTCGAGGCACCAACTGCAGCCGACCTGTGCGGCGACGGCCATGTGCGCGAACGTCTTGAGACTCGCGTCGGCTGCGTCCCATGCACCTACCTTGGCCGAGAACTCCTGGTTGGCCTCGGCGACCTCGGGGTTGTTCCACAGCACCTCGACGGGCTCGGGCACGGCACCGAGCTGCTTGATCATGTTTTCGCGGAGTTCGGCGGGGAGCTCAGCCTTCGGGACCCGTGGCGTCATGGTGTACTCGTTGTAGGTCTGCCTGTGTCGAGGTTCGGCATGAAGACACCGCCGGACCCGCACATGTGACAACTGGGCTGAGGAGTCGTTCGAGAGCTCGGCACCTTGAGCTCCTCACCCAGCCCGCCCCACCGAGCGGAGGCACGACGGACGGTCCCCCATCGTCTGCGCCGCCTTCGAACGGACTGTCGGCGTGGCACGTCGGGGTGGGCCGCCCCGGCACAGATCCACGTCGACGCAATCCGGATGACCTCATGGCTCATGAACGAGACCGGACGCGATGTCGGAGAGCGCCACGGCAGTGCCGCGGATCCCCGGGCCCCGCATCGCCCAGGGGCCCGTCGACACGATGTCCTCGATCACCCTTCGGACAGCCGTGTCGTGCGACCGCGACTGCGGCTTGACCGGGCGTCGGATCCACCTCTGCAGTCTGTCAGAACTGTCTCGCAGATCGACCTGCTCTGAGAGGTCTCCGGTGCGGGCCGCGTGCCGGGCGGGCAGCGGATCGCGGTCGGGTGTGGTGATCGCCGGGTCAACCCTGCGCCGACCCTGACCGGACCATCGCCCCTGTCCGGCGGTCTCTGAGCACAGGGCTACCGGCCCCTCCTCCATCCCGTCCCGGCTCAGGCGTCCCGGGTGGTGGCCGTACTTCCCCCGGCCGCTCCCTCGCGACCTCGAGTGCCGTCCACGGCCCCGAACAGGCGCTCACCGCCCTGGAAGCCCTCCAGGGCATGACCGTGAACGCAGCCCTCACGGCAGGCGAGGAGCACGAGGCCGGCCGGATCGCCGTCGGCCACCGTGCCGACCTCACGGTCCTCGCCGACGACCCGCTCACCACTGCCGCCACCGACCTGCCCGAGCTGCCCGTGCTGCTCACGGTCCTCGACGGGGCACCCCACCCACCGCGACCCGAGCACCTGACCCGTCCCGTCGGGCGGCCGCCGATCGGACCTTCCCGCCGCGACGGACGTCGTCGCCCATTCGGTCCCGCCAGGGGTGCCGCCGGGCCGGGAAATGCGCACGCTGGACACGTCCCGGACGCTTCGTCGGCACACATGACACCGGAGGTGAACCGGGCAGCGCCGCCCGCACCGGGCCACTCGGCAGGTACCGGCGCTGATGTTTCCGCCCCTTCGGAACGTTCGATCGGACGCGCGCGGGCGGCCTTCGCCTCCGACGGCCGCAGGTCCGCGGGGTCCCGGGGTGTCGGCGCTCGTATCGTGCGGGAGGGAGCTGCCCGACGACGCCTGGGCGCTCCTCCCCGCCATCGGGCTCCTGCTGCTCCGGGCGCCGGGCGGCAGCTCGGCGTTAACAGCCCGCAGGCTCACGCCTGTGACCCGCTGCATCGGGTACCGGCGGGAACACCCCCTTCACCGCGCAGACGGAGGCACGAATGACCACCGCTCCGGACTCGGTCGGCACGATCACCGACCAGGAGGCAGCCGCTCTCGACGCCCATTGGCGCGCCGCCAACTACCTTTCCGCCGGGCAGATCTACCTCATGGCGAATCCGTTGCTGGCCGAGCCACTGCGCACCGAGCAGATCAAGCCACGGCTGCTCGGCCACTGGGGCACCTCTCCCGGGCTCAACCTCGTCTACACGCACCTCAACCGGATCATCAAGAACCGCGCCCAGGACGTGCTGTGCATCTGGGGCCCCGGGCACGGCGGCCCCGCGGTGCTGGCCAACTCCTGGCTGGAGGGCACCTACACGGAGACGTACCCGGACGTCACCCGGGACACGGAGGGGATGGAGCGGCTGTTCCGGCAGTTCTCCTTCCCCGGGGGCGTGCCCAGCCATGTCGCACCGGAGACCCCCGGCTCCATCCACGAGGGCGGCGAACTGGGCTACTCGCTCGCCCATGCTTACGGAGCCGCGCTGGACAACCCGGCCCTGCTGGTCGCCTGTGTGATCGGCGACGGCGAGGCTGAGACCGGCCCGCTGGCGGCCTCCTGGCACGGCAACAAGTTCCTCGACCCCGTCCACGACGGCGCGGTGCTGCCCATCCTGCATCTGAACGGTTACAAGATCGCCAACCCCACCGTGCTGGCCCGTATCCCCGAGGACGAACTCGATCAGCTGATGCACGGGCTGGGGTACGAACCGCTCCACGTCAGCGGTGACGACCCCGCGGCCGTGCACCGTGCCATGGCCGCCGCGATGGACACCGCCGTGGACAGGATCCGCGCCATCCAGCACGCCGCCCGCCACGGTGGAGAGCGCCGTCGGGCACGCTGGCCGGTGATCGTGCTGCGCACGCCGAAGGGCTGGACCGGCCCCGTCGAGGTCGACGGCCTGCCGGTGGAGGGCACGTGGCGCGCCCATCAGGTCCCGCTTCCCGCCGTCCGCGAGAACCCCGCTCACCTTGCTCAGCTGGAGGAATGGCTGCGTTCCTACGGTCCCGAGGACCTCTTCGACCCCACCGGGCGTCCCACCGAGCAGGTGTTGGCGTGCGTGCCGGAGGGCGAACGCCGCCTCGGAGCCACCCCGTACGCGAACGGTGGCCGGATCCTGCGTACCCTTCCCGTGCCGCCGCTTGAGCACTACGCGGTGCCCGTCGACAAGCCGGGGACGACCCAGCACGAGCCGACCCGCGTCCTGGGCGGGATGCTGGAGCGCATCATGGCGGATACCGCCCAGCGCAGGGACTTCCGTCTGTTCGGCCCCGACGAGACCGCGTCCAACCGACTCCAGGCGGTCTACGGAGCCAGCGGCAATGCCTGGCAGGAGCAGATGCTGCCCACCGACGAACACCTCGCCCGGGACGGCCGGGTGATGGAAATCCTCTCCGAACACACCTGCCAGGGCTGGCTGGAGGGCTACCTCCTCACCGGCCGTCACGGTCTCTTCTCGTGCTACGAGGCGTTCGTCCATATCGTCGACTCCATGGTCAACCAGCACGCCAAGTGGCTGCACACCTCTCGTCAGCTTTCCTGGCGCGCGCCGATCGCCTCGTTGAACTACCTGCTCACCTCACACGTGTGGCGCCAGGACCACAACGGCTTCTCACACCAGGACCCCGGCTTCGTCGACCACATCCTCAACAAGAGCCCCGAAGTGGTGCGCGTCTATCTGCCCCCGGACGCGAACACCCTGCTGTCCATCGCCGACCACGTGCTGCACAGCCGGGACTATGTCAATGTCGTGGTCGCCGGCAAACAACCCTGTTTCGACTGGCTCAGCATGGATCAGGCGCGTGCCCACTGTGCACGTGGCGTCGGCATCTGGGAGTGGGCCGGAACCGAGAACGGCGAGCGTGAACCGGACGTCGTCCTGGCCTGTGCCGGTGATGTCCCCACCCAGGAAGTGCTGGCCGCGGCCGACCTGCTCCGGCGTCACCTGCCGGACCTGATGTTCCGGGTGGTCAACGTCGTGGATCTGACCCGGCTGATGCCCGCGACGGAACACCCGCACGGTATGCCCGACGTCGAGTTCGACGCGGTCTTCACCACGTCCCGGCCGGTGATCTTCGCGTATCACGGCTACCCGTGGCTGATCCACCGGCTCGCCTACCGGCGGGCCGTCCACCCGCACCTGCATGTGCGGGGCTACAAGGAGTCCGGCACCACCACGACGCCGTTCGACATGGTGGTGCGCAACGACCTGGACCGCTACCGGCTGGTCATGGACGTCATCGACCGGGTTCCCCACCTCGGTGCCCGGGCCGCCGCCACCCGGGAGGCCATGGCGGACGCCCGCAGTCGCCACCACGACTGGATCCGCGAACACGGCGAAGACCTGCCCGAAATCGCCCAATGGACCTGGTCGTCGTGACACGTCTCACCTGACTCGCGCCGTCGGCATGAGAGCGGCGAGCCGCGTCGGCGGCAAGGTACGCGTCCGGGTGTCACGGTTCGTGTGTTCCGACGACGTTGCGGTACGCCGCGATCTTCCGGTCGATCGCGGCCAGGTGTTTCCGCGTCTGTTCCATGCGCGCGATCACCTCGCGGCGGTGCTGTTCGAGAATCTGCAGCCGTTCGGCGTCGGTTCCCTGCCGGCGGACCAGCGCCGCGTACCGCCGGATGTCCGCGATCGGCATGCCCGTCTCCCGCAGCATGACGAGCCCGGATAGCCACGCCAGGTCGTCGGCTCCGTAACGGCGGCGCCCGGACGCCGAGCGCGGCGCGGGCTGGAGCGTCAGGCCTTCGCGTTCGTAGTAGCGCAAGGTGTCGATACTCAGACCACAGAGAGCTGCCGCCTCCCCGATGGGCAGCCCCTCGGACGGCACCTTGGCGGATATGTCGGGCAATATCACCTCGTTCACCCCACCACTATGCAACCTGGAGTGCGCTCCAGGTCAAGTGACGTCGTAACCGGTGGCGCCGGCCGCGCAGCATCACGGCCGGCACGGCTTCCGTTTGACCTGGAGCGCGCTCCAGGAGGCACGGTTGGCACGTGGCCGCGCCGCACCAACTGCTCCGGGCGAGAACCGGGGTCCCAGGTCATGTACGGGTGCGTGCCACCGGAAACCGCTGCACGCACGAGGAGTGAGACGAACCGTGAAGACGATTGATCTGGGCAGTAATGGCCTGCGGGTACCGATGCAGGGCTTCGGCGCCATGGGCATGAGCGCGTTCTACGGGGCACGGGACGAGACCGAGGCGGTGGCCACTCTCAACCGGGCGGTGGATCTGGGAGTGACGCACATCGACACGGCCGAGGCGTACGGGCCGTTCGAGAACGAGAAGCTCATCGCCCGGGCTCTGGGCCACCGCCGATCAGAGGTCACCATCGCGACGAAGTTCGCCATGGACTTCGACGCCGACGGCACACCGCTGGACGGGCGGGCCGAGCACGTCCGCCGAGCGGTGGAACGGTCGCTTCGTCATCTGGAGACGGACACCATCGACCTCTACTACCTCCACCGTGTCGATCCTGCCGTCCCGATCGAGGAAACCGTCGGCGCCATGGCCGAGCTGGTCACGGCGGGCAAGGTGCGTCACCTCGGGCTCTCCGAGGCCGCCGCCGCGACGATCCGCCGCGCGCACGCCGTCCACCCGATCACCGCCGTGCAGTCGGAGCTGTCCCTCTTCAGCCGGGATCTCCTGGAAAACGGGATCAAGACGGTGCTGGACGAGCTGGGAATCGGCCTGGTCGCCTTCTCTCCCCTCGGCCGCGGCTTCCTGTCCGGAGCCATCCGCAGCATCGACGACCTCGATCCCGACGACGCGCGCCGGGGCCTGCCCCGCTTCTCACCCGAGAGCATCGCCGCCAATCTCGCACTCGTGGACCGGGTCGCTGCGATTGCCGAGGCGCAGGGGTCGACTCCGGGACAGATCGCCCTGGCCTGGGTTGCGGCGCAGGGCGCCGTCTCCATCCCCGGGACCAAGCGGCGGGCCTATCTGGAGGAGAACGTCGGAGCGGCCGACATCACCCTGACCACAGCGGAGCTGAGCGCCCTGGACGGCGCTGTGCCGACCGAGGCCGTCACCGGCGCGCGGGACACTGTCGAGGGGCTCGCTCTCACGAACCACTGAACGGAGCGCCCGGTGGGCGGCCAGGCATGTACGGCCGGATCGACCACACGACCGCACCGGGCATCGAGCACCGGAGTTCCGTCCTGGCATTCCGCCGGTATCCGCTCGTGCGGTGCGGTCACCGCGCCACGATGATGGCGTACACCAGGAAGAACGCGGCGCACAGCACGACGACGATCCCGATGGCGATCAGGGGCCCCTTGGTCCAGCCCCGGGTCACGTCACCGCGTGGTCCGGTCTCCGGCCCTGTGCTGCTCTCGGCAGGTGGGGTCTCCCCCGGCGGAACCTTCCGCTCGTGCTGAGCGCGGGGGCCGTTCTGCGGATCAGGATTCGCGTCACTCATTCGTTCAGAGTGCCCCCTGCCGGACAGGCCGGCGCGCCGGGACACCCAATCGTGGACGGTCCTTGATCCGGTCGGGCCGGCGACGGTCCCGGTCCCGGTCCCGCCGGCTCACGACCACGGTGCCGGTCCCGCCGGGGTCTGCGCCCACCGGCCGGCGAACCGGCACCGTCGTCACGGATTCAGGCATCCAGCAGTGGCAGACCGGGCAGCACCTTCTCGATGGTGATGGGGAAGTTGCGCACGCGCACGCCGGTGGCGTTGAACACCGCGTTCGCGATCGACGCACCGGCCCCGCAGATGCCCAGCTCGCCGACGCCCTTCGCGCCCAGGACGTTGGCCTTGTCGTCGAACCCGTCAAGGATGACCGCGTCGACGTCGGGGATGTCGGCGTGGACCGGCACCAGGTATTGCGCGAAGTCCCGGTTGACGAAAGCGCCGGTTCGCAGGTCGACCACGGCCTCTTCTTCGAGGGCCGCGCCGACTCCCCAGATCATGCCGCCGATCAGCTGCGAACGAGCCGTCTTCGCGTTGAGCGCGCGTCCCACCGAGAACACGCCGAGCATCCGCCGCAGCCGGATCTCGGCGGTGTCCGCGTCGACCCCCACTTCAGCGAAATGGGCCCCGTAGGTGTTGATCGAGTAGTCCGTGTAGTTCGGATCATCGCCCATGAAGCGGGTACCGCCCTCCGCCTCGACGCCTTCCGGATGGTTGCGTGCGACGATCTCGCTCAGCGCCTCGGACGCGCCGCCGATGCCCACGTTGCCATCGGAGAACACGGCGTCTGCCGGGTCCAGACCGTGCAGCGGAGAGCGGGTGTCGCCGCGCGCCGTGGTCAGGAGCTGCTCGCGCAGGGCCATGCACGCACCATGCACCGCATTGCTCGAGCTGGCGGCGCCCCACGAGCCGCCGGACCCCCAACTGGTGGGGAAATCGGAACGCCCGAGCTCGATCCGCACCCGATCGGGCGGCAGTCCGAGCCCGTCGGCCGCGACCTGGGTCAGAACGGTGTACGTGCCGGTGCCGAGGTCGGTCATGTCCGTCTGGACGACCGCGGTGCCGTCGGTCTCCAACCGCACCCGCACCGCTGTGGGCCCTTGGAAGTGCCCGCGGATGGCGGCCGACATGCCGTAGCCGACCAACCACCGGCCGTCGCGCACGCTCGCCGGGGTGGCGGGGCGGTGCTCCCAGCCGAACCGGCGCGCGCCTTCGCGCAGGCAGTCGACCAGGTGCCGGTCGCTGTACGGCACGTCTCGCTCGGGGTCGACGGTGGGCTCGTTGAGGATCCGCAGCTCGACGGGGTCCATCCCGAGCGCATGGGCCAGCTCGTCCATCGCCGACTCGACCGCCAGCATGCCCGGCGCTTCGCCCGGTGCGCGTACGTCCGTCCCGGGCGGCAGATCGAGCGGCGCCAGCCGGTGGCTGGTCAACCGGTGGGGCGCGGCGTAGAGGCTGCGGGTCGTGGCGGCGGTCTGTTCGGCGAACTCCACGTCGGGGTTGGTGTGCATGGTGACGTCATGGGCGATCGCGGTCAGCTGACCGTCCTGCTCCGCGCCCAGTCGAACCCGCTGGCTGGATGTGGGGCGGTTTCCGACGAGCTGGAAGATCTGCTGCCTGGTCATCGCGACCTTGACCGGTTGGCGCAACTCGCGAGCGGCGAGCGCGGCCAGGATCGTCTCGGAATGGATGCCCAGCTTGGAGCCGAATCCCCCGCCGACGAAGGGGGTGACGATGTGTACCCGCTCCGGGTCGATCCGCAGCGTGCCGGCGACCGAGGACCGCGCAGCATCGACGATCTGACAACTGACGTAGACGAACAGGTCCTCGTCGCGCGGTTCCACGAGACACGCGTGCGGTTCCATCGGCATCGAGAACTCGTACGGTGTCGTGTACTGCTGGTCGACCTTGACCGCCGCGCTGTCGAACCCGGCATCGAAATCACCGACCGCCGTGTCGGTGGGGAGACCGGCGTTGACCACCTTCGGGATGTACACCTCGTCGTCCTGCTCGGCAAAGTTGAAACGTCCCCGACCGCCGGTGTATTCGACTTCGACGAGATCGGCCGCCGCGCGGGCCTGCTCGAAGGCCGTGGCGACGACGAGTGCCACCGGTTCGCCGAAATAGTGGATGTCGGGGCCGGTCAGCACCGGCTGGGCACGCCAGTATTCGAACGGAATGGACTCGTCACGGGCACCCTGCGTGGGGGCATTGTGATGGGTCATCACCATCTTTACGCCGGGTGCGCGTTCGGCGTCCTCGGTGTCGATCCGGGTGATGCGACCTTTGCCGATCGTCGCGCCGACGATGAACCCGTAAAGAGGTTGGCCGGCCTCCCACTGCTCGTAGGCGTAGGTGGCCTGGCCGGCGACCTTCAACGGGCCGTCGACACGGTTCAGAGCTTGCCCGATCATCTCGTCTCCTCAGCTCGCCTGAGCTGCTTGCGCCAGCGTGCGGCACAGCGTGCGCTTGGCCAGCTCGATCTTGAAGTCGTTGTGCCCCTGCCCCACGGCGTCTCGCATCGCGGCCTCGGCGGCGGCGCGATAGGTGGCCATCGTGGCGGGACGGCCGGTCAGCGCGGCCTCGGCCTCGACGGACCGCCAGGGCTTGTGCGCCACACCGCCGAAAGCCACCCGCACCTCACTGATCGCTCCCTGATCGGTCGAGACGACGGCCGCCACGGAGACCAGCGCGAACTCGTACGACGCCCGGTCCCGCACCTTGCGGTAGATCTGCCGGCCGGTCGGGGGCGGGGGCAGGAGCACGCTCGTGATCATCTCGCGAGGACGCAGCACCGTCTCGATGTGCGGCGTGTCGCCCGGCAGCCGGTAGAAGTCTGCGATGGCGACGCGGCGTACCGACCCGTCGGCGTCGAGCAGCTCGATCTCCGCCTCCAGCGCGGTCATCGCGACGGCCATGTCCGAGGGGTGGGTGGCGATGCAGGAGTCGCTGACGCCGAGGAGGGCGTGAATCCGGTTGAACCCGCCGATCGCCGAGCATCCGGAGCCGGGATCCCGCTTGTTGCAGCCCGCAGCCGTGTCGTAGAAGTAGGGGCAGCGAGTGCGCTGCAACAGATTTCCCCCGGTGGACGCCTTGTTGCGCAGCTGGCCCGAGGCGCCGGCCACCAGCGCCTCCGACAGCACCGGGTAGCGGGTACGCACTCGGGCATCGGCGGCCACATCGGAATTCGCCGCCTGCGCCCCGATGCGCAGTCCGCCGTCCGGGAGCTCCTCGATGTCCCGCAACGGAAGCCGGCTGATGTCGACCAGATGGCTGGGCTTCTCGATGTCGAGCTTCATCAGGTCGAGCAGATTGGTGCCGCCGCTGATGAACTTCGCGCCGGTTCTGGACACCGCAGCGACGGCGGCCTGTGCGTCCGTCGCTCGCTCGTAGGTGAAGGACCTCATTCCGGGCCTCCGTCCGCGAGGCCACGGATGGCCGCGACGATGTTCGGATAGGCGGCGCACCGGCAGATGTTGCCGCTCATCCGCTCGCGGATCTCCTCATCGGTCAACGCGATCCGCGGCGAGGCCACGTCGGCGGTGGCGTGGCTCGGCCAGCCCGCCTCCACCTCGGCGAGCATGCCGACGGCCGAACAGATCTGGCCGGGAGTGCAGTAGCCGCATTGGAAGCCGTCACGCTCGATGAAGGCGCGTTGCATGGGGTGCAGGCCATCGGGAACGCCCAGGCCTTCGATCGTCACGATCTCGTCGTCCTCATGCATCACGGCGAGCGTCAGACAGGAGTTGACGCGTCGGCCGTTGATCAGCACCGTGCAGGCGCCGCACTGCCCGTGATCACACCCCTTCTTGGTCCCGCTCAGGCGCAGATGCTCGCGCAGCGCGTCGAGCAGCGAGGTCCGCGGATCCACCTCAAGCCGTCGCACCTGATCGTTGACGTTCAACTCGATCGCCGAGAGTCGGGCCGCCTCGCCCTGGCTCCGCCCCGCGGCGCCCGTATCCGAATCGCTCACCACAGCCCGCCTTCCTCGCTGGTGCGGGTGTCACCCTGGATATGCGTCGCCACTGTAGGGCGCGCTCCTCAACAAGGTCTCGCAAAAACCGTCGCATCGCTCGTCGGGACACGGCCGGCCGCGCCCGCCTCGCTCGGTCGGGTGCTTCTGCGCGGCAGCCCGGCGCGCATCCGGCGCACCAACGCGGCGGACCGGCGCCGGGTGGCGAAGATGCTCTCGAATCAGCCGGGTGGCGACGTGCCGTGAAGACCGGCCACGGATGAGCTGGGCCTCCGGCTCCGGGATGTGCTTCTCAGCGGAGCGGGGAGTCGATGGTGGCGGCGCGCCACGTCGCCTCGTCGGCGTCGAGCAGCGTGGCGATGACGGTGGGGTCCGGCAGGGGGCCGTGATCGGCGGTGACCCGGAGGGCGGAGGCGGCGGTCAGATGGCCCAGGCGCAGCGAGCGCTCCACGGGCAGTTGTCGCAGCAGGCCGCTGAGGAATCCGGCGGCGAAGGCGTCGCCGGCGCCGACCGGCTCCACCACGCGGACGGTCAGGGCGGACACGCTGTGGGCGTCCGGGCCGACGAAGGCCGTGGCCGCGCGGGCGCCGTCCTTGACGACGAGGATGCCGGGGCCAGGAAGGAGGTCACGGACCGCGCGGGGGTCGGTGAGCGTGTCTCCCCACAGGTCCTGGGCCTCGTCGAGGCCGACGAGCACGATGTCGGCCCGGTCCGCGAGGGTCCGCAGGACGTCGGCGGCGGACCGGCCGGTCCAGAGGGCGGGGCGGTGGTTGACGTCGAAGCTGACGCTGTGGGAGCGGTCGGGGCGCAGTGCACGCTCGACGAGGGCGTGGCAGCCGGCGGACAGGGCAGGGGTGATTCCGCTGAGGTGGAGGAGCGCGGCGTCCGCCACGGTGGGGTCGTCGAGGAGTTCCGGGGTGAGGGCCGAAGCGGCGGATCCGCGGCGGTGGTAGTGGACGCGCGTGCCGTTGCTGCCGGGGTCCTTCACGAGCAGTCCGGTGGGCCGGTCCGGGTCGGTGCGGACGCCGCTGATGTCGACACCGCCCGCGGCGACCCGCTCGCGGACGCGCCTGCCGAAGGGGTCGTCGCCGAGCGCGGACACCCATCGGACGGGGATGCCGTGATCGGCGAGGTACAGAGCGACGTTCGACTCGGCGCCCGCGATGTCGACCCGGAGACGGTCCGCGGCATCGAGCGGGCCGAGGGGGTCGGGGGCGAGGGCGGCCATGGTCTCGCCGACACAGACCACGGGGCCGGGACGCAGCGGCCGGGGGGTGCTCATGGTGGGTCTCCTAGCGTGTGTCGGCGAAGATCGTGGCGTCCGCGGTGCCCACCGGGCGGTACGGCGCGGCGGGCGCCCCGGGTATGTCGACGCGCGAAGCGAAGACGGCGCCGTCGAGCGGTCCCGGATCGGGCAGACCGATGCGGGCGCTGGTGACGAGGAGGGTGCGGCCGTCGGGGCCGCCGAGGCAGAGTCCGGCGGGCTGGACGGCGGCCAGTTCCACGATCCGGTCGAGGGTGCCGTCGGGGTGGTAGCGGTGGACCTGCCCGGTGCCCCAGACGGCGGTCCACAGTCCGCCCTCGGCGTCGGCCGTCATGCCGTCGGGGCTGCCTGAACCGAGAGTGACGAAGAGGCCGGGCTCGCCCAGGTCGCCGGTGTCGGGGTCGACGGGGTAACGCCTGATGATGCCGCGGGCGCTGTCGGCGAGATACATGACGGCGCCGTCGGCGGTGAACGCCGGGCCGTTCGGCACCGTGATGTCCCGCAGCACGCGGGTGACGCGGCCGTCGCGGTCCACGCGGTAGAGCGAGCCCGCGTCCTCGGTCGCCTCGTAGGCCATGCTGCCGGCCCAGAAGCGGCCGTACGGGTCGGCTACGCCATCGTTCATCCGCATCGGTACCGGGGCGTCGTCCTCGGGACGTGCGATCCAGTGGGCGCGTCCGGCCTCGTCGATACGGCAGATGCCGGTGCCCGCCGCCGCGATCCACTGGCCGGGGCGTCCCTCGACCGGGGCCACCGCGCCCAGCGCAAAGGGCAGTCGGGCGATCAGTCCGAGCGCTGCGGCAGGGTCGTCGGGGGCGGACAGCAACCGTCCGGAGAGGATGTCGGTCAGGACCGCGCGGCCGTCCGTCCACCGGATGCCCTCGCCGAGTTCGAGGCGGTCGGTCCCGTGGACCGCGGGCGTGGTCACGGGCGGGGCTCCGGGCGGACGACGTCCAGGAACTCCCGTGCGCGCTCGCGGAGGCCGGCGAGGCTTCCTCCGTCGGCCGCGTCCGCAATCAGGGGCGAGCCGACACCGACGGCCGTGGCCCCGCTCCGCAGATAGTCGGCGGCGGCCGGCGCGTCCACTCCTCCGACGGGCACGAAGGGCAGGTCGGGGAAGGGGCCACGCAGGTCCCGCAGATATCCGGGGCCTCCGGCGCTTCCGGCGGGGAAGAGCTTGAGGGCGTCGGCGCCGAGGCGCAGCGCCTGGAGGATGTCGGTCGGTGTCATCACACCCGCGAGCACGGGGAGTCCGAGCTCCCTGCCGGAGGCGATGCCGTCGCTGACGGCAGGGGTGACGAGGAACGCGGCTCCGGCCCGGTGGGCGGCCCGCGCGTCGTCGGCGGTGAGGACGGTGCCCGCGCCGAGGGTGGCGTCCGGGCCGAGCTCGGCGCGGGCCCGGGCGATGACGTCGAGGGCGTCGCGCCCGCTGAGGGACACCTCGACGAGCGTGACGCCCTCCTCCACGAGAGTGAGGACGGTCTTGAGTGCGGCGTCCGGGTCGCTGCCGCGGACGATGGCGAGCAGCCGGTGCGCGCGCAGCGCGGTGAGCAGGTCCATCGGACATCCCTTTCTGTGCTGGGGTTCAGGAGCGGCGGTTCACGGTGATCGTGAGCCGCCAGGTGACCTCGCCGGACGCGAGCACGACGGCCGTGTCGCCGTCGTGCGCCGCCGTGCGGTCGAAGACGCGGCCGAGCAGGGGCTCGACGCCGACCGAGCGGTACGGCGCGCCCTGGGGGAAGCCACCGAGGTTGCGCCACAGGGCGATGGAGACCGGCTGGCCGGGGGCCTCGACGGACAGGTGGAGGGTGTCCCGGCCGTCGTGCACGGATACGTGCGGGGCGAGGACGACCGCGCCGACGGCGGTGCCGTCGTCCGGCCCGAGCCGGTCCAGCGGGATCCCGTCGACGCGCGGCCAGGTGCCGGTGACCCAGCGCGCGCCCTCGTCGGGGTACAGCCGGGTCGCGGCGGGGCCCTCGAAGCCGATGCGGGCGGCCTGGGACAGGTCCAGCAGGGCGTGCGCGGCCCAGACGAAGCGGTAGCCCGGTTCGGCGGTGAGCGTGTAGTCGGCGACGACCGCCCCCGCGTCCGTACCGATGCGGCGGGTCAGTCGGAACTCGGGGCACTCGACGACGCCGTGGTGCCCGTCCCGCCGCCACGGCCGCGACCAGGCGTCCCCGTGGTCGGGGAGCCCGCGTACCGTGGGCACGCACTCCTCCAGTCCTCCGGCGTCGGCGAACGCATCACCGGGCACGACCCGTGAGCGGCGCGGCTCTTCGCGGTGCCAGAGCCATTCGCGACCGCCGGCTGTCAGCGAGGTCCAGCGTCCGCCGTGCCCGGGGTCGGTGGCGACGGACACCGGGAGCCGGGTGCCGCTCACCATTCGGCGAAGGAGCCGTCGGCGTGCCGCCACACGGGGTTGCGCCAGGTGTGGCCCGTGCGGTCGGCCGCGCGGACGGCGTCCTCGTCGACGGTGATGCCGAGGCCGGGCAGTTCGGTGCGGTGCGCCTGACCGTCGACGAAGCGGAAGGGCTCGGTGTCGACCACGTACGACAGCAGGTCCGCGTCCTTGTTGTAGTGGATGCCGCGGCTCTGTTCCTGGATCAGGAAGTTGGGCGTGGCGAAGGCGACCTGAAGGCTGGCGGCCAGCGCGATGGGCCCGAGCGGGCAGTGCGGTGCCAGGTGGGCCCCGAAGGTCTCGGCGAGCGAGGCGATCCGGGTGACCTCGGATATCCCGCCGGCGTGCGACAGGTCCGGCTGGGCCACGGCGATGCCCGCGGTCAGTGCCGGGAGGAATTCGGCGCGTCCGTAAAGCCTCTCACCGGTGGCGAGCGGGACGGACGACGCGGCGACCAGGCCCGGGAGCAGGTGTGCCTGGTCGGGCAGCACGGGTTCCTCGACGAACAGCGGGTGCAGCGGCTCGATCTCGTGCAGGACACGGCGTGCGTTGGCGGCGCTGAACCGGCCGTGGAAGTCGACAGCGACGTCCCGGTGCGGGCCGAGTGCGTCGCGGGCCGCCGCCACCCGCTCGACGACGGCGGCCGTCTCGGCTGGGCTGGTGAGTGGCGGGGTACGCCCGGCGGCGTTCATCTTGACGGCGGTGAAGCCTGCCTCGACCTGTGCCGTTATCTCGTCCCTGAGCCGAGCGGGTTCGTCGCCGCCCACCCAGGCGTACACCCGGACCGTGTCACGGACCGGCCCGCCGAGCAGGGTGTGCACCGGCACGCCGAGCGTGCGGCCGGCGATGTCCCACAGGGCCTGGTCGAGGCCGGCCACGGCGCTGGAGAGCACGGGCCCGCCCCGGTAGAAACCGCCCTTGCTCAGCACCTGCCAGTGGTCCTGGATGCGCAGCGGATCCTGGCCTACGAGGTGTTCGGCCAGGACCTCCACGGCGGCTCGCACCACCTCGGCCCGGCCCTCGACCACCGGTTCGCCCCAGCCGACCACACCCTCGTCGGTCTCGATCCGGCAGAACAGCCAGCGGGGCGGGATGAGGAAGGTCTCGACACGCGCGATCTTCACTTTGTCTGGCCGCCCTTCGCTTCGGCGGAGCCGTCCGCGCTCTCGGCCCCTTGCGGGCCGCTGACCTTGTCCAGGTCCCGCATCGCCTGGTCGAGCAGGGCGCGCATGGCGTGCTCGGCAGCGTCCGGATCCCGGTCCCGTACGGCGTCGAGGACGGCCCGGTGGCTGGGCACGGGGTCCTCGCTGTGCGGTGCGCTGTGCACGATCTGGTCGCGCTGGGCCAGGCCCGACTCGATGACCATCTCCATGCGTTCCAGCAGTTCGTTGTGGGTGGACGCCAGCAGCGCCCGGTGGAAGGCGAGGTCGGACTCGACGGCGTGACTCGCGCTGCCCTCCTCGGCCATGGCGGCCAGCGCCGCCTCCAGCGCTTCGAGGTCGGCGTCGGTACGGCGGGTCGCGGCCAGCCGGACGGCGGCCGGTTCGATGATGCCGCGAACCTCTCCGAGGTTGCGCAGCAGCGCGAGATCGGCGCCGGTGCCGTTGCTCTCGGAGAACTGCCACCGCAGGACATCGGCGTCGAGCAGGTTCCAGTTGGCGCGCGGCCGCACGAAGGTGCCGCGCTTCTGGCGGGCGTCGACCATGCCCTTGGCCGCGAGGACCTTCAGCGATTCGCGCAGGGCCGTCAGGCTGACGTCCAGTTCGCTCTGCAGGGCCGCCATGTCGAGCGTCGCTCCCTCGGGGATCTCGCCGCTGAGCACCCGGCGGGCGAGGGTCTCCACGGTCTGGCCGTGCACTCCGCGGCGCGCGTATGGCGTCATGTGTTTGCCTTTCTTGCTGGTCGGTCGGGGGCTGGGGTGGCGGGCCGGCGGGGCCCGTCAGGCGGACGCTTTGACGACGCTCCAGCCGCCGTCCACGAGCAGGCTCGATCCGGTGATGTACGAGGCCTCGTCGGCGGCGAGGAAAGCCACGGCTGCCGCGACCTCCTCGGGGGTGCCGAAGCGGCGGGCCGCGGTCTCCTCGACGCTCAGCTCGCGCTCGCGCTGCGGCACCCTGTCCCATGCGGCGGTGAGGACGGGACCCGGCAGAACGGCATTGACCCGTACCTGGGGGCCGTACTCGACCGCGAGCTGTCCGCACAGCGAGAGCAGTGCGCCTTTGCTCGCCGCGTACGCCGGGTGGCCGGGGATGCCGCGGTGGGCGTGCACGGACGAGGTGAGGACCACGGCCCCCCGGTGGTCGCGCAGATCGGGCAGCGCCGCCTTGAAGCCGAGGAATGCCCCGGTGAGGTTGACGGACAGCTGCCGTTCCCAGGAGGCGAGCGTCATCTCGTGGGCGGGCAGCACCTGCACCGTAAAGGCGTTGCTGACCAGGACGTTGACGGGCCCGAAGGTGTGCGCGGCGTCCATCACCCGTTGCCAGTCCTCCTCCTTCGCGACATCGGCGGCGACGAAAACGGCCTTCGCGCCGTCCTTGCGGAGCCGCGCCGTCGTGTCCTCGCCGCGTTCGGCGTCGATGTCGGCGAGGACGACGGCCGCGCCCTCGGCGGCGAGGCGCGCCGCGGTGGCCGCCCCGATGCCCGAAGCGGCGCCGGTGACTACGGCAACACGGTTGGTGAAGCGGGCCGCTGGGTTCATGGGGCGGTTCGTCTCCTGTCCGAGAGTGGTGGTGAGTGCAGATTCTGTCGCTGTCGTCACTGCCGGGCCAGGACGACCAGTTCTGCGTCGTGCCCGGCGCTCCAGGCGAACGGCAGCCCCGAGTGGAGCAGATGGGCGCCGCTGTAGCGGGTGCCGGAGTTCTGGTCCGTGTAGACCGCGTCGGACGACAGGCCGCGCAGCCGCAGCCGGGCGGCCGTGCCGGGCACCAGGGGCGCGCCGTCCAGGGTCCCGGTGCTCCAGACCGTCACCACCAGGCGTCCGCCGCCGGGTTCCTCGTACTGGATGCCGCAGGTGGGGTCGGCGGGACTGCCCAGCAGGTGGACCTCGCCGTGGTGGACGACGTCGCGGACGTCCTTGTAGCGGTCGATCCACTCGGTCGCCTCGGCACATTGCTCCGGGGTCCACTCACGGATGTCGGCGCCGATGCCCAGCACGCCGGCGATGGAGTTGACGAACCGAAAGGCGAGCGAGCGGGGCCGGGGGTCGAAGACACCGCCGGCGTCGGTGACCCAGGAGCTCATGGTGTGCGGGGCGTGGGCATGGAGGTAGCCGTACTGGATACGCAGCCGGTCCAGCGGCGCGGTGTTGTCGCTGGGCCACACGACGTCGGTGCGCGCGAGGGTCGCGTGCTCGACACGGGCGCCGCCGCCGGCGCAGCCCTCCACCGTGACGTGGGGATGGGCGGTACGCAGGTGGTCCAGGACCCGCAGGTAGCCGGCCACGTGGGCGGCGTCCAGATCCAGGTGTTCCGGATCGTCGCCCGAGGTGCTGTCGGGACGGCCACGCTCGGTGGGCGGCCGGTTCATGTCCCACTTCAGGTAGCTGACGGCGTGGTCGCCGAGGAGCCGGTCGAGGGTGGCGATGACGAAGTCCTGCACGTCCGTGCGGCCGAGGTCGAGCAGGAGTTGATTGCGTACGAGCGTGGCCGGGCGGCCGTCGAGACGGTAGACCCACTCAGGGTGCTCGGCGTACAGCTTGGATCGGGGGCTGACGCCCTCGGGTTCGACCCACAGGCCGAAGTCCATACCGAGCGCGCGGACCTCGTCGACGAACCGGTCGAAACCGCCGGGGAACCCGGCCGGATCCGGCTCCCAGTCACCGAGGCCGCCGGTGTCGTCGTGGCGCCCGGTGAACCAGCCGTCGTCGACGACGAACAGCTCGGCGCCGAGGTCCGCGGCGGCCTTGGCGAGTTGGAGCTGCGCTGCGGCGTCGACGTCGAAACCGGTCGCCTCCCAGGAGTTGTAGAGCACCTTGCGGGGCCGGTCCATGCGCTCGCCGGTCAGGTGCCGCTCGTAGCGGTGCCAGACACGGGCCAGTCCGTCGAGCCCGTCCGGGCTGAACGCGCAGGCCAGCCGGGGCGTGGTGAGGGTGGCGCCAGGAGCGAGGCGGAGGGCGCCCTCGTGCGGCACCCGGCCGGCGCGGACCCGTACCGAACCGCCGGGTTCGGCGTCGGCGCTGATCCGCCAGTTCCCGGACCACTCCAGGGCGATGCCGTAGGTGGGGGTGGCGCCCTCGGCCGGGGCGGCCGCGTCCTGGACCGCGAGCCAGGGGGCGTACGCGTGACCGGCGGAGCCCTGGGTGCTCTCCATCTCGAAGCGGCCGCGCTCCAGTTCCAGCTGCTTCAGCTGGAACTCCTGCGACCACTGGCCCGCCAGGTAGGTCAGCCGGGCGCCACCCTGGGCGGGTACGTTGACGGCGGCGGAGTCGATGCGCTCAAGCCGAAGCTCCCGGTCGCCGGTGCAGGTCAGCTCCGTCCAGCGCAGGATGACGTCGGTGCCGGGGACCGTCTCATAGCACAGCGTCGTGCGCAGACCGAGGACCTCGTCGGTGAAGTCCAGGCGCAACGCGCGGTCGCCGTCCGCGGTGGCGCCCGTGAACCGCCACCAGCTGCCGCGGTCGCCGTCCGATTGCCGGACGATCAGGTCTGCGCCGGTGAACGGCCGCAGCCCGTAAGGGATGTACTCGGCGGGCGCCGCGTCGGCGGGCGTGATGAAGTGGGTCCGCTGCGACCGGTCCATCGGCGACGGACCCTGTTCCGCACCGTGCGGCCCCCACGCGGCGAGTTCGGCCCAGCGGCCGTCCCCGCCGAGAGTGACGGCATAGGTGGTCGAGTCGGTGCGCAGCAGCCACTGCTCGTGCCCGGTCACTTGACGGCCCCAAGGTTCAGTCCGGCCACGAAGTGGCGCTGGAAGCGGAGGAATACGGCCACGGTCGGGGCGGCGGCGATCACCGATCCGGCGGCGATGACGTTCCACATGGACACGTACTGCCCCTGCAGCCCGATGAGGGACGCGGTGATGGGCATCTGGGTGTCCGTACGGAGCACGGTGATGGCCCACAGCAGGTCGTTGAAGATCCAGGTGAACGACAGGGCGCTCAGCGCGGCGAGTGCCGGGCGGGCCAGCGGCAGGATGATCCGCCAGTAGATCTGCCAGGGGCTCGCGCCGTCGATGACCGCGGCCTGCTGGATCTCCCCCGGGATCGACCGCATGAAGCCGTGCAGGACGAAGACGTAGAAGCCCACGCCGAAGCCGACCTGCACCCCGATCAGCGCGTACAGCTGGTCGTAGATGCCGAGCATCTCGCTGAGTTTGGAGACGGGGATCAGCAGGATCTGCGGGGGCAGCAGGTTGCCGCCGAGCATCAGGAGCAGCAGGACGCGACGCAGCGGCAGTTCATATCGGCTGAGTGCGAACGCCGCCATGGAGGCGAGGCCCAGCGAGAGCAGCACGGTGGGGATGGAGACCAGCATGCTGTTGATGAGGGCCTGCTGCTGGCCTCCGTCCACCCACGCCTGACGGAAACCGTCGAAGGTGAACGAGTGCGGCCAACTGCCAACCCCGTGCGCGGCGATGTCGTCGAACGTGCGGGTGCTGGTGACCAGGACGAGGACGATCGGCAGCAGCCACAGAGCCGACAGCAGGCCTGCGGAGAGGTGGAAACCGGTGGTGCGCCAGGCGCGGCCGTGGGCGACGGGCCGGCGGGCTGCCGGCGTCGGCACGGGGGACGGCTCCGATCGGTCCTTGACGGGTTCGGAGACGTGGGTCGCGGTCATCAGTCGGCCTCCCGGAAGGCGCGCACGAGGTAGCTGGCGATGACACCGAAGGCCAGCAGGAAGATGACGACGGCGAGCGCGGAGCCGTAGCCCAGCCGCAGGGACTGGAACGCGGTGGAGTACATGTAGGTGCTCAGCAGTTCGGAGGAGTGGTACGGGCCGCCACGGGTGAGCGCCCACACGACGTCGAACGAGCGCAGCGAGTCGATGACGATGACCGACAGGACGACCGCGTTGACGCTCTTGAGCTGCGGCAGCGTGATGTGCCGGAACTGCTGGAGGCGGTTCGCGCCGTCGACCTTGGCCGCCTCGTACAGCGCGGGATCGATGCCCTTGAGACCGGCGAGGTAGAGCACCATGACGTAACCGACCTGACGCCACAGCGCGGGCACGATCACCGCGTAGAAGGCGGTGTCCTGGTCGGCGAGCCAGGCGTGCCGCCAGTTCCCGAGGCCGACGGCCGACAGCACATTGTTGATCAGGCCGTCGGGCTGGTACATGGCCTGCCACACCAACGCGGTGGCGACCAGTGAGAAGACCACCGGCAGGAACAACGCCGCCCGGTAGAACCCGACGCCGCGCCGCTCCTGCTGGAGCAGCAGCGCGGCACCGAGTCCGAGGGCGGCGGACAGCCCGCCGAAGAGCACCAGCCACAGCACCGTGTTCCAGGCGGCCGTGCGGAAGACCGAATCGTGCACCATCTCGCTGAAGTTGCCGAGTCCGACGAAGGTCGGCGCCGACAGGCCGTCCCACGAGGTCAGCGAGAGGTAGAAACCCTGCATGGCGGGCCAGAAGACCCAGAAGGCCTCGGCGAGCAGCGGCAGGAGGACGAAGGCCAGGACCACCGGGGGCACCCGCGTGGCCCTGGACCGTCGTGCGGAGCCGATCAGCGCCATGGTCACTGGCTCCAGATCTTCTGGGCGCTGCGCTGCCAGGTGGTGAGGATGGAGCCGACCTGCTTGGGCTTGGCCAGGTAGTGGACCAGTGCCGTGTCGGCGGTCGGCTGGAGTGCGTCGCTGGAGTCGCGGTTGAAGAACTGGGTGAGGTCGGCGGCGCCCTCGATGAGTTTGCGGCCCTTGAGGACCAGCGGTGTGCCGCTGTCCTTGGCGTCGGGGTGGGTCGGCAGCGTGGTGCCCGAGGAGCTCTTGAGGTAGATCTCCTGTGCCTCGGCGGTGGCCAGGTAACGCATCAGTTCCTTGGCGTCGTCGGTGCGCTTGGTGCGGGCGCTGGCGAAGTAGCCGTCGGTGGGGGCCTCCTCGGCCACCGGGATCTTGGGGTCGATGACGGGGAACTGGAAGAAGTCCAGGTCGCCGAGGGCTTCCTTGGGCGCGGCGTCGGCGAAGAAGGTGCCGATCAGCATCATGCCCGTACGGCCCTGGAGCAGCGCTGTGGTGGCGTCCTGGAAGGGGATCGCCGTGCCGTTGGGGTCGAAGAAGAGGCGGGCCTCGTCCCAGCGGTCGAAGACCTTGCGGACCTCGGGGTCGTCGAAGCGGTGCTTGCCCGCGAGGAGTTCGCGGTGGTACGTCGCGCCGTTGACGCGGATGTTGAGGTAGTCGAACCATGCGGAGGCCACCCACGGGGTGTCACCGCCGGCGCCGAGGCCGATCGGGGCGACGCCCTTGCTTTTCAGCTTGTCGCACAGGTCGAGGAACTCGTCCCAGGTCTTGGGCTCCTGCACGCCCCACTTGGCGAAGTTGGACTTCCGGTAGAACATGCCCCACCAGTAGTAGCTGGTGGGTACGAAGACCTTCTTGCCGCTGGAGGCGGAGGTGCACAGCTTCTTCAGCGCATCGGAGTATCCGGCGAGCTCAGGCTTCTCCCAGATGTCGCTGATGTCGAGAAGGAGGTCCTTCTTCGCGTACGACTCGGCGACCGACCCGGGGTACCAGGTGTAGACGTCCGGCGGGGTGGCCGAGGTGAGGTAGGTCGGCAGCTGGGTGCGGAAGGTCTCCGAGGCGACGGTGTTGAGCTGTGCCTTGGCGTCCCCGCGCTTGTCGAATGCGGCGACGATCGCCTTCATGGCCGTTTTGGCCTGCGGGGAGGAGAGGTTGGACTGCAGAGTCACCGGGCCGCCGGACGTTCCTCCGGCGGCGGACGGGCTCTGGGTGACGCAGCTGCTGAGCAGCGCGCCGGCGCCGACGGCTCCTGCTCCTACGAGGAATCTGCGGCGGGTGGCGTTGAAGGCGGTCATCTGTGCACTCCCTATGTGCCCACGGAACGGAGTTGAGGCCCCCTGACGGCCCGGCTCTGGGTGCGGCAGACACAGCCTGTCGCAGAGGTCGGAGCATCGTCAAGATTAATTACTAATTTATTCTTCGAAGGGTGTGCCCCTGGGCCTTGCACGGCCCGGGGGCACACCAGGTGGAGCAGGGTGGAGCTGATGGAGCGGGACGGGACGGGTGAGGCGGAGCTCAGAGCTCGCTCCGGTGGACGCGGCCGTCCACCCCGCGGAAGGCGGCCAGTACGCCGCCGTCCGGCCCCGCGACGGCACCGAGCGCGCCGTCGAAGGCACCGCTCACGAACTCCTTCTGCGGAGCCCAGCCGGCCCAACCGTCCGCCGCGGTCCAACTGCGCTGCCAGAGCGTGTAGTCACCGGCCCGCGCATACAGGTGCACCGTACCGCCGGAGGCGACCAGTGTCGGACTGCCACTGGTCGTGCCGCCCAGCGCGGTCCACGACGACCACGTCCCCGAGGTGTCGCGGGTCCGCCACCACACCGCGTCGTCAGCCGTACGTACGGCCACGTGGAGCCGCCCGGCGTCATCGACGACGGCCGACGGCCGCCCTGAGAACGGCCGGTCCTGCGGCGTCCCCAGTGAAGTCCAGCCGGAAGCGGGACCCCGCGACCACATGCTGCCGTCCGCGCCGCGCGCGAACAGCGTCCAGTCGTCCGGGGCGGCGAAGGCAGCGGTCGGCGCGTCCGTCAGTGCCCCGCCCAGGCTCTGCCAGCGCCCCCAGTGCCCGTCGGCGTACACCCGCCGGTAGGCGATGTCGTCCGTGCCGCGGACGAAGACGTCGATCCGGCCGCCGGACGAGGCGTAGGCGGCAGGCTGGCCGAGGATGCGGCCGTGCGTCGGACCGCCCAGATCGGTGGTCGCGGCCCTCGACCAGTCGCCGCCGCGCGCGGTCTGCGCGCGCAGGGCACCGTCGGTGCCGCGGGTGAACACCGTCAGCCGGTCGCCGTCGCGCACCAGCGCCGGGCTCGCCGACGACCGACCGGGGAGCTGTGCGCCGGGGGCGTCGTCCGTACCCGTCAGCTTGAGGAACACGGTGCCGTGCGCGGGCACCGACACCGTGTACGAGCCGGTGTGCGTACCCCGGGCCGAACGGGCCCGCAGGTCGCGCACCGCGACCGGGCCGTTCAGGCCGGCGTCGGAGAACCGCACGGTACGCTCCTGCGCCTGGTCCGAGCGGTTGAGCAGGACGACCGAGCGCTTGCCGGCGCCCTTCAGCACCTTGCTGTACACGTCGCCGACGGAGTCGGTCGCCACACGCACGCCCTGGATGCCGAGCGGATCCTGGTCCACAGCGATGATCTCGGGGTTGCGCAGGGTGTCGATCATGGACTGCGGCAGGGTGCGCGGGTCGCTGCCCAGCACCAGCGGCGAGGCCATCTCGGCCCACATCACGAACTGCGTGGTGGACTCCTCCTCCGACAGTTCGTAGCCGCCCTCGGCGAGCTTGCGCATGGGGATGAGGTAGTCGGGGTCGTTGTAGTGGCCCGGCCCCTGGGCCTCGGGGTGCCAGGCGTTGGCGTCCATGTTGCGCAGGATGTTGGGCCACTCCCCCGCCGTCGGGTTGCCCCAGGCGATGTCGGTGCCGGTGCGCCAGGAATCGGCGGTCGTCGGCCCGTACGCGAAGGCGTTGTGCGCGTCCTGCTCGGGGGTGTGCGGCAGACCCCAGTCGTCGGTGAGCGGGTTGCACAGGTTGAGCAGCATCCGCCGACCGGACTTGGCCACGGCGTCGCTGAACTCCTTGAACGCCGGTCCGGGATCAAGCTTTTCGCCGATCCCGCACAGGAAGTCCACCTTGATCGCGTCGACCTTCCACCCGGCGAACTGGCGGGCGTCCTGCTCGTAGTGACCGCGGCTGCCCAGCCCGCAGCTCTTGCCGCCGTCGTAGGTGCCGGCGTCGGTGTAGATCCCGGCCTTCAGGCCCCGCTGGTGAAGATAGGTCACCAGCGCCGGAATCCCCGAAGGAAAACGGGTGGGGTTGGCCACGAGCCGGCCGGTCGCCGCGTCGCGCGGGGCGTCAGCCTGCCAGCCGCCGTCCAGCCAGACGATGTCGTAGCCGCTGTCGCGCAGCCCGCTGCTGACCAGATGGTCGGCGACCTTTCTGACCTGGTCCTCCGTGGGGGCGCCGAGCCCGTAGTACGTGTTCCATCCCATGTACGGCGTGGGGGCGAGGCCGCTGTCGTAGTACTGCGGCGCGCCCTGGTCGTCCGCGGCCTGAGCCGCGGGAACTGCTGTCCCGACCAGCACCACGGCGCCGAGCACGACCACGGTACGCCGCACTCGCGCCATCCCTGCACGATGCGAAGTCACTTAAATCTCCCGAGAGTTGGGGTCCATGAAGCAACCGCGCGCCCGGCGATCGCGCAGGGCGTCGGTGCCACGGCGGAAACTGTCGTCGGACCCCCGAAACCTGTCAACATTAATTGCTAATTAACTTAAAAACGCACTCCTGGAGAGCGTTTTGTCCACCGGCCACGCGCCATGGGCAGACCTGACGACCCGTAAGAAAACCGGACATGCCCCTTCGTCGGCGGCCCGGGACGACGCCGCGGCGGCCCCCGCGAACCTGACGGATCCCGTGCCTCACATCGCCCGCGCCTCGGGGGCGGACCGGGCCGGAGCCGCAGGTTCCACGAACCGGACATCCTGCTGACTCTTGACAGAATCCTCACCGGATTACAGCCTATGGCAACGTTGTCAGGCGGGCCGTACAGGCCGCCTGCTCTTGAGGGATTCACCTGAAACGGATCACGTCACTCATGCCTGACCAGTCATCTCACCCTTCCCGCAGAGCAGTTGTCGCGACCGGCTCCACACTGCTCGCAAGCCTCGGGCTCGGGGTCGCGCTCCCGGGGACGAGCCACGCGGCCGGGTCCGCGATCCCCGCAGGCGGCGCAACCCGTTCCCGCGGCGAACTCGCCGTGTACCGCCCGGTCGAGGTGTCGTCGGTCGACTACGCGCCCACACCGGGCGAGTTCGTCGTGGACAGGCTCAACTCCACCGGTGTGAAGGGCAGCGGGTGGCGCGCCGCCGCCGGGGACCCGCAGTGGATCTCCGTCGACCTCCAGTCCGAGTGCGAGGTCGACTCGCTGCGGCTGACGTTCGAAGCCACCGAGGACGACCCCGTCTTCACGCCGTCCACGAGTGGCAATCCGCGTGACAGCACGACCGGCCAGGAGATCCTGTCCAGCTGCGCGGTGGAGTTCACCATCGAGACCTCGCGGGACCGCCATGCGTGGACCACGGTGTACCGGACCGCCTCCGGCGTCGGCGGGGTGGTGGAGATCGAGCTGGACAGTCCCTCCACCGCGCGCTGGGTGCGGATGACCGTGACGAAGCGGTCGAACTCCAACCCGCTGGGTCTCAACGGCTTCGAGGTGTACGGCACGGTCAAGGGCCACAGGCCCGCCGCCACCGGGTGGACAGACTGGGGCACGCACAACCACGAGGCACCCGCGCTGAAGGTCGCCGACGACGGCACGGTCCCGCTCGAGTCGGGCTGGACCCTGACGATGGACGACTGGGCCGGCGCCGAGGGCGCCGAACTTTCCCTGCCCTCGGCGGACACCAGCCGCTGGCTGCCCGCGACCGTGCCGGGTACGGTCCTCGGCTCCCTGGTGGACCAGGGCCACCTGCCCGACCCGGTCTCGGGGATGAACAACCTCCACATCCCGGAGGCCCTGTCGCGGCATGCCTGGTGGTACCGGCGCGGCTTCCGTCTGCCGCGCGGCCTGCGTGCCGGCTCGGGGCGCCATGTCTGGCTGGAGTTCGACGGCGTCAACCACAAGGCCGACATCTGGCTCAACGGGCAGCAGGTGGGCGGGCTGACCTACCCCTTCGCCCGCTCCGCCCACGACGTGACGCGTCTGCTGGCGTCCGGTGGCGAGCAGGCGCTGGCCGTACGGATCACACCGATGCCCGTCCCCGGCAGCCCCGGCGACAAGAGCGAGGCGGGCCTGGCCTTCGTGGACGCCGGCGCCACCATGATGAACCGCAACTCGCCCACGTACCTGGCCGCCTCCGGCTGGGACTGGATGCCGGCCGTGCGCGACCGCGTCTCCGGCATCTGGAACCATGTGCGGCTGCGCTCGACGGGGCACGCGGTCATCGGCGACCCGCGCGTCGACACCACACTCCCCCGGCTGCCCGACACCGGGACTGCCGAGGTGACGATCGTGGTGCCGGTGCGCAACGCCGATGCCGCCGGGCGGCGGGTCACGGTCACCGCGTCGTTCGACGACGTGCGGGTCTCGCGGACCGTCACCGTGCCGGGCGGTGAGAGCGCCGATGTGATCTTCGCACCCACCGAGTACACGCAACTGCGGTTGCAAAACCCAGAGTTGTGGTGGCCGAACGGCTACGGCGAGCCGGCCCTGCACGACCTCACGCTCGTCGCATCGGTCGACGGCGAGGAGAGTGACCGGCGCACCACACGGTTCGGCATCCGCCAGTTCGGATACGAGTACGCGGTGCCGCTGCCCTTCGACGGCGGGACCGACGCGTACACGCAGTCGGTGGAGCTGGGCCCCAGGAAGGCGCGGTACGTGCGGATCAGGTGCCTGACACGCACCACGGACTGGGGTTCGTCACTGTGGGGCCTCTCGGTGATCGACAGCGCGGCGCCCGGCACCGACCTGGCCCTGCACAGAACCGCCACCGCCTCGACCGTGGACGAGCCGGGTCACGAGGCTGCCAACGTCACGGACGGGGATGCGAAGACGCGGTGGTCGTCGGCGTTCGAGGACGACCAGTGGATCCAGGTGGCCCTCGGCGATTCGGTCTCCTTCGACCGGGTGGAGCTCGTCTGGGAGCAGGCGTACGCCAAGACGTACGTGGTGCAGGTCTCCGCCGACGGCGACAGCTGGACAGATGCGGAGTCGGTCGACAACTCAGCGGTGCCGCTGCCGTTCCAGAATGCCAACGCAAGCCTGCAGAGCGTGGATCTCGGCCACCGCACTGCACGGTATGTCCGGCTCAATGGCGGTGAGCGGGCGACGAGTTGGGGGACGTCGCTGTGGAGCCTTGCGGTGATCGACAGCGCGGCGCCCGGCACCGACCTGGCCCTGCACAAGACCGCCACCGCCTCGACGGAAGACGGCTCGAACACGGCGCAGAACGCCACCGACGGCAAGCCCGGCACTCGGTGGTCCTCAGCGTACGAGGACAACCAGTGGATCCAGGTGGACCTCGGCGAGTCCGCCTCCTTCGACCACGTCGTCGTCGTGTGGGAGTCCGCCTACCCCAAGACGTATGTCGTCCAGATCTCCGACGACGGGGACACCTGGACGGACGTGAAGTCCGTCGACAACACGCCGGAACCGCTGAAGATCAGCGTCAACGGCGTGCGGGTCTTCTGCCGGGGCGGCAACTGGGGCTGGGACGAGTTGCTGCGCCGGATGCCGGCCGAGCGGATGGACACGGCGGTGCGGATGCACCGGGACATGAACTTCACCATGATCCGTAACTGGCTCGGCAGCAGCAACAGGGAGGAGTTCTTCGCCAGTTGTGACACGTACGGCATGCTCGTGTGGAACGACTTCCCGAACGCGTGGGCCATGGACCCACCGGACCACGACGCCTTCAACAGCCTGGCACGGGACACCGTGCGGCGCTACCGCATCCACCCCAGCGTCGTCGTCTGGTGCGGTGCCAACGAGGGCAACCCGCCCGCGGCGATCGACACCGGCATGCGCGAGGCTGTCCGGTCGGAGGCGCCCGGCGTCTTCTACCAGAACAACTCGGCAGGCGGCATCATCTCCGGCGGCGGCCCCTACGGCTGGGTGGAGCCGGAACGCTACTTCTCCCGGTCCACCTACGGAGGCGGCCACTTCGGCTTCCACACCGAGATCGGCATGCCTGTGGTGTCCACCGCGGAGAGCATGCGCAACCTCGTCGGCGACGAGCCCGAGTGGCCGATCGGTGACGCGTGGTACTACCACGACTGGAGCACCAGGGGGAACCAGGCTCCGCAGAACTACCGTGCCGCCATCGAGGCCCGGCTCGACACCGCCGACGGCCTGGACGACTTCGCCCGGAAGGCACAGTTCGTCAACTACGAGAACACCCGGGCCATGTTCGAGGCCTGGAACGCAAATCTGTGGAAGGACGCCAGCGGCCTGATGCTCTGGATGTCCCACCCGGCCTGGCACAGCACCGTATGGCAGACCTACGACTACGACTTCGATGTCAACGGCACCTACTACGGGGCGCGCAAGGCCTGCGAGGCCGTCCATGTGCAGGCGGACCCACAGAAGTGGGAGGTCGTCGCGGTCAACCACACCGCGTGCGATCTGAAGGCTGTGACCGTCACGGCCCGGCTCTTCGACCTGAACGGGCGGCAGCTCGGGTCCGGTCACCGCACGAAGGTGGATGTCGCCTCCTCGGACACGGCACCGGCGTTCACGGCCGCCTTCGGGAAGGATCTGCCCGGCTTGCACCTGCTGCGGCTGACCCTGGAGGACAGCCGAGGCAGCACCCTGTCGGAGAACACGTACTGGCGTTACCGCGAGACAGCCGACATGAAGGCGCTGAACAAGGCCAGGGCCGTCAAGGTCACCGCCGACCTCGGCCACGTCTCCCGGTCGGGGACGCGCCGCACCATGACCGCGACCATACGCAACCGGGGCTCGGCGGTCGCGTCGATGGTACGGCTGTCGTTGCTGGACGCCGACGGCGGCGGGCGTGTGCTGCCGACGCTCTACAGCGACAACTACGTGTGGCTGCTGCCCGGGGAGTCGCGCACGGTGACGCTCTCCTGGCCCGCGGAGGCGCTTCGGTCGGGACGGCCCGCGCTGCTGACCGAGGGATACAACAGCGGGCGAACGGTGACCCACGCGTAGCGTCCGCTTCGGGGCCGGCCACATCCGCGGCCGGCCCCACCGCCGCCGACGCGCGCCCTTGACCCACCGTGGAGGTTCATGCGCGCGTCGGTCGGATCTTCGCCCCTTCCGCCCGTCAGGCGTTGGGGTCGAACGAGATGTTCGCCGGCTTGGCCTTTTCGAGGTGGTAGTTGAAATTGCCGTCCTTGAGACCGAAGACGGCGCTACCGAAGTCGGCCTGGCTGAGCTTGTCCCGTAGGCCGTCGGGAAAGCCGTTCCAGCCGACCAGGCGGGGGAACTGCCACGCGTGGTAGTGGTTCTCCGGCGGCTCGTCACCTGAATTGGCGGGCCGGAAGCAGTGCGTGCCCACGCCGTCCTTGTGGTAGACGATCTTGGGATGCGTTCCGTCCCACTGGATCTGGTCACGGCCGTAGACGTTGAAGTTGCCGTGGGCGGAGGTGGATACGTAGCGGACCTCGTTGTTCTGCACCCACACCACGACGTGCTCCCAGTCGTGCCTGTGCCCGCCGAGCCCGCTGCCGGCCACGGCCTGGTCCTTCTCGAAATAGAGTCCGTACATGATGGCGCACCAGCCGTTGTTGCACTTGTAGCGGGCGTATCCGTTGGTGTTGTCGAGGTCCCAGGAGTCACGACACTGACCGTTGACGGCCCCGCTGGTGTTGAGGCCGGGGGCTATGGCCCCGTCGGGGCCGATGGCCGGAGTGGGGTAGCAGCCGTCCGTGTCGTAGTCGTACGCGGGTTGGAACGTCTGCTCCAGTCCGTCCGCGTTCGCGGGCAGGGCGGTGGGCGGGGCAGCGAGAGCGCTGCCGGGAACAGCTATGACCAGCGCGACGGCGCTGCCGACGACGAGCGAGACCTTGCGGGTCCGTGCTCTGTTTTTCACTGCGTCCTCCTGGTCGACGCGTGGCGGGGGGCACGCGACTGTGATTGGCATGCCCATCACAACCAGGTTGAATCACGTGGCGACCGGACCGAATACCGTCGGATGACGAAGCGATGAGGGACCGGCCAATACACAGGGAGAGAGCCGGCCAAGAGGCGCCCGGCGGGCACACCACCCGGGCAGACGGGGGCGGCCTCATCGACCACCAAGAACCGGAATCGAAGCGCGGTACGCGGGCGAGCAGGACGACCACCTTCGAGGGCCTGAAGGGGGTGACCGTCGGCAAGAAAGCCGGCCGGACGACGTCGTGGAATGCGACGCGGTCCCGGACGAGGGCATCCCACCGGCGACGGCGACCACCGACCACGGCACGCCGATGCGATGCCCACCCCGAGCGCGGTCCGTCAGTCGATGATGCCCGACATGGCGAGCACCTTGTCGATCCGTACCCGGACGAGCAGCTGGCCGGGGACGCCGTTGCGGGCGCCGTACTCCTCGGCGCGGTCGGCGCCCACATAACGGGCCGCGATCCGGGTGGCCCACTCCCGGACCTGTGGGAGGGCGTCACTGAGCTCCGCATGACCTTGCAGCACCGCGTACCCGAACGGCGGCCGCTCATCGTCCACGCACAGCGCGACCCGGCCGTCCCGGGCGAGGTTGCGACCCTTGACCGTGTCCTGACCGGTGTTGAACACCAGGTCGTCGCTGTCGAGCAGGAACCAGATCGGGGCGATGTGCGGGCTGCCGTCCGCGCGGACAGTGGAAAGCTTGCCGGTTCGGGTGCCGGACATGACGAATGCGCGCCACTCGGCGTCGCTCATCTTCTGTGCCATGGCCGCATGCTGCCCGATGGGAGGCCGGCCGGCCGGAACTGACGCGCGGACCGGACCTTTCCCTCCATGCGTCCCGGCCACTGATCCACCATCGACACACACTCCGGAGATCACCGAACACCGCGACGACGCGCGAGGTCACCGGATGCCCGGTACGCGCCGTTCGCCCACCCGCGGCGGCTTCCCCCCCGACATCCACCGCCCGAAGGCGTCCGCCATCCGGCCCTTGTGGTTTAGACCACCTTCACCGTCCGGCTATCGGCGATCAGCATCATCCCTGCTGTCATACGGGGGTAGTTCAGGGAGATCACATGAGCAGAACCAGTCATCCCGGACCGGGCCGCCGCAGTCTGCTGCAGGCGACGCTGGCCGTATCGGCGGTCGGAGCGGCCGGCACGGTGCTGGGCACGCAGTCCGCGCAGGCCGCCACCGCGCAGCCATCAGCAGCCGGCTCCGGCGGCCACCGTTTCGACGCGGAGAGCCCGCGCTTCGCACTGGCGGTCCTGCCGGACACCCAGTATCTCTTCGACGCGGACAGCGCGGACCCGGAGCCACTGAAGGAGACGTTCCACTACCTGGTGGCCCAGCGCCAGGAGGCGAACATCGTCTTCATGACGCACTTGGGTGACGTCACCGAGCACGGTAGCGAGGAGGAGATCGGTCTGGCGGCGGACACCTTCCGGACCATCCACGGCAAGGTGCCCTACAGCGTCCTCGCCGGCAACCACGACATCAACTCGGGCACTGACGACCAGCGCGGTGACACCGCCTATCTCCGGGCGTTCGGGCCACAGCGCTTCACCTCCATGCCGACCTTCGGCGGCGCATCACCCGACGGCTACAACAGCTACCACGTGCTGCAGGCGGCCGGGCGCGAGTGGCTGGTGCTCGCCCTCGACTGGCGCGCCTCCGAGAAGGGGCTGGCCTGGGCACAGGGCGTCCTCGACGCCCACCCGACCCTGCCGGCCGTCCTCACCACGCATGACATCGCCTGGGCGGAGGACGACGGCCAGGCCCATCTGTCCGACAACGGACAGCGGCTCTGGGACCGCATCATCCGCGGCAACGACCAGATCTTCATGGCACTCGGCGGCCACTACTGGCCTCCGGGTCGCACCGTGCTCACCAACGACGCCGGCCATGACGTGCATGTGCACATCACCAACTACCAGGACCGCTACTACGGCGGTGCGGGCATGGTCCGGCTCTACTCCTTCGACCTGGTCCGACAGGCCGTCGACGTCGAGACGTTCTCCCCGTGGTTCCTCGCCCGCGACCCGGAGAAGCGCACGCCGCTGGAGGCCGAGACCATCGAACTGACCGGTCCGGTGGACCGGTTCTCGCTGGACATCGACTTCGCGGAGCGGTTCCAGGGATTCGCACCCGTGGTTCCTCCGGCGCCGCGTCCGGCCTCCCGGGTGATGCCGCGGGGCACCGTCGCCTACTGGCGGTTCGACTCCTCCGGTCTCGCGGGTGCCGGCACCGCCGGTTCCGCGGTGACCGCGGGCACCGTGGCCCACGACCTGTCGGGGCACGGCAACGACCTGCGGGTCCAGCTGCTCCACGACAGCGCCTCGAAGGCCCTGACCTGGTCGGCCGACCACCATACCGGGCAGCCTGCCCACGCCAGTCTCCGCTTCGACGGCGGCAAGTCGCCGGACCGGGGCGCGATCCTCACCACGGCCGCCCGGGCACCGCTGAACAGCTTGACGTTCACCTCGGGTTTCACCATCGAGACCTTCATCAAGCTGCCGGAGCCGTTCGAGGGCGACCACGCCTGGATGGGCATCCTCAGCTGGGAGGGTCGCAACGGCGACGCCGGGAAAACCACCGGCTGGTCGACGGAGGAGCCCACCTGCAGCCTCAATGTCACGCCTGAGCGCTTCCTGCAGTTCGTGCTCTACCCGCACGTCCAGGACGCCGACCCGACTTCATGGAGCCATGCGCTGCCCGTGGGCCGCTGGACCCACATCGCGGTCGTCAACGACGGTCACCACACGGTGATGTACGTCGACGGGTCGAAGATCGCCCGGAACCCGTCCCAGCCGGCCACCGGCATCGCGACGCTCGGAAAGCCGTTCGTGATCGGCGGCACCCAGTTCGCCGAGCAGTTCGGCCAGAGCTTCTACGGCTGGATCGGCGACACCCGCATCGTGGACCGGGCACTGACGCCGAAGGACTTCATGGCCCCGTTCGTGTAACCGGCCTCGGCAGGCGGCCGGACGGCGGCCTGAGTCCGGTACCCGGCCCGGGAGCCACGCGGTTGTCGCTCCCGGGCCGTGTTGCGTGCTCCGGACGGCGGGCCGAGGGGAGATTACTTCGGCCGGGGCATCCGGTGGCGTACAGGGCACAGCAGCATGGTCCGTCACCCCGCCCGCAGTCCGGCGGGCGCCGGGGCGGGCCCGGGACGACCGGAGCCGGTGCCACCGACGCGGTACCGGCTCCCCTTCCGGCCACCACCCCGCCCACCGGACGTCGGTCGCACGACGCCGGGACGTCGTGCGCGCCGGGGACGCTGTCGGCGAGCCCGCTCCAGACGGGCGCACGACGAGCAGGGACGACCGAGACCGATGGCCCTACCCCGCATGCCATTCCTGCGCCGGATCGCCTGCCTGGCCCCGATCACCGTCATCGGTGTCTGGGTGGCCCTGAACTGGCCGGTCATCGCCTCCGGCGGCCGCGGGCTCCTCACCGCCGACCGCTACTGGCTGCTGGCCGCGCTGGCGGTCACCGGGCTGGGCTGGGTCGCGGTGTCCTTCGCACGCCAGGGCGCGGTGCTCGAACCGCTCCCCGCCGGACGGCTGTTCGCCACCCAGTTCGCCTCGGGCGCCGCCAACCACCTGCTGCCGGCCGGACTGGGCGCGGGCGCGGTCAATCTGCGCTTCCTCAGGGGCTGCGGAATCCCGCTGACCCAGTCCTCCGCCGCACTCGCGTTGTACCTCCTGGCGGAAGCAGCGGCCCGGGTCGTGCTCCTGCTCACGCTCCTGGTCGCCAGCCCCGGCGCGCTCCGGCTGGACGGCCTCGTCCCGAAGACGGTCGCCCTCCCACTCGTGTGGGCGGCGGGCGGCCTGGTCTGCGCGGCAGTGCTCGCAATGGTCGCCATACGCCCGCTCCGCAGGGTCATCGGTACCTTTCTGGGCACCGCTCTGACCGACGCGCGTGCGCTGCATGCCAGGCCCGCCCGGGCGCTCGCCCTGTGGGGCGGCTCATTGGCCTTCCCCGTCCTGCAGGCCGCCGGACTGGCCGCGGTCGCGCTGGCCGTCGACGTACCGGTACCCGTGATCCATGTGGCGATCGCGTATCTCGCCGCCAGCATCGCGGCCGCCGCCGTCCCGACGCCCGGCGGCATCGGCTCCGTCGATGCGGCGCTGGTCGTCGCCCTCGTCGCCGCCGGAGCATCGGTCACAGCCGCCGGCTCCGTGGTGCTGGGCTACCGCATAATCACGGTATGGCTGCCGCTGATCCCCGGGGCGCTGGTACTGGGCGCCCTGGTGCGCTCGAAGGTGGTCTGAAAGCCGGCCGGTCGTGCGACGGTCACGGCCCCGGCAGGCGGAACGGCCACGCGGTCCGTCAGCCGGATCGACAGCGACACCGAGCAGTAAGCGCCACCCCGGTCGAGCCGGCCCCTGGCCGGCTCAGGGCGCTGCCTCCAGGCCCGGCTCCTCCGCGCGCCGAGCACAGCTGCGAGACCGAAGCCGGGAGGGCTCCTGCGGCCACAGCGCCAGCAACCCCAGGCAGATCCACACGTACATGCTCCCGCCGAGGAAACCGTCCACGCCGGACGAGTCATCACGCCACAGCCATACGACACTGCTGCACAGCACCACGTACAGGACCGCGGCAACGGCGCGATGGCCGGTTCTGGCGAGCAACGCGACGGCGGGCACCGCCCACACCAGGTGGTGCACCCAGGTCACCGGGCTGATCAGGCACGCCGCAAGGCCGGTGAGGGCCATCCCGGCCTCGTCGTCACCGACCGCGGCCGCCCGGCGCACACGGTAGGCCCAGAGACCGAGCACCACGAGCACGGCCAGCACCCACACCGGGCGGGCCGCGCCCAGCCGGGCCAGCGCGCCCTGGAGCGACTGGTTGGACACGTAGTCCAAGGCGCCTACCCGGTGCGTGTCCCACAGCGCCCTGGTCCAGAACACCCATGACGCGCGCGGCGCCGCCAGCACACCGATCGCGGTCGCTGCGAGCGCCGTACCCGTGGCGACGGCAGCAGCCCGGCGGCGCCCGGTGAGCAGCAGGTATCCGATGAAGATGCCCGGCGTGAGCTTGAACGCCGCCGCGAGGCCGATGCCGACGCCCCCGAAACGGCCCCGCCCGCTGTCCGCGTACACCAGCGCCATCAGCAGCAGATTCACCTGGCCCAGACTGAAGGTGTCCCGCACCGGCTCCAGCATCACGAAGAGGCATCCGGTCACCACCAAGCCACCTCGGCCCACGGGCAGTTCCCGCAGCGGACCGCGCAACAGCAGCACCGACGCGGCCGCACTGAGCAGCAGGCAGCCCACCACCGCGCCGGTGCGTCCGACCAGGAGCATGGGCAGCATGCAGACGGCGGCGAAGGGCGGGTAGGTGAAGCCGTATACGGTCCCGGGCCGCAGGTAGTCGTAGATCCGGCCGCCGTGCCGGATCCAGTCGTCGACGGTCCCGTAGTAGATGTAGAGGTCGAACCAGTCCCGGTGGTACGGCACCGTCGCTACGAAGAGCACGGCGCCGGCGACCGGGAGCACCGTCCGGAGTAGCTGCTGCGGCCTCACGGCAGCGTTCCCGGCGCGTCGAGGGCCGTCGTCCGGGCCGCTGCCCGCCAGGTCAGCAGGACCAGCGCCGCCAGTCCGCCGCCGCTCACCGCGAGCACCAACTGCCTTACGTCCGGGGCGAAACCGTCCGGAAGTACGGCGAGGGCGAGCACACAACTGCCGGCGGCTGCCCAGCGGCGCACCCGGCCCCGCGGTGCGGCGGCCGCGATGGGAAACAGCGCCCAGAGCACGTACCAGGGGCGGATCGCGGGGCCGAGCAGGGCGACGGCGGCCAGGCCGAGCCCGAGGGCGTACACCGGGCCGAGACCGTGGCGGTGGCGCCAGACCAGGAGCAGCACAACGGCGATCGCGGCGACACCCAGGAAGTGCCAGGCGGGCACGGCGCCGGTGAGGCGGCCGAGGGTGCCGGTTAGAGACCAGTTGTGGGCGGAGACGGGGGTACCGAGGGCGCTGATCCAGCCGTAGCCGGTGCCGGTGGCGGCGGTGGCGACCATCGTGGTCGTCACCGCGACGGCAAGGGTGGCAAGTCCGGTCCTGACCAGCCGGGCACGCCCGTGCAGCCTGGTCGACCAGATCGACGCGACCGCGAACAGCCCCAGAGCGGCAGGCACCTTCACCAGGGCGGCCAGCGTGACCAGTACCGCGGCCGACAACGGCCACCGTCCGGACGCCGCCACCAGGCCCGCGCCGAGCAGCCCCAGCATCATCGCGTCGTTGTGCGCGCCTGCGACCAGGTGCAGCAGGAGCAGTGGGTTGAGCGCGCCCAACCAGAGCGCGGCCGACCGGTCGGTGCCACAGCGCTCGGCGAGTACGAGCAGGAAGGCGATCATCAGGGCGACGCCGAAC
This sequence comes from Streptomyces sp. NPDC005262, assembly GCF_042872425.1. Lineage (NCBI taxonomy): Bacteria > Bacillati > Actinomycetota > Actinomycetes > Kitasatosporales > Streptomycetaceae > Streptomyces > Streptomyces sp. NPDC005262. The sequence continues at coordinate 304,199 of NZ_JBIAKK010000003.1, forward strand.
AGCGCCACCAGCCGCATGCCGACGATCCCCAGCGGTACCGCCGCCCTGGCCACGACCAGGAAGACGGGGCCGTACGGCGTCGGCGTGTGCTGCCAGATCGGCGGCACCTCCGCGGCCAGCGGCCCGCCGAGCCGGTCGGCGCCGTGTGCGTACACGTCCATGTGCGCAGCGGCCATCGTGCCCTGCACCAGATAGCTGTACACGTCCCGGCTGAACAGCGGCGGCCCCAGCACCAGCGGCACCGCCCAGATCCCCAGCGTCACCAACAGGAACCGCTCCCCCGGCGGTTCGGGCCCGCGCACCGCTCGCCCCAGCCACCACCACGCGGCGACCAGGAGCACCAGCCCGAAGTACGCACCGGCCAGCCCCAGCCGGCCGCCGTAGGGCCCTACCGCGTCCCGCACCGGCAACGCCCCCGCAGTGAGCCCGCCCATCGCGACCGCGACCGAGCCTGCGAACCCGAGCCACCGGCAGCGGCGCGGGTCGACGATCACGTCCGGTACCAGCATGCGCGCACGGTAGCCCTGCCCGGGCCACCGGCAGCCGACCGCCAGGGAGACGGAATCCGGATGGCCGGTGAAAACCCCGGTGTTCAAAGCCCTCGACCTGCAACGGCACCACCGAGCACCGCCACCGCGCCGGGAGGTTCAGCCGTCGCCGGGCGAGGCGGCTCGCACCTACCGGCCGCCGCTGAGCCGGGGGCCGGCGACGCTGCGGTGGCGGGCGATGCGCCTACCTGCCGAACCTGCTGTGCGGCTCCGCCTCGGATACGCAGACGGCCCCACCTGAAAGCAAGGTCTCAGGTGGGGCCGCCCGGTTGCGTCAGTCGCCGACGACGGCGGTCAGCTCCGTGAGTGAGTTGATGGACCAGTCCGCGGCCGCGATGACGTCCGGGTCGCCGGCCCACCAGTTCCCCCACGGTCCGCGGCGAATGTGGGCGACCCGCAGCCCGGCCGCCTTGGCGGGGAACACGTCGTTCACCGGGTGGTCACCGACGTACACCGTCTCGTGGGCAGCAGCACCGGACTCCTGCAGAACTCGCTGGAAGAACGCCGGATCAGGCTTCGCGACCCCCCACTCCCCCGAGGTGACGACGAGGTCTGCGGGCAGGTCCAGGGCACGCAGCAGGATCCCGGCCTTCGCGCTCTGGTTCCCGGCGACGAGGACGCGGACACCGAGCTTGCGAAGCCCCGCGAGGGCCGGCCGAACATCCGGGTAGAGGTCCGTCTCGTCGAGGTGCTCGCCCTGGCCGGCCGCTTCGCGCGCGCGGTACTCCGCGCCGACGTCGATGTCGGGGCGGAGGATCCTCAACGCGTCCGTGTTGTCGCGGCCTTGGGTGACGACGGCCCCGACGAGAGCGCTGACGGTGTGCCGTGGGACGCCGAGCCACTCCGCCCAGGTCTGCCAGTACCGGTCGTCCCTGATGAGGGTTTCGCCGACGTCGAAGACGATGGTCGCAATCACCATGCCGACCTTACGCGTACCGCATGGCCGGCCCTCGCTCCTGTCCTGCTCGCCCTCTGGCCGGACCACCGGTCGCCTGCAGCCACAGCCGTCCGTCACCCGCAGCCACAGCCGTCCCGCCGGCCAGCAGCAACCGGCGGCAACGGCGTAGTCCGGCTCCATGCCACATCCGTCGGCTCACCGCGCCCCACCACAAGATCTCAGTGGTCAGGCGTGGTCCGGGCGCACGACGGACACAACCCGCGGTAGGTGACCTCGACCTTGGACACCGTGAAGCCGAACCGCTCCTCCGCCGGGAGGTCGGTCAGCGGATCGCCGGTCGGGTGGACATCGCGGATGGTTCCGCAGCTGGAGCACACCAGGTGCTGGTGCGGGTGTTGTGCATTGGGGTCGTAACGCTTTGCGCGGCCGTCAGTGGAGAACTCCAGGACCTCGCCGAGTGCGACCAGCTCGCCCAGGGCGTTGTAGACGGTCGCCCGGGAGATCTCGGGCAGCCGCTGTACCGCACGGGCGTGCACCTCTTCGGCCGTGAGATGCACATGTTCACCATCGAGAACCTCCGCAACGACACGCCGCTGGGAGGTCATCCGCCAGTCACGCCCTCGCAGTCGCAGTCGCTCCAGCAGGTCACTCATATCGGTTCACCTATTCAGGTTCGGTGGATACCCGAAGGTGCCGACGCACGTCCGGGTTCCTGCTGGATATGGGTTTGGCGCGCTTCTTGACTTGGATTCTGTCCATTGTAGGATCGGTTTCGTTGATGGCCAAGGGACAGGAACACTCCAGTACCGCAGGAGAAAGAGCCGTGACGGATCATCCCCGAGGAGCCGCGCAGTGCCAGCCTGTGGGTCGCAGCCGCCCGCCTCGCGCTGCTTGAGGCCGTCCAGGACGGTGGCCACCTCGGCATCGGGACGACCACCGACGGGGCGTGAGATCGCGTGGGGCGTATCTCCCTTCACGTCCCTGAGACCCTCCACGCGCTCGCTTCGGCGCGACTCGTACGCCGCATCGAACCGGCCGGGGACCCGGCACGGTTCGAGGGGCGCACCGTGTCGTCGTCGACGCCGGCTGCGCGGTCGGCGATACCCCCTGCTCCTGTCGCGTCCGATGGCCAAGCCTTCTCGGTCGACGAAGCCGACGTCGACTGCCGGGGCCCATGCCCGACTGTTCCACCATCCACAGTTCCTGAGCACCGTGATCCGCCTGGTCCGGAAGGATTCCCATGTCTGAGAACCATGATGCAATCGTCGTAGACGCGAAGGCGGAGGGCGGAGGTGGCTGCCCGGTCGCGCACGGGCGCGCCGCGCACCCGACTCAAGGCGGCGGAAACCGCCAGTGGTGGCCGGAGCGGCTCAACCTGAAGATCCTTGCCAAGAACCCCGGTGTGGCCAACCCGCTCGGCGAGGAGTTCGACTACGCCGAGGCGTTCAAGCCCCTCGACCTCCCGGCCGTGAAGCGGGACATCGCGGAGGTACTGACGACCTCGCAGGACTGGTGGCCCGCCGACTTCGGCCACTACGGGCCGTTCATGATCCGGATGGCGTGGCACAGCGCGGGCACCTACCGGATCAGCGACGGCCGTGGCGGTGCCGGGGCCGGCCAGCAGCGCTTCGCCCCTCTCAACAGCTGGCCGGACAACGGGAACCTCGACAAGGCCCGGCGCCTGCTGTGGCCCGTGAAGAAGAAGTACGGCCAGAGCCTCTCCTGGGCCGACCTCATGATCCTCACCGGCAATGTCGCCCTGGAGCAGATGGGCTTCGACACATTCGGCTTCGCCGGTGGCCGCGAGGACGTCTGGGAGTCCGAGGAGGACGTGTACTGGGGGCCCGAGACCACCTGGCTCGACGCCGAGCGCTACACCGGCGACCGTGAGCTGGAGAACCCGCTCGGCGCCGTGCAGATGGGCCTCATCTACGTCAACCCGGAGGGCCCGAACGGCAACCCGGACCCGATCGCCGCGGCCCGCGACATCCGTGAGACCTTCCGCCGGATGGCGATGAACGACGAGGAGACGGTCGCCCTGATCGCGGGCGGTCACACCTTCGGCAAGACCCACGGCGCGGGCCCGGCGGAGAGCGTCGGCGCCGACCCCGAGGCCGCCCCGATCGAGGCGCAGGGCCTGGGCTGGAAGAGCACGTACGGCACGGGCAAGGGCGCGGACGCCATCACCTCCGGCCTGGAGGTCACCTGGACCACCACGCCCACCCGGTGGAGCAACGGCTTCTTCGACAACCTCTTCGGTTACGAGTGGGAGCTGACCCAGAGCCCCGCGGGCGCCAACCAGTGGAAGCCGAAAGACGGCGCGGGCGAGGGCACGGTCCCCGCCGCCCACGACCCCTCGAAGAAGATCGCTCCCTCGATGCTCACGACGGACCTGTCGCTGCGCCTCGACCCGATCTACGAGCCGATCTCCCGCCGCTTCCACGAGAACCCCGCGGAGTTCGCGGACGCCTTCGCGCGGGCCTGGTACAAACTGACCCACCGCGACATGGGCCCGAAGTCGCTCTACCTCGGCCCGGAGGTCCCGGAAGAGACCCTCCTGTGGCAGGACCCGCTGCCGGAGGCGGAGGGCGAGGTCATCGACGCCGAGGACATCACCGCCCTCAAGGCGAAGATCCTCGGCTCGGACCTGACCGTCTCGCAGCTGGTCTCCACCGCATGGGCGTCGGCCTCGACGTTCCGCGGCAGCGACAAGCGCGGCGGCGCCAACGGCGCGCGCATCCGACTGGAGCCGCAGCGCGGCTGGGAGGCCAACGAACCCGACCAGCTGGCCGAGGTACTGCGCACGCTGGAGGGCATCCAGCGTGCCTTCAACTCCGGTGACAAGCACGTCTCCCTGGCCGACCTGATCGTGCTCGGCGGCGTCGCCGCCGTCGAGAAGGGCGCCAAGGACGCCGGTCACGACGTCCAGGTGCCCTTCACCCCGGGCCGCGTCGATGCGACGGACGAGCACACCGACGCGGAGTCCTTCGCCGCACTGGAGCCGAACGCGGACGGCTTCCGCAACTACCTCGGGAAGGGCAACCGGCTGCCGGCCGAGTACCTGCTGCTCGACAAGGCGAACCTGCTGACGCTGAGCGCCCCCGAGTTGACGGTCCTGGTCGGTGGCCTCCGCGTCCTGGGCGCGAACCACCAGCAGTCGCCGCTCGGCGCCTTCACCACGACGCCCGGGTCCTTGACCAACGACTTCTTTGTCAACCTGCTCGACCTGGGCACCACATGGAAGGCGACGTCCGAGGACGCGAACACGTTCGAGGGCCGCGACGCCTCCACGGGCGAGGTCAGGTGGACCGGCAGCCGAGCCGACCTCGTCTTCGGGTCGAACTCCGAGCTGCGCGCGGTCGCGGAGGTCTACGCGAGCGATGACGCGAAGGAGAAGTTCGTGAAGGACTTCGTCGCGGCGTGGGACAAGGTGATGAACCTCGACCGGTTCGACCTCGTCTGATCATTACGTCCAGGTCGGCCCCCATCGGCCGACCTGGACGCGCTCCCCCGGGTGCCATGGCGACCGTGGACCCCGGATCGGCCTCCGGCGAGGTTCTGCGCAAGGGACTTGCGTGGAACCGAGGCTTCACCGGCGTGGGACCGGCCACGTACGGCGCTGAGCAATCGGGTTCCTGAAGCGCGCCGTTGAGGCCCAGTGCGGCCCGCGAGCCCGGCGCGCCGCTGGGCCGCTCAAGCCGCGGGAGGCATTTGTCGCGGTAATACCCTGTCGCCATGGTACGCGCCGGTATCCCCCGAGCCGATCGACCGGAGGAGCCTGCGGCTTCCGGCCGGTCCCTGGCCCCGCTTCTCGCGGTGTGCGCGGGCTACTTCATGGTCATCCTGGATGTGACGGTCATCAACGTCGCCGTCCCGGTGGTGGGACGGGAACTGTCGGCCTCGCTCACCGGGATCCAGTGGATCACCGACGGCTACACCCTGGTCTTCGCCGGCCTGTTGCTCACCGGCGGCGCGCTGGGCGACCGGCTGGGAAACCGCCGGATCTTCTGTACCGGAGTGGTGGTGTTCACCGCCGCCTCGGCCGGCTGCGGACTGGCCCGGAGCGCCGGGGCCCTGGTCGCCGCCCGACTCCTGGAGGGACTCGGCGCGGCACTGATCGTGCCCGGCTCCCTCGCTCTCCTCCAACAAGCGTATCCCTCACCCGCCGAGCGCTCCCGGGCCTTCGGCATCTGGGGCTCCATGGCGGGTGTCGCCGCCTGCGCAGGCCCCCTCCTGGGCGGCCTTCTGGTCACCACGTTGGGCTGGCGATGGGTGTTCTTCATCAACCTGCCCGTCGGATGCGCCTGTCTGTTGCTGACGCTCCGCCGTGTGCCCGCTTCGGCCAGACGTCCGGACCGCCCCGTGGACTGGCCCGCCCAGTGCGCGCTCATCGCGATGGTGGCCCTGCTCACCGCCGTCCTGAACGAGGCCGGACGCCGTGGCTGGGCGGACCCACTGATCCTCATCGGGGCAGGCCTGTGCCTGCTGGCAGCCGCCGCGTTCATCCTCCGCGAGCGTCTGGCCCGCACACCCGTGGTGCCCCTGTGGCTGCTGCGCTCCCGCGCGATGAGCGGGGGCGCGGCCATCGGTCTGCTGTTCAACTTCGCCTTCTACGGCATGATTTTCACCGCCAGTCTGTACTTCCAGCACCAGCGCGGTCTGTCCGCACTGCGCACCGGGATCGCGCTCTTCCCGGCGGTGGCCATGACGATGTTCGCCTCCGTCCTGTCGGGCCGACTGGCAGGCACCACCGGACACCGCCCGCTCGTGGTCACGGGCATGCTCCTGGGGTCGGCGGGCCTGGCAGGCTGGGCCGCCGCCGGACCGGACCCGGACTACCTCCTGCTCGTGGCGCCGATGATGGCGGCGGGCTTCGGCACGTCCTTCGCCCTCACCGGATCAACTGCCACCGCGATGTCAGCCGCCCCCGACAAGTACTCCGGTACCGCCTCCGCCTTGTTCAACACCGCCCGCCAGGTGGGCAGCGCCGCAGGCGTCGCGCTGGGAGGCTCGCTACTGGCCTCCGCAGCCGACTTCACCACCGGACTGCGGACCAGCATGGCCATCGGCGCGGCCGCATACCTGACGGCCGCCGCCCTCGCGCTCTTCTGCATCCCGCAGAAGGCACACCGCCACGTCGCCGACTGAAGGTCTGCCAACCCGTCGCCGACACGATGTCCACGTCCGCGGCGAAGACTCCGAGAGGGCAGAACCAGTCGTGGGGCGAACGGAGCGCTTCTCAGTGGACCGGGAACGTCCAGTGATGCGCGGGCGTCAACCCTGACCATCGTCCAAGTCCGGCCTTGCCATTCGGCTCGGTCTTCCCGCTGCTGCCGCTCCTACGTTCGTGGGCATGGAAACGCACTGTGAAAAGAACTTCCGGGTCGCCCGGATACCGGGCTCCGTGGCATTACTGAGCGCGGGTGCCGGAGCGAACGTGTGGCTGTCCCCGGGCGGGCTGGGCAAGGCCGGCGCAACCGAGGTCACGAAAGGTGCTTCGGTATCGGCGTACCGGTCGGTGGCCGAAGCGGTTGCGGACGCACCGGCATGGATGGGCTCGCTTCTTGAGGCGGCCTCCGAGGGCACCGTGGCGATTCTCGGGTTGTTGCTGGTCCGGTTGTACTGGACCGCGGTCCGCCGCCAGGACGCGGCCGGCACGGCAGGAGCCGTCGTGATCGGTGTCGGCGCCGTTGCCGCCTGTGCCATCAGCGAGGCGCTGAAACTGGTCGTGGACGAGGAGCGGCCCTGCCGGGCGTTGCGGGGGGGGCGAGGCGATCACGGAGTGCCCACCGACGGGGGACTGGTCTTTCCCGAGCAACCACGCCACCCTGGCCGCCGCTCTCGCAGTGGGGCTGGCCATGCTGTCGCCTCGCCTGGCCACCCTCACACTGCCGTTGGCCGGGGCAGCGGCGCTGCTGCGCGTCCTGGTGGGAGTCCACTACCCGCACGACGTGCTCGCCGGTGCGATCCTCGGCGGTACCGTCGTGGCTGCTGTGTTGCTCGCCGTGTTGCCGCTCGGGCGACGGGCAACATCACTGCTGGTCAGACGCTGGTGGGAGAACGATGCCGGCCTCGTGCGCCAGGACGGCGGCAGCGGCCCGGTTGTCGACACCCAGGCGGGCCAGGACGGAGCTGACGTGCGCCTTGATCGTTCCTTCCACCACATGCACTCGGCGCGCGATCTGGCCGTTGGACAGCCCGCTACCGAGGAAGGACAGCACTTCGCGTTCCCGGGCGGTGAGCCCATCGACCCGCTCACGGGCGGCGCCACGTCGACCGGCCAGGGCACCGGCGCCGCTCGACGCGAGGTGCGCGACCACTCGGGTCGCGACCTTCGGTGACAGGTAGGCGGCGCCGTCGGCCACCGCGCGAACTCTCGGTGGTCCGCGGTTCTCACTCGGACCGGGCACGATGTCGGCGAGACCCGTGGCCGGTCCGTCGGCGTGCTGACCCTCTTGGCCGCAATCGCCGAGTCCGTCAGCTGCCCCGTCGGAGAACGTCAGCCGGGACACCGCCGCGAGCCATGATCTGGGGCAGCAACGGGCCACGATCCGGAAGGGTGCGTCCGATCGGGCGACCTCGCCGCGGTCCAGAGAGCTCGGGCCGGTGCGCACCGACCGCTCAGGGGCGTCGGCGCGCGTGTGGTGCCGGATGGTGCGGCATCTCGGGTTCGAAAGCGAAAGCACGCCATATGTGCGGGGCTCCCGGCGGGGTGACACCGACGCGGCTGAACGGCCGGGCGGCCGAACCCCGGTGGCGGCTCAGAGTGACCTTCGTAGGCTTGTCGGTGTCAGTCGACGGGCCTCCCGCTCGGGGGCCCGGTCCCTTGTGCTCTCGAAGGAGCGACGCCATGACCGCATCCTCTGCCCCTGGGGGCTCCCGGCGTTCAGAGACCGATTCCGCCGGCTTCACGGCGTCGCCGCAGCTTGCCCAGGCCTTGCAGCAGATCGTGGTGGACCTCGTGGAACTGCACCTCCAGGGGAAGCAGGCCCACTGGAACGTGGTCGGTCACAACTTCCGGGACCTCCACCTGCAACTGGATGAGATCGTCGACGAGGCGCGGGAGTCCGCCGACACCATCGCCGAACGTATGCGGGCTCTCGCGGCCTGCCCGGACGGCCGTACCGAAACCGTGGCAGCGACCACCACTCTCCCCGCGTTCCCGGAGGGCGAGCAGAATGTGAGCGCGGTTGTCGACCTCGTCACTGCGCGCCTGCGTGCCACCGTCGATACGCTGCGCACCCTCCATGACCAGGTCGACAGCGAAGATCCCTCCACGGCCGACCTGCTGCACGCCGTCATCGACTCGCTGGAGAAGCACGCCTGGATGGTCAGCGCGGAAAACCGATCTGTCTGAGACCTACCCTCTGGAGCGGCTCGGAGAAGGCCCGGTGCGTGTTGCAGAAGACTGCGATGTCGCAGATCGAGGGTCGGTTTCGAGTGCCCTGATGAGGCGCAGGGCGAGGTTGTACATGCGTGCGACGACCCGGTCACGGACCAACAGCGGAACCGGACGAACAGCAGCGTCATCGTGCGTGGTGCGAGGGGCGGAACGGCCGCGCATCCGGACTTCATGTCCAAGCGGTGGACCGGCTGTTGGCCGGTCCACCGCCTGGACCTACACGTCAGTTGACTCGACGAGCGTTGACGCCGTCCGCCTCGAAGTCGTAGATGGTCCGGTTGATCCGGAGACCGTCGACAGCGCCAACCCACGCGCTGTCGCGGCCCTTGCCTACCGCAGCGGAGAGGATGGTCGGCCTACCGCTGCTGCCGGGGTCGTCGAGCGCGGACTTGATCTGCGCCCAGTTGCAGTGGGGGAGTGACGAACTACAGTTGGTCGCTCCACCCGCGGCACCCGTGAGGTACCAGTAACCATTCTGGGTGGCATCGATGTACCCGCTCCATTGGTTCTCGCTCGTCAACGGGACTGCAGCCGGCACCCACACCAACGTGGAGTAGTTGGTGGGGTTTGACGTCAGGTTCGGATCGATCTCGAATCTGATGTTCGGCAGGTTGTCCGGGCCGCCGGCGAGGACGTTCTCGTGGGTCTGGAAGACGCGGAACCCGACATTCTGCAGGCTCAGCACCGAATCGCCGTAGAAGTCGACCTCGTTGCCGAAGTCGACCTTCTCTCGGGGATCAGAGCCCGCCTGGGACCCGTCTGCCACCTCGATTCCAAGGCTGCCCGTCCCGTACGGCGGCCTGGCGGCGGATCCCGTCTTGTCGTACGAGCCGTACGGGCCGTCCCTCAGATCGGCGACGGGAGAGCCGATCGTGTTGCGGGTGATCACGCCCCAGTGTTCTGAACGCGCTTGGTCCGTGTCTGCGAGAGCAGACACGGATCCTGAGAGGGTCGAGGTGACGAACGCGGCCAGTGCTGAGACCGCAAGCAGCTTTCCCCGACTCACGCCAAAGCGAGCGTTCACGCTCACTCCTTTCGGATGGTAGATGGACCAGACATGTGGCTGGCTATGTGCTTGCCGAACGACCAGACATGCGCCGGTACCCGACCGGCGCGACGCACGTCAACGTACATGACTCTCAGTAGTTGCAGCAGTCGCGACATGCTGCACATATACCTCCATGCCTACGCTTAACGCATTGGGCGACCTGGACATCCATTACTCCACGTGTTGAATTTTCGGTCCTTCGAGTTACTGAACGCGCGTCCGGACCACCAGGGCTCAACGGCGACTCCGGACGTGGTCGTGGTCGATCCCTATGGCAAGACGCCGGCCTGGACCGCGCGGAAACCCGACACCCACGCCCCGCCGACTCCCGTACCACCAGCACAGAAACGCCGACGAACCGCCCAGGGCCAGGCTCCGCCGAAACACCGCGATCGACGGGCGCAAGGCGACCGACCGCAACAACTACGGGCGCACTCACCGCCGGGACCGTCCGCGGACCGGACCCGGCGGCACCCGGCTCATCGCGACCGTCCGGACGAGCGGCATCTGTCGGTAGCGGACGGTCCGGTCATGCCGCAGGCGCGGATCGGCCGCCGCGGCGTACGCAACGGCTCGGGCCGGAGGTCGCTCCAGGCACCGCTGCGGATGGTGACCGACCCTGCCCCTCCGACGCCGGAGCAGCAGGCCGTCCGGGCCTCGAAGATCACGGCCCCAGGTTCAGCCGGCTCTTCGGTACGGGAAGGCCGCCTGTGGCGCAGCTCTTCTGCGTAACACCCTTGGGGAGACGAGGTTCTGAGCCTGGACGCTCAATTCCGCCCCCCTTCCCCGGAAGGGGGGCGGAATTGCGTCCGGTCGCGGTCAGTCACTGACGGTTGCTCAGACCGGACGGCAGAAGCAGCTAACCAGATCGCCCGGTTCCGAACAAAACGCCGATCGGCCAGACGGGTGTACGGCCCGTAAGTGCGGTACACCGACGGGTATTTGGAGACACCCTGAAGCCATGGTGACACCCCACTGGACCGTTCAGGCCCCCACGCCTTCCGGAGGCAGACTTGTGACGATGCACGCCAACAGTTGCGAGCGGACGTTGGGGACCGCGTACAGCGACCACGACCTTGTCGTGCTTTTGTCCGCCGCCGGTCTCGCTGCCCCGGAGCGGGTTCTCGACGATCCCAGCGTGATCCAGTGGCAGGGCGCCGACGCTCACGTGTACCAGGCAGGCTGACCGCAAGGGCACGACAGACCGCCCCTGCCCGGCCGTTGTCGGGGGTGCGGTTCCGAGGGCCGCGCCGCTAGATCCGGGATCTTCGGGCAGGGCAATCTCCGGAAGCCCTCGAACGTGGACGCCGTGATGGACCTCGACCGGCACGCGCACGACTTCGCGCTTGACGGCCCGGCCTCCACCTCCCACGGGAAATGATCGCCTGCCCCGAGGAGCACAACTGTGAGTGCCACTGGGACAGTGCTGAAGATCTCGCCCAGCTCAAGGTCACGGAGTTGGCCCCTGACCTCCTGGAGCACACATGGCAGGTCGGCGACCGGAGCGATCACACATCCGTGCTGCGCCGGATCCTGCCCGGTGCGCCACGGCCGGCCTCAGCGGTCTCGTCACACGCCGACCGCGCCATCGATGCGCTCACGGAGCAGATCAGCGTGTCCGTTGTGCCGGGCGTACTCCTCGACCATGTGGATGAGCACCCAGCGCAGCGACACCGTCCCGCGCCATGCGTCCTCGCCCACAAGGTCCAGGTGGGGCGCTTCGGCGACGAAGGCGTCGGCGAACGCCACCTCGGCGTGCCATGCCTCCCATGCCTTGACCACAACGGCAGGATCGGACACCGCGCCGTCGAAGTCGCCGTCGGGCTCGGCCGACGAGGAGAAGCGCGATGGTGCGTCCTGACCGGCAAGGACCTGGCGGAACCATCGGCGTTCGACGTCGGCAAGATGGCGGACGAGGCCGAGCAGCGAGAGGGTGGAGGGCCCGACGGAGCGCCGGGACAGCTCGGCGTCCAGACCCGCGCACTTCAGTTCCAGCGTCGAGCGCTGAGCCCTGAGGAACCCGGCAAGCATGCCGCGTTCTTCGCCGGTCGAGGGAGCACCGAGCCGGGGGTCGTCGTCGGGTCCGACGAACATGGCGGCTCTTCTCTGTGGGCTGGTCGTACTCATGTTGTCTCTCCTTCAGGGCGTGCCGGTGACGGCGATGTGCGGATGGCGCGGGCACGGGCGCTTCGGAAGGTACAGGCGGTGACGGCGGGAGCGGCGGGCAGCAGCAGAACAACCCGCAGCGGACGCGCACGACACTCGTCACCGAACTGCTGAGGAGGGCATCGGCCGGAGAGTTCGTCGACGGGGGCGGCAGTAGCGTCGCGGCCGGCAGACCCGTCGGGGTTCACGGCCCGAGTGATCAGCGGCCCGAACCGGGACACTTGAGCCGTCGGACCGGCGTCTGCTTCGGGATACAGGATCTGTCCGATTGTGACCGGTCAGGCTGATTGGAAGGTGACGATCGGGTCACACGGATGCAATGACGTCCACTGACGCAAGGAGAGCCGGCAAGCAACGCGGGAGTTCCGAGCACCTCGGATCGTCGGGGAAGTCGGGAGATCGTGCACCTCGCCCCGACCGCCCCCGGTGGTGGGTGAAAGCCGTCGCGCTCGGCGCGGCCGCACTCGCTCTGCTGCTCGTGGGCACCCGCCTCAGCGTGCTTCCCGGCATCGGTGACTTCTTCGGTGACACGACGAAGGACCGCTCGGGACCAGCGGTGCTGAAGTCGATTCAGGACATGAGCTCGTACGAGGCGGCGTCCGGCAACTTCCAGGTCGTCGTGGATCTGGAGAAGGACGCGAAGTTCCTGCCGGATGCCATCCGCGGCACCCGCACCCTGTATGTCGGTGCAGGTACCGTCGGTGCGTCCGTCGACCTCGGTAAGGTGGCGAGTGACGGTGTGGTGATCAACAAGGAGCGCACCACGGCGGACATCCGACTGCCGCATGCCGTACTGGGCAAGCCGGCACTGGACCCGGACCGCTCCTACGCCGTGTCCAAGCAACGCGGGTTCCTCGACCGAATCGGCGACTTCTTCTCGGACAACCCCAGCAGTGAGCAGGCGGTCAACAAGCTCGCCGCCCAGCACATCGGCGAGGCTGCCAAGGACAGCGGCCTGACCGGCCGCGCCGAGAAGAACACCACGAACATGCTCAAGGGCCTGCTCGGTTCCCTGGGGTTCGACCGGGTCACCGTGCACTACGGACCGGCCCCCAAGTAGTCCAGCGGCATCCCACCCGACGTGCGCCCGGTACGGTCGGGCGCACGTCGAGATCGCGACGAACTGCGAGCCGTCACCGACCGGTGCCGCCGGTACCTGCGGCACCGAGCATCCGGCGCACGATCCCGGTAAGACCGACAGCCAGGCCGCCCGCCCGCACCATGGCTCATGCGGCGGACGGCCACCCGGCTTCGACGACGATCGTCACGTCCCAAGGGCTATCCCGTAACCCCGGGCGGGCGCGTGACGACAGCTACGGCACCTCACTGTTGTCGGAACGCCCGAATGCACTCGGTACGAGGATGCCCCTCCGCCTCGCGATGCACCGCATCCGACGCCACACGCCGACCCACCAGGCATTACGGGCCGGCCCTCAGCCGATGAGGGTCTCCTTAGGGCAAACGACGCAGAACTCGTTCCCCTCCGGATCGGCCAGCACGGTCCACGATTCGCTGCCGCTCTGCCCGACGTCGGCCCTGCGTGCGCCAAGTGCGAGGAGGCGCTCGATCTCGGCCTCCCGGTCCTCCGCCGCGGATGTCAGGTCGAGGTGCAGCCGGTTCTTGACGACCTTACGGTCCGTCACGGGCATGAAGCAGATGCCCACCGGCGCGGTCTCGTCAGGCCCGATCACGACCTCCCGCTCCCGCTGGGACAGGATCCGCCAACCCAGCGCCTCGGCCCAGAACCGGGCCAGGGCGGGAAGGTCGTGCGCGTCGATGACGATGTGATGCAGCGAGACAGGCATGCCGGCCAGTGTGCCCGGCGATCGCCCCGACAGAACCGGGTACGGAACTAGTACTTGCTGATCTCCCAGAAACGGAACACGGTCGAGGCGTCCAGGGTCCATTCCAGGCCGGCGATGTTGTCGTGCGCCACCGCGTACTGCTTGCCCTGCCACAGCGGCAGGATCGGCAGGTCCTGGGCCACGTCGTCCTGGAGCTCGCTGAAGTCCTGCTCGGTGGAACCCCGTTCGGCCTTAGCCGCGGTATCGGGGATGATCCGGCTGGTGATGTCGTTGTTCACGTAGCGGTTCTGCAGGACGTTGTCCTTGCCGAAGAACGGCTGGGTGAAGTTGTCCGGGTCGGGGTAGTCCGGGACCCAGCCCTTCACGTAGACGCCGAGCTCGCCGGCCGCGATCCGCTTCTCGTACTGGTCGAAGGGCAGGGACTTGACCTCCGCGTCGAACAGTCCGCTCGCGTTGAGCTGCTTGGCGATCGTCCGGAACGCCTCGTCGGTGGCGGGGCCGTAACGGCTCGGCGTGGACCACAGCGTGAGCTTCACCTTGTCGGTGATGTTTGCGGTACGCAGTGCCTCTTCCGCCTTGGCCGGCTGCGGGCTGCCGCCGTACATGTCGAAGTACGCGGTGTTGTGGGCCGTGATGCCGGCGGGAACGATGGAGTACAGCGGGGTGGCCGTGGAGTGGTAGACCTCGCTGACGAGGGCGTCACGATTCACCAGGTACGCGATGGCCTTGCGTACGGGGAGCTGCCCGACCACCGGGTCCTTCATGTTGAAGACCAGGTGCTGCACCTCGGCGCTGGTGCCTTCGACGACGTCGATGCCCTTGTCGGCCGCGGAGGCGGAATCCTCCAGTTTGGAGATGTCCCGGGCGGTCAGACCACGGTAGGCGACATCGATGTCCCCCTTCTGCAGAGCGGAGGCCAGCTTCTTCTGGTCGCCCCGGAAGAAGTCGAGGGTGATGCCCGAGTTCTTCACCCGAGCTGTGCCCTGGTAGCCGGAGTTGACCGTGAAGACGGCCTTCGACTTGTCGAGGGACTTCAGCTTGTAGGGCCCCGACCCGACGGCCTTGCCGTCCTTGCGCAGGCTGTTCGCCGGGTACTCGCTGTGGTCCACTATGGAACCGGCGCCCGAGGCGATCTTGCTGGGGAAGGTGGCGTCGGGGACCTTGAGCTGGAAGACGACCGTTCGCGCGTCCGGAGTGGTGATCTTCCCAATCGTGGAGAGCAGCGGCGCGGGTCCGGCGGGGTCGTCGATCCTGATCGCCCGCTCGAAGGAGTACTTGACGTCCTCGGAGGTGAGGCTGTGGCCGTTGCTGAAGGTCAGACCGTCACGGAGCTTGCACCGATAGGTCCTGTTGCCGTCCTCGAACGAGCAGGACTTCGCCGCTTCCGGCTGGGGAGTCGAGCCGCCCCGGGGAAAGCTGAGCAGGGACTGGAAGACGTTGTTGAACAGCAGCCAGGACCCCGGGTCGTAGCCCGAAGCCGGATCCGCGGCCAGGACGTCGTCCGACATGCCCACCACGATCGATTTGCCGGGCTCGGCTGCGCCTCCTTCGGTCTGAAGGCTGCAGCTGCTCAGCAGGGCCGCCGCGAGACCGGCCCCGACGGGAGCGCTTGTCCACCGCTTGCGTATGTTCACAGAACTGCCTCGTGTTTTCTGTCGGCCGTGCGGGGTGTCCCCCACGGCCGGGATTGATCAGGAACCATCGGTTGCGGACCTGGTGGGTCCGTTCGGGGATGGCGCAGCCGCTGCCCCACCACCTGAGCCAGGTCCGGATGGACCGGGAGCTGTGGCCTTTGCCGCCCAAGACACGGTCAGGCCGGACCCGTGGCCGTCCGGGCCGGTCCGGGGCATCCGAATCTCCTCCATCACAGCGGTGCACCGGGGCAGTCGTTGCTGTTCCTGGCCTCCGTCCGCGGTTCCCCTCCAGATGCGGGGAGGCTCCGCGCATCCGGACCGGGGAAGCGAGCGCTTTCACTCGGAATCATAGTGGCGGCCGGCAGCCCTCTCTTTGCGCCCCCGGCAGTTGGTGGTGTACGTAGGGGCATTTGTCCATGTGCTCCGTCAGTCCGTCGTGAACGCCGGTAGCAATCACGGAACGCTCCGAGAACGCGATGCGTCCAGGAGGTTGCAGGACGTGGTGCGGGACGACCACGCTTTGCTCCAAAGCCCCCGATATCGCCACATTTCAAAGACAGTTGAGGTCCCTGGTGGGAGGACTTGGGGCACTGTTGGTGGGCACGAACTGCGTGGTGCAGGGCCTGTTCTACTTCCGCATAGCACCGAGCCCGCCCTGGGAGGTCCGCTTCGTCAGCACGAACGCACTGACGCTCTGCGGACTGATCCTCATGGGAGCGGGGCAGCTGCTGCCGTCGCGCCGTAGAAACTGACCGGTCGACGGCGGCTTGTGCTGTGGACGGCGACGCGGACCGTCTGGAGAACCCGCTGATCGGCCATGTCGACCCGGACTGCGGACCTGGGGCCGTGTCCGAGTCGCCTCACAGCGCCGGCAGAGGTGTCGACAGGGGAGCACAGAAGCGGATCGGGATCAGGGGAAGAGCGGGCTGGACGACACGACGTGGGGACTCACTGACGGCAGTCCGGACGGCTGCTGAGCCATCGAGTGGCAGCCATCAGGACCTGGTCGCCGTGGGAGGAGAGGTCTCGCGCGTCGTCGTGGATCTCTCGGTCGGGGGTTATGGGGCCGTTGTAGACACGTCCGGTGCGGTCGGCTTCCCTCGCCTGGGTCAGGAAGATCGCCGCGCCGTCGGACAGGCGGTGATACACGTTGGCTGTGGGAGCGCCTGAGGTGGGTTCTCCGAAGCTGCGTGTGTCGGGGCGCCCCCGGAATGCGATCGTCACGGCCTCGGCGGCGCTTCGGGTTGTGCGGCTGGTCAGGACAGCGACGGGCGGCATCGGGCGGGACAGGGGGTGCGCGGGGCCCCAGTCGTCCAGGTACTGGCGTGGAGTTCCGTTCTTGACCGTCCAGACGGTCTTCTTTCCGTCCGCTTCGACGAACGCGCCGCTGTTGCCGTCTCCGAGGATGGGCCCCACCGCGGCGAGCGGACCCCACATGGTTCCGCCCCAGTTGCTGCGCAGGTCGATGACCCAGCCGCAGGCGCCCTGTCCGTCGTTCTTGCTGACAGCAGCACGCGCCCGGCGAACATAGTCATCGGCGGCCTCGTCGGACGGGACGGGCGGAAGTGCGAGGTAGCCGACGTCATCGGCCAGCATCCTCCCTTCGGGAGGCACGACGTCCTCATCCGCAGACGCGCTCAACGTCCTTCTGGTTTGGTCGGGGTCCATGAACTGGCTGTGCTGATCCTCCAGGTCGCGCAACGCCTGCCTGACCGCCCCGTACGTTTCCGCCGGCGTCTGTGCCGACCCGGCCCGGTCGAACGCCCCTCGCCGCACTGCGGCCCAGTCCACCTCCGCTGACAGCAGAGAGTTCCGCTCCATGATGTCCAGCGCCTTGGTGAGATAGTTCCGGGCCTTGGATGACATGGCCTCCCCCGGGGACGGCGCTTCGGCGGTGCATCCGGCGGTCACCACCAGCGCGGCCGTCACCGCCATGCGACGAGACCACACCATCGTCCGCTTCCTCGTGGCCCTCATCGGCGATGCTCTCCCCATCTGTTGCTGTGCGGCGTTCGCGCGGTGACACTCATGCGCAGTTCCGTATCACTGGGTTACGGAAGCGGGCTGTGAGCTGGGGTACATGTGACCACACCGCAACCGGGCCGGCGCCAGGAGAGCCTGACATCCGGCGGGCGGCTTGCCCGAGCGGGGACGCAGCTGTCATCGACGGGCAGTCATACCGAGTGCCTCATCACGTCTCCAGCCACGGCCGGCGCTGCTGGTTCGGTCCTCACCAGCGGGTTGGAAGAGGGTCCATGCGAACGAGCTACCGTCGTCGACCATGACCGAAGCGACCTACCTGCACGCCACCCGGACGGCCTACGACACCGTCGCCGTCGACTACGAGAGACTCCTCCGTGACGAACTGAACGCGAAACCGCTGGACCGCGCCATGCTCGCCGCGTTCTCCGAACTCGTGCAGGCACCGGGCACCGGGCCTGTCGCCGATCTCGGCTGCGGGCCCGGCCGCGTCACGGCCCACCTCCACTCTCTCGGAGTGGAGGTGTTCGGCATCGACCTGTCGCCCCAGATGATCGCGGTTGCCCGTCGGACCCACCCGGAACTGCGGTTCGAAGAGGGCTCGATGACCGCACTCGAACTGAAGGACGACATCCTCGGCGGCCTCGTCGCCTGGTACTCGACCGTCCACACTCCACCGGAGCTCCTGCCGACCGTGTTCGCGGAGTGTCACCGGGTACTCGCCCCAGGTGGACACATGCTCCTGGCGTTCAAGGTCGGGGACCAGTGCCGGCACAGGGACCAGGCATACGGCCACGCCGTGGCGCTCGACATCTACTGGATGTCGCCTGACCACGTCGCCGACCTGATGAGCGAGGCCGGCCTGGTCGTGGACGCCCAGATGATTCGCGAACCTGACGAGAGCGAGAAGCCCCGACAGGGTCAGCAGGCCTTCTTCCTCGCCCACAAGCCCAAGAGACTCGCGACCGATGACTCAGGCGAGTGAGACGGACGAACGACCGGTGTCTCCGCGGACACTCCCGACATGGGCCGGAGACGGTCGCACATCGGACCGTTGGGCCTGGGGGACCTTCCGTTCAGGTGATCGTCAGAGGTTCGGCCCGTTGTCGTTCGAGAGGTCCGTACCGAAGCGGGCGCCGGGCACCGGGGCGCCCAGGTCGACCGGGTTGAAGGCGAACGCTCCCGTGGCGGTCAGACCCGAGGAGCCGCCGCGCAGGGACCACACCGCGCCGCCGTCCGCGACCGTGCCGAGGTCCTCGCCTGGCGCGCCGGCCGCGAGGTCCGCCTTGCCGTTGCCGTTGATGTCGAGCAGCCGGACGGCGCCGCCGAAGTGGTCGTCGGCCTCTGCGACGCCGGGGACGCCCGACGTGTCCTGATGGAACGCCTGCGCGCCGGTGCCGCCCAGGCCGCCGGAGCCGCCCTTCAGCAGCACCACCGAGCCTGCGGCCCTGGTCGTGCCGATGGCTTCGAAGGGAACGCCCACGGCGAGGTCGGCGTAACCGTCCCCGTTGACGTCGCCCGCGTTGAGTCGGGCGCCGAACTGGTCGCCCTTCTCGCTGACTCCGGGCACGCCCGTGGTGTTCTGCGTGATGGTCTTCGTCCGGGTGGTGCTCGGGCCGGACGCCGAGCCGTAGTAGATCTTGACGCTGCCGGCGTCGTAGGGGAGATCCTCCGTGATGCCGTTCGGGATCACCCTGGTGGCGAGGTCGTCCTTGCCGTCCTTGTCGAAATCGCCGACCGCGGTGGCTGCGGCGGAGGGCAGGGGGGTGGAGTTCGCCGACAGGCCGTGCGCGGTGCCCAGCCACAGCTTGCCGCCCTCAGCGTGCTCCTCGTAGGCGTAGAAGGTGCACAGGTCGTCGATTCCGTCGCCGTTGAAGTCGCCCGCCGCGGTGCCGATGATGGAGTTGTCCGTGCTGAACATGGTCACCTGCTGCTCGCGTGCGGGCACCCCGGCGCGGGTGAACGGCCCGTACAACACGCTGCGCAGGTCGTAGTCGTCGCTGTGAGACATCATCAGATCCGTCCTGCCATCGCCGTCGAAGTCGCCTGCGGTGAGGTTCCCGCCGACGGTGGCGTCGGCGGGCGCCGGGAGTCGCACCGAGCCCTGGCCCGTGACGCCGCCGCTGCGGCCCCAGAGGACGATGACGGAGCCGGAGTTGTTCGTGGTGGCGAGCGCCTCGTTGGTCACCAGGGCGAGGTCGGTGAGGCCGTCCCTGTCGAGGTCGCGGGCGAACATCCGGTAGCCGAAGCCGTGGTCGTCACCGGAAGTGCCGGGCACGCCCGGGGTGTCCTGGGTGATGATCGTGGTGTGCGCCGTGCCGAGTCCCTGCGCGGAGCCGTAACTGATGGAGATGTAGCCCGCCCAGGAGTGGCCGTTGACGGTGGCGGCGGGAGCGGAGACCGCCAGATCCTGGTAGCCGTCGCCGTCGAAGTCCTCGCGTTCGGTCGCGGCGGCCGGGCTCGCCGTGGTACTCGCGGGCGCCGCGGCGGCCACACCACCCGAAAGAGCCGTGACCGCGCAGGCGGCGGCCGCAACCAAGGTGCGAATACCCACAATTCCTCCATGTAGCGCGTACGGAGAGCCGAGGGTGTGCGAGGCGTGAGGGCTCGACTGTGAGACACGCGTGGCGCGCGGATGGTTGCCCGGTGAACAGGAAGTGACGAACTGAGACCGCCCCGCATCGGACGATGCATCCGGTGCGGCGTACAACCGTGGGTGGACTTCGGATGTCTTCCAGGTGAGTGCCATACGGGCATTGCCCTCACCGCACCACCCCACGGGGGAGGCCGCACATGATCCCACGCCGTTCCGCGGCAGGCACTGCGGCGTTGCCTGCCACTCCCGCGCACCTGCACCGGTCTGCGCTTCGGCGTCTCGCCGGGCAACCGGCCATGTATCTCCGACGACCACGCCGCCGCGCAATCCACCGCGGCTGAGCAGGATGCCGTAGGCAACCCAGGAGACCAAGGAGGTTCTTGTGCGTCACCTCAGAAGCGCGGCCCTTACAGCCGCGGCGCTCCTCACCCTCGGTGGCGGCGCCGTGTTCGCGGCCCCCGCCGCAGAGGCCACAGTGCCCTTTCCGTCCATCGGCTGGCAGCAGCACAATTGCGACTACGACGGCAACGGTTTCGACGACGTGCTGATCGGCGCCCCGGGCGCCACGGTGAGCGGTGCCGCGGGCGCCGGCTACGTCACCGTGCAGTACAGCTCGTCGAGCGGTCTCAGCACCACCAAGAAGAGCATCCTCCACCAGAACACCTCTGGCGTCCCGGGTGGCGCCGAGGCCGGCGACGGCTTCGGGCAGGCCGTGGCCTCCGGCGACCTGGACAACGACGGCTACGACGACGCGATCGTCGGTATTCCCGGCGAGGACCTGGCCGGGCTGTCCGACGCGGGCGGCGCCGTCGTCTTCTGGGGCTCGCCGACCGGGCTGCATGGGGCCGACAGCACCTGGCTGGAGAACCCCGACCAGCTGCGGGCCGGCGCGAACTTCGGGCGGGCGATCGAAGCGGCCCGGTACTTCGCCCCGGACCCGGCACACCCCGACGCCGACCTGCGCGACAGCGTTGCCGTCCTGGAGAACGACACGCTCCTGTTCTTCACCTCCCCGCCAGGGGCGGCGACCCAGCAGCTGAAGCTCGCGGACAAGGGTGTCCGGGCTCTGGACGTGGCCCCGCCGGGGACCGGCTTCGCCCTGCGGAGTCTCAGCCACGGCAACTACAACGAGGACTCCTGGGCGGACCTGGCGATTTCCGGGGTGACCACCGGAGACCAGCCGGGCATCGGCGCCACCCAGGTGCTGCACGGCGCACCCAGCGTCGAGGCGCTGGCGGACGGCGGAGCGTTCGAGGGCGGTCCTGCGGTGGTCTCCAGCGACTTCAACCACGACGGTCAGGACGACTTGGCCATCGGCGACACGGGCGTCGGCTCGCCCGTCGGCGGAGCCGTCTCCGTCTATCTGGGCCAGGGCGACCTGTCCGGCCTCGACCCGACCCCCGCGCAGACGTGGACGCAGGACTCCCCGGGCGTTCCCGGCACAGCCGAGGCCGGCGACCGGTGGGGCGCCGAGATGTCCTCCGGCGACACCAACGGCGACGGCATGCCGGACCTGGCCATCGGCGCGCCCGGGGAGGACATCGGCTCCGTCTCCAACGCGGGTGCGGTCTGGACTCTGCGCGGCGCACCGGGCGGGCTGACGGCGACCGGTGCGCGCAGCTTCGACCAGAACCACCCGGACATCCCCGGCGTGGCCGAGGCCTCGGACGCCTGGGGCGGCCAGGTGCGGCTGGTCGACGCCAATGACGACGGCCTCTTCGGTCTGCTGGCGGCGGCACCGGGCGAGAACACCGACGACGGCTTCGTATGGGTCGTCCCCGCGTCGTCGTCGGGGCTGGTCGCCAAGGGCACGTGGACCTACGACGGGGCGCGCCTCGGGGCGCCGGTGGCCGATGCGCGGTTCGGGGCGGCGATCGACGAGTAGCGGAAGCCTCAAGGAGGGCTGGGGATTCACCGGGAATCAACAGAGCTCACCAGTCCCCCATGTCCCTGGGTTCGGACCAGACTTCTGGTCGCCGGACGTGGCGCTGTGCCCGTGGCGAATCGGGCACGGCGCCACGCAGCAATCTCCGCAAGACTCATGCGGCCCGTCGCTCCCGCGTCGCCCTGACCACCACCGCCGCGCCGCTCGCAGCGGAGTACGCCTCGTGGAAGTCCCGCCGGGCCCGGAGACCTACCGGGCTCGACCGTGGAGACGCACTCTCTGCATCCCGGCAAGTCGCCGCACCACACCGATGGCCAGCACTCCAGCGAGGACATACAGCGCGGCCCCTGCCATCTCCGTCGAGAGCGGTCCCCGGGAGGTGGAGGGAAAGGCGAGAAGCTGCGCCGCCACGAAGAGCAGCCACCACGACGTCAGCAGTGCGTCGGTACGCCGCGGCCTGTCGGGCGGAGAGCTGGCGGCCCAGATGTCATTGATGATCCGCTTGGGCAGGAAGAAGCAGGCGACCGGCACCAGCCATGCGCCTGTGGTCCAGCCACGCTTCATCCGGTGTCCGTGCGGCGCGAGCGCCTCGGCGTTGACCCGCATCTGCCACAGCCAGCGCAGGAAGACGAATCCGGTCACGAGGAAGGCGAGCAGCCTCATCCCGGTGAGGTTGCCGACCCACATCTCCCTCTGCAAGGCGGCATACGAGCCGTCAGCCGCCCCATGAAGTCGCAGTTGAGCGACGAACAATGCGGCGTTCACCAGCACGCAGATGCCGAGCGCGGCGGTGACCACGGTCGTCATCGCCTTCGGTACGAAGAGCGGCTCGCGCCGGGTCGTCGGCGCGGGCGGGGATATGGCGATGGCGTCGTCGTGATTCACAGGGACGCAACCTAATGCCGCGCTCGCTATCCGGTCCAGCTTGGATGCTCCCCTGGTCACAGGCTGGGCTCTGCCCTACGGGACCGGTGCCGGTGACCGGCCGACGCGCGGCACCGACCGGCTGCCGCGTCGGACCCGCTCGCCGGCCCAGGTCGGGGACGCTCGGACGATGCGCCGCTACCGGGTGAGCCGCGGTTGGTTGCCGCCGATCAGTGGGTTTCCCCGTACGCGGCCGCCATCAGGGCTCGGAGGAGGAGCCGGAACTCGGAGTCGTCGACAGCCTGGATGACGCGCTGCAGTTGGACGGGGGCGTGCCCTACGAGGGACGCGGCGAACTCCAGCACGGCCACTTCGCTGCTCGATGCCTTGCGCGCAGGGGGTGTGTCGGCGAGCAGGAGCAGTCCTACCGCGTTCCAGTCGATGGAAGGGCGCGGTCCGGCTGTGTCGAGAAGCGGTCGACCGGCCGCATCCGCGAGTTCCTGGTCCTCGAAGAAGCGCCGGAGCCAGTAGCCGTCGTGGTGGGCACCGAGGAGGCGTGTCGCCGCCCTCATCTGTTCGCTGCTCACACCCTGCAACAGGTCGTCGGCGAGCTCCTTGCCCGTGATGCCGCGGGTCGCCATGAGCATCGGCCGTCTCCGTTCCTCGGTGGTCGAGGCCGGGTCGGCCCTGCTCCACTGTGCCTGGCTGCGTCCTCCCGCTCCGCCGTACACGCCGAACGATCGCCCGGGCATGCTTTTTCCCTGCACACATTGCTGTTCATGACCCGGGCCGATGCGTTGTCGTCCCGACATGAGCATGCCCTTTTAGGCGATGTGCGGGCCGGCGGGGCCGGTACCGCGGACACGTGCGAAGCGTTGTGTCGGAGCGGACAACCGCAGTCCCCGAAGCGCGGCTTCCGCCTCCTCCTCGTTGACCGGTCCAGGGTGTCGGTGTGCGGCGTCAGACCGGTGAGCGGCGCCTCGTTCTTGGTGAGGAACGCGACGCGGATGTCGATGACGTCTTCCCTGATAGTCCTGCCGTTCGGGTACGCGGCAGGCTTGGACGGGTCGAAGTGCAGCACGTCCGGCAGCAGGCCGTGCTCGTCGAGCGCGGTGATCGCCTCCTCATGGAGTAGCCGCCGGTGTGGCCCAACGCTCGAACGGGTCACCGACAGGCAGGAGGCGATCGTCTCGCGATCCTTGAGCAAGCCTTCAGGGAGTCGCGGATCAGTCGATCAACTCATGGAAGGGGCACGCTCCAAGGACGGTCCCGTAATCCCTGGCGGACCAGCGCACGGCGTCAGCCGCGGCGGATCACACGGCGGAGGGGCGCCATCGCACCGGGCGAATGCGGGCGTTCCGACAACGAACGAAGTGCCGCACGTGGCGTCGTGC
The DNA here is from genome assembly GCF_042872425.1 of Streptomyces sp. NPDC005262. Taxonomy (NCBI): domain Bacteria; kingdom Bacillati; phylum Actinomycetota; class Actinomycetes; order Kitasatosporales; family Streptomycetaceae; genus Streptomyces; species Streptomyces sp. NPDC005262. Next base: position 328,419 of record NZ_JBIAKK010000003.1, read on the forward strand.
GCCCGCCAGGGATGACGGGACGGTCCTCAGGGGGCGATGGGCAGCTGGCGCTTGTGGTCGGTGAGACGGTAGCGACGGATGATTGTTTCGAAGGCCCGCTCGTCCACCGGCTTACCTTCCAGGAAGTCGTCGATGTCGTCATAGGTGACTCCGAGGGCGTCCTCGTCGGCCTTGCCCGGGTCGAGGGTTTCCAGGTCGGCCGTCGGGGTCTTCCACACCAGCTCGGCGGGCGCGCCCAACGCGTCCGCGACGGCGCGCACCCGGCGCTTGGTCAGGCCGGTCAGCGGGACCAGGTCGGCGGCGCCGTCGCCGAACTTGGTGAAGAAGCCGGAGACCGCCTCGGCGGCGTGGTCGGTGCCGACGACCAGGCCGTCGTGCGCTCCGGCCACCGTGTACTGGGCGATCATGCGCTGCCGGGCCTTGATGTTGCCGTGCACGAAGTCCCGGTGGTGGGCGTCGCGGTAGCTCACACCGGCGGCCAACGAGGCCTCGAGCGCGGCGTCACTCGCAGGCTTGATGTCCACCGTCAGCACGTGGTCGGCCTGGATGAAGGAGAGCGCGAGCTGGGCGTCGTGCTCGTCGGCCTGGACCCCGTAGGGCAGCCGCATCGCGTAGAACCGCGCCTCGTGCCCAGCCGCCCGGGCTCGCTCGACGGCGAGCTGGCACAGCCGGCCGGCGGTGGTGGAGTCGACGCCGCCGCTGATGCCGAGGACCAGGGAGCGCAGACCGGTGGAGGTCAGTCGCTCGGCGAGGAAGGCCACCCGGCGTTCGATCTCCCGCTCGGCGTCGAAGCTCTCGGCGACCTGGAGATCCCGGGCGATGCCCTGCTGCAGGGCGATGGACGCCGGCTCGCTCACGTCTGCTCCTTGTTCCGGTTCACGGTGCGCTGTCGCGCCCACTTTACCGAGTGGCGCTTTGTCACGTGTCGGGGCCGGCCGGAGGAGCTCGCCAGGGAGGTGTCGCCACGTTCACCACCCGACACCGTCATCCTGCACATCCGCGAGGTGAAGGGACGGACTGCCGTTAGGGACTCGACCCGAGCCGATGGTCGGTTCGGTTCTCATGCGGTGCGGGACTCAGTGAACGGAGAAGCCGCCGTCGACGAAGATCGCCTGCCCGGTGACATAGCCGGATGCGCGGCCGGCCAGGAACACCGCCGCTCCGGCGAAGTCCTCGGCCACGCCGTTGCGCCCGACCATCGTGCGCGCGGCCAGCGCCGCCACCTTCTCCGGGTCGGACGACAACCGCGCATTGAGCGGGGTCATGACGAAGCCCGGCACCAACGTGTTGCAGGTGACGCCGTGTGGCGACCACGCCTCGGCCTGAGAGCGGGCCAGCGACTCCAGTGCCCCCTTGGAAACCCCGTAGGCGCCGCTCTGGACGAACGCCCGGTGCGCCTGCTGGGAGGTGATGTGGATGATCCGGCCGAAGCCCCGCTCCGCCATGCCGGGCCCGAACCGCCGGCCCAACAAGTAGGGCGCCTCGAGGTTCACGGTCATCGTCGCGTCCCATGTCTCCTCGTCCAGCTCGCCCATCGGCGGCCGCAGGTTGATCCCGGCGCTGTTGACGAGAATGTCGGGTTCACCGAACGCCTCTGCTGCCTGCTCCGCCGCCGCGCGCACCCCGTCGCGGGTGCTCAGGTCGGCGCTCACCCAGGCCGCCCGGCAGCCGCCCGCCGCCAGCTCGTCGACCGTGGCGGCCAGTTCCGATTCCTTTCGCGCCACGATCACCACGCTCGCCCCCGCTCGCGCGAGAGCCCCGGCGATGGCCCGGCCGATGCCGGAACTGCCACCCGTCACCACGGCGACCCGGCCGTCCAGCGAGAACAGCTCGGAGAGATAGGTCTGCGAGATCATGTCCGCACCCTAAGGGCTGTCCACGGCGGCAGCTCCGCCCGGGCTGCGGCAGGCCGGGCTCCACCGATCATGGGCGGGGGATGCGGGTCGAAGTCGATGTCGGCCGGCAGCTCGACGGCGGCGCAGTGGTAGTCGCGGTGGTCAAGTTCGCCCTGGCCGCGAAGGCCCTTTCCTCACGCACCCGGTCGGCCTTTCAGCGGCCGGGATCGTCCAGGATCTGGGCAGATACAACTCCCGGTCCGCCGGGGGCCGACCCCGGTCGTGGTCGGGCAACTGGGACAAGACTGGATAATGCCTGGTCAGGCGCGGTGGGCTGCTTTTACATGGTCTGCTGTGGGGCGCGAATAAGGCCTACGCCACGCGGTCACCCGAAATCGAGATCATCCGCGCTCGGATCCGGCAAGGGAACATCGACCCAACACTGTTCATCCGGAGCATGGCGGCTGGGGAAAACCTCCAATCCGTCGCCGGTTTTCGCGGACGGATCTCCGGCGCCCGAAGTTAATATCGCGACCCGTCCATCCGACTGAAACCGCGAGGCACCCGTGGCACCGCTCAGCAAGCTCTACCTTCAGCTCGACGATGTCGTACTTCCGGACGCGATCCCTTACTCGCAGGTAAGCGCATGGGAATTGCGCTTTCTCTACCTGTTGGGGCGCCATCGGCTGACGGGCGAGGGAAAGGTGATCGAGCTCGGGTCGGGCGGCGGCGGATCGACGTATGCGTTCGCACTCGGTCTGCAGGAGAACCCGGACTTCGACAAGAAGACCAACAAGCTTCACGCGTACGACTTCTTCCGGGTCGGGAAGGGCACCTTCGCCTCCGAGAAATTCTTCTCGGCCGGGGTCGCGCCCGAGGACTCGAACTCCTTCCTCGACGACTTCAAGGACAAGCTGAAGCCATTCATCGACTTCATCGAGCTGCACCCCGGCGACATCTGGCAGACCTCCGACCCCGAGGACCACAGCCCCATCGAGTTCCTGCACGTCGACATCGCCAAGACGGCGCGGGTCTTCCGCTGTGTGGCCGAGCGCTTCCTGCCCCGCCTGGAGCCCGGCTCAGTGCTGCTGCACCAGGACTTCGCCAGCCCCCGGCTGCCGTGGCTGCACTACAGCACCGGTCTGCTGCTGCCGTACATCGAGATCGCCGGGCCGCCCATCCGCTCCACACTCGCCTTCGAGGTGGTCAAGCCGATCCCACAGGACGTGCTGCGGGCCATAGCCGAGGACGCCTTCGACATCGACGAGAAGCTGAAGCTGATGTCGGCCGTCCAGGACGTCGTCGACCGTGACTACACCGGCGGAATCCCGTTCAAGGCCGTGATCGAACTCGCCAAGGCCTATGTCGCCCACTACGAGGGTGACCACCGCCGCGCCTGGCAGATAGCCAAGCCGCTGACTTCGAACGAATACCTGAGCCGGACCCGCAAGGACCACTTCGCCCAGCTGGAGAAGGCGCTGCACGAGGCCAAGCCCAACGGCGGATCCTCCCGTCTTGCCAGGCTGATCAGGAAGGTGGCGCGCAGGGCGTAGCCGCCGGGTGGTGCCGGGGGCGCCGAAGCGCCCCCAGGGTGGTTCGCCGGTGTCCGGCGCCCCTCTGGAGCCACCGCGCACCGCGGGCTCGCCGGATGACAGGTCCCGGCTCCGCCGCCGAGCGCGGCCGCGGCTTGATCATCGGTTCGGCGCGACCCGGTCGGGTCGGGCGCCGGAAAGCTGCATCGATTTCCCCGACGTCGGCAGCAGCGCACGATTCGCCCTCGGCCTCGGATACTGGGGGCATGGAATTCGTCGTCCTCATGACCCTGCCCGGACTGGTCATCCTGCTGACCGTGCTGGCCTTCGCCGATCAATTGTTGTTGCGCGCCGGGCGGGCCGGCGTTCTGCCGTGGCGGAACGCGGCACGTCAGGGCCAGATTTCGGCAACCGGGTTCGAGCTACTGCACGCGAGTCTTTCGCCGGGGAAGCAGAACGAACTCAAGGAGCGGCAGTCGGCACTGCTGATGCGGGATGACGAGGAGGACGGGGCACCGCCGAACCGGACCACGGTGGACCTGGCGAGTGGGACCGCAGTCGTGCGGATGCCTCGGGCCGACAATTAGCGTGCCGCCCACCGTTCGATGGCCTGCCACCAGCACGGTGGAGGAAGACTGGTGGGGTACTAACGGGCGTCCAACGGCCGTTCGAAGAAGGTCTCCAGAACCACCGTTGCCTGCGTCCCGCTGACCCCGTCGATCGCGTACAGGCGGCGCAACACGTCCTGGAGCCGCTCGGTGGTCGCGGTGCGCACCTTCACCAGGACGGCCGCGCTGCCTGCGATGACGTGCGCCTCCTGAATCTCCGGTATGGCGGCGAAGTCCTCGGCACGGTCACCCATCCATGCCGTCGAGTCGACCAGCACGAAGGCCAGGACTGCGCGGTCGAGCGCCGCGGGGTCGACGTCGACCGTCGTGGCCCGGACGACCCCCTGTTCCCGCAGCTTGCGCACGCGCTCGTGCGCGGCACCCGCCGACAGGCCGACCGCCCTGCCCAGTGCTGCATACGACTGGGTGGCGTCCCGCTGGAGCAGCACAATCAGCTGACGGTCGATTTCATCCACTGGTTTCATGCAAAAACCATACCTGGTTCGGTTACAGGCATGTTACGTTGAATCATATTCTGGTCGATCCTTCTGAGGGGATGCCATGCCCGCCGACGGCCCGTACGAGATCCTGGACGATCGCTTCCGTACCGAACGCTGTGCGAACGGCGACAGCAGGCTGGAGGTCCTGCACGACGGCTGCCGCTGGGCCGAAGGCCCGCTGTACCTACCCGCATGGCGCCAGCTGATCTGGAGCGACATCCCGAACGACCGCATCCTGCGCTGGGACGAGGCCACCGGAACGGTCGGCGTCTTCCGCACCCCGGCCGGCCACAGCAACGGCAACACGCTCGACCGGCAGGGCCGCCTGGTCACCTGCGAGCAGGGCAACCGCCGCGTCACCCGCACCGAGCCCGACGGGACCGTGACCGTCCTCGCCGACCGGTACGCCGGCAAGCGGCTCAACAGCCCGAACGACTCCGTCGTACGCTCCGACGGCACGATCTGGTTCTCGGACCCGGACTTCGGCATCACCAGCGACTACGAGGGCCATCGCGCCGAGTCCGAGATCGGCGGGTGCAACGTGTACCGCATCGACCCCGCGACGGGGGACGTACACCTCGCTGCCGACGGGTTCGAGGGTCCCAACGGCGTCATCCTCTCCCCCGACGAGCAGCGACTGTACGTCTCCGACTCGCGGACCGCCCGGATCCACATGTTCGACATCCGCGAGGACGGCACGCTCTCCGACGAGAAGGTCTTCGCCGAGGGCCAGGGCAACGTCCACTTCGACAACATCCGCTTCGACGACGAGGGCCGCCTGTGGGCCGCCGCCCTGGACGACAGCGTCCACTGCTACCACCCCGACGGCACCCTCATCGGCCGGCTGCGCGTGCCCGAGCCCGTCTCCAACATCGCCTTCGGCGGCCCGAAGAACAACCGCCTGTTCATCACGGCCACCACCTCGCTGTACTCGCTGGTGATGTCGGTCACCGGGGCGCCGCGCCTCTAGAGCGTGTCTCTTCGATGGGTGGATCTGTTGATTGGATATACCTGTCCGGTTAGTGATCACTGATGCGATGTGGGGCCGGATCGACGACAGCTACGGCACCTCACTGCGTTGTCGGAACGCCCGAATACGCCCAGTATCAGGACGTCCCTCCGCCTTGCGATGCACCGCATCCGACGCCGCGCGCCGGTCCACCAGGGATTACGGGACAGCCCTCAGGCAGGCCAAGAACCCGACCTGAGGTCGTCCTGCCAGCCAAGACGTGGGCCTCCTGCCGGTGCCCGCCGAAGAGACCCCGCTGGTAGACGTGCACGGTCAGAGTGTCGTGGCTGTCGATCACCTCAGAGATGCCCCGGGTCTCGATCGTGTCCGACCATGCGTCCAGGTTCCGGCCGAACCACTCCGGCAGCCCGCACGGCTCGCTCACCGCGTCCCAGAAGTCGTTGAGTGTCTCGATCCGACGAGCGCGCAGGTCGACGATCAGCTCGCAATCCGTCATCGCAGCAGCCTAACCAGCCCCCACCACGAGTCACTCACCGGTCAAAGAGGCGGGCTCTATTCGGCGAGCAGGACGGCCGGCAGCGGGGCCTCCAGCACCAGGCCCCGGGGAAGTGTCAGACCGAAGTGCCGCTCCAGCACCCCCAGGATGGTCCGGTGCACCTCGCGGTCCGCACGCTCCTCGTCCGGCAGGCCCTCTGCGCTCAGCAACTCCTTCACGCTCGCCGCGACTTCGGCGTCTCCGACGACCTGGCCGTTACCCCAGGAGTCGTCCAGGTGCAGATTGAACGAGCACACGGTCCGGCCGTCCCGGTGGTAGTGGAAGGTCGGCGGCACCGGCTTGCCGTTCTCCTCCTCGTACTCCACCAAAAAGACCTCGGCCTCGCCCTCGGAGATCGCCGGATCGTCCCGGAATTCCCCGAACCAGCCCCCGTACGCCACCGCGAAGGTCCACTCTCCGCTCACCCCCAGCCGCAACCCGATCCCGTCCCAGACGTCCCCGTACTCCGAGTCCAAGGCCTCGACCAGCCCGTCTCCGGTGAGCTCCCCGACCGGCTCCACCGTCCGCTCCGACCACTGGGCCGAGGCTGCGATCCGCGCCGCCAGCTCCTCGACCCCGAGCCCTCGGGCCAACGTCACGCTGTAGCCGCCGAAGGCGATGCTCTGTGGCTCCGCGAGCCAGGCGATTCCGTCCGTCATACAGGTGATCCTGCCGCACCACACCGACACAACCCCGCCCCGGGCTGCCGGACTGCTCCGACCCGGCCGCCTGCCCAGCTCGATAAGGAGACAGCCTTAGGGTCCTTCGCTCGGATCAGGCTGGGCTCGCGGTCGAACCCGGCTGCATTCCCGCCCTGTTGGACCGCTCCCCAAGCCCGCCGCATTCAAGGAACGATGAACGGTTCCGGCTGAGCCAGCGGGGTTCCGGGGCTGGTCACGCGGGGCCTGGAGGTCGTCATGGCGCGGCTGAGCTGTGTGATGATGCACCGATGACGACCGGCCCTGGGGAGGGACCGGACGCGCGGGAAGGGACGGGGACACATCGTGAGCAAGGGCGGGGCGTCCATACCGGACGAGGAGTGGGAGCGCTTCCTTCGCGAGGCGGAGGCCGGGACCCAGGGCGCGCCCAAGGAGCCGTCGGCGCGGGCTCGGATGGTGACGCAACGGCTGCAGGAGGAGACCGGCCGGCCGGAGGGATGGCGGACTCACCAACTGGCCCCGCGGCGCCGGGGCAAGGGCTGGTACGCGGTCGGTCTGCTGGTGACGGTCGGCTTGCTGATCGTGGCACTGGCCCCCGGACGGGTGGCTGGATGGTTCGGAGGAGGCGGCACGAGTGCGCCGCTCGCCGCGGAGTCCGAACGTCCGGATCAGCCGCCGGCGACCCAGGAGGCGCTCCAACTGCCCACACTGAAACAGCCGTTCAGGGGATCGCCCGCGGCGCGGTGGGGCAACGGGGCGTCAGGAATCAGCCTGCCTGCGGCACGGGCGACCGGTTGGATGAGCAAGGAGCAGGTCGCGCAGGCACTCGATCGGACCCGTGACTTCCTTGCCGCGTCCAGTCTGGATCGTGGTGTGCTGCGCGGCGAGCGGCCGAAGAAGGCGATCGCGTTGATCAACCCGCATCAGCGGGATGTCCAGGACTACTTGGCGACCGCGTTCAGCGCGCCCAGTCGGGAGAACGATCCTCTGCTGCTGTTCAGCCGTCTTGCGACGAAGAAGGTGCGGCTGGTCGGCGATGTGGTCAAGACACGAGGACGGATCACCTACCGGGAAGGTAAGCGTGGTGCGCTCGAGGTGGCCACCGACGTCACGTACGTCTACCCGGTCGTACGCGCTGCAGCGGGAAGCGACGAAGTCGCGCGCACCATCGTGCGCCGCGAGGTCGTGATGAGTTGGGACAACCCGGCGAAGGTGATCGTCGATCCGGGGACGTTTTCCCTGGTCTCCTACAAGGTGAACACCACCAACGGCGGTTGCGGCACCTCCACCGGCTACCTCACCCCCGAGTTCAGCGCCGAGCGCGCGGCCGAGGACAGGGGAGACGGACCCGAGTTCGACCCGTACGACCGGAGCACGTCGGTGGACGCGCTCATACAGGAGGATGGCGAAACGAAGTGCAGGACCGCCACACGGTTGTGAGCGGCAGCGGGCTCATGCGTCCGGGAGGATCTCGGTACGGCTTTCGGATGAATCCCTCCGGGAACCGACGCGTGGCCGCCGCCGGCAACGCGTGCCGCAGAACCGGCGGCTCGTCCTGCCCACGTCAGGCCGGCACGAGGTCGACACCTGACCATTGCGACCGACGTTCTTCGGCGCGGGCCGGGCGTGGGGCAGGATGGAGCCATGAGCGTCGTCAAGATCAACGTACTCACTGTCCCCGCCGAACAGCGCGAGACGCTGGAGAAGCGCTTTGCCTCGCGCGCCCACGCGGTCGAGAACTCGGACGGCTTCGAATGGTTCGAACTCCTCCGTCCTGTCGAAGGCACTGACAACTACCTGGTGTACACGCGGTGGCGCGACGAGGAGTCCTTCAAGGCGTGGATGGAGGGCCCGATGAAAGAGGCGCATCAGGCGGGTGGCGAACGACCGAAGCCTGCCGCGAGTGGGTCGACGCTGTGGTCCTTCGAGGTCGTGCAGCAGGCCGCGCCACAAGGAGGCCGGCTGCAAGCGGGGTCGTAGGCCTGGGTGGCTGCCCTGATCATCCGGGGCCGGCGGTGACGCCGTGCGCCCCGCCTGCGCCGATCGGACGGCGTTTCGGCGTGTCTGTACGTTCGGGAGCCCCTGCGGCCTTCATCGCCGGCTGAGCGTGTCCATCACTTGCCGCTCCTGAACGGAGCACCCGACTCAGGACACCAGGAGCCGGGCGAGTTCGGTCGGCTTGGTGACCATCGGCCAGTGACCTGAGTCGATGTCGACGAATTCAAGGTGCTTGGCCTTGGCGAGCTCGGGTACGTCACCGGCGCCGATCCACTCCTGGGCCTGGGCGGGGGTGAATTCGGGGCACACGAGTACGACCGGTACGTCGAACCGTCGCTCGTCCGCCAGACGCACCAGACCCTTGGTCACTCCGGTGGGGACGGGAATCGCAGCAGCCGCGATGCTGCGCCTGACCTCCTCATCGAGGTCGGCGGAGTCCGGCCCCTCGAACGGGTCCCACCCGGGGAAGGGCATGACACCGTCCTTCGCCTCGAAGAAGTCGGCGTAGGGCTCCCCGTCGGCGGCCGGGAAGCCGCCGATGAGGACGACTTCGGCCACCTTCTCCGGTCGCGCGTCGGCGGCCAGCCAAGCCAGGGTGCAGGCGGCGGAATGCCCCACCACCATGGGCTTTTCGGACGTTGCGTCAATGGCCGCGAGCACTGCCGCCACCTGGTCGTCGAGCGTGGCGGACGCAGATCCGTCACCCTGACCGGGGAGGGTGAGCGGCACGGGGCGGTGGCCGAGTGCCTCGAGCGTGGGCACGACATCGTCCCATGCGGATCCGTCGAGCCACAGTCCGGCGATGAGCAGGATGTCCATGATCAGTTCTCTCTCTCCAGTGACGTCATCTGGACGCCGCGCATGCGGCTCTCATGGAACAGGGCGCCGCGGACCCGCACCCTGGTGAAGTCGACCTCGCGCATGCGGGCGTCATCGAGGGACACCCGGGTGAAGGTGGCGCCCCGGAGACTCACGCGGTCGAAGCCCGCTCCGGTGAGGTCCTGTTCGCGGAACTCGGTCATGGGCGTCACCCTAGGACCAATACCGGACGATCCACTTCCTGCTTATCCCGTGCGCGTCTAATCTGCTCGTGTGCCGACCGACTCCAGCCCCACCGCACGAGCTCTGCGTGCCATCGAGATCCTCCGGACCCGCCCCGGCGTGACGGCCGACGAACTCGCCGCGGCTCTGGGAGTCACGGAGCGGGCCGCGCGTCGGTACGTCGAGATCCTCCGGGAGGCGGACATCCCCGTGGAGTCGACCCGGGGCCGTCATGGCGGGTACCGGCTCGGGCGCGGGACGAGGCTGCCTCCGGTCGTCTTCACGGAGCACGAGGCACTCGGCCTGGTCATGGCGGTGCTCGACGGCCAGCCGGCCGCCGCCGATGTCGACGACCTCGTCGGTTCCGCCCTGGGCAAGGTCGTCCGGGCACTGCCCGAGAGCGTCGGCCGACAGGCAGCGGCGCTGCGGGAGCACGCGTCAGCTGCGCCCGACAGGTACTCGGCCCGTCCGGATCCCTCCCTCACCAGCGCACTCGTCGCTGCCATCGCGGCCCGACGTCGCGTTCTGATCATGTATCGGAGCGAGTCCGGCAACGAGTGGGAGGCCGAGGTGGATCCCTGGGCGGTCGTCGTCCGCTACGGGCGCTGGTACCTCCTGTGTCGCTCCCATCGCGCCGACGCGATCCGCACCTACCGTGTCGACCGGGTCCGCGAGGTCCAGCAGACCGCCCACGGGTTCGATCCGCCCGACGGCCTCGACCCGGTGGCAGCAGTGGAAGAGAACCTGGGCACCGGGTGGGAGTTCCCCACCCACGTCGTGTTCGACGCTCCACCGGCTGAGGTGGCGCCGTGGATCCGACCTCCCATGGGGCGACTTGAACCATCGGGAGACGGGTGCGTGCTCGTCGGCAGCACGAGCAATCCGGCGATGTACGCGCAGGAGTGGCTGGCGAGCGTGCCGTTCCCCTTCCGCGTCGACGGCGGGCAGGAACTCCGTTCCGCGGTCGCGACGCTCGCGGCACGTTTCGCTGCCGCCCTGGCGGACCAACCCTGATTGGGACATCGAAGGACTTGGCCGGCGCATTGCGTCAAGTCGGTGCGCAACGACCATGGGCGGAAGGGCACATCACGGCGCGAGCGCGGAAGCGGCGGTCACAGCCATCCGTTGCGCTTGAAACCCCGGTGGATGACGAGGCAGGCGGCCGCGATGACGGCGAGCGCGAACGGGTACCCGAAGCGCCAGTGCAGTCCGGGCATGTGATCGAAGTTCATGCCGTAGACGCCACACACCATCGTCGGCACGGCGACGATCGCGGCCCAGGCTGTGATCTTCCGCATGTCCTCGTTCTGCCCGACTGTGACCTGGGCGAGGTGGGCCTGCAGGATGGAGTCGAGCAGCGCGTCGAAGTCGGTGATCTGCTCGATGACGCGGGCCAAGTGGTCGGCGACGTCACGGAAGTACGCCTGTATCTCGCGGTCGACGGAGCGCATCGACTCAGTGGTCAGCACCTGGAGGGGGCGGCCGAGGGGGACCACAGCACGCTTGAGCTCCAGAAGCTCGCGCTTGAGCTGGTAGATGCGCCCGACGTCGGCGCTCTGGGAGCCGTGCGGTGAGAAGACGTCCGTCTCGACCTGGTCGATGTCGTCCTGGACGGCATCGGTGACGGTCAGGTAGTCGTCGACGACGTGGTCGGCGATGGCGTGGAGAACAACGGCCGGTCCCTTGGCCAGTTGCTGGGGGTCCGCTTCGAGGCCTTCACGCAGGGAGCCCAGGGAGCCGTGGCGTCCGTGCCGTACGGTCACCACGAAGTCGGGTCCGGCGAAGACCATGATCTCTCCGGTGTCCACCACCTCGCTGGTGGAGGTCAGTTCCTCGTGCTCGACATAGGCGACGGACTTGAAGATGGCGAACAGGACGTCACCGTACTGCTGCACCTTGGGCCGCTGGTGGGCGTGGACGGCGTCCTCGACGGCGAGCGGGTGGAGACCGAAGAGCTCGGCAACCCGCACGAACTCCGCCTCGCTGGGCTCGTGCAGGCCGAGCCACACGAAGCCGTCGCCGTGTTTGCGCACGCGGGCGACGGATTCCTCGACGCTGGGGGTGGCCTGCTGGCGAACGCCGTCGCGGTAGGTGACGCAGTTGACCACGGTGGAGCCCAGCGGCGAACGGGCCGGGTGGCTGAGGTCCACAGGACGCCCCCGCCGCGCCAGACGAGCGACTTTGCGCAGGCTGCCGACCATCGACATGAAGTACTCCTTCGCCAGGTGCGGGCCAGTGTGCCAGGAGAAGGTAAAGGGGACGTCAGAGCCTGCGGCGGCCTGCTCGTACACACCTATCCGAACGAAGCCGCCCGGCGTCGCCGGGCCCGGGGTTCCGTTCCAAGACCCCCTTCGGGTTCAGCCCCGAGATCCTGGCGTCACGCTGACCAGGAACGCCGTGGTCCGTCAGCGTCGCGTTACGGGGCGGGGGCTCGGCGTCAAGCATCCGTCAGTGCGGGGGCTCGTCCCCGGCAGGCGGGCTTAGCTTCGGTGGAGCGCCCGGCCGGTCCGACCGGGCGGCGCCAGTCGCCTTCTGCGAGGAGCAGCACCATGTCTCCAGTCGAGTTTCCCGAGGACCCCGAACCTTCTGAACGGTTCCCGGCCGGACTTCTCTACGTCCCTGTCCGGTCGGGGCCCTCTGGATGCACCACCCGGTTCTTCCGCACCCCCCTGGGCGGCCGCACGGCCGTCGGTTTCACCTCGGCGGCGAAGCTCACCGCCACCCTGGGCAAGGACCACGCCTGCATCAGGCTCTCCGAACCCGCACTGCGCGCTCTCTCGGCCCCCCTGGGTGTGACCGCCCTCACCGTCGACCCGCAGTTCTCCGCCCCCGCGACAACCCCTTCGGTCTCCAGGGACGTCGAACGCGCGAGCTCCTCGCGTGCATGGCATCCCCAGCACGTCGGTGCCCTGCGAGTGACTGGCGCAGCTGCTGTCGTCGCCTGTCTGAACCTGCTGATCGGCTGAGGAGGCGCCATGTCAGTTTCCGTCCCGTCGTCCCTTGCGTCCACGCTTCCGACGTCGCCCCCGGCCTCCCCGCCCTCGGACCCCGAGGCCTTGTCCCGACTCTTCGGCAACGCCGACGGCCTGTCCGTCTGGCCCCGCTCCACACGCCCCGAGGCCGACGGGGACGTCTCCGTGGGCGGGGTCTCCCTCGCCGAGGCGGCCGACCGCTTCGGCACCCCCGTCTACGTACTGGACGAACAGGAGGTCCGCGAGCGCTGCCGTGCGTACCGCACGGCGTTCCCCGAAGCCGACATCGTCTACGCCGCCAAGGCGTTCCTGTGCCGTGCGCTCGCGCACTGGGTGCAAGAGGAGGGCCTGGGCCTGGACGTCTGCTCCGCGGGGGAGCTCGCGCTCGCCGTCACCACCGGCTTCCCGCCCGAGAACATCGTGATGCACGGCAACGCCAAGAGCCCCGAGGACCTGCGCACCGCCATTCGGCTCGGTGTCGGACGCATCGTCGTGGACAGCGCGTCCGAGATCGCACGCCTCGCCGCGATCACCCCCGCCGACACCCGCCAGAAAGTCATGGTGCGGGTGGTCCCCGGGATCGCCGCCGGCGGTCACGCCAAGATCCGCACCGGCACCGACGACCAGAAGTTCGGCCTGTCGATCACGGACGGATCCGCGCAGCACGCGGTCACCCGGATACTCGACCAGCGGCACCTGGAACTCGTCGGCCTGCACTGCCACATCGGCTCGCAGATCGCCACGGTCAAGCCGTACGTCGTCGCCGTACGGCGCGTGGTCGGCCTGATGGCCCGGATCAGGGACCAGCACGGCATCGCCCTCCCCCAGCTGAACATCGGCGGCGGCCACGCCATCGCCTACCGGCCCGGCGAGGAGAGCATGAACGTGTCCGTGCTGGCCGGGCGGGTCCGCGCCGAGCTGGAGGACGGTTGTGCGCGCGCCGGGCTCCCGGTGCCCCGGCTCACCCTGGAGCCCGGCCGCGCGGTCGTCGGACCGGCCGGCGTCGCCGTCTACCACGTGCTCGCCGTCAAGCGAACCGGCGAGCACACGTTCGTCGCCGTCGACGGCGGTATGAGCGACAACCCCCGGCCCGCGCTCTACGGCGTGCGGTACGCGCCCCGTCTCATCGGCCGCCCCTCGTCGGCGCCGCCCCGCCTCGTCACCGTGGTGGGCCGGCACTGCGAAGCCGGCGACGTCCTCGCCGAGGGCGTAGCGCTCCCCGGCGACATACGCCCCGGTGACCTCCTCGCCGTTCCCGCGGCCGGGGCCTACCACCTCTCCATGGCCTCCGGTTACAACCTGGTCGGCCGACCCCCCGTCGTCGCAGTGTCCGACGGCACCGCACGCGTACTCGTACGCCGCGAATCACTGGACGACATGAGCCGCAGAGACATCGGCCTGTAACACCGGCCGCCTCATTGCCGGCGTAACACCGGCCCCCATTCCCGGCGTCCGCCGAGTCCCCCTCTCGGCGGACGCCGCTCGACGCGACCCGCTGATGGCCCGACCAGATGTGCCCGAGCAGCCCGTCGAGCGCGAGGTGCCCCTCTCGCGTTCGCGCAGGTGTGTGATCACCGCGCCACTGTCCGAAGTGTGGAGCATTGTGACTGTTACCCGATTTACGTGACCCCCGTGGCGGAGCGCGGGGTGGTGCGCCGCGGTGCACGAAGGCGCCGGAAAGGGCTTGTTGCCGCGGGTGGCCGGGATGGTTGCCGTAGCCAACGAATGTCAGGGCCACGCCCCTGCGGGGTCTGTGACCGTTGCAGCCATCGGTTACGGAAATATCCGTATTTTGTAACGCAGGCCGAAGTCTGCGCGGACGGACGGGCGGGTGGTCCAGAGTGTGGGTCCTCGGCTTGTTGAGCCGGGACCCGCACCGCGCAACATGGCTCCGACCTGGGCCTGGGCGCCTCTACTTGAGGGGACATCACGTGTCTGCTTCTCGTACTGTCCGTCGTCTCGTCGCTACCGCTCTGGCGGCCGGCTCCCTCGTCGCCGTCGTGGCGATGCCGGCATCCGCCGACGACGGCCACAACCACGGCCGTCACCACCAGACTTACTCCCGTGTGGTGCTCGGCGGCATCCAGTACAACAGCCCGGGCCGCGACGACCACTCCAACCGCTCGCTGAACGGGGAATGGGTCGAGGTCACCAACGCCGGTTACCGGCCGGTGAACCTGGACGGGTGGACACTCACGAACCGCAACGGCAACCGCTACCGCTTCGACGACCTCCGGCTGGGCGCCCGGGCCACCGTCCGCGTCCACACCGGACGCGGCTACGACACCCGCGCCAACGTCTACCAGGACCGCCGCACCGACTACATCTGGAGCAACTACTCCGACACGGCCACCCTGCGCGACAACCACGGCCGCACCGTCGACACCAAGTCGTGGGGCCGCGACCGCGACCACCACCACAACGACCGCGGACACCGCCGCTGACCTGACCCACCCGCCACGGACAGCGGACCCCCTCTCGGAACCGCTGCGTGCCGCCACCCCCCGCCCCCGGAGTGGCGGCACGCAGCCCACACACCCACCGGCCACCCCTCGGGCGGGATGGGCGCGGGCCTGTCGTCGGTCGACGGGCCACTCCGAGAGCCAGGACAGCAGAACCTGACGAGCAGCCGCCGTCGCACCTTGGTCCGGTGCGACGGCGGCTGTGTGGGCAGGGCCGGTACTACAGCTCCCGCTCGATCTGGTTCTCGCTGATCTTCTCTTCGCGCATGGTCATCTCGTTCTGGACCGCGTAGCGGGTCTGCGGCCCGCTGCCCTCGGCCTGCCGGATCTCACCCCGCTGGATCTCGTCCTGGTGGTCCCGGTACTCCACGTGCTGTCCCTTGCGGTAGGGCATGGAAAATCTCCAAGTCTCGTGTAGGTCGGCGAGGGGGATCGGCCCCCGCTCGTTCAGCGGGGAACGCCCCTCCTGGCACCCGCGACTATCACTGGGCGCACTGACAGCCCACCCCCAACTCCGCCCTCCAGCAACCACAACGGGCCGAATGGAGGACCCCCCGCCCTCCCGACCCACACCGCGCTCATGGTGATCAACCCGTCGATGACAAGGGTCAAGGCACGCTGTCACAGAAGGCTCCAGGAACCTGATGTCGGCGCTGACGGCCCCCATCGCCTCGTCGGACGTCCCCCCGGCCGGCCGGGGGTGTGAGGGCCGAAAGCGGTGTGGACGGGCTGTATCACTCCAACGGCCGCCACCTGCCCGGTCCGGTGGCGGCACATGGCCATGCAGCGGCCGGGCATGTGTGGGCGCGGGCGCGACGCAGGTGATTCCAAGGGCCGCGAGCGCGAAAGCCGGGGCGCAGTGGGGATGGAGAGCGGTCGGGTCGGCGGTGCCGAAGCCGGCCAGGTCCACGGATGCGGCCCGCTCACCGCTACGTGGTGCCGCCCGGCCGCGGGTCACCTCCGTGACTCGCGGGGCTACCGCGCAAGCTGCGCGGTCAGCCGGATATGGGCGCTCTGCTCCCCGAACCCCCGGTAGCCCTCGTCCCGCTGGACGAGTTCGAAGAAGACGTTTCCGATGGTGCTGGTGTAGCAGTGCCTGAACCGGCCGTTCTCGTCACGGTCGTAGAGGATGCCCAGTTCCCGATACGTCTCCAGTTCCCCGGGGCCGAATTCGAACCGGGCGGCCAGGTCGTCGTAATAGTTGTCGGGCACCGGCAACAGATGGCCGGTCTCGCGCAGCCGCCGGGATGCGGAGATGATGTCGTCCGTGGCGAGCGCGATGTGCTGGGATGCGGCACCGCTGTCGCTGGGCGCAGGCGCGATGCTCAGGGCGATACGTACCTCGCCGTCCAGGGTGCTGACGGCACGGCTCCGCCGGAGTCCGTACGGGTCGGGGACATCGACGCTGTCGTGGGGCCGCAGCCCGATCACGCTGCGGTAGAAGAGGATCGCCTCGTCGTACTGGTGCCAGGGCTGGGTGAGTGCCACGTGGTCGAAGCCCACGACGCAGTCACCGCCCGCCCGGTGGGACACCTGCTGGAAGTCGTCGAGCCAGTCGGGCAGATTCGGCCGGCCGGTGGCGCAGAAGAAGAGTTCGGTGCCGTCGGGGGCGGCAACCGCGTCAATGGGTACGTCCCCGCCGGAACTACGGCGCGGGAGTACCGGAGCGCCCATGGACTCCGCGCGCTTGGACGCGGCCGCCGGGTCCGGCGATTCCAGGCCGACCGCAGCCAGCGAGAGGCTGCCGCGCCCGGTGGCAGGTGCCGTATTGACGAGGATGCGGGCGCCGCCCTGCTCCCAGAGGTCCACCGGCTTCGACGTGTGCCTTCCGGCGCGGGTGAAACCGAGCGCGCTCAGCATCGTCGACACCTGTTCGGTGTCCGGAGTGACGAGTTCGGCGAAGGCGACGGCGGCGGGCGCGACCGGTGCGGGCGGATCGGTGATCCCGGCAGCTTCCTGCAGCGCGACGAGGGAACGCATGGCGTCAGCCGCGGTACGCCCCGAATCGGCCTGCCGGAAGACGTCGTTGAAGACTTCCAGGGAGAGCGGCCCCTGGTAGCCGGCGCGCACGGTGGACTGCACGAAGGCGGCGAGATCGAACTCGCCCTGTCCCGGGAAGCAGCGATAGTGCCGGCTCCATTGCAGGACGTCCATGGTCATCAGCGGTGCGTCGGCGAGTTGCAGGAAGAAGATCTTCTCTCCGGGAATGGACTCGATGCCGTTGGGGTCCGATCCGCGGGCGAGAATGTGAAAGCTGTCCAGACAGACGCCGAGCGACGGATGGTCCGCGGACTCCACGATGCGCCACGCGTGGTCATACGTGTTGACATGGCGCCCCCAGGCCAGCGCTTCGTAGGCCACCCGGATCCCGTACTCCGCGGCCAGTTCCGCGAGTTGGTGCAGCTGTCCGGCGGCGAGCGCGTCGTCGTCCACCGCCTGGGGCGAGACGCTGGAGCACACCAGCACGGTGTCGGCGCCGAGACGGCGCATGACGCGGAACTTGTGCTCGGCCCGACGCAGGCTCTGTGCGAATGCGTCGGCGGGCAGACCCTCGATGTCACGCATCGGCTGATAGAGGTGGATGACCAGCCCCAGATCGGCGGCGCGGTCCCTGATCTGCTCGGGCGTGAGAGGGCTGGCGAGCAGATCGTTCTCGAAGATCTCTACGCCGTCGAATCCGGCACGGGCCGCGGCGTTGAGTTTCTCGGTCAACGTTCCGCTGATCGAGACGGTGGCGATGGATGTACGCATGGTGAGCCTCTTCCGGACTTCAGATGCGGGGACCGGGGTCCTTGGCGAGTTCCGCGATATCGGCGAGCATCCGTGCGGAGTCGGGTTCACGGCGCGTGATCAGCCGAAAGGCGTCGGCGGCCTGGAGCGCTGCCATACCCGCACCGTCCAATGTCGTGCAGCCCAAGGCCCGGGCAGTGGTCAACAGCTCGGTCTCCAGCGGCCGGTAGACCACTTCCGCGACCCACAGGGTGGGATGCAGGAGCTCGGCGGGGAGCGGGACTCCGGGATGGGCGGCCATACCCATCGGCGTTGCGTGCACCAAGCCGTCGCAGTGAGCCATGGCAGCCGGGAGGTCGCGCGGGCCCCCCGCCACCGCGCGCCCGGCGCCGAAGTGCTGGTTGAGCGTGGCGGCGAGGGCTGCGGCGCGGGCCGGTGCGGTGTCCACGACGGTGAGGCGCCCGGTGCCCAGGGTGAGCAGCGCGTGGGCCACGGCCGCTCCGGCGCCTCCCGCGCCCAGCTGGACGATCCGCTCCATCGGCGCATCGGGAAGACCGCGGGCGAACGAGGCCGCGAATCCGGTCACGTCCGTGTTGTGGCCCGTGGCGCGACCGTCCCGGAAGACGACGGTGTTGACCGCGCCGAGCGCTTCCGCCTGCGGGGCGAGCGCGTCCAGGTGCGGGATGACCAGCTGCTTGCACGGATGGGTGATGTTCAGCCCGTCGTAGCCGAGATCACGGGCAGCCCGCACGATGTCCCCCACCTTCTCGGGAGCGACACCGAGGGTGTCCAGGTCGATGAGCCGGTACACGTAACGCAGTCCCTGACGGTCGGCCTCCTGCTCGTGCAGGGCGGGGCTGAGGGAAGGACCTATGCCTGCACCGATCAGTCCGACGAGATACGTCGTCCGGTTCACCGGGTCTCCTTGTTCACAAGCTGGGCGAGATGGGCGAGAGCGAGCGCGTACCCATGGGATCCGGCGCCGCAGATCACCGCGTCGGCGACGGCCGACACATGGCTGTGGTGGCGGAACGACTCCCTGCGGTGGATGTTCGAGAGGTGCACCTCGACCACGGGCAGGTACGCGGCGGCCAGGGCGTCCCGTATCGCGACCGACGTGTGGCTGTAGGCGCCCGGATTGATCACGATCCCGCAGTGGGCGCTGCGCGCCTCGTGGACGGCGTCGATCAGAACGCCTTCGTGATTGGTCTGCCTGCAGTCCGCCTCAAGGCCGTGTGCGGCGGCCGCATCTCGGCAGAGAGCCTCCACATCGGCGAGGGTCTCCTCGCCGTAGACCGCCGGTTCCCGCGATCCGAGCAGGTTGAGGTTGGGGCCGTTGAGAACAAGCACGCGGCCTGTGGCCGACTTGGCGTCCTGACTCATCACACCTCCGTCAATGTACGAACCAGTACGTTAGTTATAGCAACAAGTCTGCACGGCGAGAACCCCTGCGCCGGAACCCATGGCCCGCCCTGCTCCTACAATCACGGGAACATCCCGATCACCCCAGCAGAGGAGCCGGATGGCCGCCGCCAACGAGCCGACAGGGTCCGCCGAGCGCACTCGCGACGCGGCTCGCACCCGAGCCGAGATCCTGGAGGTGGCGACCACGGAATTCGCCCGCGCCGGCTACGCAGGGGCCCGGGTCGACGAGATCGCCTCACTCACCCGCACCACGAAGCGGATGATCTACTACTACTTCGGCAGCAAGGAACAACTCTTCACCGCCGTACTGGAGCGGGCGTACGCAGAAATCCGCCGGGCGGAAAGCTCACTGGACGTGGAGCACCTGGACCCCGTCGCCGCGACCCGCCGGTTGGTCGAGCTGACCTTCGACCACCACGAGGCGCACCCGGACTTCATCCGCCTGGTCAGCATCGAGAACATCCACGAGGCCGAGCACATCATCGGCTCCGAGGAACTCGGCCGACTGGGCTCCCCCGCCACCGAGGTACTGCAGCGCATCCTTGACGCCGGCCGCTCATCGGGACTGTTCCACGCCGACGCGGATGCCGTGGACGTCCACGCGATGATCAGCTCGTTCTGCTTCTTCCGCGTCTCCAACCGCCATACCTTCGGCGCGCTGTTCGGCCGCGACCTGGTCGCGGCCGACCGGCGGGATCACTACCGGAACATGCTCGCAGACATGATCATCGCCTACCTGACGGCGGAGCGGGCCGAGGGATAGCGGTTGGCGCCTCCCCGCCCGGGCGGGGAGGCAATCGCGTGCGCGCACACCCTTGACAGGTACGCGGGGCTGCCGCAAGATCCCTAGCCAACTCCCGTATGAACTATCTAGTGCGTTAAATAGCGTCGCGGTCACCTCGCGTCTACGGGCAGCCTCCATCGCGGGTTCCCACCCACACCCCACCCCCACCCGCACCCGCACCCGCACCCGCACCCGGCAGCAGGGAACGTCCACAAAGGAGTTCGACGTGACCGTCCACGAAGTGGCAGGCCCCGGCCCCGCCACTCCCCCGCAGGCCCAGCCCCGACAAGCGGCACTCGGAGCCTGGATCGGCAGCGCACTCGAGTACTACGACTTCTTCATCTACGGCAGCGCGGCAGCACTGATCTTCCCCAAGATCTTCTTCGACACGTCCGATCCGGCCAACGCGACGCTGCTCTCGCTGGCCACCTTCGGCGTTGCCTACGCGGCCCGCCCCGTCGGCGCCCTCTTCCTCGGACATCTGGGCGACCGCCTCGGACGCAAGAAAATCATGCTCTCCACCCTTGTCATGATGGGCGTGGCAACCTTCCTCATCGGCTGTCTCCCCACTCGTGACCAAATCGGCGGTGCGGCACCGCTGTTGCTCGTGCTGCTCCGCGTCCTCCAGGGCATCTCGGCCGCGGGCGAGCAGGCCAGCGCCAGCTCCATGAGTCTGGAGCACGCGCCTGCCCACCGCCGTGGCTACTTCTCCAGCTTCACCCTCAACGGAACGCAGGCGGGCCAGTTGATCGCCACCCTGGTCTTCATCCCCATCACTCAGCTCCCGGACAGCCAACTCCTCGGCTGGGGATGGCGCGTGCCCTTCTGGCTCAGTGCCGTGGTCGCCGTCGTGGGCTATTTCATCCGTCGCAACCTCAGGGAGACACCCGCCTTCGAGCAGCAGGCCGACGCCGAGGGGGTCGCCAAACTGCCCCTGCTGGTGCTCTTCCGGGACCACTGGGCAGACGTACTGCGGGTCGTCGCGGGCGCACTCGTCGCATCGGTGAGCACGCTCTTCACGGTCTGGGCGCTGGCGTACGCCACCAGCGACGCCGTCGGCCTCGGTCGCACGGGCATGCTGTGGACCGGGGCGCTCGCCAACGTCGTCGCCCTCGGAGCGATACCGCTCTGGGCCCGTCTCTCCGACCGCATCGGCCGCAAACCGGTCTTCCTCATCGGAGCGGCCGGCAGCGCGGTCATGATGTCCCTGTACCTCTGGTCCATCTCCACCAAGCAGTTCCCGCTGGTCCTCGTGGTGGGCGTCTTCACGTTCGGCGTCGTCTACAGTGCGGCGAACGGCATCTGGCCCGCCTTCTACGGCGAGATGTTCCCGACCAAGGTCCGACTCTCCGGCATGGCGGTCGGCACCCAGATCGGATTCGCTCTGTCCGGCTTCGCGGTGACGTACGCCGCGCATATCGCAGGCCCCGCAGGCGACGACTGGTTCGCGGTGGCACTGTTCGGCGCCGTGTTGTGCATCCCGCCCGTCATCGCCGGGATCACCGCACGGGAGACGCACAGGGTTCCGTCCGAGCAACTCGGTCTGCACCCAGGCACCTTGGCCGCGGATACCACAACTCCTCGGAGCACGTCTGCACAACTCGAGCAGCGGTAGGCGGGGTTCCTCCTGGGCGCGGCATGGGAGGTTCCTGGCGGTCGGCCCTCGGAACCTCCCACGGTCCTGTCAAACGGGACAGCCCTTGAGGGCTGTCCCGTAATCCCTGGCGGGCGCACGACGACAGTTACGGCACCTCGCTGCGTTGTCGGAACGCCCGAATACGTCCAGTATGAGGACGCCCCTCCGCCTTGCGATGCACCGCATCTGACGCCGCGCGCTGATCCACCAGGGATTACGGGACAGCCCTTAGGCTGACCATCATGTCGAACCAGGTGCCGATCAGCGACGAGCTGCGCTCCGTAGTGGGCTCCCCCACGCAGGCCACGCTGCTGGACAGCAGTCCGCGATCCCGGGTGTGGCGGGTCGAGTTGCGCGGTGGTGGCCGGGTGATCGTCAAACAGATCGCCGACGGAGGGGGCACCGGGCCCGACGGGGATGCGCGCTATGCGCGGGAGGTCGCCGCGCTGCGGCTTGCCGCGCGGGCCAGCCGGCCGAACGTCGCGCCGGCGCTGCTCGGAACGGACCCGGCGTCCCGAGTGATGGTCCTGGAGCACCTGGACAGTCTCGTAGCGGCTGACGACTGGATGCCCGGCCATGCCGAAGCCCTCGCCCGGCTGCACTCACTCACCGGGCCGGCCGACACAGGCACGCTCCCCACCTGGTCCGGACCGACGGCCGCCGACGCCGAGTCCTTCATCGCCCTCGCCGAAGCGCTCGACGTCCCCGTCCCACCGGCGGTGCCGAACGAACTCGCCGCCCTGATCGACCGGCTGGACCCGGCGCCCCATCATGCGCTGCTCCACGGAGACCCCTGCCCCGGCAACGACCTGCACAGCGCCACCGGCGTCCGTTTCGTCGACTTCGAAAACGCGTCGTTGGGCAACGGCCTCGTCGAACTCGCCTACTACCGCATCGGATTCCCGACCTGCTGGTGCGCCATGTCGGTAACCGGCACGCCGCTTGCGGAAGTCGAGGACGTCTACCGTGCCACCTGGCGGAGCCTCACCGGCACGGACGTCCCCGGGGACCTCGCCGACGCCTGCGCCGGTTGGCTGATCCGAGGGGACGCGCTGGTCGAACGCGCCCACCGCCAGTCGGTGGACCACCTCGCACGGGTACCGGCTGAGGACTTCGAGTGGGGCTACGTCTCCGCTCGGGAGCGCCTCGTCCATCGGCTCGGCCTTGTCGCCGGCCAGACCCGCGACCACGACGAGCTGCACGCACTCGGTCACCTCAGTGCGGAAATGGCCGTACGCCTGCTGGAACGCTGGCCCACACTGCGTCCGCTGCCCACGCAGGACAACCGCCCCTGGAACTGACGGTCCTACGCGGTCGAGGAGCGTGGCGGCGAAGGACTCGCGGACCGGAGTGGGCGGATCACGGAGAAGGCACAGGCTGTGGCGGACGCTCCCTCACCGCGGCTGTCCGACCGGCCCGGCAACGCGGAAGGGGCAGCAGGCATCCGGGCTGTCGGTCACTTGACCTGGGTGACGATGGTCCGCGCACACTCCATCGACCCGGTATGCGTCGTATCCACCTCCAGGTCGTAGAACATGCCCCGGTGGACCGCGTCCGCCTGCGACACCGCCATCCCGGCAACCCGGTCACCACGCGCGATCTCGCGACCGGCGGCAACCGTGGCGTCGCACCTGACACCCACCCACAGCACCTGCAGCCCGCCAAGCGCCTGCTGCCACCGCTGCTGGGACGCCGCTCCGCCGAGGAAGACCTCATCAACGATGATCCGCGCACCCGTGCGGGCCATGGCGGCAAGCCCCTCGATCCACGCCGTTTCCAGCGTCCGGAACTCAGGACCGACGATCACCTCACCGTCCGGAGCGAACACGATGCCCTCATCCGACGTCTGCATGGACGCGGGCATCGCCTCGATCAGTGTGTCGACCCCGAAGGACAGCCAAGGATCCGGCAGCACCGCCTGCAGACACCGGGCGATCCCGGACTTCCCCGAACTGGATCCACCGTTGAGAACGATCATCTGAGTCATCACCGCGCCACATTAGAGGCACCTCGGCGACGACCGAAACGGGTTTCGACGGACAGAGATCCCCCGTACACATGACGCAGGCGCGGCCTAATCCCTGCGTCGCAGCCGTGCCGAGAGATGGTGTTGCAACGGCTGGCCGACTGCCGCGAGGTCGTGGACGAACGTGAGCGTGGCGTCGTCGGTCAGGGCGTAACGGCGGCGGGTGGCATCGACCTCCTTGGCGGTGGGCGTGCGAGCCACCTCGTGGGTGGAGAGGTCGACCATGTTGTCGGCCGCACGGCCGACCGCGATCTCCGCGATGCCGGTGGGCTGGGTGATGAGTGCCTCCACGAGGCCGTCGGGCTGGAGACGCCACCAGCCGCTCTCCCGGGCGGCCGGCCGCAGCGGTGCGTCGTCGGCGTCGAGCAGCCAGGCCCGGGCCTCATAACGAAGGAAAGGGCGGCCGTCGTGGCTGAAGGTGACCTCCTGCGCATACTCGAAGTCCCCGGCCAGCGTCGGGTATCCGCCGCGTCCTCGGCCGCGCCAGGTGCCCAGGAGCCCGATCACGGGCGACAGCAGTGCGTGCGGCGCGGGCTCCTCGTCCGGTCGGTGGCCATCGGGGTACGGGGGCTCCGCTGCGGGGTCGAACACGGTATGCGCTCCTGGGATCGGGGCCGGTGCCGGGTCGAAGCCTAAGGGCTGTCCCGCTCGGCGACGGAAGATCCCGCAACGCGTGGCGGGGGCGCGGCAATCTCGTTCGCAGAATTTTGCACAGCACGCAAATTTGCATACCATGCACCTTCATGGAGGCCGACGACATGCCACTCGGGCTGCGCGAACGCAAGAAGCGTGCGACACGTGACGCCCTCGCGGACGTGGCCCTACGCATGGCCGCGGACCGCGGAATCGAGAACGTGACCGTGGAAGCGGTCACCGATGCAGTCGGCGTGTCCGCGCGCACCTTCTTCAACTACTTCCCGTGTCTGGAAGACGCGGTCACCCGACCCGACCCCGACACCGCCGAGCGAGCCCGTCGGGCGGTGCTCAACGCACCGAAGGAACTCTCGGCGCTCCATGCTCTGCGCGAGGCGATCGGTCAGGAACTCGCCCATATCGAGGAGGATCACGAACGCTGGGAGCTCCAGACGGCCGCGCTCAGGAAGAGTCCTTCGCTGCTGCCCGGATTCCTGGCCGCCCAGGGCGCCGACGAACGCGCACTGGTCGCTGTCGTGGCCGAGCGCCTCGGCCAGGATCCCGAGTCCGATCTCCACCCCCGGCTTCTCACGCACGTGACGATCGCTGCCGTGCGCGCCGCCGTCGAGCTCTGGGTGGCCTCCGGCCGTACCCGCACGTTCCAGAGCATCTACAGCGAGGCGTTCGCCTCGCTGGCTCACGGTCTGAGCGACTGAAGCACATCCGAACCCCCACCGGGGGTCCTTCACCAGAGAATGAGGAACGTCAGCCGATGACCGCTGCCGTCACACCTGAAACCGGTACCGCCGGTGCGCCCGACGGGACCGCACCGGCCATGACGCATCGTCAGATACTCCAGGCCATATCGGGCCTGATGGCCGGCATGTTCGTGGCCATCCTGGCCTCCACAGTGGTCTCCAACGCCCTTCCCAGGATCATTGCCGATCTGCACGGCAGCCAGTCCTCGTACACCTGGGTGGTCACCGCCGAGCTTCTGGCGATGACGGCGACCGTCCCGATCTGGGGCAAGCTGTCCGACCTCTACGACAAGAAGCTGCTCATCCAGCTTTCTCTTTCGATGTTCATCGCCGGCTCGCTCGTCGCCGGCTTCTCGCACAGCGTCGGCCTGCTCATCGTGAGCCGTGTGGTGCAGGGCATCGGCGCGGGCGGTCTCACCGCGCTCGCCCAGGTCGTGATGGCGGCGGTCATTCCGCCGCGTGAACTCGGCCGCTACTCCGGCATCTTCGGCGCCGTCTTCGCCGTCGGCACCGTAGCGGGACCTCTCATCGGCGGCGTGCTCGTGGACACCTCCTGGCTGGGGTGGCGCTGGTGCTTCTTCATCGGCGTGCCGTTCGCCCTGCTTGCGATCGTGCTGCTCCAGCTGACCCTGAAGCTGCCCACGGTCCGCAGAGAGGTGAAGATCGACTATCTCGGTGCCGTGCTCATCATGAGCGGGGTCAGCGCCCTGCTGCTGTGGGTGACCCTCGCAGGCAACCGCTTCGACTGGGCGTCGTGGCAGACCGTCGCTCTGGTCTCCGCTGGCGTGGTCCTGCTGGTCGCAGCGGTACTGGTCGAATCCAGGGTCCAGGAACCGATCATCCCGCTGGACATCTTCCGCAACCGCACCGTTGCGCTGACGACCGTGGCGAGCCTGCTCGTCGGCGTGGCCATGTTCGGCGGCACGGTGTTCCTCTCCCAGTACTTCCAGATCTCGCTCGGCAAGTCGCCGACCATCGCAGGTCTGATGAGCCTGCCGATGATCCTCGGTCTGATGCTCTCCACGACCGTCGCCGGGCAGATCATCTCCGCCCGCGGCAAGTGGAAGGGCTTCCTGATCGCGGGCGGCATCATCATGACCGCGGGCATGGGCCTGCTGGCCACGATCAGCGCGGACTCCTCGTTCGGACTGCTCAGCGTCTACATGGTGGTGCTCGGCGTCGGCGTCGGCATGCTGATGCAGAACCTGGTGCTGGCAGCTCAGAACGACGTGCCCGCGTCGGAGCTCGGCGCTGCGACCTCGGTGCTCTCGTTCTTCCGCAGCCTCGGCGGGGCGATCGGCACGAGCGCGCTGGGCGCCGTGCTCAGCCACCGGGTGGCGAGCGAGATGGAGAAGGGCTTCGGCGGGGCGGCGGACAACGGGGGCGCCGGGCACGGCGTCCCCGACCTCGCCGCCCTTCCCGAACCGGCCCGGCAGGTGGTCGAGCATGCGTACGGGGTCGCGACCGCGGATGTCTTCCTGATCGGAGCCCCCTTCGCGTTCCTCGCGCTGATCGCGGTGCTGTTCATCAAGGAGAAGCCACTCAAGACGCAGAGCGGCATGGAACGGCTCGCGGAGGAGAACGCCGCCGCGGCAAAGGCGCCTGCCGCCCCGACGCACTGAGCGCGCCACCGCGGCAGGTTCACCGAGTTCGAGGAGGAGAGCCGCCGTGCCCGGAAAGAATCCGCGGACAAGCACGACGCGTCCGCGTGAGGATGTCACGGGTACGGCGGCCAGGCTCCTGCTCGCCCAGGGGTACCGGGCGCAAGTAGTTGCGGTACAGAAAATGCCGCTGCGTGGGCCGCTACCTGTTCAACATCGAAGCCAGCGGCCCCGGCCGGGGCCTGCGCCCCTTACGGGACCCGGACGCCGCCGAGGACGACGAGGACTGACGGCCGGCGCATCCGACCCGCCCCGGCCACTCGTCGCGCCCGCGGGGGCCTGGCACCCGACTTGTGTGACCCTTTCGCGGCAGGCGTCACAACAAGTCGGGTGCACTCTCCTGGGCGGGATCCTGGGATGCCGGGTGGTCCGGACCGCCGGCCGGGGCAGCGGCACGCAGCGCCGCTTCGACCCGGCGGTTGCTGGTCATGGATGCCGTGACGGCCGTCATCGCCAGGAGGAGGCCGGCGGCGGCGTAGAGCGGGGTGCGGATGTCGTACGTGGTGGCCAGCCAGCCACCGAGGAACGCCCCGACGGGGGCGGCGCACATGGCCAGCATGCGGGAGGTTGAGGCGACCCGGCCCATCAGGTGGGCCGGGACGATCGCCTGGCGGAGGGAGGGCCCGAGCACCATCGTGGCGCCCATGCCGGCCCCGCAGACGGCGAGCGCCAGCCCCGCCACGTACGGGTTCGGGGCAGCGGCAAGGCCCAGGATGGCGAGCCCTTCGATTGCGGCCGTGCAGGTCAGCGCGGTGCCGGTGCCGAGTCGTCGGCCAAGGTAGGAGGCGATGCCTGCACCGAGCAGACCGCCGGTGGCCTCCGCCGTGAGGAGCAGGCCGAAGCCGTAGGTGTCGATGCCGAGGCGGTCGTGCGCGAAGAGGGCGAGGACGGTCTCCACAGCGAGGAAGGCGATATTCCCCACCGCCGGGCGGAGCGCGAGCCCGAGCAGCACCCGGTCCCGGAAGACGTACGAGGCCCCGGCCCGCGCCTGCCGAAGCAGCGACTCGCGGACCTCCGGCACGGGGCGGGGCATGGCGGGCAGCGTACGGACGAGCAGCGCGGAGAGCAGGAACGACACCGCGTCGGCCAGCAGCGGAACCGCCCGCCCGAGCGCGAGCAGCGTACTGCCCGCAGGCGGCCCCACGAAACCGGACATGGCTGTCTGGGCGCCGCGCAGGCGGGAGTTGGCGCGCTCCAGGAGCGCGGGGTCGCGGCGGAGCAGATCCGGCAGGAAGGCCGTGGCGGCCGTATCGAAGAAGAGCCCGCCGAGGCCGAGCAGGAAGGCGACGGCCGCGAGCAGCGGAATGCTCAGCACGTCGAGCGCGGCCGCCGCCGCCGGTATCGCGAGCAGCACCGCACGCGCCGCGTCCGCGACCCACATCGTGCGCCGGCGGTCCCAGCGGTCCACCAGCGCACCGCCGAGCACCCCGAAGAGCAGCCACGGCAGCGTCCCTGCGGCCGTGACGACGGCGAGCGCCATCGGATCCCGCGTCAACGTCAACGCGATCAGCGGCAGCGCGGCCTGGGTCACCCCGTCGCCGAGCGAGGACACCGTCTGCGCGGTCCACAGCCGTCCGAACCCGGTCGGCAACTTCCGAACGCCTGAGGTCACTTGGTGCCCCCCTCGGCCTGCTCCCGCGGCGCCGGGTGGAACAGTGCGAAGACGAGTGACGCGTCCGGCAGCGACGGATCGGACAGCTCCCGGTACTCGTCCGCCAGTGCCTGCAGCCGCGCTCCCAGCTGCGCGAACTGCTCCTCGGTGAGCCGCAGATGCGCCATCCGCACGTGCCGCTCGCCGTCCGCCGGCGCCGCCTCCAGGTCCGCCACCGCATGCCGCATCAGCACATCCGGCCCTCCCTCGCCCGGGTCCGGCAGCGCGATCGACCGGGCGGCCATGGCGTAGTACCGCTCAGTGACGCCCCGGACCTTCCGCGTCCGCACCACCTTCACCAGGCCGGCCCGCTCCAGCAGCCGCACGTGATAGCTGGAACTCCCCTTCGCAAGGCCCACCCGCTCGGCGATCTGCGTAATCGTCGCCGGCTCGAAGCGGAGCACGGCCATGATCCGGTGGCGCGTGAGATTGGAGACGGCACGCAGCTGCTCGTCCGTGGTGACGTGAAACGTCTCGGGAAGATCATCGGTAGGCACGAGAGCAATGGTCAACGATCCTTGACCATTGCGCAAGGGGATTCGCACGCACGGCATCAGGGAGGGCCTCGCAGCCGCCCGCTCCCGCGGCCGGGTCGGCGGACGCCCCGGCGTCGCCACGGAGGAGATCATCCGGGCCGCCCGTGACCTGCTGCCCGACCCGGGCCGCTCGATCACTTCGATCGCCAAGCTGCTCGGCGTCTCGCCGGGCACGCTCTACAACCACATCCCGGACCTGTGCGAGCTGCGCGGTGTGGGGGCTTCGAGCTGGCGCGGCACTGCGCCGGCGGACCGGATGCCCCGAACCGACGACGCGTCGATCCCGACCACACGACCGCAGTGCTTGCTTGAACTGGAGCCGCTTCCGAGCCGTACATGATGGGTGGCGGAACCCGGCCCCCAACCTGGTCCGCCGTGCCACCACTTGGCTTCGCATGGAAGGATCATCGGGTGTCGCACCCTGACCGCGCTCCGGTCCCGCCCAGAACGGACAGCGCACGCACGGAGGAGGGCCCGACACGGGGCGGATCCCCGGAGCACGTCCCGGACCGTGACGCCGCAGGCCCGGCCGTCGCCACGAATGACAACCCCGGCGAGGCCGTCGCCCGCGGCCGGCGGGAAAGGCACCCGGCCGCGGTGCGCAGCGTGGCGTGGGTGACCACCGCTCTGGCCGCCGCGCTCGTGCTCTTCGCTCTCCTCCTGCCGAACCAGGTCAGCCGAATCACGCCCGGTGCGTTCGCCCGCATTCCGGTGGAGGGGATCCTCGGCGTCGCCGTACTGCTCGTCCTGCCGCCGAAGCCGCGGCGGGTGGTGGCGGTACTCGCCGGGGTGGGCCTCGGTCTGCTGACCATCCTGAAGTTCCTCGACATGGGTTTCTACGCGAGTCTCGACCGGCCGTTCGATCCGGTTCTCGACTGGATCCTGCTCGACGACGCCGAAGCCTTCCTCAGGGACTCGGTCGGCCAGGCCGACGCGATCGGTGCGCTGATCGGGGTCGCGGCCCTCGCTCTCGCCCTGCTCGCCTTCATGACGCTGGCTGTGGTCCGGCTGAGCCGCCTCCTGGTCCGGCACAACGCCGTGGCCACCCGTACCACCTTGGTGCTCGGGACCGCCTGGATCACCTTCACGGCGCTCGGCACG
Source organism: Streptomyces sp. NPDC005262 (assembly GCF_042872425.1). Classification (NCBI taxonomy): domain Bacteria; kingdom Bacillati; phylum Actinomycetota; class Actinomycetes; order Kitasatosporales; family Streptomycetaceae; genus Streptomyces; species Streptomyces sp. NPDC005262. Next base: position 358,472 of record NZ_JBIAKK010000003.1, read on the forward strand.
CAGATCGCCGGCGTGCCGGTCGCCTCCAGGAACTCGGCCACCCTCGTCGAGGACCGCGCCGACTCGGTGCGGGCAAGCTTCAAGGATGAGCGGGAGTTCGAAAAGCAGTCTGCCGTCGATGCCTTCGGCGACACCCCGGCCGACCAGCTGCTGTCCGGGCTGCGCGGCAAGGACGTCATCTTCACCTTCATCGAAAGCTACGGCCGCTCCGCAGTCGAGGACCCGGCGATGGCGCCGCAGGTCGACGCGGTGCTCGCGGACGGGACCAGTCGGCTGAGCGCGGCCGGGTTCTCCTCGCGAAGCGGCTGGCTCACCTCGCCCACGACGGGCGCCGGTAGCTGGCTTGCCCACACCACCTTCATGTCAGGCCTGTGGATCGACAATCAGCAGCGCTATCGCAGCGTCACCTCGAGCAACCGCCTGACCCTCACCGGCGCCTTCCGACGCGCCGACGCCTGGCGGACGGTCGGCATCATGCCGGGCGTCACCCGGGCCTGGCCGGAGGGGAAGTTCTTCGGCCTCGACAACGTGCACGACTCCCGGCAGCTCGGCTACAAGGGGCCGAAGTTCAGCTGGACGCCCGTACCCGACCAGTACAGTCTGTCCGCATTCGAACGCCTGGAGCACGGCAAGCCGGGCCGTGACCCCTTGATGGCGGAGATCATTCTCGCCTCCAGTCACAACCCCTGGGCACCCATCCCCAAGATGATCGGCTGGGACGAGGTCGGTGACGGCTCGGCGTACGACGCCATGAAGAAGGCCGGCAAGGACCCCGAAGAAGTGTGGCGGGACCCCGCCCAGGTGCGAACCGAGTACCGGCGTGCCATCGAATACTCGTTGCACAGTCTCATCTCCTACGTGGAGAAGTACGGCGACGACAACACCGTGCTCGTCTTCCTCGGCGACCATCAGCCGGTGACGACCGTGACCGGCGGCAAGTTCGGCCGGGACGTACCGGTCGCGATCGTCGCCCACGATCCGGCCGTGCTGGACCACATTTCCGGCTGGGGCTGGCAGGACGGTCTGAAGCCCGGTCCGTCAGCTCCGGTCTGGAGAATGGACACCTTCCGCGACCGCTTCCTGACCGCCTTCGGTCCGCAGCCGGGCCCCGATCCGTCCTCGCCGACCCGGTGACCAGAGGCATCGGCACTGGACCAGGCGGAGCCATGACGTCGCGTCGGCTCGCCACAGCGCAGTCGACGTCACGGAGGATGCGCGACAGAAACGGAAGGTTCACGCACTGATGCGGCAGGCCGCTCGAGCAGGCGAAATGCTGCGGAGACACCAGCGGTGGCTGTTCGCGCTCGTCGTGGTCGTGCTCCTCGCCGAGATGGCGGTCGCGATGGTCACGACGGCCGTGAAGCAGACCCCGACCATCGACGAGCCCGTGTACGTGGGCACGGCGGTGGTCTACCTGCAGCAGCACAGCCTGCGGTACAACCCCGAGCATCCGCCGCTGGGCAAGCTGATCATCGCGTCGGGGACGGCCTTCGCCGACGCGCACCTCGACCGCGCCTTCGCCGGCGATCAGACGGAGCTCGGACGGCACCTCCTGTACGAATCGGGAAATGATCCGTGGCGTCTGATGCTGTGGGCGCGGTTGCCGGTGATCGTGCTGACGCTGCTGTTCGGGCTGGTCGTCCTCGCGTTCGCCCATGACCTCGCCGGTCCCGTGGGCGGGTTGGTGGCGCTCGGTCTGTACGCGTTCTCGCCCGACGTCATCGCGCACGGTTCGCTGGCCACACTTGACGTACCGGCGGCCGGCTTCCTGTTGACGTCGGTCTGGCTGTTGTGGCGGGCACGGCGGCGGCCTCGCCTCTGCCTCCCGCTCGCCGGAGTGGCGCTCGGCGCGGCCGTGGCCACGAAGATGAGCGCGTTGCCCGCGGTTCCGGTGCTGTTGCTCCTCGTCGTCCTGTCGGTCCGCCACGCCGGGCGGGCGCACCACGCCGGCCCCCGGGGGCGGACGCGGCTTCTCGTGCTCGGCCTGGCCGCCGCATCGGTGGTGGCGCTGGTCGCGATCGCCGTGGTGTGGGCCACCTACCTCGCCGTGGACCCGCAGTTGCGATGGGCCGGTCCCGAGAACCTGCCGGTCGCCCACGGGCTGCGCGCACATGTCGTCGACCGGCTCCCGTTCCCGGAGCCGTACCGGGACGGCATGCGCATCCAGTTCGGCTTCGAGGACATGACGTGGAGCGGCTTCCTGTTCGGCCGCCACTACCACGGATCGCTGTGGTACTACCTGCCGACCGCGCTGCTGATAAAGACGCCGCTGGGCATGCTCGCGCTGTGGGCGGCCGGTGCCGTCGCCACCGTGACGGTGCCCCGGTTGCGGTCCGCGGCACCGTACGTGCTGGTCCCGACGGTGGTGCTGCTGGCCGCGGCCATGACCGGGTCCCGCGATCTCGGCGTGCGGTACGCCCTCTTCATGCCGATGTTCCTGGCAGTCGCCGCGGCCGGAGTGACCGCCTTCCGACGGCGGTCGGCGCACATCGCGTCGGCGGCGCTGATCCTGTTCGTCGCGGTGAGTTCGCTGCGGACGTACCCGTACTACCTGCCGTACTCCAACGAGGCGTTCGGCGGCCCGGCCAGGACTCACCTGCGTCTGCACGACTCGAACGTCGACTGGGGTCAGGACCTGGGCCGGTTGGCCGCCCGTCTGCGGCAGCGGTACCCGGACGAGAAGATCTGGCTCGTCTACAAGGGCAGCGGCGTGCCCTCCTTCTACGGCATCGACGCGTCCGACCCGCGCAAGGTTCCCCCGAGCGAGGTTCACGGGCTCCTCGTCGTGTCGGACTCCTCTGTCGCCAAGGCCGACGACCGACTGGCGACGCTGATCGACACCAGCGTGCGCATCGACGAGGTGGGCCACTCGATCACGATCTACCGCCGGGCGACGCGCCTGCACGGGGCACTCCGGGCGATGTGGCCGCAGCGCGAAGAGGTCGCTCACGACCGTTCCACGACGTGACCGGGCAAGGGAGCGATCATGCGTTTTCGAGCATCGTGTCCCGGACCTCCGTCGCGTTCTCACGGGACCTGACGCACCACAGCCACGTGATGTCACGCGCGAAGGACCAGACGAGCGACGCCAGCGCCACGAGGACGGCGACATACGCGGGCACCCGCGGGATGATTCCGGCGACGACCGCGAGCAGAACGATCCCCTGCAGGGCGGCCACCGTCTTACGGGCCATGCTCGGCCGAAGGGGCCCACGCAGCCACGGCAGCACCCGGGCCGCCACGACGAATACGTAGCGCATGGCCCCGCACAGCAGCACCCATGCGCCCAGCGATGTGGCGACGTGGACGCTGAGCACCAGAATGAGGAAGGCGTCGACTTCCATGTCGAAGCGTGCCCCCAGGGAGGACGCCGTCCCGGTGCGCCGGGCGACCTGGCCGTCGACTGCATCGAGGATCAGCGCCACCGTGGCGAGCGCGACCAGGACCGCGACCGGCGGTCGGCTCACGAAGGAATCAGCGACCAGCGCGGTCACACCCCCGACGAGCGTCGTGCGGGCCAGGGTGACTGTGTTGGCAGGTCCGAAGGGCCTGTTGCCCGCCTGGTCCAGTGCCCGGGTGAGGACGATCCAGACGCCGGCCGTGAAGACCAGGCCTGTCAGCCATCCCGCGGCTCCCAGCCCGGCCGTCATGCCGAGAAGGACCAGCAGCAGTGTCTGCCCGGCTGCCCCCGACGCCGGCTCCGGGCGCAGCAGACGAGTTCTGTATGTGCTGCTCCGGGTCACCGCGCGCCGCCCTCCTGCTGTGTGACACATTCGCCGAGAACCGCATACGTTTACGCGGTCTCACGATCATCAGAACGTAAACCATCACCCGAGCGTTCAGCAGGAGGTCACCGATGGAGCGAACCGCACGCGCCTTCTGGCTCCGCTCCCCCGGCCACGGCGAGATACGGGACGTTCCGCTGCCGGAGCCGGCGGGCGACGACGTCGTGGTGCGCACGCTGTACTCCGGCGTGAGCCGTGGCACCGAGAGCCTCGTCTTTCGCGGCGGAGTGCCGGAGAGTCAGCACACCGCGATGCGGGCGCCGTTCCAGGACGGCGATTTCCCCGGTCCCGTCAAGTACGGCTATCTCAACGTCGGCCTTGTCGAGGAAGGACCGGCGCACCTCGTGGGCCGTACGGTCTTCTGTCTCTACCCGCACCAGAGCCGGTACGTCGTCCCTGCGAGTGCGGTGACCCCGGTGCCGGACACCGTGCCCGCCGGGCGGGCCGTGCTGGCCGGAACGGTGGAGACCGCTGTGAACGCCTTGTGGGACGCCGCACCGCTGATTGGCGACCGGATCGCCGTAGTCGGAGCGGGCATGATCGGATGCTCCGTCGCCGCGCTTCTGGCCCGGTACCCTGCCGTCCGCGTCCAGCTGGTCGATTCCGATCCCACCCGCGCCGCCGTCGCCGGAGCGCTGGGCGTCGACTTCGCGCTCCCCGAACATGCCCTGGGCGACTGCGACCTCGTGGTCCACGCGAGCGCCACCGAAGGTGGGCTCACCCGCTCGCTGGAGCTCCTCGCCCCGGAGGGCACGGTCCTGGAACTGAGCTGGTACGGCGACCGGCGAGTCAGCCTGTCGCTCGGGGAGGCCTTCCACTCCGGTCGTCTGGTCCTGCGCGGCAGCCAAGTGGGGACCGTGTCTCCGGCCCGGAGCTCCCGCCGCACCTTCGCCGATCGGCTCGCCCTCTCGCTCGACCTGCTCGCCGACCCCGCCTTCGACGCGCTGATCACCGACGAATGCGCCTTCGAGGAGCTGCCGTCGGTGCTGGTCAGGATCGGCAGGGGTGATCTTCCCGGGTTGTGCCACCGCGTGCTGTACGACACGACCCCAGTGTCACGGGTCACGGCTGAGCGTTGAACGAAACTCGCCATGGAACCTGTCGGGACCTGCTGAACGCACAGCATGTTCCAGCCGTACTGAACGACAAGGGCCGCGAGCGGCCACATGGGTCGGACCAGGAGGTCACAGCCGTTGTTCAGTGTCACCGTCCGCGAGCACTTCATGATCGCCCACAGTTTCCGCGGGGAGGTTTTCGGTCCCGCGCAGCGTCTGCACGGAGCGACGTACGTGGTGGACGCCTCCTTTCGCCGTCCCGAGCTGGACGCCGACAACATCGTCGTCGACATCGGGCTGGCCACCACTGAACTCAGACGCGTGGTGGGCGAGTTCAACTACCGGAACCTCGATGACGAATCCGAGTTCGCGAACGTCAACACCTCGACGGAATTCCTGGCCAAGGTCATCGCCGACCGTCTGGCCGACCAGGTTCGCGCCGGAGCACTGGGCGAGGGCGCACACGGCCTGACCGGCATCACGGTGACCCTGCACGAATCACACATCGCGTGGGCGAGCTACGAGCGGCTCCTGTGAACCCCGCGGCTGCCACCACGACGACCGGGCCCTCGGTCATCGTGGTGATGCCCGGTGGCGTCGACGATCCGTCCGCACCGAGCGGGGGCAACACCTACGACCGCAGAGTGTGCCGGGACCTGCCCCGGATCGGCTGGCAGGTCCACGAGTACGCCGTCGCGGGCGCCTGGCCGCAGCCCCCGGCCACCGCGCGTGCGGAACTGGCCCGGGTGCTCGGGGAGTCGGCGGACGGCGCCGTCGTCCTCCTCGACGGAATCGTCGCCTGCGCCGTCCCCGACATCGTCGTCCCCGAAGCCGAACGGTTGCGCCTGGTGGTGCTCGTCCACCTGCCGCTGGGCGACGAGACAGGCACCGCCCCGGGCGTGGCCGCAGCCCTGAACGCCGGAGAGCGCAGGACCTTGCAGGCCGCGGCGGCGGTCGTGGCGACCAGCGACTGGGCGGCCGCCCGGCTCGTGGCCCACCACGGACTCGACCCCCGCCGGGTCCACGTCGCCGCCCCCGGAGCCGACGCGGAACCTCTCGCCGCCGGTACCGCAACCGGTAGCGGCTGCACCCCGAGCCTGCTCTGCGTGGCCTCTGTGACTCCGCGCAAAGGGCAGCTCCAGCTGGTGGAGTCCCTCGCGGCCGTCAAAGACCTTGCGTGGAACTGCGTCTGTGTCGGCGGACTGGGCCAGGATCCCGGCTACGTCACCCGGCTCCGGGAACTGATCGAGCGGTACCGCCTCGGCGACCGGGTACACCTTGTCGGCCCACGGACAGGCCCCGAGCTGAACGCGAGCTACGCCGGCGCCGACCTGCTGCTGCTCGCCTCGCACGCCGAGACGTACGGCATGGTGGCGACGGAGGCTCTTGCCCGCGGCGTCCCCGTACTGGCGACGGCGGTCGGTGGACTCCCGGAAGCGGTCGGACTCGCACCCGGCAAGGGCGTGCCGGGCATCCTGGTGCCACCGCAGGACCCGGCAGCATTCGCCTCGGCGTTGCGCCTCTGGCTCGGTGAGCCGGCCGAACGCCGACGTTCGAAGGAGGCCGCCATGGCTCGGCGCACCGCGCTGGCCGGGTGGGACACCACCTCGCGCAGTCTGGCCGCGGTGCTGGAAGAACTTCGCAGGGAACCTCTGGAGGCGACGTGACCGGGACCGGTGCGACTCGCTTCGCCCCGCAGTGGCTGGCGCTGCGGGAAGGTGCCGATGCGGCCGCCCGCGCATCCGGACTCCTCGGCCCGCTGCGGCAGCATCTGGAGGCCGCAGCCGGTGGGCCCGGTGGCGCGGAACCGGCGCCAGGGCGCTCGACTTCGGTGATCCGCGATCTCGGGTGCGGCACCGGTTCCATGGGGCGCTGGCTCGCTCCCCGGCTGAACGGTCCCCAGCACTGGATCCTGCACGACCATGACCCGGATCTGCTCGACCTGGCCGCTGCTCGAATGCCTCGCACGGCCGCCGACGGCAGTCCCGTCACCGTCGCAACGGAACGCGGCGATGTCGCGCGGCTGACCGCGAACGTCCTGTCAGGCACTTCGCTGGTGACGGCCTCCGCTCTGCTGGACCTGCTCACCCGCGAAGAGCTGAACGGACTGGCCGCGGCCTGCGCCGGGGCCGGCTGCCCGGCGCTGCTGTCGCTCTCCGTGGTGGGAAGGGTTCATCTCACCCCGGCAGACCCGCTGGACGCCGAGATCCTGCACGCGTTCAACGCCCACCAGCGCCGCGTGGACCGGGGCCGCCGGCTCCTCGGGCCCGACGCCGTCGCGGCAGCCTCCGAAGCCTTCGCACGTCATGGCCTGACCGTGCGAGACCACGCGAGCCCGTGGCGGCTCGGTTCCGGTCCTCGTTCGCTGCCCTGCGACGCGTCGCGCCGGACGCAGGAGGTCGATCCGTACGGATCCGGAAGCCGGGACCTGGGCTCCTGCGAGTCCGCGCTGACCGCGGAGTGGCTTCGGGGCTGGGTCGGCGCCGCTCGTGACCAGCGGCCGGGCCTCGCACAGCGTGCGGATGCGTATCTGAGGCGCCGCCTGGCGGAGTGCTGGGCAGGCGAGTTGCAGGTCGTGGTGCATCACAGGGATGTGCTGGCCCTGCCCGGGCCGACGGGTGGGTCTTCGTGACGCCGCGGGTCGTGCGGGCCCGTCTCGGCATGCTCGCCGGCACGGTCATCGTCGTGGGGATGCTGTGGTGGCAGGGCACCGCCGTCATCCTGGACGGCGTGCGCGGGATCGACGGCCCCACCCTCCTGGCCGCTCTCGGTCTCGGCATGCTCACCACCGTGTGCAGTGCGTGGCGTTGGTGCCTGGTGGCCAAAGGGCTGAATGTGCGGCTGCCGCTGGGCCGGGCCGTCGCCGACTACTACCGTGCTCTCTTCCTGAACGCGGCGCTGCCCGGTGGCGTACTCGGCGACGTACACCGTGGCGTGCGGCACGGGCAGAGTGCGGGTGACGTCGGCCGGGGGGTCCGCACCGTCGTCCTCGAACGCGTTGCGGGCCAAGTGGTCCTTGCCGCAGTCGGCGTGACGCTCCTGCTCACGCGGCCCTCCCTGGCACTTGACAGGGTCGGCCATCTCACCGAGCGGACCGCCACTGCTCCGGGTGTCCTGTCCGCTCTCCTCGTGATGTCCGGGCTGGTGATCGTGGGTGCTGTCCGGCTCCGCGGGAAGCGGAGCACATCCCGGTGGCACCGTGCGGTTCGGGCCACGGTGTCCGAAGCGCGTCTCGGACTGCTCGCCCGCGGAAGCTGGCCGGGGGTTCTGATCTCGTCCCTTGCCGTGCTGGCGGGACATCTCGGCATGTTCCTTCTCGCCGCCAGAACCGCAGGATCGACGGCGCCGGCGACGGAACTGGTGCCGCTGATGGTGCTGGCCCTCCTCGCCATGGCGCTGCCGCTGAACGTCGGGGGCTGGGGGCCCAGGGAGGGGGTCACCGCATGGGCCTTCGGAGCTGCGGGGATGAGTGCCGCGCAGGGGCTGACCGTCGCCGTGGTGTATGGACTACTCACCTTCGTCGCGAGCCTGCCCGGTATCGGCGTGCTCGTCACCCACTGGTTCACCGGTATGCGTGGTCCGCAGATCGAGCTCGAAGAGAGTGTCCTCGCCGAGAGCGGCGCGCCGGGTCGGCGGGCGAAGCGCATCGCGCATCAGCGCCGGGCCGGGGAAGCCGAGCCCCGGGACTCCGTCGCCGAGCAGGACCGGTGCCACTGTGAGGTAGAGGCGGTGCAGCGCCCGCGCGTGGAGAAAGCGCGACACGGTGATTCCGCCGCCCTCGACAAGCACGCGGCCCAGCCCACGTCGCGCGAGTTCCCGCAGCAGACGTCGAGGGGCGAACGCAGCGGTGTCGGGCAGGGCCAGTATGTCGACGCCCTCCATGGCCGGAACGGCCTGCCCCCGCTCCTTGTCCGCGCCCACCACCCACAGGGTGGGTGCTGCCCCGTCATTGAACACTCGGTGGCGGAGCGGAACCCGGCGGTGCGGATCGAGGACGACGCGAACCGGGTTGCCACCCGTGCAGGTACGGACCGTCAGCCGGGGATCGTCCGCGACGGCGGTGCCGGCACCGACGACCACCGCGTCGGAGAGGGCACGCAGGCGGTGCAGATGGTCGCGGTCCTCCGTGCCCGTGACATAGTCGGCGTCTCCGGTACGGCTCGCGATGAATCCGTCCAGGCTCTGTCCCAGCTGCGCGATGGCGAAGCGCGGACCGCCCAGACAGAACGGCAGATAACGGTCGGCGAGGATGTCCGCCTCGGGCGAGGCGCACCCCCACCGGTGTCGGCCGTCAGTCCCCCGGATCAGTCCGGCAGCCTCGGCGTCCGCCCCGGACCGGATACCGCGCAGCCGCTCCCAGGCTTCCGCCGCATCAAGCACGCCGTCGCGCTGTTCCGCCGAGCGACCGGTCACCGCGTTCCCCGCCGGACGATGGCCGACGGCCGGCCTTCCTCGGCACCGGACGGCCGGGATCCGGTCTCCGCCGGAACCAGGAGCTCATCCGGCGCCAGCAGCGAGAGGTATTCGGCGAAGGAATCGACGAGACCGGTCAGCAACTGCTTTCCCTTTTCGGCGGATGCCAAGGAAGGACGGCCGATCACACCGGATTCCGTATAGGCCTCCATGCCGAGAGTGAGCAAATGCTTCCGATCGTCGGCGAGGAAATCTGAGGTCTCATAACCGGGGCGGATCATTCCCGGATCCACATGCAGCAGGATGGACGTCTCCAATTCTCCCGCATGCATGTCGCTGTACGAAGACGTGCTCAGGCCGGCCACGTCCCGCGCCCTGTCCCAGTCGGTCGGCCCGGGGAAAAGCGCCATGCGAGTCCCCGTCCCCGCGGACTCCTGAACTGCGTTGCGCAGTGCATAGTTTCCACCGTGTCCGTTGATCAGAACCAGATTATTGATACCGGATCGACGGAGCGATTCGGCGATGTCCCGGACAACGGCGCACAAGGTGGTCGCGGAAATGCTCACCGTTCCCGGCCAGGCGGCGTGTTCGTGCGAGCAGGAGATCGTCACCGGGGGCAGACGGTGCACCGCGTGCGAGGCGGCGATCTCCCGGGCGATGGCGCAGGCCACGACCGTATCGGTCATCAGGGGCAGATGCGGCCCGTGTTGCTCGAAGCTGCCGATGGGAAGAACTGCGACACCAGCCCGACCGGCTCCCGCATCCGCCGTCGTCGTGTCCAGTGACAACAGATCAGGTATCCGCGTGCGCCCTCGGCGTTCACTCATGTTTCCCGACTCATTCCTTCTTCGCGCCACGAGATCCGACCACCGGCCGGTCCGAATTGGACAGCACACGGACGGAAGTTCCGTACGCGCCCCCGAGAGCAGGCTACGCAAAGTCTATGCATTCATAAGTCGAACACGATGACTTGGCGGACCAGTTGTCCTCCCGTCATCGACTTCCGGCCCATCGGCCAAGGCTACCCGATATGATCGGGCCATGATAGAGAGCGATGGCGCACACCGCGACAGCGCGCGTTCAACAGGCGCTGAACGAGCGACAACTGTCCAGCTGTCGACCGAGCACGGCGTTTTCCGTGCCGTCGGCTACTGGGATCACAATCGCAGCGATGAACAAATAGCGCTGGTATACGGCGACATCGAGGGAGACGGTGCGCTCACCCGGGTACATTCGGAGTGTTTGACCGGAGACACCTTTGGATCCAACCATTGCGAGTGTGGGGACCAACTGTCCGCGGCACTACGCGCCATCGTGGGCGAAGGACGCGGCGTACTCATCTACCTGCGAGGTCACGAAGGCCGGGGAATCGGCCTGTTGGCCAAGCTCCGAGCGATGCAGCTCCAGGCCGAGGGACTTGACACGGTCGAGGCGAATATCGCGCTCGGGCTCCCGGTCGACGCCCGCGACTACCAAGTGGCGGCGGAGATTCTGCACGACCTCGGGGTCCGGTCCGTGCGGCTGCTGTCGAACAACCCACGCAAGCGTGAAGCGCTGCTGCAGCACGGCATCAAGGTCACCGAACAGGTTCCGCTGCTGACAGAGCCGCGTGAGGAGAATCTCGTCTACCTGCGGACCAAGCGAGAGCGCCTTGGCCATCATCTGCCGCATCTGGAAGGCGGGGTCGACCGGACCTGACGCCTGGGCGGAGCCCGGTGCGCGGCGCAGCCCGTGCAGAGGCGTACAGCAGCCTCCGGGGGCGACGGCAGGCTGTCGTAGCCCGTTGCTTTGATCATCAAGCGATCTCAGCAATCCCGATGTTTCCGCCGGAATGGTCCGTAACGGGTCATCAGAGCGTGAGTTGCGCGCTGGTGTCCTGTTGACGGTCTCCCGTTTCCTTCCCGGCCCGGGGGCTGGGGATCGCGCCACCTGCCCGCCCCGTCCGGGCCTTGCGGCGCGGTCGGGTGACGCGGGTCTTCCGGTCGGCTCCACGGGGCTTCGACTTCGCCTTGGCGAGGTCCAGGTCTCCGGCCACTCCGGTACCTGTCATACGGGCCGCGAGAGCGACCAGGTTGTGTCCGGCGTTCGCGTCCCGGTCAAGGACGAGGCCGCAGTTCTCGCACTCGAAGAGGCGCACGCTGAGGGGCAGTTTGGATTTCACCGCACCGCAGCGGGAGCAGGTCTTCGAGGAGGGGTACCAGCGGTCGGCGACGATGAGTCGCGTGCCGCGCCGGCGGGTCTTGTAGGTGAGCTGGCGTCGGATCTCGCCGAACGCGGCGTCCGCGACGCGGCGGGACAGGCGCCTGTTGCGGCCCATTCCGGCGACGTTGAGGTTTTCGACGACGATCGTGCCGTACTCGCAGGCGAGGCGGGTCGTCATCTGGTGGAGGGTGTCCTCACGGAGGTTCGCGACCCGGTGATGGATCTTATTCCGCGCCTGACTGGCCTTCTCCCAGCGCTTCGACGCCTGCTGCCCGGTGCGCCGGTCGGGGCCGCGGCGGCGGGAGACGGCACGGCTGGCGCGGCGCAGCTGTTTCTGCGCGCGGTCGAGGTGGCGTGGGTTGGGTTCTGCGTCGAGGGCACCGTCGCTGTCCGCGAGGACTGCCAGGGTCTTGATGCCGAGGTCGACGCCGACCGCCGCATCCGGACGGGCAACCTTGACCAGCTCGTGCTTCTCCTCGACCTGCAACGACACGAACCAGCGCCCCCGGTTAAGACGTGCGGTCGCGGACAGGATCCGCATGTTCCCGGCGTCGGCGAGGGCCCGCAGGCGGGAGGCATCCTCGTGGAGGCGGACCCTGCCGATCCTGGGCAGGGTGATATGCCTGCCGTCAGGCTCGATACGGATCGTGCCGGTAGTGAACCGGCAGGCAAGGCGCGCTTTCCGCTTCGCCTTGAAGCGGGGGATGCCCATCTTGCGCCCCTTGCGCTTGCCGCTCTTCGACTTCGCATAGTTATCGAACGCGGCCGACGCGCCTGCCAGACCGGTGTTGTATGCCTCCTTGGAGTTCTCCTCCCACCAGCCGGCAAAGCGCGGGTTGGTGCGCTTGTCCTCGTTGAACGCCTTCCGCAGCGAGGGCAGCGTCCACGACCGCCACTCAGTCAGCTCGTCCTCGGGGATTCCGTACGACTGCTCGGCCTTACGCTGGCACCACACGGCAGTGACGTACGCGACCGCCCAGTTGTACGCGGCCCGCGCGGCACCTCCATGCGAGTGCAGGTGGCGGTTGGCCGTGGCGTTCGGGTCCAGCGCGAGCTTGTGCGCGAGGACGTTGAAGCCGGCCTGCGGCTTGAACTTCTTCATCCGGCCACATCCGGGCCGGTGACGACGGCGATGGCCTGGGCGGCGCGATTCTTCGCGGAGCGGCGGCCTTACAGGCGTGCGCACATCGAGGTCAGGACCTCGGTGATGTCCCGTACGAGGTCGTCAGCGGTCTCCGCCGGGTCAAGGACGACCAGGCGTCGCCCGGAGGCCGAGAGGGCTCCTTCGAGGTGCTCGACGCCGAACCGGGCAAGGCGGTCGCGGTGCTCGACCACGATCGTGCCGACACCCGGGTCAGCGAGCAGCCGGTGCAGCTTGCGGCGGCGCCCGTTCAAGCCGGAGCCGACCTCCGTCACCACGTCAGCGACCGTGAGGCCCTGAGCCGTTGCGCCCTGCACGGTCCGGGCGACCTGACGCTCCAGGTCCGCTTTCTGGTCACCGGACCAGACACGGCAGTACGCCACGACCCGTCCCGCAGCCGGCGGGGCAGGCTCGGTCACGAGCCACGTACCCGACGGCGTCTGGACGACCGGGACCGGCATACGGCCCTCTTTCGCCCAGGTCCACGCGGTCTGGTAGTGCACGCCGTTGCGCGCTGCCCACTCGGAAAGCTTCACGACATCAGGGTATTCACTGAGGATGACGGATACCCACTGAAAAAAGTGGGAACTGTTGTTCACCCTCCCCCGGGTCAAGGAATCGCCCTCCTTCGTCGGGGCGACCACCCCGCGAACCAGGCACCCGTCCCCGTCTACCAGCTGCCACCGAGGGGACAGCAGGGGTAGTCGAAACCGACTGTCGGCAGGGACATCCACCGCAGTACAGGTGGTGGAGAACCGGTTCGCTGCCGACGCTTGCCTTCACGGATCCGCCCGGTCCGAAGCCGAGGCTCCGGTGGCGGAGCGAGTCATTCGGTGTATTTACTGAGACGGTATGCAGCCGGCAGCTGCCGTCGTGAGCACAGTGCCCTCCTCATCCATGGCGACGCGGACCGCCTCCTGCCCGTACGAGAACACCGCCGGCCGGCTGCCTCACCTGCTGAAGCACCTCACCTCGGTGACGGTGATGGTGGTCCGCACAAAGATGCCCGGACCACCTGCGGAGGTTGCCCCCCCGCTGCTGGACTCCGTGAAGGGATGAGCGGCCTATGACAGGAATGAGTGGTCCGGCCCGGCACCTGCGTGGCCTCCTGGCCGGGGCCGCCGCGGGCGCTGCCGGGTGCACGGTCCTGGACACGGTCGGGTACCTCGACATGGTGATCCGCGGCCGAGGAGCGAGTACGACACCCGAGGTCACCGTGGAGCGGCTGTCGGAGATCCTGCACGTTCGCATCCCGGGCGACGAGAACGCACGGGAGAACCGCGTCAGCGGTCTGGGCCCCCTGACCGGTGTGGCGGCAGGTGTGGGGATGGGCGCCGTGCTCGGGCTCGCTCTGTCCTGTGGTTGGCGGCCGAGTAACGCGGTCCTGACCGCCGCGGCAACGACGGGGGCGCTGATCGGGACCAACGGCCCGATGACCGTGTTGCGCGTGACCGACCCGCGCACGTGGTCACGCTCCGACTGGGTCGCCGACATCGTTCCGCACGTGGCCTACGCGCTGGTGACCGCCGCCGTCGTCCGGGGCCTGGAACCTGGCCCGCGCGATCACGGCGGCCGGATCCGCGCGGGAGTACGGGAGTGCGGCGCCGCGCTCCGGCACACCCTGGGCTCATGACCGACGAGTACGCGGGCGGGATTCCGGCAGCGTCGAGCAGTGCCTGTTCCACCGACCGCGGGCCGGTGGTGGACATCCGCGTCGCCAACCCGGTCCGGCGGTTCCCCGATGCAGACGCACCTGCTGTGCCCAGCGCGGTCATCACCGGATGAGGCATCGCCCACCATCCCTACCTGCACGAACGGGACCGGTTCACCTCCTCGGCCGGGCCGCGGCACGTACCGCGCCAGGACACTCCAGCAGCCCAACCCGGCTGGTCGGTCCAGGCGTACACCGTCGCCGAGCGGGTGGCCGACCACGGCTAGTTCCCGGGCTCATACGTGCTGGGGCAGCAGGGCGATCACCACGGACAGCGAGGCAATACCCGCGACCGTCGAGAGCATCAGAGTCGATCCGGCAACCCTGGACTGCACTCCGAAGGGCGCGCCCAATACCAGCCCGAAGAATCCGCTGGGAATGGCGGTGAGCAGCACGGCCTCCGTGGTGCTGAGCCTGTCGAGGCCGAGGAGCAGGCACAGCCCCCAGACGAACAGCGGCATGAGCCCGTTCTTCACCACGATGCCGTACGCCACGTTCGGCCCGAACGACACCTTCTGCGCGGAGAGCAGTAGTCCGGTGAGGAACAGGGCCGCACCCGCACCGGCCTGACCGATGGGCATCAGTGTCTTCTCGACCAGTTCGGGCATGTGCACGCCGCTGAGCACGAGCACGATGGCGAGCATCGGGGCCCAGAAAATGGGCCGGCGCACCGACTTGCCCAATGCGCCGCCGAACCGGGAGAGAGTGGACCCCGGCGCATCCGGGCCCAGCTTGGAGTCCTCCAGCAGGGCCAGACTGAACGGCACGATCGTCACAGCCCCTACCGCGAGGCCGATGGCGACGGCGATGGCCCCACGGGCGCCGACCACGGCGGCGGACAACGCGAGGCCGATGGAGGCATAGTTCGGGAACGCGACGGTGAGGGCCTGCACTGCGGCCTCCGCCTTCTGCAGCCCGAACGTTCTTTGCTGCAGCACCAGAGTCACGGCGTACACGACAGCCAGGGCGACGACAGTCACCACGATGTACCCGGCGTGCGCGGTGATGTCGGACCGGTCCGTGGAGGAGATCGACACGAACAGCGACGCCGGGATGGCGAAATCCATGACCAGCTTGTTGATCGAGGAAACGTCCCGGTTGTCGACGTATCCCCGCAGGCCGGCGCCGAACCCGAGGGCGAGGGCGAAGAAGACGGGGAGCAGGGCCGTCGCGATCTCGTGCACCATGCAAAAACTATAGACTTCTGCATTAATCGCTATGGATAATGACTTTCCCTCATATTTCTATGAATGTGCGGTACGGGCCGCCCGTACGTGCTCGCCCGGCGGTCGAACTGCCGGGCAGGGCGCCGCAGACCGGTCGCAGTCGCGACATCCATGGGCGAACAGGCCGACGTGGACGCCGGACGCGATCCTGGGATCGAAGCGGGCCGGATGAGGCGTCAGCTTCGCTGTGGGGCAAGCAGGGTGGCGAAGAGTTGGAGCCGGTGGACCCTCCCGGGCCCGCGTCCGGGGAAGGTACCGCGTCAGCTCCATGTCGCACCTCGGGCGGTAGGCCGCCACGGCGCCGAGCCGGTTTCGGATCGTGGCGATGCCGGCCCCGACGGAGCGCACGGCGGCCGGCGAGCCGGGGCGTGCACGAGGTCGCGGGTGAACGCGGGGCGCCGAGCGGGCGGTTCCCGCCCTGATGCCGCCGGACGGAAGATGCGCGCAGGCACCTGGCGGGCCGAGGCGCGGGCGATCTTTCCGCCAGGAGTTCCGCGGGGCCGCGATGGCGGGGCGGCACTCCGACCGCGGACACGGGTGCCGCCGGCACCACACACGTCCGTCGACGACACGGATCCACCGACGCCGCCGTGCGTTCAACTCCTTGCACATGTAGGCCAATTACGGCGTCTCCTTGCTTCACATCTTGACGTGCCTGGTTCAGACCTTTAGGTTCACCGATCACCACCGCTCCATGAATGCACTCGACGTTCACATGTCTGGACGGTCACGCATCTTCCGTCCCGATGCCTGCACCTGCGCGCCACGCTCCGACCCCCCACCGTCGGCCACGCACGAAAGGCTGTGACCCCTCGATGGCCGGACATCCCCTGCCGCACTCCACGACGCGGCGCGCCACCTTCTCGACAGCGGCACTCGCATCCTGCTCCGGAGTCACCGGCTGACGGACACGTCCGCCGCTCCCACCCCCGCACCCCGACCCCCCCCACCCGCACAGGAGACCCATCGTGCCCGGATCCAAGAGAGAAACCGGCCGTCGCCGGATACCGAAGCTCCTCACTCTGATCGCCCTCGTGGCCACGACCGGAACCGGTGTCGCGGCCGCCTCGCAGGACACGGCGACCGCACAGGCCGCCGCGCTGCCGACCAGTTGGGCCACCGTGGTCAACGTGGGCAGCGGCAAGTGCGTCGACGCGCGCGCCGCGGGAACGGCGAACGGAACCGTCGTCCAGCAGTACGCCTGCAACGGCAGCCAGGCCCAGCAATGGCAGCTCGCTGCCACCTCAGGCGGATTCACCCAGGTCGGCAATCGCACCGACGCCACCAAGGTCTGGGACGTCACCGACGTCTCGACGGCGGACAGCGCTCTCGTGCAGCTGTGGACGTACGGCGGCGGAAACAACCAACAGTGGCAGGCAGTGGCGGAATCCAGCGGCGCGTACCACTTCGTCAACCGCAACAGTGGCAAGTGCCTGGACGTGCCGAGCGCATCGACCGCGGACAGCGTGCAACTCCAGCAGTACACGTGCAACGGCAGCGCGGCCCAGTCCTTCCGCGTCAACCCCGCGGATCCCCAACAGCCGCCCGGGACACCGGACCTCGGCCCGAATGTCACCGTCTTCGACCCGTCCACACCCGCTGCGACCATCCAGAGCAGCCTGAATGCGGCCTTCGCCCAGCAGGAGACCAACCAGTTCGGCACCGCCCGTAAGGCATTCCTCTTCAAGCCGGGCACCTACGACGCCGATGCCAATGTCGGCTTCTACACCCAGGTCGCGGGGCTCGGCCTCTCTCCCGACGACGTCACCATCCGCGGTGCGGTTCACGCCGAAGCGGACTGGTTCCAGGGCAACGCCACCCAGAACTTCTGGCGGTCGGCGGAGAACCTGTCCGTGACCCCGGCCTCCGGCACGGACCGCTGGGCGGTGTCGCAGGCCGCCCCGTACCGCCGGATGCATCTGCGCGGCAACCTCCGGCTGGACGACGGCGGTTGGTCCAGCGGCGGCTACATGGCCGACACGAAGATCGACGGTCAGGTCAACTCGGGTTCGCAGCAGCAGTGGCTGTCACGCAACACCGAATGGTCGAGCTGGACCGGTTCCAACTGGAACATGGTCTACGTCGGCGCCAGGAACGCTCCCGCGAACAGCTTCCCGAGCCCGCCGTACACCACGGTCGACCAGACCCCCGTGTCGCGCGAGAAGCCCTTCCTGTACGTCGACCAGTCGGGCGCCTACAAGGTGTTCGTGCCCGCCGTACGCACCAACTCGTCCGGAACCTCCTGGAGTTCGGGCACGCCCGCAGGCACGTCCGTGCCCCTCGCCGACTTCTTCATCGTCAAGCCGGGCGCGACGGCCGCACAGATGAACGACGCGCTCGCCCAGGGCAAGAACCTGCTGGTGACACCGGGTGTCTACCACCTCGACCAGACGCTCAAGGTGACCAGGGCCGGTACCGTGGTCCTGGGCCTCGGCCTGGCCACCCTCATTCCCGACAACGGGATCACCCCCATGACGGTCGCCGACGTGAACGGTGTCCAGCTGGCCGGACTGCTGATCGACGCCGGCACCACGAACTCGTCCCAGCTCCTGGAGATGGGGCCGAGCGGATCGTCGGCCGACCACAGCGCCGACCCCAGTTCCCTGCACGACGTGTTCTTCCGCATCGGCGGCGCGGGTATCGGCAAGGCCACCACCAGCCTGACCATCAACAGCAACGGCGTCATCGGCGACCATCTGTGGCTGTGGCGCGCCGACCACGGCAGTGGCGTGGGCTGGACCAGCAACACCGGAGCCACGGGGCTCGTCGTCAACGGTGACGACGTGACGATGTACGGCTTGTTCGTCGAGCACTACCAGAAGCACCAGACCATCTGGAACGGCAACGGCGGCCGCACGTACTTCTACCAGAACGAGATGCCGTACGACCCGCCCAACCAGGCCTCCTGGATGAACGGTTCGACGCAGGGCTACGCCGCCTACAAGGTCGCCGACTCCGTAACGAGTCATCAGGTGTACGGATTCGGCAGCTACTGCTACTTCAACGTCAATCCGAGTGTCACCGCCGAGCACGCCATCGAGGCGCCCAACAACGCGAATGTGCGTTTCAAGGACATGGTGACGGTCTCGCTGGGCGGCACCGGGACGATCCGGCACGTCGTCAACGACCGGGGTGGCCCGTCCAACTCCACCACCAACGTCGCCAACCTCGTCAGCTACCCCTGATGATCAAGGAAGGATCGTCGATGGACATCAGCACGGACATCAGCAGATCCGGTCCGGCGCGTGCGACCCTGTGGGTCCTCGTCCTCCTGGCGACGCTGCTCGGTCTGGCGGCACCGCCCGACGCCCGGGCGAGCACAACGGCAACGCCGTTCAAGGTGCTCGCCCTCTACAACGGCACCTGGGACGCCGCGCACATCAGCTTCGTCCACGAGGCCAACGACTGGTTCCCCGAGCAGGCCGCGCAGAACGGCTTCACCTACACGGCCAGCAACAACTGGGACCTGCTCAGCAACGGTGGCGTGAACGCCTACCAAGTCGTCCTGTTCCTCGACGACTTACCGCAGACCGCCGCCCAGCGGACCGGCTTCGAGCAGTACATGCGCGGTGGCGGCGCCTGGATGGGCTTCCACGTCTCCGCCTTCACGACGGACGCACAGTCCTGGCCGTGGTACCACAACCAGTTCCTCGGCAGCGGCACCTTCAGGTCCAACACCTGGGGTCCGACCACGGCCGTCCTGAAGGTCGAGGACCGCACTCACCCGTCCACCACGGGCCTGCCCGCGACCTTCACCTCGTCGGTCAGCGAGTGGTACAGCTGGTCCAACGACCTGCGGCAGAATCCGGACATCAAGATTCTCGCCTCGATAGACCCCAGCAGCTTCCCGCTGGGAACGGACCCCAACCAGACCTGGTACAGCGGCTATTACCCGATCCTCTGGAGCAACACGAAGTACAAGATGCTGTACGCGAACTTCGGTCACAACGCGATGGACTACGCATCCGACACCGCGCTGTCGTCGACGTTCGCCAGTGAGACACAGAACCGTTTCCTGCTCGACGGGCTGAAGTGGCTGGGCGGGGCCGGAGGCACCGTGCCACCGGCGGACCAGATCTCCGAGACCGCCTGGTACTCGCTGACGAACGCGGCCAACGGCACCTGCGTGGACGCCCGTTCCGCCGCCACGGCGAACGGGACGGCGATCCAGCAGTACTCCTGCAACGGGACCCTGGCACAGCAGTTCCAGTTCCGCTCGACCGACGGCGGATACACCCGGATCACCATTCGCGGGAACCCGCAACAGGTCATCGATGTGACCGACCGCTCGACCACCGACAACGCACCACTCCAGCTGTGGAGTTACGGGGGCGGCCAGAACCAGCAATGGCAGCCCGTGAAGGAGAGCAGCGGGCGTTACCACTTCACCGCCCGGCACAGCGGCCAGTGCCTGAGTTCCGCGAGCTCCTCGACGAACGGTGTCCAGCTCACCCAGCGACCCTGCGACGGCTCCTCCGCACAGAGCTTCACGCTCACAGCCCAGCCCTGACCGCTCCACCTGCCAGCCAGTGCCCCTCGCCGCTGATCCGCGGCGAGGGGCACCGACCGCTCTCACGACGGCACGCGCAGGAGCCGCCGGCACCCAGTTCGAGGATGACTTCGTGGATGTCTGCCCGTCGTTCCCTCGACGGCCTTACGGACGACGCTCACCTGGACCAGCAGGTCCTCGGCATGGGGACCCCCATGCCGAGGACCTGCTGGTCGGGGCGGGCAAATGCTGTGCCGCCGAGGCCTTGGCCCATCGACGGTCGTTTCTGACAGTGACGCGGTATGGGGCCTACTGTCTTTTTCATGTCTGCTTTCAGCCGCACCAGCGAGCACGTGCCCGTACACGTATTCGGCGGCCCGACCGCCCTCTTCGAGTACGCCGGGCTTCGCTTTCTGACCGACCCGACCTTCGACGCACCCGGCGACTACCCGAGGCCGGACGGCCGACGGCTGACCAAGACGGCCCCCTCCTCCGGCCGCCCCGCCGACCTCGGTCGCATCGACGTGGTCCTGCTCTCCCACGACGAGCACCCCGACAACCTCGACCACTCCGGCCGTGCCCTGCTCGCCGACGTCCCTCTCACCCTCACCACACCCGGCGGCGGACAGCACCTGGGGAAGGGTGCCAGGGGGCTGACCGACTGGGAGTCGGTCGAGCTGGACCGTCCCGGCGGCGGCACGATCACCGTGACCGGCGTGCCCGCCATCCACGGCCCCGGACCGCGTGAGGAGGTCGAAGCAGTCACCGGCCAGGTCGTCGGTTTCGTCCTGACCGGGGATGGGCTGCCCACCGTCCATGTCAGCGGCGACAACGCCTCGCTCGACGCGGTCAGGGAGATCGCAGAGCGCTTCGCCCCGGTGGACACCGCCATCCTCTTCGCCGGAGCTCCCCGCTTCCCCAACCTGTTCGCCGGAGCGTGCATCGTCCTCGACAGCGCCCAGGCCGCCGAGGCCGCCACGATTCTCGGCGCCCGCCGGGTGGTTCCCGTCCACTACGACAGCTGGGCCCACTTCACCGAGGGCCGAGAGGAACTGGTGGCCGCTTTCACCGCCGCAGGACTGGCCGACCGCCTGGACCTGGGCTGAGCATCTCCGGGACGACTGGGCCAAGCTGTTCGATGAGTTGAATCAGACCTCCGCAGCTTGGCGTCGCGAGCGATCACGGCGTCCTGGGCTGGCGGCTCACGTACCGCTTCGTCATTGGAGATCGTCCGGTGGGCGAAGATCTCTTGGACCAGGTCGGAGTAGCGAAGGCAGAGGGTCGTGTTGCTCATGCCGAGGCTGCAGGCGAACGCGAGGGCGCTCGGTCGGCGGTTGGTATCGCGTCCAAAAAGTCGGTGACCGTCGGTCATGGTCGATGACGCCCGCATGGTGCTGTGCGCTGCGAACTCCGATACGACGGACGTCGTGGCCCCGCCCCTGCACAATGCACAACCGGCTTCACCTGCTGATCAACAGGTTCCAGATGCGGGGATTCATCCACCTGGACCGCCGGCCCCGCTTCGACGTGATCGAAACCGACCTCGTGCCACTGCTGTGAGGTGGCAATTCCACAGCCGCGAGCACATGATCGAAGGGCTGACCGCGTCCCCGGCGGCGCTCCGCAAGCTCTTCGACGGCACAGACGCAGGCGAGCTGCTCGTCCGGATCGGCCTCCTGACTGGCCCGCAGGATGCGTACACGATGCTGGCGGCCACCACACCCGGTGTTGTCGTAGAAGTCCGTCTCCGGGAAAGGCTGTGCGAGCAGCTCATCGATCAAGGACAGGTACTCCTCAAGAGCCGCACTCGAAGAAGCTCCGGACTCAGCGGTGGTCATGAGCGAAGACTGTGGGACGTAGAGACACCCCACCCGGGCTACCGATCCTCCATCGGCCGGACAGCTCCTAGCCGACAAGAGCGTGGATCGCCGCCACGAAGTTGAACACCGCCGGCAGGACGAAGACACTCCCGACCCCGATCCATCCAGTCCCGGCGACGCGGCGGCCCCGGCTCGGCGGCGGCGGTGGAATCAGTCGATTCCCCACTCTCACCGTCTCGTTCGGGGCAAGCAGGCTGCGCCCGGTGCGGCGTTGTCTTCGCCCCAACCATATGAAGACGACCGCGGCCATCGCCGTGAAGGCGGCGAGTTGAAGATGCTCACTCGGTGAGTCGGCGCCGGCAAGCGTCACGGTTACGTACGACACAAGAACTTCCCCCCAGTGGATCAGCGTGGGCAGATCACCTCACGACGGTTTAACCATGTCAAGCGGATTGGGTCGTACTTACGCCCCTCAACACGCGTTCCCACTGCGTTGATGGCCTGCGGAGCGGCGTGCAGGAGCGTTCACCTGCGTTCAAGGCCGGTTGGTTGCCGATGCGGCGGCGGCATCGGGCCTCGTCTGAACGCCCGTGAACGGCGCTGACTGAGACGGTGCCAGCGTGTCAGGCGTTCACCCTTTGCCCAGGTGACGCTCAGCCTTCCTGCGCGGCGTCCGCGAGAGGGCGGTGTCCTCGGCCGGCGGGGCTTTGATGGTCACGGGCTGATTTATGTCGAGGAAGGTGATGGTCAGGTCGAGCGGCCCGTCTCCGGTGCCAGCAAGCAGGTCGATATGCTCCGCCCGCAGGCGGAACTGTTTGGTGCGGTCGTCGCGGTCTATCACAGGTCCATGGTTAGCGGGTCGGAGACTTCCAGCCCCATGAACTGATCCAGGCGCTCGCGAATCAGGCCCTCGCTGTTGACCGTTCCCCTGCAGTGCATGGCCCTGGTGCCGTCGACCGTCTCGGCCCCGATCAGTCGCAGGTTCTTGGACCCGGCCAGGAGCGTGGACTGCAGAATCGGACTTGGCTGAAGCTGACTGGGCAGCACGCCGTAGGACTGGTTGTCTATGGTGTCGCGCCCCCATACGGCCGGCGCAGCGCTGAACCAGCTCTTGCCGTTCAGCTTCTCGAAATGGACCGCATGGCCGCCGACGTACATGACCTTGTCGACAAACCGGATCTCCAGCTGGCCGTCCCCGCCCTGGTAGGCCGCAGCGGTCATCTTCATACTCATGGCCAGCGGTTCCGTGTTCATGGAGGCCTCGGCCTCCAGACGGCCCTTCGCCGGCACGGTCCCGGTAATCCGATAGTGGAGCGATGTGATGTCCTCGGAGTTCGTCGCCGCCTTCGCCACGGCCGCTGCGGGCGTCACCTTGGGCGAGTCCTCAGTCTCGGAATCACCCGCGGCGCCCCTCCGCAGGCAACCATTCCCCCAGCGATCAGCACGGCAGCGAACGCCATGCTCGTCACTCTGCGCGGTACGGAACCACGCGCTGAAAGCCTCACAATTTCCCCGAAATAAAGTGGCCGACCCATGCCAAGCCGCGAGCGTATCCCGGGGTGTGCCCTGTGATCCGCTGGGTTCTTGCGAGGCACGCGCGACAGACTGCACATGCCTGTTCGCAGGAGCTTCGGCGGCCGTACGAGTGAGTGGACCCTCAGCTTGGGAATCACGAGTGGCTTCGCTTTGTAAGACCTGTTGAACTGCGGAAACAGCCGGGATCGGGGTGGGAAGACGCGTACCGCCGTGACCGTGGTTAACAGTGTCTCCGTGGGCGGTCCACTGTCCGCAGTCATCGCCGTGGCATCGGCCGGCCAGCTCGGCCACCCCGTCCAGCCGCGCTCGCAGGAACTCCACCACGTCATCGCTCGTGAGCGCATCATCGGCGATTGGCTGCCCGCCTGACAGCTGCTTCAGGAGTTCGCGCGGACGGCTCTTGCACAGCCGTCGTTCGCGCGGGAACGGACCCTCACGGCCGTCCAACGCCGCTCCTGTCTGCTGTCGTTGATGTTAGTCGTAGATGTCGGATGACACGCCTACCCGTCAGGCGCCGTGCCGACTGTGCCCGTTGTAAGGGAGATCATCTTCTGGGAGGATCTCGCCATGTGGATAGCAGTGTTCGGCGTGATCCTGCTACTCGGTGTGGCCTCGGCGATCAACCAGGCGCGCAAAGGGCACTGGTACACCGCTGGTGGGATCCTTCTCCCCGTCCTGGGCGTTGACCTGATGCTGTTTGGCGGAGTGGAACGACATCTCTCGTTCTTCTGGCCGGGTGTCGTCCTCGCCGTCGTCGGGTTCGGCATGGAGTTCATGGCCTACTGGAGGACTCGTACATCCGGGGCCGAATAGTTGCCCCAGTTCGGAAGATCCCGTACGCGGACGGCCGCTGGCCTGGCGACTCCCTGACCTGCTCCGGAGCGAAGTTGGCGCCGCTCTTCCCCGTGAGTCCCCGCTGCGACCCCTCCGAACGGGCACGCGGCGGGCACGATGAAACTCTCGATGCGAATTATGGGCGTGGAGGTCGCTGAGGTCTGGCCGGTTGGCCGCGAGGGCATTCGCGGTACTGGACGATCGCGTGCGGTCGCCGAGGTTGCTGTGTTTCTGTCCGTACAGGCTAGGCGGGTCGCGCCCCTATTCTCTAGATCATGGAGGACTCGGAGGCCTTTCGCGCCGCGGTCAGAGCGCATGCAGCAGCCATCCTGAACGGCAAGGCTTCACCGTATGATGCGGCGTTGGAGATCTGGGGTCTCGCTACGCGTGAGTGGCCAAGGGATGACGGTGACGAAGCATGCATTTCGCTCCATCTCATCTGGGGCGCGCTGACCGATTGGGTCGAGCTCCGGCCTGCGGAAACGGATCAAGCCGAGACACGCATGATCACGGCCGCTCGTGAGTGGCTGACCATCGAGGGTGACCGAGATGCCGAGGCCCGGTACTTCGACCGTTGGATTTACGACGTCCTCGGGTACGAGCGTCCGGCTCCGCCCCAGACCTAGTCCACGATCTTGAGGCACGAGGTCTTCCTTGGCGCGTCGAACTGGCGCCTTCCTCGTTTTGGCCCGGCCGCAGACTTGAAGGTGTGGCCTCATCTTTATCAGGTCGATCATGTCGGACCTTCGACACCGACCAACCAGTTCTGAGCCTCGGCTGATGGTCCGCTGAGGTTCGGCATCGACCGCTCCTGTTCGCGCTTGTCGGTGTCAGCCTTTGATGTCAGCTGCGCGTGCGGTCTTGACGAAATGCCTGCTCAGGCCGACGGATCTTCTCTCGCGTCAGTCGTGCGCCCTGGGGGATTGTGGCCACTCGCAGTGGTGGACCGACTTCCGCCGGCGAACCCGAACAGGTACACCAGCAACATCAACGCGAAGATCGCTACGTCCTGAGCAAATCGGTGGCCTTCGAGGTGCGGCCAGATGACAGCCCTCCCAGAAATGAAGATCATCATCGTGATCCACAGGCCGTATATCCGGCCTCCACCGCGCTTCTCGGCCATCGCCGCCCCCCTCCGAGAACCAGCACTGTAGCGCGACCAATGCGCATATCTCGTTCGGCGGCCCAGGGCGCCCCCTGAGCCGCCGAACAACTCACAGAGCGGTACGCACTGCTTCTTGATCTGCATCAACCCGCGCCCTCCCCTTTCTGTACGACGTCCCCAACGAGCTGAGAACAGTAACGATCGGGCAGCTCTCGGAGTCGTGGCAACACCTTGAGGGCCTGCTCGCCGACGAGGACCATGCGGTGGCCTACCACCTGGTCTGGCCTGCCGACGTCATGCGGACGATCAGTCATGCCGCTGTCAACTAAGGGCTGTCCCGTAATCCCTGGCGGGCGCGCGAGGACAGCTACGGCACCTCGCTGCGTTGTCGGAACGCCCGAATACGCCCGGTACGATGACGCCCCTCCGCCTTGCGATGCACCGCATCTGACGCCGCGCGCTGATCCACCAGGGATTACGGGACAGCCCTTAGCCATTACGAATGGGGAGGCGAGCCGCCACGCAGGCGCACCCGCCGACGTCCCCAGTAACTACTTGCCGTCGAAGAAAAGGCACAAAGTGCAACGCTAAACACCTTTAGCCCGTCAAGAATGTTCGCATGACGACCACTTCACAGGCCCGCTCGTTCGACTTGGCTGCTGCCAGCTACGCGGCGAACCGCCCTTCATACCCGCCTGCCTTGCTCGACGCGGTCGAGGAACTCACCGACTGCCCCCTGAAGGGCGCCCGTGTCGCGGACGTCGGAGCCGGCACCGGACTCGCGACGAAGCTCCTCCGCACCCGCGGTGCGAACGTAATCGCGGTCGAGCCCGGCCCCGGAATGGCCTCGCAGTTCCGCCTTGCCCTGCCTGAAGTCCCGCTCGTGATGGGTGACGGCAACAACCTGCCGCTGGCCTCCGGCTCCATCGACATCCTCACGTATGCCCAAGCCTGGCACTGGACCGATCAGCGCAAGTCCGTACGGGAAGCTCTCCGAGTCCTTCGCACCGGTGGTGCACTCGCCCTCTGGTGGAACGACTCAGACAGCACTGTTCCGTGGATTGCCAACCAGGACACCCGCCTGCGTCGCCTGTTCGGTGCCGACGACAGCGCCCCCGACCCCATGGCTCGATTCCGCGGACTGCCCTCCGAACTCGACTTCGTCCATCGGCACGTGCCGTGGACCCGGAGCGTTCCTCTCGATAAGCATCTGGCCAACCTCTCCAGTTACTCCGACTTCCTCGTTCTCGGCAAGGAAGCGACCAACACGTTCCTTGCCCAGGAACGCGACCTCCTCGCCGAGGTCTTCCCGAACGGAACGGTCGAGGAGAACTACGTGGTCAGCTTGGCCGTTGCTACCCGTTGACACAGCACTGCGCCAGGCTCACGACCTTCCCCTGACGGCATATCCCAGTGGACCAATTAGTCAAACTGCCGCTGGCGCAAACGCTGTCGCTAGGTGTACGAAACCAGCGGGTTGGCGCGTGATCGTCACCTGTTGAACGACGCTTGCTGATAGTCGCTGTGGTTGCAGTACCTCTCTGCTGTACTGCTGGCCGAGGGAATGAACCGATGCCGGGTGGTGGAACCGTGAGTGCAGGCAGCCGCGGAGTGCTGGGAGTCGTGGGCACGGCAGCCGATGGGGTCGAGCAACTCCGCACCGGCCTGGTCGAGCCAGCGATCGCCCTCGGCTGGCAGGTAGCCGTGACCCTGACCCCGAATGCCGGCCAATTGCTGAGGGCTAACGGCGAGCTGGACCGACTGGAAGCCGTAACCGGCCTCCCAGTCCGGGATACGCCTCGCCTACCGAGCGAGGCTCGCCCACACCCGGTCGCCAACTGCTACGTCGTCGCCCCCGCAAGCGCGAACTGTGTTGCCAAGCTCGCAACGGGCACCGCCGACAACCAAGCACTGACGCAAGTAAGCGAGGCACTCGGCACAATCGATGTTCCGGTCGTGGTGTTCCCGCGGGTCAACGCAGCGCACGTACGGCACCCAGCGTGGGACGGGCATGTCAGGGCCCTACGGAAGGCGGACGCTGAGCTCATCCATGGTCCTGACGTCTGGCCGCTCTATGAACCCTGCGAAGGGCCAGCAGTTCGACAGCTCCCCTGGACCGCGATCATTGAGTCCATCCAGCACGTGACAGCCCGGGCTGCTCGACACCCGCTTTAGGAGCGTGGTGGGGCGAGTTGGGGTCTGACCTGCGCAATGCCGACTTCGGCGGCTACTGGCTTCGGCCACCGCCAGCAGCCGCAGTTCCCCGTGAGTCCCCGCCCGATCTGGCGCGGTTGTGGCACGGGGAACCTCTGATTTCGTAGCTCTAACGAGAACGGTCGGAGGTGGCGCCCCGCCGGCACGTTGCGGTCTGACCGCATCCTCATCAGGTCGATCACGGCTCAGCTGTCGGCCTCCGTGCGGGTGAATATGTGGAAGCGGCCGATCGGGTTGAAGCCACGGCGGATGTACCAGTTGTGTGGCCAATCGTCAGGGTCAGCGAGGAGGAAGACCAGGCCGCAGTCCGAAGCGTGCTGCAGAGCGACATCGAGGATGGTCTGTGCGTAGCCGCGCCGGACGTGAGTGTCTGCGGTGATGATCTCCTCGATCTGGGCGATTCCCTGGGCCGCGTCGAGGTAGACATCGGCCCAGGAACCGACAGCTCCGTTCTCGTCGCGGACAGCGAGGAAGCGGACCTGCTCGGCACCGCGGAGCCGGGCTGTCCGACGGTCGGCGCTGGCGGACTACGGCATCCTCTGCCTGGGGCATCCAGATCCGGAGTTGGCGGACCAGAGCGGGTCGCAGCTCGGCGAGAGCGACCGATTGCGCGGGCGAGTCGGGGACGGTCGCAGAACCGGAGTACGTCATGACAAGTTCGGTCGCGTGGGTGTAGCCAGCTGCGGTGAGGACGGGCGCGCAGACGATACCGGCGTTGTCGTCGAGGATCGTGATCTGGCGGTGGCGCAAGTGGCCAAGGGCGGTCTCGGCCAGCGCGAGGAGTTCGGAGGGAGCCGGCGCCCCTTCGACGACGAGCTGGTTGTGTTCGTACGATGCCGCGTACTCCTGGTCCAGGACCACCACACCACCGGAGACCTCGGTTACGACAGCGGCCTGACGTCGTGCGAAGGACAACCGGAAGGCGGCGATGCGCTGGAGCTCCGTCATTGACATGCAGCCACTCTATGGATCATTGACACTTGGCGGGATCATCGTGGAGACAACCAACGCTGTGACCTGCTGCTGAGCTGTCTGCAGTTCTCAGCGTTGGTCATCGTTGAGCGCCCTTCCACGGCCCCGAGACGGCCCCGGTAGGGCGCTCCGTGGTGCGATGACATCCGCTTTAGGAGATCGATCGGGTGTGCCCGACAGAGCACTCGGCCGCGCGCGGCCTGGCCGCTCGCGACCGCGCAACGCCGTTCCCGTTTTGGTGCCGTTGATGTCACCTGGTGATGTCAGGTTGGATGGCCCCATGGAACGTGTTGAGGCCGAGCTGCTCACGGACGGTGGGAACAACGCTGTGGTGCGCCTGCCCGGTCGACGCTTCTTCGGTCTACTGATCCAGGGCGACTCACTGTCCATCCTTCGCAGCGACGTTGCTGAGGTGGTGGAAGCCTTCGATCAGGGCGACGCAGCCGGGGCTCGCGAAACCGCCGGCCTTCTCCTGGCCGACCTCGACGCGCTGCTGATGCGCTACTCCACGGCGTTGGACGCGCACGAGATCCCTCGACCGTACTGACCGTACCTGCGCCCTGAGCTTGGGAATCACTGATCGCTTGAGAGCAATTGAGGCGATGACCTGGGGAAACGGCCCCATCTAGAGTGAGCTGAGTAGTGTCTGAGTGGCTCGTGGTGACCGCTGTTGACCGGTCATTCTGGTGCCAATCCGGTGCGCTACGGTTCGTCCTCGACGGGCCTGGGAGGGCGGTCGTGGACGTCGTGGAACTGATGGAGTGGTTGGCCGAGCGAGGATGCTCGGTGGTCTTCAAGGCTGATGGCGAGCGTGGACAGGGGCACCGTTGGATGGTGATCGTCTCCGGCGGCGCTCTGGGGGCGGAGGGGTTCTTCAGGGCTGACCTGTCGTCCGCCGAGGCGTGCGTTGAAGCCACACTCGAGCACTTGGGGAGCCGGCAGATTTCACCCTTCGCTTGAGCTTGGGAGGGTGGAGCGCTGCCTTGTAAGCCTGGCAGCGGTCACTCACTCGTTTGAGCTGGTCAAGAGGCGCACGACGGCACTGAGCCCGACGACGCGTGCCTGCGCCCTGACGCACCCCGATTGACCGGGGCTGGCCGCTCGTTCTGGCACGGATCTGGCACGCAGGCCTCTGCTGGTACATGCAAGGATCGCAAGCATGCTCACCATCGACGTCAGTTCTGTGACCGACGAGCGCGGACTCCATGCAGCACTTGCCCAGGCACTGAACTTCCCTGGCTTCTACGGCATGAACTGGGCCGCATTCTGGGACGCGATCACCGGCCTGGTCCAGATCCCAGACCATCTGCGCTTCGTAGGCTGGGACCACCTGAACAACCATGTCCCGCGCGGGGCCACCATGCTCCGACAGGGGCTCGCCCGGTATCAGCAGCAGTACCGGCCGCAGTTCCTCGCCCAGTACACGTAGAGCACCGTAAGCCCCTCGATGCGAACTATGGGCGCGACGGTCACTGCGGTCTGCTCGGCTGGTCGCCCGTGTGCTGGTGGTCGGTGATGAGCGGCTGCGGTTGCGGTGGTTGCTGTACTTCGCTGCTGTACCGCATCACTGATCCAATCGGGACCGCCTCCCGGTTCTCCTGCCGCAATACGACGTGCGCCGACCTGAAAGGCAGCCCGCGCGGGCCTGGTCGCCGGTCATGGATACGCTTGTCAGTGCGAGGGGCTAGGATCGGCGGCGCGTGGTTGGTAGCGAGGTATTCAGCTCTGAAGTGCAGCTGCATCCCTGACCCTGCCTGGGGGTGGTCCGGTATCCAACCCGTGGCCCAACCGGCGGTCAGGCCCTGTTGATGGCTAAGTGGAGACCTGCCTGCGCCGGCCGCGCACAACCCGTGAACGGTCTTGAAAACCGTCGTGGCGCGAGTCACCGTGGGTTCAAATCCCACACCCACCGCCAGGCGAAACGGCCTCTGAGAGGTCGTTTTCATCTGTACCGCTTACTTATGTGGCGATTCTTAGAGTGCGGGGTTGCGATGCGGAAGAGATGGCAGGTGCGGTTGGGGTCTGTGGGCCGGTTGGGGTGACAGCTCGGGCGGGATGCAGCTTGTGCTTGTCTCATCCCGGGATGCCCGGCCTTCGTGGCTGTGTGCTTCCGCCGTCATTGTTGTGCGCCTGGGCGCACTCGGCCCTCAGCGGTACGCCGGAAGCATGACTGCGCGACGACCGTATCCGAGTGATCTGTCCGATGCCTGCTGGGAGTTGATCGAGCCGGTGCTCTCGGCCTGGCGCTTCGAGCGCCGCGGCAAGGCGCTGGACTTCGGCCGCCCGCCCGTGCACGACCTGCGCGACATCATGGACGCGATCTTGTACGTGGACCGCACCGGCGTCCAGTGGCGCTACCTCCCGCACGACTTCCCGCACTGGAACACGGTCTACGGCTACTTCACGAAGTGGCAGCAGGAAGGCGTGTTCGCCCAGCTCAACGGCCTACTCAGGCAACTGCTGCGGCAGAAGGAAGGCAGGGACGCCGAACCGTCGGCCTGCGTGATCGACGCGCAGAGCGTCAAGACCTCCACCAGCGTCCACGCCACCAGCCAGGGCATCGACGCAGGCAAGAAGATCGTGGGCAGGAAGCGGAGCATCGTCACCGACACCATCGGCCTCCTGCTCGCGGTGTTGGTCACCGCGGCGAGCGTGCAGGACTCCGTCGCCGGCAGCCGGCTTGTCGACCAGATCGCCGCCGAACATCCCGGCATCCGCAAGGTCTGGGTCGACGGCGGCTACCGCCAGCACCTCGTCGAGCACGCAGCCACCCTCGGCATCGACATGGAAATCACCACCCGCACCCCCGGGACCAGGGGCTTCACCCCGATCCCGAAACGCTGGGTGGTCGAGCGGACCTACGGCTGGCTCATGCTCCACCGCCGCCTCGCCCGCGACTACGAAACCCTGCCCGCCCGCTCCGAAGCCATGATCCACATCGCCATGACCGACCTCATGACCCGCCGCCTCACCAGCGAGAACACCATCACCTGGTGTGACCCGACACCACAGATCAAACGGCTGATTCCGGGATAAAACAACGGAACAAAACGACCTCTGACCAGGATCAATGGTCAGGGGCCGTCAGCGTGTCCGGCCCCGTGATTGCCTGGTGTTCCCCGTGGCTTCCCGCTCGTTCGGGCACGCAAGGGGCACGCGGGGCACCCCAAAACGGTGCTACTCGCTGGTGCCAACGAGGGTACCGTCGGCCTGGTCGCACGGGAGGGGTAAAGCTGTGCTGTACGCGCATGAGGTGATCCTGAACGAACTCGCACAAGGTCTCAGATCGACGGCTAAGGGGGTCGAGTGGTTCGAGAACCTGTCAGAGGATGACAAGCGCAAGGCCGTGCATGCCCTGGTGCTGTTCTGCGGTCAGGCTCGCGCTCGCGAGGACGATGTCCCAGAGAGCATCGCGCGCTCTGGCATTCGCCCCACTCACACGCCCGCGGTCATGCTTACGAAGTGGCGCTTCGGGATGGCTCAACTTCCGGCGTACGAACTCACGAAGTCATTTCGCCTGCTTGTCGCCCTCTTCAGCATCGCCGATACCCGTAAGCGGGCGCTGTACTGCGCCGGTGGGTGCAGTCATGAGTGGCACCAGTTCTCCGCCCAGCCGTAGCGCCCGGCATCGGGAAGCAGCGGCGGCGCCCTGGTGTCTGAAGCCCTAGTTTGGAAGATCCCGGATGCGGGTTCGGGCCTACCTGCCTCTTCGCTGACCTGCGATGGAGCGGTGGTGTTGCCGCGTCTCCCCGCGGTTCCCCCCTCGTCCCCGTCGGACCGGGCACGCAAGGGGCACGCCTCAGGCGCTGGCGCCAGGCACCCACTCTGCCGTGAGATCCGCGCACACGATGCGCACTGTGCCGGTCGTCAACCTCAGCTCGTGACTGCATCCGGCCTCATGTGGCAGAACTTCGTCCAGGCGCACGGTGTTGAAGTCCGACAGCTCGATCGGACCCCCGTCGTCATCCGCGACCTCAACGCTTCTGACCCCGCTATAGCGAATCGTGAGCACGTCATCCCGACATCCTGGCCAGGTGAAGCGGATCTCGTACTGCTCTGGGGAATCGGCGCTGGGAGGCAGCGCCCGGGGCCTCAGGTCCTTCACGCAGCGAGATGCGGAAAAGTCGTAGTGCTCCGGATGCGAGGCGAAGGCACGCGCTCCAGGTGGGAGTGCTGGCAGGAGCTCGGGGGAGCTTGGCAACGTAGGGGCTGGGATCGTGCCAGTAGGTTCCCTGGCCTTGCTCTTCGACGACTGCGTACTTCACGATTCCCCCTCGGCTGACGGCTCAAGGTACTCGGACGGCATACCGATCGCACGTAGATGGGCTGAGGTCGGTGGGGGCTCAAATGGTCGAGCCAAGTCAGAAAGCCCGATATCTCAGGCTGAGAGCCCGGCCCCCAGCGGCAGCAGGATTTGAACCTGTGGCCTCATCCTTCTCAGGTCGATCAAGGGGAGACGTCGACCTCGGCCAATCCGCCTTTTGCCTCGACTGGTTGTCTACCGAGGTCCAGCGTCGATCGCCGCTGTTCGCGCCTGTCGGTGTGTTCGCAGCGCGCTCATCGACCTGTCCCTTCATGTCGGCCCCCACGGTCGGGTGGCCGCCCGACGCCATCACTGTCCATCGCCGTTGATGTCAGCTTTGGATGTCAGGTCCCTTTGACCCGGGCGGCAATCGCTCCCAACGCGAAGATGGCAAGAATGGGTACGACGGTCAGCACGTCACAGATCATCACGACTGGGAACGGGGCCCCGAGGAGCCTCGGCAATCTCCTCTCGACTTCCGGTGCGGCCGGTGCCGTTGCGGTCCAGCCCCCGTTGACCGAGGCTGTCCGCCCCAGGTGGTGCGCGGTGTAGCACCGTGTACCTGACCTGTGGCATCGTCTGGGCAACTACGGGCGGTACAGCATTGTTGACTGGTGGGATTACCGCCCGTATGGCGTGTCACATCACCCAGAGCAGCCCATTGCCGCCCAGGAGGGTGCCGTTTTGCTGGGTGAGGCCGACGGAGGACGCGGTGAACATGCGACTGCCCGCGGCTGTTGGTCCGGAGGTTCCGCCGGGGAGGACCCAAACGGCGCCCGTGGAGTTGTTCTCGTCGGCCGCTCCGACGAACAACTCGGCTTGGCCGTCCTTGTTCACGTCACCTGCGGCGACCGTCGTACCGAAGAAGTCGTCGACCTCTGACCCGCCGGGGACACTTGCTGTGTCCTGATTGAAAGCGTACGCCCCGGTACCGAGGGCGCCCGTGCGCCGTCCGGGGATGACGGTCACCTGCCCGGCCCGGCCGACCTTGCCAATGGATTCGTACGGCGCCCCGACCACGATGTCGGCGAGCCCGTCACGGTCAAGGTCGGCCACCGCCAAAGCGCCGCCGAAGGCGTCGTACTTCTCGCTGCCGCCGGGGACGCCTCCGGTGTTCTGCGTGATCTGAACGGGGGCCGCGTCGGCCGCGATGCCGAGCGTCGAGCCGTACCAGACCAGGATGCGACCGCCGAGCGCACCGTCGACCCCGGCGACTTCGGGTTCGTCCGGGTCGCCGACCACGAGATCGGCGAATCCATCGCCGTTGAGGTCGCCGGTGGCGGAGATAAGGCCGTTGCCCTTCTGGAGACCGGGTGACACACCGGGCGTGTGAACGTAGTTCTCGGGGTTCACGGAGACCACGCCACCGGAGAGACCACCGTAGCGGTAGGTGACGTTCACATGCTCCTGGGCGCCGTCCCCGTTGAAGTCGCCGAGCGCCACAGACTCGCCCCAGGACATGTCCGCCGGCATTGCCGCGTTGCCGAACGAGCCGGTGCGACTGAAGGGGCCAGTGAAGCGGACGGCCCCGTGCCAGCCGCCCGCCAGGACTTCGGTCTTCACTCCCGGGCCGGCGCTGACAGCAGCCAGGTCCAGGCCGTAGTACAGCGGATCGCTCTCCGGTGTCGGCAAGTTGGTTCCTGTGGTGAGGCCGGCGCTGCTCCCCCACAGCACCGTCACTGCCCCGGCATCAATCCCCTGGGCCGTGCCCTCGTAGGGCGACGAGACGATCAGGTCCGCATACGCGTCGCGGTTCAGGTCCGCCGTGGCGGTGGCGGCACCGAACCGGTCGTACGCCTCGGCGGTGCCCGGCACACCGGCGGTGTTCTGCGTAATGATCTTCCGCCTGGTCGTCGACAGCCCCGACTTCGACCCGTACATCACGACGACCGCACCGGCCGCCTCCTTGCCCGCCACATCGGCGCCGGGGGCGGGCAGGACGGCGTCACGGTAGCCATCGCCATTGAAGTCACCGGGTACCGCCCCGTGCACGGCGGCCGCGGGTGTAGCCGGCAGCAACGTGCCGCCGATCAGACCGGCGACCAGAAGGGCGGCGGCTCTCCACCTGCGCCCGGTGAGAACACCGTTCATTCTCATGTTGAGTCCCCTCCACCCCGGGCACACTTCCCGTGCACCCAAACATCGCGACGGATTCTAAAGGCGCCCGGGGCGCTGTGGTCGGGCGGGGATACCGTAGAAGCCTTTTGAGACGATTGAAGCAGCGTCCCAGTGTTCCCGAAGTGTCGCTTCAGCCACTGCGATTTCGGCGGGTGATCAGATCGGGGGCGGCTCGAGCATGCTTATCAAGAGCCCGTCGCATCTGATAGGCGGTGTGAGCGGTGTCCTCGCCAACCGTGACACGGCGAGCGCGGTTCGGAGCATCCCCGGCCCACAGCAGCGACGTGCGCACGCACTCCTCACCGGCATACGCCAAGACCAAAGACGTCTCGACGGTGACATCACCCCGGTGGTACCGGACATGCATCACCAGCGGATACGCGTCCCGGCTCTGGCCCGCCTCCGGACTGGCGAACCCCAACCCCTCCAGGGCGACACCGAATCGGCTTCTGGCCTCAGCCACGAAGGTCTTTACCCGTACGTCCACCTACCGAGTATCAGTCCACGATGAAGATCACGATGCATGGCTGGTTGCGCACCCATCGGTCAGCGTCCTGCACGCAAGCCGCTGAACTTTTCCATCCGGCCTCATCCTGATCAGGTCGATCACGACGACTCGTGGCCCTCGTTCAACACGCTACGTTCCCCTTTTGGCCTGCCACAGACGTTCAGCGTCGACCGGCGAGATTCGCACTCGTGGGTGTCAGCCGCTGATGTCAGGAATCCGGACGCTCCTGACGAGTCGGCTCGTCGGACTCTCGCGCCCAGGCGTAGGGCATCGGCTCGTTCACGTCCAGCACCCACGGGTGCGGGTACTTGGCGTGACATCCGGTGCACCGGGCGACGAATGTCCCGATCTCGGGGTTCGTCATGATGCTGTAGTGCGAGGACGGCACCGCACGGATCACGTAGTCATTTGCCGTGGTCTCCAGCGCCGGCCACCTCGGTGAGCACTCACAAGGTGCGTTCGCTGCAAATGATTCGTCGTCGGGTGCGTGGTGGGTGCTCCCGAGCGTCTTGAAGAGCTTCCTCAGTGCCCGCACGCCGCCCCCCTTCTGTCATCACCCGACGTGTTGATCACGCAGGCCACATGAGGCGGACAGGCTACGACTCGGTGGTTCGCCATGAGGCGGGCGTCCTTGGTCACGAGTCTGAGCCTAGCCACCCCCAGCTTGAGCAGGCCCCGGCGTTCCCCGAACACCGCTTTACGAGTTCGACCGGGAGTCCTGCGTGGAGCCAAGTCCCCTGTATTGGGCCGCCGTTTGACACAGGGCATGGTTGGTTGCGTGTGTCCACCGTCGTCGGTGTCAGCCGGTGATGTCAGGAAGCCGGGGCACTGCTGAAGTGCGCCCGCGTCGCAGTGCCGAGCAGCCTCGCACGGCCCGGAGTGGCCGCGCTGACGATGACGCTGCTCCTGTGTCAGAGCGGGGGGATACGGTGCAGCGACGATTTGAGCATTGAGTTTGAGGAGGGGCCGTGGGAGCCAAGACCGGTCTGCTCGTGTACGCCGACGGCGATGTGCCCGGCCTCCTGCGGCACGTGGGGACGGCGGACTTGGAGCAGACGTCGATCATGATGCGGCGTCTGAATCCGAGCTGCGAGATCGAGGGGCGTGACAGCTCGGACCTGTACGGGGGCGTGTACCCCCCGGATGGAACGGCCTATGCGGCGAGCTGGCCCGGCGTGGAGATCGTCTGCGATCGGCGCGTGATGATCGATTCCCCGTCACAGCTGCCCTCGCATCTCGTCGCGGCGAGTGCCGGCCGACGGCTGGTCCTGCACGCCATGCACAGCGTGGTCGACTGGTTGGCGTTCGCTGTCTGGGAGGACGGACGTCTCATCCGGTCCCTGAGCCTGTCACCGGACGACGGGATAATCGAGAACATCGGGGAACCACTCTCCTTCGAACTCCCCTACTGGGCCGGGGACCGTCCCGCGGACGTCATTCCGTGGCCGGGTGAGGAAGAGGAGCCGTAC
Source organism: Streptomyces sp. NPDC005262 (assembly GCF_042872425.1). Taxonomy (NCBI): domain Bacteria; kingdom Bacillati; phylum Actinomycetota; class Actinomycetes; order Kitasatosporales; family Streptomycetaceae; genus Streptomyces; species Streptomyces sp. NPDC005262. The sequence goes on from NZ_JBIAKK010000003.1 coordinate 395,373, forward strand.
GCCTTGCCCTTTCATCCTCTGGAGCTCGGCGAGGACGCGCTGCGTGCACTCTGCGGCTTCATCCAGGAGGGGATGCCGGAGCCCGGGGACGTCGACGCGGAGAACATCGAACTTCACGGTTTTCGCGTGAGGGACCCGAACGGTCCCGACCCTGCCGAGGAGGAAGCGGAATTGCGGAGGGCCGTGGAAGCGATGGAGCCGCCCCAGTTCTACACGATGGAACCCGACGGCTTGCTGGTCGAACGGGACACCCCCAGCTCCCGCAGGGGCGAATGAAGCCATGCCGTTTCATCGAACAAGGGGCGAGCCGGCTCGCCGCAGGTTTTGAACCTGTGGCCCTATCCATATCAGGTCGATCACGGGGGTGTCAGTGTCGGCCAACGACCCCTGCCCCTTGGTCGACCGCCCACTGAGGTCCGCAACAAGCACGAACAGAAGCGGTTGGCGGCGCGCCGGCTTCAAGCTCCTGCGCAAGCGGGTGCTGCTTGCCTCTTGACCTCACTGTCGGTGGCCAGTGCCACGATCCCCGGAACGTCACGCGAGGAGAGATATGGGCACCTGGGACATCGGCCCCTTCGACAACGACACCGCGGCGGACTTCGGGGGCGATCTGGACGAGGCAACGCTGGAAGAACGCGAATCCATGATCCGCGGCGCGCTCAAACGCGCCGCCGACCCAGCGGAGGACTACCTGGAAATCTACGACGGCGAGCGGGCAGTGACCGCAGCTGCCCTGGTTGTCGCACAGCACCATGAAGGCGAGCCAGCGTGTTCGAACTATGGCCCATCAGAGCCACTACCGGAGTTGCCCGCAGACCTTCGAATGCTTGCCGTCGACGCTCTGGACCAAGTGGTCTCCGAGCGGTCTGAACTCGCCGAGCTGTGGGCCGAAGCTGCGAACTGGTCGAAGTGGCGCCAGGACATCACCCGCATTCGCAACCTCCTGGACCCCCCGATCCCGCCACAAGAGGAAGCCCTCTTCGACATCTAGTCGGTACTCACAGTCACGCACCACAGAAGTTGAGCCAGAACCCGAAGTGGTGAACATTCGCCGTCCGTTCTCGGGTTCCGGCACACATTTCGCGAGGGTGATCATGAGGTCCACGAGCGAGCGGCCATGCCTGGGGGTCGGCTGAGCGACCTGGCTCTCCGTCCGTGGTGATCAGCACTGCCAAAGGAAGGCGGCCTGGGTGCAAGGCACGCAGGCGAAGGCGAACGCCCTGCCGCAGCCGCCGAAGTTCATCGCTGTGGTGTGATCCGGTCCCTCCTCGAGTTGTGCAACCAGGATCATGGGCTGGGTGCAGGTCGAGCATGTGGGTGTCTCGTCGCCTTGCAGCCAGTCGGGTTCCCCGCCGAGCTGCCCCAGGACGTTCTCCAGACCGTTTCCGCTGTGCTTGCCCCACTCCTCGCGCGCACTGAAGTAGTCGGCATCAGGTATGGACACCAGGGTCACGGCGTTGACAGCCCCGAGGCGGAGTACGTCCTCATTCGGCCCGGGTGCGGCCATCGGCTGCAGTACGTCACAGGTGTAGAGCAGGGCGCGGTTGCTGCCGGCCGTCGGGCTCCACTCGTCGCACATGCCGGGATCGTTCTGGCACATGAAGATCGCCATGACGCGGTCGGCCTGAGTGTCGGCATCGCCGACCGGGCGGCCCAGGCCAGTGATGAGTATCTGGGCCAGGAACTGCATCGGCCCACTGCATTTCGCGCAGCTGGGCCATGCCGCCCCTGCGGGGGCCAGCGGCGTCCCTCCCGTGCGCGTAATCAGTGCGTCGGGCTCACCTGGTCCCGCGTATGTCATCAACGTCGTCATGGGATCGGACCCTATGACAGCCCACCGACACCTCATCGAGTAAGTGCGATGAGGAGGACGCGTTCGCGGACGAGGGGTCTCGGGCCGAAAGACCCCGGCTGCCCGGCCGGACGCTGCGTCAGACCATGGCGAGCCGGTCCACCAGCAGATCCACCCTCCGCTCCGAGTCCCCCGGCGGCAGCCGTCCCGCCCGGGTCAGGGTCGCCAGCCCGTGCAGCGCCGCCCAGAACACCTCGGTGAACAGTGCCGGGTGAACGCCGTCCCCGGCGACCTCGCCGAGGCTCTCCACCAGGGCGGCGAAGGCGTCCTTGAGGGGCTCCGGGGTGTCCTCCTTCGCGAACGCGAGGCCGCCGTCGAGCTGGAACATGGCGTCGTAGACCGCCGGGTTGCGTTCGGCGAAGTCGAGGTAGGCGCGGGCGAGGGTGGTGACCCGCGCGCGCGGGCCGTCCGCGGCGGAGGCCGCGGCCCGCAACGTCGCGGCCATCTCGGCAGCGCCCTCGAGGGCGACGGCGCCGATGATCTCGCGCTTGCCGCGGAAGTGGCTGTAGAGGACGGGCTGGCTGTACTCGATGCGCTCGGCCAGCAGGCGGGTGGTGACCGCGTCCCAGCCCTGCTGCTCGGCGAGTTCGCGGGCCGTCGCCACGATGAGGCGTTCACGGCCAGCCCGTTCGCGCTCCTTGCGTTCTTGTACCGACATGATTCGATCCTAGCACTGCTAGACAAACGAGCGGCAGTAGTACTAGCGTTGCCTCACTACCTAGCGACGCTAGATCCCAGGAGGAGTCATCATGCTCAACGCACTCGAGGTCTTCACCACCGTGGCTGTCGGCGTGATGGTGGGGGTGGAGTTCTCCGTCGCCTTTTTCGTCAACCCGATCCTCGACGGCCTCCCCGGCGACAACGGCCTGCGCGGTCGCACACACGGGGCCCGGCTGCTCGGCGCCGTCATGCCCTTCTGGTACATCGGCTCGCTCGTCCTCGCCGCAGTCTGGGCCATCGCCGGATGGCACCACCACGGCGCCGGCCTCGTCGTCACCGCCGCCGCACTGCTGATCCTTAGCGTGGTCATGTCGATCCTGCTGCTCGTCCCGATCAACAACCGGGTCAAGACATGGACCGCCGACGGCCTGCCCGCCGACTGGAAGCAGCAGATGAACCGCTGGGACCGCTTCCACTACGTCCGTGTCGCCGTCATCATCGCCGCCTTCGCCCTGCTGGTCGCCGCCCTCGCCTGAACCCGCGGGCCGAGACCGCGCAGGGGCCGCGCGCACGACGCAGTTGGATGACCAGCGATGAGAGGAGTTGCGGGGCCAACCCCCCGCACCACCAATCTCCGTGGCCTGTCGGATCACCACCCCGCGACACGATGCTCGACGGTGTGCCCTGGCGCGAGGGAGTTCAGCGGAGCAAACGCCGTGGCTACGGATCCGCGGATCACCCACCGAGCGGAGCCGTCGCGGATCAAGCGGCAGAAAATGCAATCCATACGGTCTGACCATGTCAGAAGCGCGAGGGCCTACGCCAGCCGATACATGATCGGCCGGGATTCCTCGGAACTATGGGTGACGCTCGACGGAGTTGAGCCAGAGCCTGATCAGTGCGAGTACGAGTGGTGAACTCAGTTGTTCACGGTTGTGAGAGGCATCCGCATCTGTCGTCGGTTGATGTTCACGACAATGGGACGCACCCGGCTGTCGGGCTACTCCGGTGCGTCGCCGGCAATCCCCCCTCGATGGCTCTGATCACGACCTTCGGACAGTTCCTGGAACGTCCGCCAGCGCGGGGCCTCGTCGTCGGGGGCTGCGGGGAGGCGAAGTGGAACGGCACTCCGAGGTGGTCGGCCAGGGCCCGGCCCGCCTCGGCTGCGGCAGTACCCGGCTGGGTGGTCCAGGATCGCGACCAGCAGCACGAACCAGTCGTGGACGGTATCGCCGTCCCATAGAGCCTCAACGGCGGTCACCCGGCCCGGAAGGGCCTCGGCACGGGCCACAAGTGAGGGGACGTCGAGCGGATCCGGCGGTCTGTATTGCACGCGATCGCCAAGGACCTCGTAGCGCGCACGGACCACCTGCTCCGCCTCGCGCAGGCCCAACTCCAGCGGACGCAGGGCCTCCCACACGGGGGAAGTCATCGCAGAGCGTTACCCCGATGTTCGATTGCGAGGAGACGGCTTCATCTGAGGATCGGCGGACTGCCGGCGCCGGACGTTCGCCGAGCCGTTCTCCCGGTCGGCGGCTCCCGCACGCGCGGTTCACCACGCGGCTCAACCACGCCCTGGAGCGAGTGGGGCTCGCGCTGGCCGGGCGAGCCGGCGCCCGGCTGGGCTTCGGTGCGGGACGGATGCTCGAAGACCGCTTCGCCGCTTCCCCCATACGGCTCTTGGCGTCATCAGTCTGAGATCTTCGAGGGTCACGACCACCGCTGACGAAAAGTCACTGGCTTCCTGCTCCCTCCATCGATGAGACTTCCGACGTGACGCTTCACGAGAATGAGATCCCAGTCGACGAGACGCTGGTCCGATCACTACTGAAGGCACAGCGCCCAGAGTGGGCCGGCCTACTGTTGTCGCCCGCGGGCGCGGGCACGGACAACACCATGTACCGACTGGGCGATGACCTGCTCGTGCGACTTCCACGGACCGCCGACAACGGAAATTCCGTGCGGAAGGAACAAGAATGGCTTCCGCGTCTGGCACCCCTCCTTTCATGTCCGATTCCCGAGCCCGTCCACGCCGGGACGCCCGCCGACGCCTTCCCACTGGTCTGGTCGGTCTACCGCTGGATTGACGGCGACGAGGCAGGCCCTGACACCGTTCAGGACTGGCCCGCCTTCGGAACCGACCTGGCGGCGGTCGTGAGGGAGCTCCACCGCATCGACCTCATGGGGGCGACTCGCGCGGATGGCCTCAGCTGGTACCGCGGAGGCAGCCTGGGACTATGCGACCCCTGGATCAGCAGGTGTCTCGACGACTGCCGAACCACCGTGGGTGCCGAGCTCGACGTTGACACTCTGGAACAGTTGTGGCGAGCTGCGCTCGCACTGCCCGAGTCCTCCGGACCTCAAGTGTGGCTCCACGGCGACCTCAAGCCGACCAACCTCTTGGTCCGGGAAGGTAAACTCCACGCAGTCATTGACTTCGGAGGGCTCTCGGTCGGCCTTGCCGACGCCGAGCACTCCACGGTCTGGGACCTGCCGCCACAAGCACGACAGGCTTACTGGGACACCCTGAACCTCGACGATTTGACCTGGACCCGCGCCCGCGCCTGGGCGATCGCGGTCGGCGTCAGTGGGATTTCCTACTACTGGCACACGTACCCTGCCTTCGTCGCCGAGTGCAGAGCACGGCTTCAGGCAATCCTCACAGACGCCACTGCGCATTGAGTGGCCTCCCTTGGCCCGACCCGGCTTCTGTGCGCGCGCAGAGCAATGCTCAAGACCTGTGGATCGAGCTGGGGAGGACGTACCTTCCCGGGTGATTGATCGATGGGTCACCGAGCAGGACCGGTGTTCACAGCACCGGTCGGGAAGGCACGTCCGCGCTCAGCGTCGTGAACGACGACGGCACCACCGCCAACGGCTCCTCCCCGCTCGGCGAGATCGTCCGGGAGGGCGCAAGAACGACGCCAGCCGCCGCGCTGGAGGCCGAAGTCAACGCCTGCATAGCCGAGTTGGCCGACCAGCGCGACGAGCACGGCCGACGGCTCGTAGTCCGCAACGGTAATCACCGTCCCCGGATGGTCACCACCGCGGCCGGGGTGGTGGAGATGAAGGCGCCGCGGGTGAACGACGAGCGCCTCGATGAAGCGACGGGCGAGCCCAAGCGGTTCTCCTCGGCGATCCTTCCACCGTGGTGCCGCAAGACCCCGCAGGTCAGCGAGGTACTACCGCTGCTTTACCTGCACCGCCTGCCGTCCGGCGACTTCGTGCCGGCGCTGGAGCATTTACCGGGCGGTTCGGCCGGGCTCTCACCCGCGACGGTCACCCGGCTCATGCTGCAGTGGCAGGCCGACCACGCCGCCTTCATGGACCGCGACCTGGCGGAGGTCGACCACGTGTACATGTGGGCCGACGGCATCCATCTCAACGTCCGTCTGGAGGAGGCCAAGGCGTGCGTGCTCGTGCTCGTGGGCGTGCGCGCGGACGGCAGCAAGGAACTCGTCGCGCTCAAGGACAGCTGTCGCGAATCCGGTGACTCCTGGGCTGACCTGCTGCGCGACTGTGCCCGCCGTGGCATACGCGCGTTGATCGTCCGAAAGCTCATGCTGCGCTCCTTGTGATGTCTGATTGCGTCGCTACTTCGCGTCGCCGTCGAACTGCGCCCGGTGCTCGGCCGGGGCGATCCAGTCCTGAGCGCGGCTCAGCCACACCTCAGCGGCCGGCTCCAGGCCTGTGGGGTCGTCGAGGGTGCCGGCCTTGACGATGATGAGATCGGGCCGTTCGTGCAGGACGGTGAGGATGGGAGTGCCGCAGTCGCCGCAGAAGAGCCGGTCGCGCGGGTTGCCGTTCTCGACACCGGTGGTCCGGTACGACTTGGGCGTCCCCTTGATGTCCAGGGCATCGCGTGCCACAAGGACGTTCACCGAGAATGCGGAGCCGGTGTGACGCTGGCAGTGGCCGCAATGGCACACGATGACGGCCTCGGGTTCTGCATCAAATCGGTAGCTGATCGAGCCGCACAGGCAGTGTCCGGTGCGCGCGTGGTGGCTGGGCATCAGATCGGTGGTGCTCATTCTCTGGGTCGCTTTCATTTCGGGTCGCGGGCTTCTGACCGGCTGGTGGATCTTCGAGTGGGCAAAACAGGGGTGCGTGCGCGGCATCAGACGCTTGTGGGGAAGGCCCGCTTCTTGCCGGCGATGACGGTGGCGGCCGCGGCGATGAGGAGGATCAGTGCGGCCCAGGTGATCGAGGCGGTGCCCAGCCCGGCGATCAGCAGACCGCCCAGGAAGCTGCCGACGGCGATGGAGGCGGAGAACACCGTGATGGTGATCGACTGGGCAATGTCAGCGGCATCCCGGGTCGCGTTGATCGCCGCGCCCACGAACAGGCTCGGGGAACTGCCGAACGCGAAGCCCCACGCCGCGACCGCGACATAGACCAGGATCGGCACCCCCGACACCACGCCCAGAACGAGCACGCTGGCCCCGAAAACCACGGTGCTGACCACCACCAGCGTGCGCAGGTGACGGTCGATGTTTGCGCCGACGACGAGCACGCTGAGTACGGAGGTGACACCGAAGGTGAACAGCACCCAGCCGGTCCGGCCCGACATCCCGACGTGAGAGAGCAGGTCGGTGACGTAGGTGTAGAGAAGATTGTGCGCGATCATGTAGGTGGCCAGTGCGAACAGGATGGGCCGCAGCCCGGGGATGACCAGCACCTCCGAGAGCCGGATACGGCTCTGGACCGGCTGTCCGGGCAGGTTCGGGACGGCCGCCAGTACCCAGGCCATGGTCAGGGCTGTCACGGCGGCCGAGGCGTAGAAGGCGAGCTGCCAGCCGCCGATGCTGCTCAGCAGCGTCCCCAGCGGGATTCCGAGAGCCAGTCCGATCGGGGTTCCGGCCAGGGCGACAGCAATGGCGCGGCCCTGCCGTCCCTGCGGGGCGAGGCGGGCGGCGTAGCCGCCGAGCAACGGCCAGATGAGTCCGGTGCCCAGACCCGCGACGAAGCGCAGCGCCATCGTCAGCGTGTAGTCGCTGGACGACGCGGTGAGCGCGTTCGAGACGGCGACGACGGCGAGGGCGAATTGTAGAACGTGCTTGCGCCGCCAGGTGGCGGTGAATCGAGCCAGCGGGATGGCGCCCAGGGCGGTGGCCAGCGCGTACAGCGTGACCGTCTGGCCGGTCAGCGAGACGCTCGTGCCCAGCGTGCGGGTCATCTCCGGCAGCAGACCGGCCGGCAGGCATTCGGTGAGGATGCTGATGAACCCGGCCAGAAAGAGGCCGAGCAGGGCCCTTGTCGGCAGGCGATTCTGCCGCGCAGTCGTCTGAATCGGTGCTGGGATTGTGGTGACAGTGTCGGTCATGTGCTGTTCCAGGGGCGGTGGGGGAGCCCTTCCGGGCGAGTGATGCCTGACGAGAGACGAAGCCGTCGATCAGGACGATTCGAGAGTCCATCGAGCGCGCGGGGTTAGCCAGACACTCACTTCGTCTACGTCACGTGGAGCTATCACTGACAGGGACAGGCTGAGCTGCACAAATCAAGCAATACTCGAAACATGGCAACCCACCACGCCGCCCATACCGGCGGTTCCCGGGCTGCGAAGCCGGCCCCGGAAGCAGAACCTCAGCAGCAGCCGCACGAGGACCTCGACCCACGCGCGGAACTGAGCGAGTTCCTGCGTACCCGCCGGGATCGCCTCAAGCCGGCCGACGTCGGGCTCACCGACTACAGCCGACGGCGCCGTGTCCCGGGTCTGCGACGCGAGGAACTGGCACAGCTCGCCGGAGTGAGCGCGGCGTACTACACGCGATTCGAACAGGGGAACGCGCGCAACGCTTCCCGCGAAGTGGTGGATGCCATCTCCCGCGTCCTCAGGCTCTCCGACGCCGAGCATGCCCACCTTCTGCAACTGGCTCAGCTCAAACAACACTTCGCGAAAGGCGTCGAACCCCCACGCCAGCAGGTCAGACCCGAGGTACGAGAACTCCTGACGGCCATGGAGGGCGTACCGGCCTACGTATGGGGCCGCCGATCCGACGTGCTGGCATGGAACCAGACCGCCTCCGCCGTCTTCGGTGACTGGGCAGCCAGAGCTCCGCAGGACCGGAACTGGGCCAGAATCACCTTCCTCGACCCCGCGTCCCGCAAGCTCTTCACGGACTGGGACACCAAGGCCCACGACGTGGTGGGACAACTGCGGCTGTGGGCGGGTCTGCATCCCGACGACGCACTGCTCGCGTCACTGATCGGTGAACTGTCCATGAAAAGCGAGGACTTCCGCAAGCTGTGGGCCGCGCACGACGTCAAGAGGAAGACCCACGGCACCATGCGCCTGACGCACCCGCTCGTGGGCGACCTGACCCTGCGCTACGAGACGCTCGCACTCCCCGGCGACCAGGACCAGTCCCTGAGCACCTACCACGCCGAACCCGGGTCGCCGTCCGAGCAGGCATTGCGCCTGCTGGCCAGTTGGGGAGCAGACGCAACCCAAGAACGGTCCGCCGACGGGTGAACGCTGAGTCTCGGTGATCGATGTGTGATCTCCGGCCGTCCGACGAGGGCATCGTGATCCGGGTCGGGACTGTCGGGTTCGTACAGTATCGAGGAAGCCTCGACCGCCCTGCGTATCGTGGAACCCGGTCCAAGGTGCCACGGCCGGGCCGCCCCCGTTCTGATGCGGACACCACCGACGGTCAAGGCCATGGATTCAACGGGGGCGATCTGACCAATTGAGCCCGCCTTCGGTTTCTGAAGATCGCTCTGTGGAGCCGCTCGCTCGAACCCCCACTGGCGCCATCGCCCGCCGGCTCGAAGCCCTGCAAAGCAGGGGAATCCCAGCAAGATCAATCTCGCCGGGATTTCCTGTCGCTGAACTACTCGCACCCGGTCTTCCGGAGCCTGCGTTGCGGCGAGGCGGTCGGCCTGCCGAGGGCAGAGACCGGTCCGACGCCGGGCACCGCACGACCAGGCTCGGGCACCACTCGGGACAACAGTCGCCCGGTACGACGAAGGCCGCGCCTGTCGCGCCTGCCGGCACCCCAGCTCAGCGCACCCGCCCCCGCGGTTTGAGTGCCACCGGCGGCAGTTCGGGGGCGGCCAGCCGTCCGCCGTCATAGCCCTTCACCTCTCCGAAGCGGGCCCCTTCCATCCAGTCCCTCCGGGCCTCTTCGATCTCCTCGTGGGAACGGCCGATGAAGTTCCACCACATGACGATCTCTTCCTCGAACGGCTCACCGCCCAGAAGCATGAGGCCCGCGTCGGAGGCGGCACGCAGAGGGAGTTCGGTGCGGCCGCAGCCGAGGTAGAGCATCGATCCGGGCTGCACGGGCACGCCGTCGACCTCCGCCTCGCCGGACATCGACAGCACTGCGTACTCGAAGTCGGGGTCGAGCGGCAGTCGCGCCTCGGCGCCGTCCGTCAGAGCGATGTCTGCGCCGACGATCGGGGTGTAAGCCGTGCCGGGTGAGGTGGCGCCGTCGAGTTCGCCGAGGATCACCGTGGCGGTGAGGCCGGGCGCGATGACGGTGGGCAGCTCGGTGTGGTGCTGGAAGTGCGGCTCGACCTGCCGGTGCGCGTCGGGCAGGGCCACCCAGAGCTGGGCGCCGTGCAGAAGACGGGCGTGCGGCTTCGGGCTCTCCTCGGAGTGGCTGATCGCCCGGCCGGAGGTCATCAGCCCCAGTTCGCGCGGGCGGACCGTCTGCAGACTGCCCAGGCTGTCGCGGTGCAGCACCTCGCCCTCATGGAGCCAGCTGACCGTCTGCAGACCCATGTGGGGGTGCGGGGGGACCTGCATCCCGGGCTCGTCGGCGATGTCGTCGGGGCCGTAATGATCCACGAAGGCCCAGGCTCCGACCATGCGCCGGCCGAGATTGGGCAGCAACCGACGGACCTCGGTGGACTCGCCGAGCTGGACGTGGCGCGGGGCGAGAAGTTCACGCACCGGCTCGGCGACGACAAAACCCCGCCCTCCACAGACGGAGAGTGCGGCCTGGCGATCGAGATTACTCATGGCGCTCAACCTATTCCCGTGCGGGCGTGGGTGATCGATACCCACGCCGAAATATTAGTGGAATGTTCAACCATTATGCTGTGTTGTCAACGGCGAACGAACGGCTGGGCGGACGAGCGGACGCTCGACCGGCAGGAACCGGGATGGTCGCGACCGAGGAGGACAAGTGAACGACAGCTACTTCGAGTTCGGTACCGCAGCCGACCGCTGGGACCGCGCCCGGATGTTCTTCGAGGCGAAGGAGTACCTCACCGCGGCCCGGATCCTGGGTGGGCTGGTCGAGGAAGCGCCGGAGCAGGTGGCCCCGCGGCTGCTGCTGGCCCGTGCCTACTACCACTCGGCACGGCTCGGTAAGGCCGAGACGGAACTGCGGGCTGTACTGGAGCGCGACCCCGTCGAGCACTACGCACGGCTGATGCTCGGCCGCACGCTGGAGCGGCAGGGACGGCAGGCCGAGGCGACGCCGCACCTCCGGATGGCGGCGGCGATGTCCGGGGACTTCGGGGACGACTCGGACATCTGAGGCGGAGCGCCTTCGGGTGGCCCGTGGGCGGATGCAGGAGGCAGTCGACCGGGCGCGCTGTCGGGGGCCGGCGTCGCCGGGCGGTCACCGGCCTTCGGCATCCTGCCCCTCAGGGTTCGGCGCCTCAGCCGGAGCGATCGGTTTCCGCGTCGTCCGCGGCCCGGCTTCCCGCAGCGTTCGTCACGCGCACCAGCCATTCGGTCATCAGGGCCGATTCGGCCTTGCTGAGTCCGGCGTGAGGAGAGGCGTGCAACAGGGCCCGCAGCCGGTTGGCGGTGGAGGGGAGTTGCGCCTCACCCGCGTCCTCCGGCTGACTGCCGCTCGCTTCGGGTACGAACACAGCCGCGTGCACCGCATCGCGTACCCGGACGGAAATGCCGTCGTCGGTGAACGTCGCCGGGCGGGCGACCAGCATCAGCGCGACGCCGACATTGGCAGACATGATCATCTGGGCGGCCTGCTCGGGCGCAATCCGCAGCCTTCCCTGTGCTGCGGCCCGCTCCAGGTCCCTGGTGAGGATCCGATGCGATTCGAGCGCCGCGGCCGGCGGGGTGCGCATGGCGGGGGAATTCATCAGTCGGTACAAGTTCGGATTGCGCAGGGCGAACTCGACGTGACTGTCCCAGCCGTCGCGCAGGTCCTGGACCGGGTCCGCGGTGTCGCCGCGCTCCCGCTTCGTAGCCAGGTACGCATCGAAGCCGTGATCGACGACGGCCGAGAGCAGTCCTTCCTTGTCACCGAAGTACCGGTAGAGGGCCGGCGCCCCCACCTGCGCGGCCTCGCACACGGCCCGGGTGGAGATGCCCCCGTCCGGCGACTTCGCGACCAGGGCGGCCGCCACTTCCAGGATGCGTGCACGAGTGCTCATCGAACGGACGCTATCAAGGGGAGCACGCGGAGGTCAGCGCGCTGCACGGGGAACCAACAGGTCGTCGAGGCCGATGCGGGTGAGGAACTCGGAGCGTATGTGGTCGGCGACGGCGCTGACCGTTTCGCTGCCGTCGTCGACGGGGTCGATGTGGACCCGGAAGGGGCGCTTGCCGTGCTCCGTCCCGACCACCCGGACGATGGCGTCGGCGACCTGGGAGGCGTCGGCGTCGGCGGGCGCGAGAGCGGCCAGGCGTTCGGAGACCTGGTCCATCATCCCTGCGTAGCGCTCTTCGTACGCCGGGACGACGGTCAGGTCGGCGGGGTGGCCGCCGGTGACGAAGTGGTCGGTGCCGGAGGTGAAGGAGCCGGGTACGACGATGGTGGTCTCGATGTTGAAGCGGGCCAGCTCGGCGGCGTACGAGACGGCAAGCGCGTCCATGGCGGACTTGGCCGCGAAGTACGGGGCGAGATAGGGCGGGGTGCCGCCTCTGGTGGACGTGGACCCCACCCATACGACCAGTCCGCTTTCCTGGGCGCGCAGGTACGGGAGGGCTGCCCGGTTGACGCGCTGGGTGCCGAGCACATTGGTGTCGTAGACCGCCGCGAGCTCCTCGGGCGTGAACGCCTCGGCGGGGCCGGTGACCATATGTCCGGCGTTGTGAATGATCACGTCCAGCCGGCCGGCATCGGCGAGGACGGTGGCCACTGCGGCGTCCACCGACTCCTGGGACAGCACGTCGAGTTCGACCGTCCGCAGGTCCACCTGGTGCTCGGCGGCGTACGCCACCGCCTCGGCCACCCGTGCGGCGTTGCGTGTCGTGGTGTTGCGCATGGCCGCGAAGACGGTGTGGCCCTCGTCTGCCAGAGCGCGGGCAGACAGGGCACCGAAGCCGGATCCCGCGCCGGTGATGACGATGGTCTTGCTCATGACTCAGTCCTCGGTCTTTCGGTCGGTGAAGGAGAAGAAGAGAAGGAAGAGGTGACGCGGTCGTAGCGGCGGCAGTCTCCGGCCGCAGCGGGCGGGGTCAGACGATGCCGCCGTTGGCACGCACGACCTGACCGTTGACCCAGCGGGCGGGACCGGCGAGGAAGGCGACGACCTCCGCGATGTCCTGCGGAGTCCCGAGGCGCTCCAGCGGCGCCTGGCCGGCGAGCTTCTCGATGACCGCCTCGTCCTTGCCGTCGAGGAAGAGAGCGGTGGCGGTCGGCCCGGGGGCCACCGCGTTGACCGTGATGTCCCTGCCGCGCAGTTCGCGGGCCAGGATCAGGGTCATGGCCTCGACCGCGCCTTTGGTGGCGGCGTAGGCGCTGTAGCCGGGGAGGGCCAGCGAGAGCACGGAGCTGGAGAAGTTGATGATCGCTCCGCCGCCGCGCAGGCGGCGGGCCGCCTGCTGGTCGACGACGAAGGTGCCGCGGATGTTGGTGCGGTACATCCGGTCCAGCCCCGCCAGATCCATGTCGACGAGTGGTGCGAGCGTCATGACGCCCGCGGCGTGGACGACGACGTCGACTCCCCCGAAGGTCTCCTCCGCCGCATCGAAGAGCGCCGCCACAGCGGCCTCGTCGGCGACGTCCGCACGGTGGGTGATCGCCTCGCCACCTGCGGCGGCAATCGCCGCGACGGCGGCCTCGGCCTCGGTCCGGTTGCCCGCGTAGTTGATGACGACGGCGAATCCGTCGGCAGCCAGGCGCTCGGCGCTCTCCCGGCCGATGCCCCTGGATCCTCCCGTGACGACCGCGACCCGGCGTGCGGTGGTGGTGGTCTGCTCAGTCAAGGCGTTGCTCCCGCTCGAAGGGGTGCGGTGATGTCCGCTTCCGGTGGAGCAACGCTAACAGCATTTGAGTAGCGTCGCTACACTCTTTACGTAGCAACGTTAGGATCGTTGCTACCACGCTTCGGTCCGTCGAAATTCCGATGCGTCGAGGCTTGCCGCCGTGATAGTCCGACGAGTCATGGAAGCTCTTGAGACAACGCGGCTCGTGCTCCACCCTCTGACCCCGGTCGAGGCCGAGTACGTAGTGGAAGGCCGTCCCTGGCCGGACGCCCTATGGGCACCTGACTATCCCAACGACGGCGACAGGGCGGGCGCGAGGCACTTCCTGGAACACTGCGCGGACACCGGCAATCCCCACCCGTTCGGCGCGTACGAGATCCGCCTCCGGGAGGACGGGCACGCCATCGGCGGAGTCGGTTTCCACGGTGCCCCGGACGACCGGGGGCAGGTCACGATCGGCTACGGCCTGATACCGGCGATGCGCGGCAAGGGGTACGCCTCCGAGGCTCTGCGCGCGCTGCTGGAGTTCGCCCGGGCCGCGGGTGTCGCGTCGGTCAGGGGCGACGCCGACGTCGACAACGTCGCGTCCCAGCACGTCATGGCAGCGGCCGGTATGCGCTTCGTCGGGGAGGAAGACCTGCTGAGGCACTATCGGATCGACTGGGCGGCCGAACGCGGGGGCGGAGCGACGGCGACGGACGGAGCCGACGGGTACGCGCCTTCTCCCCAGGTCTCCGCCCGACGTCCATCATGACGCCGGGTACCCGGGCGTCTCGACCCCTCCCACGGCTGAACCCGCCAGGCGGCTCCTGGCGGGTTCGGTCGTAGTGGTGTTTCGGCCGGTCAGCCGGCAGCGGTGGCCGTGCGGGACGCGGTGCCGTCCCCCGCCGGGACCGGGTGCGGTGCCGGCACCAGCAGCCGTTCGGTCAGGTAGCCGAAGACCAGACCGAAAGTGGTCCAGAGCGTGGCCTGAACGGCGAGGGTGGCGAGGCGGAACTCCCAGAGCAGGCTTGCCGGGAAGTCCTTGCCGACCTCGTTGAACGAGGGCAGAAAGGCGTAGGCGAGCCCGATGACGAGGACGTAGGCGGCCGATGCGGCAATCGTCGCGTTCCAGTTGCCCAGGCGAGGAGCCAGCCGCTTGCCGAGGATGACGGCCGCAACGGCGAGCAGCACACTCAGAGCGACCATGAGGAAGAACATGGCGGTGCGTTGGCCGATCGTGTCGGGGTTGCCGACGGCCGGCGGGTTGGCCGGGTATTTGAGGAACGGCACGACATACACGGTCAGCAGGGCGCCGAACGCGATCAGTGCGGCCGTGGCCCGGGGGCCGAATGTGCCGATGCGGCCGAGGGCGTAGCAGAAGACGAGCGCGGCGATGCCGCCGATGGCCACGCCGAAGACGAGGACACCGGTGGCGAGGCCGGCCGTGGACTGCATGGCACGGCTGACGAGTTCCTCGCCGCCGCCGTGGTCGTGGCTGTGCGCCTCTTCGAGGGCGATCGCCGCGTCGACCCGCGACTCTCCGAGGAAGTAGGCGACGGCAAGTGCGAGCGCACCCGCGACGAGGCCCGCCAGCATGCCGCGGACCAGCAGGGCTCTGACAGATATGGAGTTCATGAGGGGTTCCCCTGGCTTGCGCGGTGGGTCAGTGGCAGGGGAAACCGAGCAGGTGGCGACCGTCGTGGACCCACTCGTGGACACCCTCGCCGGAGATGACCGCGGTGGCACCCTGCTCGGCACCGACGAAGTACAGCAGGACGAGCATGAGAATGCCGAAGAAGACCGCCCAAGGGGCAATGGCCTTCAGTGAGATGGGGGTGATGGCGGGTGATGCGACGGCGGCGGGGGCAGCAGTCTGTGCCATGGCAGAACCTCCTGGGGGAACACGCGTCCCGATCGTGGTGCCTGAGACGACAGTGCTGGGTCTGACTTCCCGTACGGATACGGGTTCACAGTGGCGCGACCGTGCCGGATTCTCACCGGACTTCCATCACACCGTCGTCATGTTCGTCGCGACCATACCGTCTGGGAGCACCCTGCCGCCATGGCACCATCTGCCCACCCCTCAGCCCTGGATGCCATGGTGTGCTTACTGAAGAGGCCACAGTTCAGGGAGTTGACGCGGGTGTTCACGGTACGGGTGATGTTGATCTCACCGGCGCTCAACGTGGCGCTGCGCGAGGCCCGCTTCGACGGTGACACCCCGCTCGACGCGTCCGGCGTCCGACGAGCGCGTGCGGTCGCGGCCGAGGTGCCTGCCGCCGACCACCGGGTGCACGGCTCGGACGAGCGTTGCACCGGGACCGCCGAGGCGTTGGGGCTTCGATCGAAGCCCGAACCCGCCCTTCGCCGCTGGGACTTGGGGCGCTGGCGCGGACAACGGCTGGCGGAGGTGAGCCGGGACGAGCCGGAGGCGGTGTCGAACTGGCTGTCCGACCCCTCGGCGGCCCCGCACGACGGTGAGTCGCTACTGGATCTGCATGCCCGGGTAGGCGGCTGGCTGGATTCACTGCATGGGGAGGGTGCCGATGACGGTAGCGTGCTCGCCGTGGTCGAACCCGCGGCGGTGCGGGCCGCGATCGTGCATGCGCTGGGCCTTCCGCCGCAGGCCTTCTGGCGGTTGGACGTCGCTCCGCTGACGCTGACCGAGCTCAGCGGTCGGTCCGGGCGCTGGAATCTGCGTTGCGGGCGGCCCCTGAGCCCCGGAACCGACGAGACCCCAGCTGCGCACGGACGGTAGCCGGGGCAGTCGTCTCCGTGAAAGCTCGCGGGATCACCTACGCCGCTCCACCATGGGTTCTCGCCTTTCCGCCCCGGTCGGAGGGCGGGCGCACGAGGCCCCCCACACACAAGGACCCGTTCCCCTCCGCGGCGGGCCCGGCCGCGGACCCTTCCGGCCAGGCAATGTGGACAAATCGTACGTAAGATGGCCAAGGCGATCGAGCCCACCTCCTCATGGGAAGGGCGACCGAGCATGACCGATCAAACGCAGGCGAGCCGGACCGAGACCACCCGCCCGTCCGAGTCCACGCACGGGGCGGGATCGGGCGAAAACCGCCGAGAAAGCCGTCGAACGGAACCCGGGGTACGGGGGCGCACCACGATCGCCGACGGCGTGGTGGCGAAGATCGCCGGGCTGGCGGCCCGGAGCGTGCCCGGAGTCCAGGGCATGGGCGGAGGATTCAGCCGCGGTATGGGGACCGTGCGGGAGCGAGTGCCCGGAGCGGGAGGTCGGTCCGTCACCGGCGGCGTCAAGGTCGAGGTCGGCGAGGTCCAGACCGCGGTCGACCTGTCGATCATCGTCGAGTACGGCTTCCCGATCGTCGAACTCGCGGGCGACATCCGGACCGAAGTGATCGCCGCCATCGAGCGGATGACCGGTCTGGAGGTCGTAGAGGTCAACATCACGGTGACCGACGTGAAGCTGCCCGACGAGGAGGAAGAGGAGCAGGAGCCGGAGAGGCGAGTCGTGTAGTGGTTCGCCGTACCGGGTCGCGCGAAATGGGTGACCATCGGCCGTGTCGTCGGCCTGAAACCTCGGCTGTTTCCCCAGGTCCATCGGATATCCGCCTGGTGCCGGGCCACTGAGGCAGCCGCACATGACGGGGGAAGCGCACATGACGGGGGATGGGGCTGCCCTCGATCGGAGGACCACATGTCCACGGGAATCATTGTCGCCATCGTCGTAGTGGTGGTAGTGCTCGTCGCCATCGCGGTGATTGTCCGGCTCGCCATTCGGCGGCGGCATCTGCAAGAACGTTTCGGACCCGAGTACGAGCGCGCTGTCGAGGCCGGTGACAGCCGCACGGCGGCGGAGCGTGATCTGCGCGACCGCGAGCAACGCCACGACGACCTCGATGTGAAGCCGCTGCCCTCGACTGCCCGTCAGCAGTACGCGCAGGAATGGAACAGCGTGCAGGAGCACTTCGTGGACCGTCCGCAGGAGGCGGTCGGTGAGGCGGACCAGCTGGTGACCCGGCTCATGCACGAACGTGGCTACCCGACCGAGGGCTACGAGCAGCAGGTGAAGGACCTGTCGGTCGCACACGGGCGCACGCTGGAGCATTACCGGGCCGCCCACGAAGTCAACGCACGAGCCGGCGGCCGGCAGACGACCACCGAGGAGCTGCGGGGCGCGATGGTGCACTACCGCGCGCTCTTCGACGACCTGCTCACCAACGGCGACAGGCCGGGGCAGCAACACGCTTGACCCGGCGCCGGCGTATACCGGCGGGCCACGGATCGAGAGCCCGTCGAAACCCAATCGGACGAGGTGAACAAGCATGCAGCGCGAACACAGTGGAGCAGGCGACCACAGCAGCGCGACCGACGCGGGACTCAGCACCGAGGATCTCGCCCGGCCTCGGGACGACCGAGACGCAGAACGTGGAACACCGCCGGCAGCGGCGGACGCTCCCTCGCCCACTGTGGACGCCGCTGAGGGCTCCCCGTCCCCGGAGCAGCCCGTGGCCGGTACACCGCACGCTTCGGCGCCGGAGCAGGACCAGGAGAACGAGCCGCTTCTCGGTCCCGAGGAAGCCGAGGTCTTCAAGTCCAAATGGCAGGCCGTCCAGACGGCCTTCGTAGACGATCCGCAGGATGCCGTCCGTACGGCCGACGCCTTGGTCGCCGAGGTCATGCAGACGCTGGCCCGGTCGTTCGCATCCCGCAAGGAAGGGCTCGAGAGCCAGTGGGGCCGGGGGGAGGAGGTCCTCACCGAGGATCTGCGCATAGCGCTTCAGCGCTACCGCTCGTTCTTCAACCGTCTGCTCAGCGCCTGATCGCGAAGAAGGTATCGGCAGGCGTGATCGGTTGCGGTCCGGGCCACGGTCTCCTGACCCTGGACGGCCGTGTGAGCGATGCAGTCGTCGGCCACGTGGAGAAGCACGCTCGCGCGCGTACTCGAAGGTGGCCCTGAAAGGTTGGGGGACGCAATGATCGTCCTCGGAGTCATTCTTCTCGTGATCGGGCTGGTGGCCGGCATTTCCATCTTGTGGACCATCGGCGTCGTCCTCGTGGTGATCGGCGCGATCCTGTGGATTCTCGGTGCTGTCGGCCACGGGATGGGCGGGCGGCGCCACTACTGGTGAGAACCGGGAGATGCTTCGCCCGACGAGCTCGCCGCCGCCCGTCCGCACCTCGGGACGCAGGTGCAACCTGCGGATACACGGGGGCGACGGATCCCGGGGGCGCTCGGTCACGTCGGGATCCGTTCCGCCGCCCGTCGGCTCACCGTCCCTGCTCAGCCGCGGTACGTCTCCAGCAGGCGCAGCCAGACCTCGCTGATCGTGGGGAAGGAAGGGACCGCGTGCCAAAGCCGGTCGATGGGGACCTCGCCCGCGACCGCGACGGTCGCCGAATGCAACAGCTCGCCGATGCCGGGCCCGACGAAGGTGACGCCGAGCAGGATCTCCCGGTCGAGGTCGACGACCATGCGGGCACGGCCCCGGTAACCGCTCGCGTAGAGGCCGGAGCCCGAGACCGCGGCAAGGTCGTAGTCCACGGCGCGTACACGATGGCCGGCCCGCTCCGCCCCGGCGAGGGTGAGACCGACGGACGCGGCTTCCGGGTCGGTGAAGACCACCTGGGGGACCGCCGCATGGTCGGCGGTCGCGGTGTGGGCGCCCCAACGCCCGGTCGCCGGCGGGGCGCCCTGGGCGCGGGCGGCGATCGCGGCACCCGCGATACGGGCCTGGTACTTGCCCTGATGGGTGAGGAGCGCCCGGTGATTGACGTCGCCTACGGCGTAGAGCCAGTTGCTGCCCTCCACACGGCAGCTGTCGTCGACCGGAAGCCAGGATCCGGGCTTCAGGGCCACCGTCTCCAGCCCGAGGTCGTCGGTGCGCGGGGCACGGCCGGTGGCGAAGAGGATCTCGTCGGCCTCGATGCGCTCGCCGTCGTCCAGTTCGACGGTGACGGGGCCATCCGGCGCTGTGCGGTCGACGGAGGTGGCCGAGACGCCAGTACGGATGTCGGCTCCGGCCTCGGTCAGCGACTCGGCGACCAGCTCACCGGCGAACGGCTCCATCTTCGGCAGCAGGCCCTTGCCACGGATCAGCATCGTGACCTGGGCCCCGAGCGCCTGATAGACGGTGGCCATCTCCACGCCGACGACCCCACCGCCGACGATCACCAGGCGGCCCGGAACCTCCTTCGCGGCGGTGGCCTCCCGGCTGGTCCAGGGGCGGGCATCGGCGACTCCGGGCAGGTCGGGAATCACCGCGCTGCTGCCGGTGCAGACGGCGACGGCGTGCCGCGCGGTCAGCCGGTGTTCGGTGCCGTCGGGAGCGGTGACGGAGACCTGCTTCGTACCGGCCAGACGGCCCTGGCCCCGGTAGAGATCCGCACCGACGCCCTCCAGCCAGGCGACCTGCCCGTCGTCGTGCCAGTCCGAGACGTACCAGTCACGGTGGGCGAGGATCGCGGCAGTGTCCAGCGGGCCTTGTACGGCGTCGCTGAGGCCGGGGACCCTGCGCGCGTCGGCACGGGCGACGACCGGGCGCAGCAGGGCCTTGCTGGGAATACAGGCCCAGTAGGAGCATTCGCCGCCGACCAGCTCCACCTCGACGACCGCCGTACTCAGCCCGGCCGCGCGGGTGCGGTCCGCCACGTTCTCCCCCACCGGCCCCGCACCGATCACCACGACGTCGTATTCGGCGTTCTTCACCGCATCAGCATCTGTCATGGGGACAGTCTGGTGGGGGGTGTGGGCTGCGGCCACATGGGCAGGCGGAATAGCGCAAAGGAAGTCACCGTTGTCCCGTAGAGGTCCGAACGGGCACAGGAAGAGGTACAGAAGCATGAGCACCGTTGAGCTCACCAAAGAAAACTTCGATCAGGTCGTCAGCGAGAACGAGTTCATCCTGATCGACTTCTGGGCTTCCTGGTGCGGCCCGTGCCGGCAGTTCGCGCCGGTCTACGACGCGGCGTCCGAGCGCCACGACGACCTGGTCTTCGCCAAGGTCGATACGGAGGCGCAGCAGGAGCTGGCGGCGGCCTTCGAGATCCAGTCCATTCCGACGCTGATGATCGTCCGGGACAATGTGGCGGTGTTCGCCCAGCCCGGGGCGCTGCCGGAGGCTGCGCTGGAGGACGTCATCGGACAGGCCCGGAAGCTGGACATGGACGAGGTGCGCAAGTCCATCGAGAACCAGCAGAAGGAGCAGCAGCAGTAGTCTGCGCGCCCGAACTGCGGGTGGAGGAGGGCCCGGCCGATGGCCGGGCCCTCCTGGCGTTGCGGAGGCGGACAGGACCTAGAAGGGGTGGCCGGCCGGTTCGTGGCGCACGGTCGTCCAGCGCAGCTCGGTGAAGGCCTCCAGGTTGGCCCCGCCGCCGAACCGTGCGCCGGTGCCGGACGCGGCGATGCCGCCGAAGGGCGCGACCGCCTCGTCGTTCACCGTCTGGTCGTTGATGTGGACGATGCCGGTCGGGATCCGGTCCGCGAGTTCCAGGCCGAGCGTGGTGTCACGGGTGACGATGCCGAGGGAGAGTCCGTACGGGCTGTCGGCGGCCAGCGCCGCGGCCTCGTCCAGGGTCTCGAAGGACCGCACGGGGGCCACCGGGCCGAAGACCTCCTCCGCGTAGGCGGGCGTACGGTCGTCGACGTCGGTGAGGACGGTGGGGCGGTAGAACAGGTCGCGGTGGGTACCACCGGCCGCGAGCCTCGCGCCACCTGCGGTGCTCGACTCGACCAGTCGGTGGATCTTGCCGAGCTGGCCGCGGTCGATGATCGGGCCCAGGTGGACCTGCTCACGGTGCGGGTCGCCGACCGCCAGCGCGTCCGCCTTGGCGACGAGCCGTTCGACGTACTCGTCGAGCAGCGAAGCGTGTACGAGGTGCCGGCCGGTGGTCATGCAGATCTGGCCCTGATGGAAGAACGAGCCCCAACTGGCCTGGGCCACCGCGCCCTCCAGGTCGGCGTCCTCCAGGACGACGAGGGCAGAGTTGCCACCGAGCTCCAGGTGGGCTCGCTTGAGGAGCCGTCCGGCAGCTTCGCCGACGGCGCGGCCCGCCGCGGTGGAGCCGGTGAAGGAGATGACCGGCACGCGGGGGTCGGCGACCAGTGCCTGTCCGGCTTCCGCGCCGCCGGGCAGGACGTGCAGCAGGCGTTCGTCGAGTCCGGCCTCGGCGAACACCGCCGCCAGCGCGAGTCCGCCGCAGACGGCGGTGCGCGGGTCGGGCTTGAGGAGGACCGCGTTGCCCAGGGCGAGTGCGGGGGCGACGGACCGGATGGAGAGGATCAGCGGCGCGTTGAACGGGGCGATCACGCCGACGACGCCGACCGGGACGCGCCGGGTGTAGGAGAGACGCTCGTCCTCGCTGGGCAGTACCTCACCGGTCGGCCGGGATGCGAGCGCGGCGGCCTCGTAGCACTCCTGGGCGGCGACGTGGAGCTCGAAGTCGGCCTTGCCGGGGATCGAGCCCGACTCCCGCACGATCCATTCGCGCAGTTCGTCGGCGTGCGCGGTGAACAGGTCGCCGGCCCGGCGCAGGACCGCGGCACGGACGAAGTGCGGGGTGCGGGACCATGCGGCCTGGGCGGCGGCCGCGGACCGGGCGGCCACGGCGATGTCCTCGGGCGCGGCGAGGGTGACTCGTCCGAGCACCTCGCCGGTGGCCGGCTCGACGACGTCCGACTCACCTCCCGCGAGCGTGCGGGACTGCCAGGCCTTGGGGTCGAGCAGGGACATGAAGACTCTCCAGTCGATCGGTTCGAGGGGTGGTCCCATGCGGTGGGGCGCCGGGGTACGGCCGCGGCTTCGCGGGACGACGCGATCCGGCGCAACCGTGCGAGCCGCGTCCGGCGATCGAACGTGACCTCGCTCGGTTGAACGTGCAACATCGTAGCCACGCGGCACCCACCGACAAGGGAATTGATCGAACTGCTGCTCCCTTTTGCACCCGACGTTCCGTGCTGCTGTCACGCAGCGAGGGAACCCTCCCAACTCTCCATCGGCAGAAGAAAGTTTCCTGCGTCCCGGCTCAGCCCCCTCGGGTCTGCCGCTCCGAGACCCTGACCGAGAGGCCGTAGTCCAGTTCGGCACCGTCGATCAGTAGGGCCTCCACGGTCCGGGTCACCGGATCGATGTCCGCCACCATGCCCTCCCCGGCGTACCGGGGGTAGCCCGAGGCCCCCGTCTCGCCCGTGGCCTCCACGACGGCCGAGCGGATGGCGGCGACGGACTCGGGAGCCTCGGTGTGCTCGGTCTCGGCAGTGGCTTCCGGGCGCTCGGTGGCTTCGGCCGGTCCGGTCGTGGTGCCGGCGAACCCGGGGACGAGCAAGATCTCGTAACTCTGTGGATAGCTCATGGTCATGACGCTAAGCAAGCGACGCGCGGCGCGCACGTTGCCGCGCTGCCGTGTTGCAGCGCCGGGCCAGGCCACCCCGTGCGCTGTCGCCGATGAGCCCGGCGACCTAACCCCGCCGCCTCAGCTCGACTCGCGGTGGATCGCCCGCGCACTCAGCAGGTCGTGACGCTCGGGCTCGCTCCCCGGGTTCCGTACCAGTCGGTCGACGAGATCGGCCAGCGGCTGCGCCGTCGCCAGTTCCATCCGCACACTGCTCAGCCGGGGCCTCAGCAGCCTGCCCAGCATCAGATCCTCGGCTCCGATCACCGCGGTCTCGCCGGGCACGTCGATGCCCGCGTCCTGGAGCGCCCGCATCAGAAGCATCGCGTAGTCGTCGTTGTACGCGAACACGGCGTCGAGTCCGAGCGTCCGCCACCGCGCGGCGAGGACGGCGGCCGACTCCTCCTCGTACCGCAGGGGCAGCGGTTCGATACGGGCTCCGCCATCGGCCGCGGCCCGCCGGGCTCCGGCCAGCCGGGGTTCGGCGAACACGCCGACACCCCGTTCCTCGGGCATGACCACTCCGATCCGGCGGCGGCCGCGCTCCAGAAGATGCGTGGTTGCACAACTGCCCACCTCCCGCTCGTCCATGACCAGGGCGTGGGCACCGTCGACCGGCTGCGGGCCGAGGGTGATCACCGCCCTGGCCCCGGAACGCCGGAGCACGGCGATGCCCTGCGGGGTGAGGGCGATCCCGCCGGGTGCGACGACGGCGACGGGGCGCAGCTCGGCCCAGGCACGGACGGCCTCATGGGCGTCCAGACCGAGGCTGCCGTGCTGGACCACGGTGTAGTCGAGGCGGCGCAGGCCGGACTCGAGCTCATGGAAGAAGTGGTGGTGGAGCGGTCCGGCCGGATGGCCACCGGTGGGCAGCAGCACCATCCGGGTGTGTCCGGCGCGCAGACTTCGGGCCGCCGCGTGCGGCACGTAGCCGAGTTCGCCGGCTGCTTCCCTGACCCGACGACGGGTCGGATCACTGATCCGCACGCTCGAGTTGTTGTTGAGTACGTACGACACGGTGGCCCGGGAGACTCCTGCGAGTCGCGCCACGTCGGCGCTCGTCGGGACCGGACCTTCGGAGGGCTGCTCGGGTAACTGGCTCATGGCGTCGGGCAGTCTTCCAGACCGGTCCTGCGTGGGTACGCTCCGGGGCATGGATGACTCGTCGATGGTGGGACTGCTCGGCCGGGTGACCGGGACGGTGGGGCCGGGGCTGGTCGGCGAGGTGATCGTACGGATTCGCGGGGGCGCCGAGCACTTCCTCGCGTACCCGTCCTCACCGCAGGACCGCATGGAGCCGGGCACGGTGGTGACGGTGATCGAGTATCTTCCGCCGCGCACGGTGTATGTGGCGCGCGCGTACGACAGCTGACGTGCACGCGCAGGACACGTGAGGTGTGTGACGCACAGGCGTCGGGTCCGCGCCAGTCAAGAATGCGGCAAGGTTTTGCACACCTCTTCTCCGCCGTCGCCCGCAGGAGAAGACTCCCCCTGTTCAGCAGTGCCGACGGGGCACTGCGATAAGGGGGCGCATGCCGATGGTCATCGGCGTCACGGCGGGGCTGGTTCTCGCCGCCATCATTGTGTTGATCGGCCTGTTCAAGCTGATGTGGCGAGTGGCCGAGCCGAACGAAGCACTGGTCATATCGGGCTCGAAGCACAAGACCGAAGGTCTTGGCCAGGGCATGGGGTTCCGTATCGTCACCGGGCACGGCACGCTCGTCCTGCCCGGTGTGCAAGCGGTGCGGAAGATGTCTCTCGATCTCAACGAGACGGAACTGTCAGTCGAT
The DNA here is from genome assembly GCF_042872425.1 of Streptomyces sp. NPDC005262. Taxonomy (NCBI): domain Bacteria; kingdom Bacillati; phylum Actinomycetota; class Actinomycetes; order Kitasatosporales; family Streptomycetaceae; genus Streptomyces; species Streptomyces sp. NPDC005262. The sequence goes on from NZ_JBIAKK010000003.1 coordinate 420,160, forward strand.
TGCGTCACGCATCAGGGGATTCCTCTGCGGGTGCGCGGTGTTGTCATCTTCAAGGTGGGCGACGACTTCGTGTCGATCGCCAATGCGGCCCGCCGCTTCCTCGACCAGCAGAAGATGATGTCGGAGCGGGTGCACAACGTGTTCGCCGGTCATCTCCGTTCCATCGTCGGCGGGTTGACGGTCGAGGACATGATCCGGGACCGGGAGAAGCTCACCGGTCAGACCCGGGCGGCGTGCGGCAGCGAGATGGAGAAGCTCGGGCTGATCGTCGATTCGCTGCAGATCCATGAGATCGAGGACCCGACCGGGTACATCAAGAATCTCGCCATGCCGCATGCCGCCGCCGTACAGCGGGATGCCCGGATCGCGCAGGCCGAGGCCAACCGGCGGGCGACCGAAGCCGAGCAGCAGGCCGCCGCCCGGATGTCGGAGGCGACCCGCGACAGCGAGATCCTGCAGGCCGGCTACCAGGCCGAGCGGGACAAGGCCGCGGCCAAGTCCCGGCAGGCAGGTCCGCTCGCCGACGCGGCGGCCCGACAGGAGGTCGTGGTCCAGGAGACCCGGGTCGCCGAGCTGGAGGCCCAGCGGCGCGAGCAACAGCTGCAGGCCGACGTACGGAAGCCCGCCGACGCCCAGGCGTACGAGAAGCGCACGCTGGCGGAGGGCGAGCGCGACGCCCGGATCTCGGCCGCCGAGGCGCATGCGAAGGAGACGGAGCTCGCCGCCGTCGCCGAGGCCAACCGGGTGAAGACGGCGGCGATCGCCGAGGCCGAGGCGACCAAGGCGCGTGGCACCGCCGCCGCTTCGGCGACCCGGGCGACCGGTGAGGCGGAGGCTGCGGCGGCGCAGGCCAAGGGGCTCGCGCTGGCCGAATCGACCCGGGCGAAGGGTCTGGCCGAGGCGGAGGCGATCAAGGCACGGGCCGCGGCCCTGGCCGAGAATCAGGAGGCTGTGGTCGCACAGCAGTTGGCGGAGAGGTGGCCGGAGATCGTCGAGGCCGGCGCAGGCGCCTTCAGCAGCGTCGATCACATGGTGTTGCTGAACGGGGCCGACGGCATGTCGGAGATGTTCGCGAAGGCCCTGACGATGGGTGGTACGGGGCTGGGCCTGGCCCGCCAGCTGTTGTCCACGATGAGCCAGGGCGACGGCCGCAGCGACGGCGGGACGGAGGCTGCGCCCCCGGTCAACGGTGTCGCGCCCACCGTCCCGCCCGCGCCGCGCAAGGAGCACATTCCGGTGACGGGTGGCCAGCAGGGCGGCGCACCCTCCTGACCGGCCATGTGCTGCCCCGTCGAGCCGCACGGCGCGCCCGGTGCCCTCCGCAGCGCATCGGCGTCGTCCTTCCCGGTCCGCTGCGTGTCCGGCGGACCCGGCTCCATGGAATGCGTCGTACACGTTCTACGGTGTCCGGATGACGATCCCTCACCGTTCAGTCGGCACATTCAGCATGACCAGCACCGACGGCTCGGCCGACTTCCCCGGCCGTTCCGGTCCGACCGCCACCGCCGAGGCCGACCCGCACGATGTGGGCCAGGTCCGTACCTCGTACGCCCCCGACCGTGACGGCGATCCCGACCCCGGCGAGATCGTCTGGACCTGGGTGCCGTTCGAGGAGAACGACGGCCGGGGCAAGGACCGCCCGGTGCTCGTGGTGGCACGCGAGGCGGCGGGCACACTGCTCGCCGTGCAGCTCTCCAGCAAGCAGCACGACAGGGAGCGCGAGTGGGTGGCCCTCGGCGCCGGGCCGTGGGACAGCTCGGGCCGGCCGTCCTGGGTCGATCTGGACCGAGTGCTGCGGGTGCATGAGGACGGGATGCGCCGCGAGGCGTGCGCGCTGGACCGGGACCGGTTCGATCTGGTCGTCGGGCGGCTGCGGGAGCGCTACGGCTGGAGCTGACCGACGAGGCCCGGCCCACCGGTCGTGGCGGCTGACGTCGGCTCTCCGGCTCGACACCGTCACGGCCGGCGCCCATCCCTCCAGCTCGACCTGACGGTTACGGTCGGCGCCCGCCCCTACTGCTCGACGTCACCCTCACGGCCGGTATCCACCGCCCCGGTCCGACGTGAGCCGTCACGGTAGGTGCTCACTCCTCCGGCTCAACGTGACCGTTGTGGTCGGCCGCCACTCCCCCGGCCGAACGTCACGGTCACGTCTGCGGCTCGCGGCCGAACGTCCGGGCGAACGCGTCACGCGTGTCCGCCGTGCGGCTGCGGTCGAGGATGCCGAAGACGATCTGCTCGAAGTGGCCGGCGAACCGGCCCCCGTCGGCGAGCAGCGCCCGGAACGTGCCGGCCACCTGCGCCGGATCGTTCATGAACACGCCGCAGCCCCAGGCCCCGAGCACGAGCCTGCGGTACCCGCGCACGGCGGCGACCTCCAGCACCCGCTCGGCGCGGGACGCGAGCACCGCGGGGATCCGGTGGGCGTCCTCGGGCGTCCGGCTGCGGATCACTCCGGCGTTGGGCGCCGGCGAGGTGAGGAAGCCGACGGTGTACGGGGTGTCCAGCAGTCGTCCCCGGTCGTCACGGAACACCGGAACGCCGGGCGAGTGGATCACCCGATCGGTGTAGAAGGCGCTGCGTTCAGCGCGGTGGTGGGCGTAGTAGTCGGGGGCCCGCAGCAGGGTGGCGTACAGCGCGGAGCAGCGGCACAGGGCCTCTTCCTGGGCCTGCGCGCCGTTGAGGTAGCCGCCCCCCGGGTTACGGGCGGAGGCGTAGTTCAGGACGGCGATCCTGCCGGGGCCTTCGCCGGTCATCCGGTGCGCCGCCTGCAGGCTGCTCTCGCCGGTCACCTCGATGACCGCGGTGCGGTCGGTGTCGAGTGCGGCGACGGGCACCGGGTCGGGCCCGTACAGCCGGGTCCCGGAGAGCGCGGCGGCCAGACTGCGCTCAATACTGATCTCACGCCCCTCGGGCGTGCGGTAGAGCCCGGCTTCGACGATGGACTCGGTCTCTGTCGCGATGGCGCGCAGCCGTGCGCTCATCGGCACTCCCCCGTGTGATGCATACGGGGCATGATCGACGCTTCTGCGCTCCCTGCGCAACGGGATTATGTGCCGCGCAAAGGCACCCTTGTGCGATCTCCCTGCAAGGGTTTGGGTGGTACGGACGTACCGAAAAAGGAGGCCCCGGCATGTCACCGGACGCACCCGTCGGCCACGGTCCGACCGATTACGACCGCCCTCTCGGTGAGGGCGAGGCGGAGGATTTACTGCGATGCATCTGCTTCAAGACCGGTCCGCCCAGGACGGTCGGTGTCGAGCTCGAATGGCTCATTCACGACCGTGACCGGCCCCGTACCCCGGTCGCCCGCGACCGCATCGACGCGGCCGTCGCCGCCGTGGGCGCGCTGCCGCTGAGTGCGGCGCTCACGTTCGAACCCGGCGGACAGCTGGAGCTCAGCTCGCAGCCGGCGGACTCCCTGATGGCCTGTATCGATGCCATGGCCTCCGACCTGGCCGCCGTACGTGCCGCGCTCGGCCGGCTGGACCTCGTACCGGTCGGTCTCGGCGTCGATCCCTGGCATCCCCCACGTCGTCTGCTGCACGAGCCCCGCTACGACGCCTTGGAGGCCTCGCTCGACCGGTCGGGACCGGCGGGTCGCGCCATGATGTGCTCCACCGCGTCGGTCCAGGTCTGTCTGGACGCCGGCGAGGAGGAGCCGGGGCCGCTCGGCTACGGGCGGCGCTGGCAGCTGGTCCATCTGTTGGGTGCGGTGCTGGTGGCGGCGTTCGCCAACTCGCCGTACCGGGAGGGCCGGCCGACGGGTTGGCGGTCCACCCGTCAGTCGCTGTGGGCCGACCTGGATCCGGTGAGGAGCCTGGCACCGCCGGGCCGTTCCGCCCCGCGCGACGACTGGACCACGCATGTGCTCGACGCCCCGGTGATGTGCATCCGGAGCGACGAGGTGCCGTGGGCCGTGCCGGTCGGTCTCACCTTCCGGGACTGGATCCGTACAGGTACGCCGCGGCCGCCGACGCGCGCCGATCTCGAGTACCACATGACCACTCTGTTTCCGCCGGCTCGCCCGCGCGGACATCTCGAACTGCGCATGATCGACGCACAGTTCGGTGACGACGGATGGCTTGTGCCGCTCGCCGTCACCACCGCCCTGTTCGACGACCCGGAGGCTGCCGAGACCGTGTACCGCACTGTCAAACCTCTGGCTGAGACAGCAGGCGCGCGGTCCGCTCCGCGCAATCCGCTCTGGGTCGGCGCCGCCCGTGACGGCCTGGCCGACCCGGAACTGCGGGTGACGGCAGCGACCTGCTTCGAAGTGGCACTGGAGGCTCTGCCCCGGCTGGGTGCGTCCGATGCCGTTCAGCAGGCGGTGGCGGTCTTCCACGACCGTTTCGTCGCCCGGGGCCGATGTCCGGCCGACGATCTGCCCGAACTACTCACGATGCCCTCGGTGCATGCGGCGCCCACGGCGCTCCGTCCGGATGAGGGAAGGAAAGCCCGCTCATGACTGAATCCCCCGCAACCCCGACGCCCGACCTCGATGCGGAGGTGCTGCGGCAGCGCGCTCTCGCCGCGCTCCTGACCGCCCGGGAACGCACCACGCTCCTCACCGACAGCGTCGACGACCGTGAACTGACGGCCCAGCACTCGCCGTTGATGTCGCCCCTGGTCTGGGACCTCGCGCACATCGGCAATCAGGAAGAGTTGTGGCTGCTGCGCGGCGTCGCCGGGCGGGAGGCGATGCGCCCCGAGATCGACGGTCTTTACGACGCCTTCGAGCATCCGCGGGCCAGCCGCCCCTCTCTTCCGCTGCTCCCGCCCGCCGAGGCACGCTCGTATGCCGCGGAGGTGCGCGGCAGGGCCCTGGACGTCCTGGAGAGCACCGCACTGGTCGGTGACCGCCCACTCGTGGAGGCCGGCTTCGCCTTCGGGATGATCGCCCAGCACGAGCAGCAGCACGACGAGACGATGCTCATCACCCATCAGCTGCGATCCGGTCCGGCCGTACTCACCGCACCGGAGCCGCCGCGGCCCACCGACGCGGCCTCACTGCCCGCCGAAGTCATGGTTCCCGGCGGCCCGTTCACCATGGGTACGTCGACCGAGCCGTGGGCACTCGACAACGAGCGCCCCGCCCATGTGCGTGAGGTGCCGGGGTTCTTCATCGACACGGCGCCGGTCACCTGCGGCGCGTACGAGCGCTTCATCGAGGACGGCGGCTACACCGATCAGCGGTGGTGGGCCCCTGAGGGCTGGGCGATGATCCATGAGCACCGGCTGACCGCCCCGCAGTTCTGGCACCGGGACGGAGGCCAGTGGCTGCACCGCCGTTTCGGGGTGACCGAGCCGGTGCCCGCCGACGAGCCGGTGCTCCATGTCAGCTGGTACGAGGCGGACGCGTACGCCCGCTGGTCGGGCCGCAGGCTGCCCACCGAGGCCGAGTGGGAGAAGGCGGCGCGCCACGACCCGGCTTCGGAGCGTTCACGGCGCTATCCGTGGGGCGACGAGGACCCGTCCCCCGAGCGGGCCAACCTGGGCCAGCGCCATCTGCGGCCCGCACCTGCCGGGGCGTACGCGGCAGGTCGGTCACCTTTCGGAGCAGGGCAGTTGATCGGCGATGTCTGGGAGTGGACGTCGAGCGACTTCCTCCCCTATCCGGGCTTCTCGGCATTCCCCTACCGCGAGTACTCGGAGGTCTTCTTCGGGCCCGCCCACAAGGTGCTGCGCGGCGGCTCGTTCGCCGTGGACACCGTGGTCTGCCGGGGCACGTTCCGGAACTGGGACCTTCCGGTGCGGCGCCAGATCTTCTCCGGATTCCGTACCGCGAGGGATATCTGATGTGCCGCCATATTGCTTATCTGGGGCCACCCGTGGCGCTCGGTGAGCTGCTGACCCGGCCGCCCCACGCGTTGGTCCGCCAGTCCTGGGAGCCACGCCGGCAGAAGTACGGCACGGTCAACGCGGACGGCTTCGGTGTGGGCTGGTATGCGGACGGCGACCCGGTCCCGGGACGCTACCGGCGTCAGGGACCCATCTGGGCCGACCAGTCGTTCGACGATCTGGCGAGAGTCGTACGCAGCACGGCGCTGCTCGCCGCCGTCCGGGACGCCACCGAGAGGGACGCGGACGGTGAGGCTGCGGCTGCGCCGTTCGCCGCGGGGCGGCTGCTGTTCAGCCACAACGGCGCGGTGAAGGGATGGCCCGGATCGCTGGCGCAGCTCGCAGCCACGCTGCCTCCGGCCGAACTCCTCGCTCTTGCAGCCCGCTGCGACTCGGCTCTGATCTGGGCGCTGGTACGACACCGGGTCGCGGATGGCGACGACGTGCCCCAGGCGGTCGCCGACACGGTGCGCGAGGTCGCGGAGGCGGCGCCCGGCTCGCGGCTGAACCTGCTGCTCACCGACGGTACGACGATCGTGGCGACGGCCTGGGGCGACACCCTGTGGTACCTGACCGAACCGGGCCACCGCACGGTCGTGGCCTCGGAACCCTACGACGACGATCCGCACTGGCGAGAGGTCCCGGACCGCACTCTGCTGGTCGCGACCCGCGCCGACGTTCTGCTCACCCCGCTCAAGGAGCCCACCGAGTGAGTCCCTTTCTGCTGACCCGCACCCTGCCGGTGGACGCGACGGACGCGGCGCTGCGCGCCGATGTACTGCACGGTCTGACCCGGCACCCGAAGACGCTGCCGCCCAAGTGGTTCTACGACGCGCACGGCAGCGAGCTGTTCGAGGAGATCACCCGGCTCCCCGAGTACTACCCGACCCGCGCCGAGCGGGAGATCCTGGTCGCCCGCGCGCCGGAGATCGCCGCGGCGTCCGGCGCGAAGACCCTGATCGAGCTGGGATCCGGCTCGTCGGAGAAGACCCGGCACCTGCTCGACGCCCTGCCCGGACTGCACAGTTACGTACCGGTGGATGTCAGCGAGAGTGCGCTGCGAGGCGCGGCCGAGGCGCTGCTCGCCGAACGGCCGGACCTCTCGATCCACGCCCTGATCGCCGACTTCACGGGCGAGCTCGTGCTGCCCGACACGCCGGGACCGCGACTTGTCGTGTTCCTGGGCGGCACGATCGGCAACCTGCTGCCGGACGAGCGGGCCGTGTTCCTGAAGTCCGTGCGGTCGCTGCTCTCGCCGGGCGACGCGCTGCTGCTCGGCACGGATCTGGTGAAGGACGAGGAGGTGCTGGTCGCGGCGTACGACGATGCGGCCGGAGTGACGGCGGCGTTCAACAAGAACGTACTGACCGTCGTCGACCGGGAGCTGGGCGCGGACTTCGACCCGGCCGACTTCGACCATGTGGCGCTGTGGGACCGGCGGCAGGAGTGGATCGAGATGCGTCTGCGGGCCCGCAGAGCGCTGACGGTGAAGATCCCCGGGCTGGATCTGGTGGTCCCGTTCGAGGCCGGCGAGGGCCTGCGCACGGAGGTGTCGGCGAAGTTCCGCAAGGAGGGGATCCGGGGCGAGCTCGCCACGGCGGGGCTGACGCTGAGTCAGTGGTGGACGGATTCCGCGGGCCGCTTCGCACTGTCGCTGGCCACGGCGGTCTGAGCGGCACGGGCGAGCGCACGGCGGCCGGGCAGCGTGCCCGCGGGGATCGGCGGCAGGACGCGGATCTCTGCGGTCAGTCCGGCCGCCGTGACCACGCGCCACAGTGAGGTGGTGAGCGGATCGTCCCCGACGAAGGCGGCGGCGCCGGCTGCCGGCCCGTCCGGCCGCGCGGTGCGGTAGGTGATGCGTACCGGGCGGACGTCGACGTGTGCGTCGAGCGCGGCCTGGAACGCGGCGGGCCGGAACCTGCCGCCGGTTCCGCGCCCGCACCAGGTGCTGCCTTCGGGGAAGACCACCACCCGTGACCCGCCGCGCAGCGCCCCCGCGATGTCGCGCACGGTCGTGGGCAGCGCCCGCAACCGGTCGCGATCGACGAACAGCGTGCCGCCGATGGCGGCGAGCGCGCCGAGCACCGGCCAGCGCCGGATCTCGCTCTTGGCGAGCATCCGGCCGGGGAGCACGGCGGCGACGAGCGGTATGTCCAGCCACGAGATGTGGTTCGCGACGACGAGTGCGCCGGCGCGCGCCTCCCCGGCCGGCGGCGGCTGGGGCCCGCCGGTCACCCGGACCCGTACGCCGAACGCACGGACCACCCCGTACGCCCACCACCGGATCAACCGGTCCCGCGGTACCTGGCCAAGCAGCAGCACGGCCGGGAAGCACACCACGCCGACGAGGACGAAGGTGCATCCCGCGACCAGCAGGGCCGAGGCCAGGAGCCGGCCGCGCACGGGGCCGGTGTGACCGGCGCAGGTGTGCGGGGTGCAGGGTGCCGTGGGCAGCCAGACGCTCATGTCAGCGGAGCGAGTGACAGGAAGTGGCGCAGATAGCGCGGGTCGGTGCGGCGCAGCGACAGCAGTACGTAGAGGTCGGCGACGTTGAAGTCCGGGTCGTGCGCGGGCGCACCGCAGACCCAGGCGCCGAGCCGCAGGTAGCCGCGGAGCAGCGGCGGGAGGGCGGCGAGCCCCGGGCGCGCAGCGGTCCCACCGGCGGCACCCACTCCGGTGGGGCGGGTGGCGGCAGTGGGCTGCCAGAGGCGGTGCGGGGTGACCCAGTACTCCTCGGGTGCCAGGTACTTCGTCCTCACGGTGTCCCATGAGTCTGCGGCCAGCACGCCGCCGTCGGCCAGGGAGATCGAGCAGCAGCCGGCCAGCCAGTTGTGCCCGCTGCGCTCCATGTAGCGGGCGAGGCCCGCCCAGATGAGGGCGATGACGGCGCCGTCCCGGTGGGCCGGGTGGACGCAGGAGCGGCCGACCTCGATCAGGTCGTCGCGGATCGGGCCGAGCCGGCCGAGATCGAATTCGCTCTCCGCGTAGAGACGGCCGGCGATCCGGGCCCGCTCGGGCGGCAGGAGCCGGTACGTGGCGATGACGTCTCCGCTCGCCACCTCCCGTACCAGCAGGTGGTCGCAGTACGCGTCGAAGGCGTCGCTGTCCAGGCCGGGTTCGGGGCCGTCGAGCCGGGCGCCGAGTTCACCGGCGAAGACCTGGTGACGCAGCCGTTGTGCGGCGCGCACGTCTTCCTGGCTGACGGCGAGGGAGACCCGGTAGAGCGGCGGGGCCGGGGCCTCGGACGGCGCCGGTGTGGACTGCACCGGAGTGGGCTGCTGCGGTACGGGAGGGGTGGCAGTGAGCGGTCCGGCGACGAGTGGTGGGGTGGGCAGCGCGTTCATGACGGTCTCCGGGGACGGATCGGCAAGGGCGGCTGCCGGGCTGCCGCACTGCTGCGACGGCCCGGCCCCTTACTTCTTCCGTGACCGGCTGGATTCGACATGACCACTGCGGAGAGCCTGGATGTGCGACGGCTGAATCCCGAGGTGTCGGACGGCTGACCGGGCCCCTGCCGTTCACCGATCGAAGGTGCCCCTCAGCTGCCCGCGAGCTCGGCGGTGATCCGTTCCGAAGCGGATCTGGCCTCTTCCAGCGGGTCGCGGCCCTGCAGGACAGCTGTCATGTACGGCTTGATCGGGTTTTCGGCCTCGACCGCCGCCCACTGGGGCGAGCTGGGAGTGGCACGCCCACGCCTGGCGCCCGCGGCCATGGCGGCGGTGCCCTCCTCGCCCTCGATGACACGGGCGAGGGTCGGCTTGTTCGGTACGTAACTCATCGTCCTGGCGAGGTCCTCCTGCCACTTCTCGCCCGCGAGCGCCTTGACCACGTCTATACCGGCGCTGCGCTCGGACGCCTTCTCCGGAACGATGAGATCGGAACCGCCGGTGAATACGGAGCCGGGGTTCATCGCGGTCTTGCCGGGTATCGGGAAGTATCCGAGTTTCCCCTTGAGTTCGGGGTTCTTCTGCTCGATGAGCTTTGCGCTGCCCGGCACGGAGATGATCTGCGCGACATCGCCCTTGGCGAACACGTCGGTCTGCGGGGGCTTTTCCTCGTCGGCGTCCTTGGGGCCGTTGCCGTACGACTGGAGTTCCTTGTAGAAGGCCATGCCCTTGAGTGCGGCGGGAGTGTCCAGAGCGCCTTCCCATTCGCCGCCGTTGTCGTTGGCCAGGTCACCCCCCTCGTCCCAGATGAACCCGGCGAGTACATACCAGTTCTGGCCCGCGAGATACATGCCCTGGTTGCCCTCCCGATTGAGCATCCGGCTGTTCTCGACCCACTCCTGCCGGGTCTTCGGCGGGTTCTTGATGCCTGCCTGCTCGAAGAGGTCCTTGTTGTAGATCACCACGCGGTTGGCCGCGTACCAGGGGATGCCGTACTGAATGCCCTCGATGCTGCCCGGCTCGGCGAGGCCGGGCAGCCAGTCGTCGCTGCCGAGGTCACGCATCGATTCGAGAGTGAGGTCGCGCAGACCGCCGCTCTCCGCGTACTGGGCGATCTGGGTGTTTCCGACTTCGATGACGTCCGGGGTGTCCTCGCCCTTGAGGGCCTCGGTGACCTTGGGGCCGATTCCACTCCAGCTCTGAATCTTGAACTCCAGTTCGATGGAGGGGTTTTCGTCCTCGTACGACTTCGTGAAGCGGTCCAGGAAATCGGCGGAAACACTGTCCTTCATCAGCCAGATCGTGACCTTCTTGTCGCCGGACCCACCCGAGCCGGGGAGATAGCCGCAGCCACCCAGTACAACGGTGGACACGAGCGCGACGGCGCCGATGAGTACACGGTTCTTCACAGGGGTCACCTTCTGCGAAACAGCACGACTGGTACAGGACCCGATGTGGGGGGACTGCGGGCGGTGCTCGCACGGGTGTGGCTGGATTTTGGTATGGACCATTCAATTTGGTCAAGGCCAGTTCACGACACGTTCTCCACCCCGACCCCTCGCGCACCAGGGCCGGATGGGGCACCGTGGTAAGGACGAAAGGAGACACACGATGTCAAGCCACACCTATCGGGTCACCGAAATCGTAGGAACCTCCCACGAAGGCGTCGATGACGCCATCCGCAGGGGCGTCGCAAGGGCTTCGGAGACGTTGCACAATCTCGACTGGTTCGAGATCACCCAGGTGCGCGGGCAGATCGTGGACGGCCGGATCGAGCACTACCAGGTAGGCCTGAAGGTGGGCTTCCGGCTCGACGAGCCCAGCTGAGCCGGCGCGACGCGCACAGCCCAGCCGACGCGACGCGCACAGCCGAGCCGGCGCGACGTGACCGCCGAGTCGGCTCGACGGCGTCAGGTACGCCCTTCGCGCTCCTGCGCGTCCCGCATCGAAGGCGAGGTCACCGCCCAGCGGGCCCGCACCACGGCGAACCCGGCCTGCTCGGCCGCGTCACAGACCAGCTCGTCGTCATCGACCAGCATCCGCACGTCACGTTCCCGGCCCAGCCGCTTCAGGATCTCCAGCTTGGTGTGGCGGGCCGGCCGGCGGTCGTCGTTGCGGCGCATGTACACCCGCCCCTCGGGCAGGCCCTGTTCCTCCAGCCAGGCCACGGTGTCGCGGCGGCAGCGCTCGGGCCGTCCGGTGAGATATCTGATCTCGCACTCCTCGGCGCTGCTCAGCACCAGCCGCACGCCCTCGTCGAGCGGCGGATCGTCGACGGCTGCGGCGAAGAAGCCACCCCAGTCACGCCGGGCTCCCTCCAGGAAGTGCTGCCGGTGGCCGCTGTCCGCGAGCGTGCCGTCCAGGTCGAATACGGCCAGCGGCCGGGCGTCGTCCATCACGCCTCCAGTGTCCTGGGCGGCGATCAACGCGTCCACACCTCCGGGCTCCCTGGCCGCTCGGCACGGCTTGCGGCAGGCCTCCTCTCGGGCCCGGCCACCATCGACGCCTAGGATCGTGCTGTTTGCCCTCAGGTGCCAGCCCTGTCCCGATCCGTACGGAGTCCCGCCGCGCATGCCCACCCCCCACGATCGGTACGTTCGGGTGCGCGGCGCCCGCGAGAACAATCTGCGGGACGTCCAGGTCGACATCCCGCGCGACACCCTCACCGTCTTCACGGGCGTCTCCGGCTCGGGGAAGTCCTCGCTCGCCTTCGGGACGATCTATGCCGAGGCTCAGCGCCGCTACTTCGAGTCCGTCGCCCCGTACGCCCGCCGGCTGATCCACCAGGTCGGCGCGCCCGAGGTCGGCGAGATCACCGGGCTGCCGCCCGCGGTCTCCCTGGAGCAGCGCCGGTCCGCGCCAGGCGCCCGGTCCTCCGTGGGCACGGTCACCACGCTGTCCAACTCGCTGCGGATGCTGTTCTCACGTGCCGGGGAGTATCCTGCCGGCGCCGAGCGGCTGGACTCCGACGCCTTCTCGCCGAACACCGCCGCCGGGGCCTGCCCCGCGTGCCACGGGCTGGGCCTGATCCACCGCACCACGGAGGAGCTGCTCGTCCCCGACCCGTCGCTGTCGATCCGCGACGGTGCGATCGCGGCCTGGCCGGGCGCCTGGCAGGGCAAGAACCTGCGCGATGTGCTGGACACCCTGGGGTACGACATCGGCCGGCCGTGGCGCGAGCTGGACGCGAACGACCGGGAATGGATCCTCTTCACCGACGAGCAACCGGTGGTGACGGTCCATCCGGTGCGTGACGCGGGCCGGATCCAGCGCCCCTACCAGGGCAGGTACATGAGTGCGCGGCGCTATGTGATGCACACCTTCGCCGACTCCAAGAGCCGCACGTTGCGGGCCAAGGCCGAGCGCTTCCTGACCAGCGCCCCCTGCCCGGTCTGCGGCGGCAGCCGGCTGCGCCCGGAGGCGATGGCCGTCACCTTCGCGGGCCGTACGATCGCCGAGCTGGCCGCACTTCCCCTCGCGGATCTCGCCGAAGTGCTGTCGGCCGCGGGCGGCGACGACACCGCGCGGGTGCTGACGGCGGATCTGCTGGCGCGGATCGAGACGGTGACCGAACTCGGTCTCGGCTATCTCGGCCTCGACCGTACGGCTCCGACGCTGTCCTCCGGCGAGCTGCAGCGGCTGCGGCTCGCCACCCAGCTGCGGTCGGGACTGTTCGGGGTCGTCTATGTGCTGGACGAGCCGTCGGCCGGCCTGCACCCGGCGGACACCGAGTCACTGCTCGCGGTTCTCGGACGGCTGAAGGAGGCCGGGAACTCGGTCTTCGTCGTGGAGCACCAGATGGATGTGGTGCGGCAGGCGGACTGGCTGGTCGATGTGGGGCCACTGGCCGGCGAACACGGGGGCAGGGTGCTGCACAGCGGGCCCCCGGCCGGGCTCGCGGACGTGCTGGAGTCGGCGACGCGACGGTTCCTCTTCGACCGGGGTCCGGTGCCGGTGCGGGAGCCGCGTAAGCCCTCCGGGTGGGTGAGACTGATCGGTGTCGACCGGCACAATGTGCGCGGAGTCGACGCCGAGTTCCCACTCGGGGTGTTCACGGCGGTCACCGGTGTCTCCGGCTCGGGCAAATCGACCCTGGTCGGCCAGGTGCTCGCGGGGGCCCTCGCCGACCGGCAGGCGTCGATCGCCGCCGATCTCCCCGCCGAGCGGCCCCTGCCTGGATGCGCATCGGCGCTCGGGCTGGAGGCGGTGGACCGTCTCGTCCAGGTCGACCAGCGGCCGATCGGCCGTACGCCGCGCTCCAACCTGGCCACGTACACCGGGCTCTTCGATGTCGTACGGAAGCTGTTCACGGCGACCGACATGGCGCGCGAGCGCGGCTACCGGGCGGGGCGGTTCTCGTTCAATGTGGCGGGCGGGCGGTGCGAGACCTGCCAGGGCGAGGGATTCGTCTCCGTCGAGCTGCTCTTCCTGCCGAGTACGTATGCGCCTTGTCCGGACTGTCACGGTGCGCGGTACAACCAGCAGACGCTGGAGGTGACTCTGCGCGGGCTGAACATCGCGCAGGTGCTGGACCTGACGGTGGAGTCGGCGGCCGACTTCTTCGCGGGGACGCCCGCCGCGGAGCGCAGTCTGCGGACGCTGCTCGATGTCGGGCTCGGCTATCTGCGGCTGGGGCAGCCGGCGACGGAGCTGTCCGGTGGTGAGGCGCAGCGGATCAAGCTGGCCACCGAGCTGCAGCGCACCCGCCGCGGTCACACCCTGTATGTGCTGGACGAGCCGACCACGGGTCTGCATCCGGCCGATGTCGAGGTGCTGATGCGGCAGTTGCACGGGCTGGTCGACGGGGGCAGCACGGTGGTGGTCGTGGAGCACGACATGGCGGTCGTCGCGGGCGCCGACTGGGTGATCGACCTCGGTCCCGGCGGCGGGGACCGGGGCGGCCGGATCGTCGCAGTGGGGACGCCCACGGAGGTGGCCGGGGCGACGGACAGTCGGACCGCGCCGTACCTGGCGACCGCCCTCAGGTCGGCCTGACGAATCATCAGGTAATTCCCCTGGTTCCACGCCTACGGTCCGGCCGAGACTTCACCGCCGCCGACGCGCGCTCCGTCAACAACCGGGCCACGTCCGAAAGCATCAACGCACCGCCTTTCCGAGCGCCGCAGCGTGACACCGAAGGCAGGGCCCACGGAGTCCGGCCCCCTAGGGAGGGGCACCCAGCAGAGACAGCGCCGCACACTCTAGACATCCGATCTGTCATCCGATGAAATGACCTCGCCCTCGGCGTACGTCGGCGCATCTCCGCCATCTCTCCGTTAAAGAACCGATCAATGGGCCAGGAGGTCTCTCGTGACCGATGAACCCCAACCGCACAGACGAAGCATTCTCAAGCTCGGCGGTGCGCTCACCCTCACACCGCTGATCACTCAGCTGACCGGGGGGATCCCTGTGGGACAGGCCGTCGCCGCCGGGGCCGCCGCGCCGGCGTCCGTCCAGTGGCCGACCCTGTCGCGCAAGGCGCTGAAGTACGCGGTCCCCGCCATGGACTGGCAGTCGCAGGCCCTGCCTATCGGCAACGGCCGGCTCGGCGCCATGCTCTTCGCCAACCCCTTCGAGGAGCGTGTCCAGTTCAACGAGCAGAGTCTCTGGGGTGGGGTCAACAACTACGACAACGCTCTCGCGGGCGAGCCGGACAGCGCTTTCGACACCGGCATGACCGGCTTCGGCTCGTACCGGAACTTCGGTGATGTCGTCGTCACCTTCGCTCGCGGTGCGAAGGTCACGGCCCCGGGGGGACCGTACCGTACCTCCTCGACCGAGGGCGTCGACAAGACCTACGACGGCAACTCGAGCACCAAGTGGTGCATCGAGGGGCCGGGCTCGAAGGTGCAGTGGCAGGTCGAACTCCCCGACCCCGTCGAGGTCGCGTCCTACCGTCTGACGAGTGCCAACGACGTGCCGCAGCGCGACCCGCAGGAGTGGACGTTCTCCGGCTCCGCCGACGGCGCCACCTGGACCAGACTCGACAGCCGCACTCTGGCGACGCCCTTCGAGAGCCGGTACCAGACGAAGGAATTCACCTGTGCCGACACCGCGGCCTACCGCTTCTACCGGTTCGACTTCGTTCCCGAAGCAGGGGTCAGCCACTTCCAGGTGAGCGAGATCGGTCTGTCCGGCGTCGACCTCGACGGGGGTGGCTCGATGTACCTGTCGTCGCCCAGCGGGCACTCCGAGGGATCCGGTCGGGCCACGGACATCTCGAGTTCGGTGGACCGCGACCCGGCCACGGTCTGGCGGGTCGACGCCGTCGCCCCGGCGGTCGTCTGGCAGGCCGACCTGTCCACCACGACCGCCGTCACCTCGTACACACTGACGGCGGCCCCGGACCGTCCGCACGACGACCCCCGGCGATGGGCGCTCGAGGCGTCGCAGGACGGGCAGGACTGGGTGACGCTCGACACGCAGAACCCCGGCGCGCCCTTCGCCGGCCGCGGCGAGAGCCGGACCTTCCGGATCACCGACAGCACGGCCTACCGCACCTACCGGCTCACGTTCACCCCCGGCGAGTCGTCCACCGGCTTCCAGATCGCGGAGGTCGCGCTGGAAGGCAAGGGGTTCGACACGCGCATGCAGTCCACGTTCGTCGACTACCGGCGCGCCCTGGATTTCTTCGAGGGTATCCATGTCACCCGTTTCGTCGAGCCGGGGCGGCGCGTCCTGCGGGAAGCCTTCGCCAGCCGGTCCGCGGACGTCATGGTCTTCCGGTACACGTCGGACGGCGACCGAGGACTCTCCGGAGCGATCTCGCTGACGTCCGGACAGGAGGCCCCGACGACCGTCGACGCCGGCGCCCGGCGGATGGCCTTCAACGGTGTCATGGGCAACGGCCTCAAGCACGCGTGCGCCGTCCAGGTCGTGCACACCGACGGCGACTTCAGCACCGACGGGTCGGTGCTCCGGTTCTCCGGCTGCACGACCCTGACCCTGCTCCTCGACGCCCGCACCGACTACGAACTCGACGCCGCCGCCGGGTGGCGCGGAGCCGAACCGGAACCGGTGGTCGCCGCGACGCTCGACAAGGCGGCCGCCCGGGCGTACGACGGGATGCGCGACGAGCACACCGCCGAGATACGCACCCTCATGAACCGCGTCTCCGTCGCCTGGGGCACCTCCGACGACGCCGTCGTCGCCCTGCCGACCAACGCCCGGCTGGCGCGCTACGCGGCGGGCGGGGAGGACCCGACTCTCGAGCAGACGATGTTCGACTTCGGCCGGTACCTGCTGATCAGTTCCTCGCGCCCGAAGGGGCTGCCGGCCAACCTCCAGGGCCTCTGGAACGACAGCGACGCGCCGGCGTGGGCCTCCGACTACCACACCAACATCAATGTCCAGATGAACTACTGGGGAGCCGAGACGACGAACCTGTCGGAGTGCCACGAGGCACTCGTCGGGTTCGTCGAACAGGTGGCGGTGCCGAGCCGCGTGGCGACCCGCAACGCCTTCGGCAAGGACACGCGCGGCTGGACCGCCCGCACCAGCCAGAGCATCTTCGGCGGCAACGCCTGGGAGTGGAACACCGTCGCGAGCGCCTGGTACGCGCAGCACCTCTACGAGCACTGGGCGTTCACCCAGGACCTGGTCCACCTCCGCACCGTCGCCTACCCGATGATCAAGGAGATCTGCGAGTTCTGGGAGGACCATCTCAAGGAGCGCGAGGACGGACTCCTCGTCGCGCCGAACGGCTGGTCCCCCGAGCACGGGCCGCGCGAGGACGGCGTCATGTACGACCAGCAGATCATCTGGGACCTGTTCCAGAACTACCTCGACTGCGAGGCGGCACTCGACGCGGATGCCGACTACCGGGCCAAGGTCATGGACATGCAGGCGCGCCTCGCGCCGAACAAGATCGGCCAGTGGGGTCAACTGCAGGAGTGGCAGGAGGACATCGACAGCCCCAGCGACATCCACCGCCACACCTCGCACCTCTTCGCGGTCTACCCGGGTCGCCAGATCACCCCGAGGACGCCCGACTTCGCGGCCGCCGCCCTCGTCTCGCTCAAGGCACGGTGCGGCGAGAAGGAAGGCGTCCCGTTCACGGCCGCCACGGTGTCGGGCGACAGCCGCCGCTCGTGGACCTGGCCCTGGCGGGCAGCCCTCTTCGCCCGCCTCGGTGACGGGCACCGCGCCCGGATCATGCTGCGCGGACTGCTGACCTACAACACTCTGCCCAACATGTTCTGCAACCACCCGCCCTTCCAGATGGACGGCAACTTCGGCATCTCGGGCGCCGTGGCGGAGATGCTCCTGCAGAGCCACGACGGCGTCATCCACCTGCTGCCCGCCCTGCCGGAGGAATGGAAGGCCAAGGGTTCCTTCACCGGGCTCCGCGCCCGCGGCGGCTACGAGGTCCGCTGTGAATGGCGCGATGGGAAGGTCACGTCCTACAGGATCGTGGCCGACCGGGCGCGGAACCGGGGGAACGTCACCGTGCGGGTGAACGGCGTCGACACGAAGGTGAAGCCGATCAAGCCCTGACGCCGGCCGTCCGCCGGCCGAGGCAGCGCACCCCGGGTCGTCGGCACAGCCGGTCTCATCACCGGCTGTGCCGACCGAACACCGGAACAGGCCCTAGCGGTGCACCTTGCGGGTCGCCCGCAGCCACTCCTTGTTCATGGCCGAGATCGACGGCAGCGGGATGCCCTTCGGGCAAGCCGTGGCGCACTCCCCGGTGAGCGTGCAGCCGCCGAACCCCTCGCTGTCCATCTGGTCGACCATGTCGAGCACTCGTGTCTCGCGCTCGGGGGCGCCCTGTGGCAGGACGTTGAGGTGGTTGATCTTCGCCGAGGTGAAGAGCATCGCCGAGCCGTTGGGGCAGGCCGCCACGCAGGCGCCGCAGCCGATGCACTCGGCGTGCTCGAACGCGAAGTCGGCGTCGGGCTTGGGCACAGGGGTGGCATGGGCGTCGGGTGCGGTGCCGGTCGGGGCGGAGATGTAGCCGCCCGCCTGGATGATCCGGTCGAAGGCCGAGCGGTCCACGACCAGGTCCTTGACGACCGGGAAGGCCGAGGCACGCCACGGTTCGATGTCGATCGTGTCGCCGTCCTGGAAGGACCGCATGTGGAGCTGGCAGGTGGTCGTGCGTTCCGGGCCGTGGGCGTCGCCGTTGATGACGAGGCTGCAGGCGCCGCAGATGCCTTCCCGGCAGTCGTGGTCGAAGGCGACGGGATCGTCTCCGGTGAGGATGAGCTCCTCGTTGAGGGTGTCGAGCATTTCCAGGAACGACATGTCCTGCGAGATGCCGTCCACCTGGTAGGTGGACATGGCGCCGGGGGCGTCGGCGTTCTTCTGGCGCCAGACGCGCAGGGTGAGCTTCATGCGTAGCTCCGCTGAGTGGGGTGGACGTACTCGAAGACGAGGTCTTCCTTGTGCAGGACGGGGGCTTCGCCGGTGGCACTGAACTCCCACGCGGCGGCGTACGAGAACTCCTCGTCCTGGCGGGCGGCTTCGCCGTCCGGGGTCTGCGACTCCTCGCGGAAGTGGCCTCCGCAGGACTCGGCGCGATGCAGGGCGTCGAGGCACATGAGCTCGGCGAGCTCCAGGTAGTCGACGATGCGGTTGGCCTTCTCCAGGGACTGGTTGAACTCGTCACCGGTGCCGGGGACCTTGATGCGGCGCCAGAACTCCTCGCGGATCTGCGGTATCCGGTCGAGTGCCTTGCGCAGCCCCGCCTCGGTGCGGGCCATGCCGCAGTACTCCCACATGAGTTCGCCGATCTCCCGGTGGAAGGAATCGGGAGTGCGGTCGCCGTCGACGGCGAGCAGCAGGTTCAGCCGGTCCTCGGTCTCCGCGAGGGCCTCTTCCACGGCCGGGTGCGAGCCGTCGACCTCGTCGTGGTGCGGGTTGCGGGCCAGGTAGTCGTTGATGGTCGACGGCAGAACGAAGTAGCCGTCGGCGAGCCCCTGCATCAGCGCCGAGGCGCCGAGCCGGTTGGCCCCGTGGTCGGAGAAGTTGGCCTCACCGATCGCGAACAGCCCGGGGATCGTGGTCTGCAGGTCGTAGTCGACCCAGAGTCCGCCCATCGTGTAGTGCACGGCGGGGTAGATCCGCATCGGGGTCTCGTACGGATTCTCCGCGGTGATCCGCGCGTACATATCGAAGAGGTTGCCGTACTTCTCCTCCACCTTGGCCTTGCCCATCCGCTGGATGGCCTCCGCGAAGTCGAGGTAGACGCCCTGGCCGCCGGGGCCGACGCCGCGGCCCTCGTCGCAGACGTTCTTCGCGGCGCGCGAGGCGATGTCACGCGGAACGAGGTTGCCGAAAGCCGGGTAGATGCGCTCCAGGTAGTAGTCGCGCTCGTCCTCCGGGATCTCGTTGGCCGGCCGGTTGTCGCCCTTGGCCTTCGGGACCCAGATCCGGCCGTCGTTGCGCAGCGACTCGCTCATCAGCGTCAGCTTGGACTGGTGGTCGCCGGTGCGCGGAATGCAGGTGGGGTGGATCTGGGTGAAGCACGGGTTGGCGAAGTACGCGCCGCGCCGGTGGGCGCGCCAGATGGCGGTGGCGTTGGAGTTCATGGCGTTCGTCGACAGGTAGAAGACGTTGCCGTAGCCGCCGCTGGCCAGCACGACGGCGTCGGCGAAGTACGTGTCGATCTTTCCGGTGACCAGGTCGCGGGCGACGATGCCCCGGGCCTTCCCGTCGACGATGATCAGGTCGAGCATCTCCGTCCGCGCGTGCAGCTCGACGTTGCCGGCGGCAATCTGCCGCGACAGCGCCTGGTAGGCGCCGAGGAGGAGCTGCTGCCCGGTCTGGCCGCGGGCGTAGAACGTACGGGAGACCTGGACGCCGCCGAAGGACCGGTTGTCGAGCAGACCGCCGTACTCGCGGGCGAAGGGCACGCCCTGGGCGACGCACTGGTCGATGATCTCGACGGAGATCTGGGCGAGCCGGTGGACGTTGGACTCCCGGGCGCGGAAGTCGCCGCCCTTGACCGTGTCGTAGAAGAGCCGGTGGATCGAGTCGCCGTCGTTGCGGTAGTTCTTCGCGGCGTTGATACCGCCCTGGGCGGCGACGGAGTGGGCGCGGCGGGGCGAGTCCTGGAAGCAGAACTGGACCACGTGGTAGCCCTGTTCGGCCAGCGTCGCCCCGGCCGAGCCGCCGGCCAGGCCGGTGCCGACGACGATGACGGTGTGCTTGCGCCGGTTGGCCGGGTTGACGAGCTTGGCCTCGAAGCGGCGGGTGTCCCAGCGTTCGGCGACGGGGCCCTCGGGGGCCTTGGTGTCGACGACGGGTGCACCGGTCTCGTAGTGCGAGTAGTCGGTCATGTCAGCTCACGACTCCGGTCATGACGGCGACGGGTACGGAGATGAAGCCCACCGTCAGCACCAGTGCGAGGACGTTGGCGATGGTCTTGAGAACACGGTCGCGGGTCGCTCTGCCCGCGCCCAGGGTCTGTGCGGCGCTCCAGAAGCCGTGCTGGACATGGAGTCCCATGGCGAGCATGGCGACGATGTAGATGACGTTGCCGTACCAGGTGGAGAAGGTGTCGATGACGTTCTGGTACGGATGCCCGGGCTGGAATCCGTCGGCGTGCACGGTGCCCGTGGTCAGGTCGAGGACGTGCCAGACGATGAACAGGGCGAGGATGATCCCGCCCCAGCGCATGGTCCGGGTGGCATAGCTCGCGCGGGGTCTCTTGTGGACGTACTTGCTGGGGCGTGCCCTGATGTCGCGACGGCTCAGCTGGTACGCGGAGGTGGCGTGCAGCACGACGGCCGCGACGAGCACCACTCGGACGATCCACAGGGCCCACTCGTAGTGCAGGAAGGGCTCGCCCAGGGTCCGCAGCCAGTGGGCGTAGTGATTGAACTCGCCGGACCCGAAGAAGATCTTCAGGTTGCCCACCATGTGAACGACCAAGTAGAGGAGCATGATCAGGCCGCTCACGGCCATGATCGCCTTCTTGCCGACGGACGAGTCCCAGAGCGTGCGCGTCATGGACGGCCGTCGGTCCGTCCGGGTTGCCAATGCCATGGACACGACGCTAGGACGGAAGGACCTCATCAGTCCAAGACATGGTACGGCTCATATCCATAGGCTTTGCCTATCGCGGGCTTATACTGCGTGTATGCAATTCCAGCAGCTCACGTATTTCGTGGCCGTCGCCGAGGCGCGGCACTTCACCCGCGCCGCGGAGGAGGTGCATGTCTCCCAGCCGTCGCTCTCCCAGCAGATCAGGGCCCTGGAGAACGAGCTGGGGGCGGAACTGTTCAGCCGGGCCCGCGGCAACATCACGCTCACCGACGCCGGCGAGGCGCTGCTGCCGCTCGCCCGCCGGATCCTGGCGGACGCCGACACCGCCCGCCACGAGGTGCAGGAGCTGGCCCAGCTGCGTCGGGGCCGGGTCAGGCTGGGCGCGACGCCGAGCCTCTGCACAGGGCTGCTGCCCGACGTGCTGCGCGCCTTCCGCGACCGGCATCCGGGGATCCAGCTGCTGCTGGAGGAGGGCGGCTCACACGACCTCGTACGGGAGCTGGCGCGCGGCGCGCTCGATCTCGCACTTGTGGTGCTGCCGCTGCCTGCCGCGTCTCCGGCGCTGACGACGGTGGAGCTGCTCCAGGAGGACCTGGTGGTGGTGTCGGCGGCGGAGGCTCCGCGGCCCGGAAGGGGCGGAAGCGTACGAATCGCGCATCTGGAGGGCGAGCCGCTGGTGATGTTCCGGCACGGCTACGACCTGCGGGAACTGACGGTGGCTGCCTGCCGGGCGGAGGGCTTCGAGCCGTCGTTCACGGTGGAGGGCGGCGAGATGGACGCGGTGCTCGGGTTCGTACGGGCGGGGCTCGGGGTGGCGGTGGTGCCGAGCATGGTGGCGACGCGGGCGGGAAGCGATCTGCGGACGACGCCGCTGGCCCCGCCGGGGTTGCGGCGCACCATCGCGCTGGCGCACCGCAGTGACGTGGCGCCGCCACGGGCGGCGCGGGAGCTGCAGAAGGTACTGCTGGCCAGCCGGACGGGGTGATCAAGCCCGTCCGGCGGCTGAGGACGGAACCGGTGGTCCGTCCCTCCGTTCAGACCGCGTCGGCCAGCAGCAAGGAGTGGATCCGGTCCGGCGCACCGGGCCGCGCGTAGTACCAGCCCTGCGCCGTGTCGCAGCCGAGCTTCCGCAGCTGCTCCGCCTGGGCGCCCGTCTCCACACCCTCCACCGTCACTGCCAGGTCCAGGCTGTGCGCCAGCGACACGATCCCCTCGACGATCTTCAGGTCGACCGGGTCCGCCGGATGCTGCTGCATGCCCTGGGTGAAGGAACGATCCAGCTTGAGCACGCTCACCGGCAGCCGACGCAGATTCGCCAGGTTCGAGTACCCCGTGCCGAAGTCGTCGAGCGCTATGTCCACGCCCATTTCGGCCAGTTGGCGCAGCGGCTTCAGCAGATCGTCGTCCGCACCGATGAGCGCGGACTCGGTGACCTCCAGGCAGAGCGCCCTCGGCTCCAGCCCCGAACGCTCCAGGACGTCGACCGTCTCGGCGACCAGCTGCGGGTGGTGCAGCTGGGTCGGCGACAGGTTGACGTTGATCCGCAGCGGGCCGCCGTCACTGTGCCGCTCCTGCCAGGAGTTGGCCTGCCGTACGGACTCCTCCAGCACCCATCGCCCGAGCGGCACGATCAGCCCGGTGTGCTCGGCGAGCGGGATGAACCGGTCCGGTCCGAGCACGCCGTGCTGCGGGTGGCACCAGCGCACCAGGGCCTCCGCACCGTGCACCGTACCGTCGCCCAGATGCACGAGCGGCTGGTACTCGATGAAGAACTCGCCGCGATCCAGGGCCGCGGGCAGTGCGGTGGTCAGCCCGTGCCGGGTGATGGCGCGGGCGTCCGCCTCGGCGTCGGCGAGTTCGAAGCGGTTGCCGCCCGCCGACTTGGCCCGGTACATCGTGATGTCGGCGCTGCGCAGCACTTCGGCGGCGGTGCGTTCGCCCGCCGGTCCTTCGACGACACCGATGGAGCCACGCACCGTCAGTTCGCGGCCGTCGAGCCGGATCGGGGTGGCGAGTACGCCGAGGATCCGGCTGGCCAGTTCATCGACCTTCTCCTCGGTGCCGGGGCCGGTGGTCAGTGCCACGAACTCGTCGCCGCCGAGCCGCGCCACCATTTCGCCGGGCGCGGTCGCACAGCTCTGCAGCCGGTCGGCGACCTCGACGAGCAGCCGGTCCCCCGCCGCGTGGCCCAGGCTGTCGTTGATCGCCTTGAAACCGTCGAGGTCGAGGTAGCAGAGGCCGAAGCGGCTGCCGTCGGCGGCGGACAGCGCCTTCTCCAGCCGCTCGAAGAACAGCGTCCGGTTGGGCAGACCGGTGAGCGCGTCGTGGGTGGCCTCGTAGCGCAGCCGCAGGTTGAGCAGCCGACGCTCCGTGGTGTCCTCCATCAGTGCCAGCTGATACTCCGGCCGCCCCTCGGGGTCGCGGAGCAGCGACACCGTGAGGTTGGTCCACAGCACGGTGCCGTCGTTGCGGTAGTACGGCTTCTCGACCCGGTAGTGCTCGCGTTCGCCGCGTACCAGCTCCTCGTAGTACTTCCACACGTACGGCGAGTCCTCGGGATGGACCCACTCGTTGACCTTGTGGCCGCGGACATGGAGGTCGAGCCCGCCGAACATCCGGGTCAGGGTGTCGTTGACCTCCAGCACGTTGCCTTCCAGGTCGGCGATCCCGATGCCGACGGCGGCGTCCTTGAAGACGGCGCGGAAGCGGGCCTCCGTGGCGTGCAGGGCCTGTTCGGCGTTGGAACGGGCGGTCAGCGCCGAGCGGGCGATGGCCTCCTGTTCGGCAAGGGTCCGTTCGCGCAGCGCCTGGGTGAAGCCGCCCGCGAGGGCGTGCTGCATGCGTGCGCAGCGGGCCCGGCTGTCCTCGGTCGACAGCGCCACCGGTCCGTTGCCGCCGCAGTAGAGCACCAGGTACGAGTCGACGACGCCGAGCGTGGAGCTGAGCGCCTCCGGGTCGGTGCAGTGTGCGTCGACGAGCGCGGCCCCCACCTTGTTCGCGGGCGCCGCGTCGAAGGGCCGGGCGTGCAGGATGTCACTCAGTCTGCGGGCCAGCGGCAGCAGGTGCTGCTCGAACTCCGGACGGGTCATCGAGGTGGCCGTCGACGGGAAGGTGGCCCGGCTCCAGATCGTCGCGAATCTTCGGAGCCGGTCCTCGGGACCGTCGGGCTCCGCGTCCGGTGCGTCGGACGCCTGGGCGGGAGTGCTCACGCCCTGCGTCCCACTCCGGCGAAGCCCGAGAACGCATACGGGTCTTCCTGTTCCTGCACCACGGAGGTGTCCGGACGCCACTCCGGCATCGCCACGAGACCGGGCTCGACCATCTCGTAACCCTCGAAGAACCTGGCGACCTCGTCGCGCGACCGCATGATCAGCGGGTTACGGATGTTCCGGTAGACGCCGACCGCACCTCCCGCCTCCTCCTGGGTGAGCGGAATGCCCTCGTACGAGGCGTGGGTGATGATGACGAGGCTGCCGGGTGCGAGCCCGTCGCGCAGTTCGGCGAGGGCCGTCTGCGGGTCGTCGGCGTCCTCGATGAAGTGGAGGACGGCTACGAGCAGAAGCGCCACCGGACGGTCCATGTCGAGGAGTTCGGTGATCTCACGGCTCTTCAGGATCTCCGGCGGGCGCCGAAGATCGGCAGCGACGATCACCGCCCGGTCGTTGCCCTCGAGTACGGCCTGGCTGTGCGCGACCGCAACGGGGTCGTTGTCGACGTAGGCGACCCGTGCCTCGGGGTCGGCCGCCTGGGCGATTTCATGGACATTGCCGAAGGTCGGTATGCCGGAACCTATGTCCAGGAACTGAGTGATGCCCTCACTCACCGCATGACGCACGGCCCTGCGCATAAAGGCGCGATTGGCTTGCATGATCTTGGGGAGTCCCGGCATGAACTCCATGGCCTTGCGGGCCGCTTCCCGGTCCACCTCGAAATTGTGCGATCCGCCCAGATAGAAGTCATACATGCGTGACACGCTCGGCACCGATATGTCAATGCCCTGCGGTGCCCAGGCGGGACGCTCCATCGATGTCTCCAACAAGTCGCCACGGCGATCCGGCCATGTTCATGGTCAGTGTGGACCAGAGGCTACTGATCGACCGCCAGGAGAGCGAGCGGAAACGGAAATTAGCGGTCCGTTATTGGTCACACACCAGTGGCATGTGCAACCGGCCCGTCGCTAAGTGTGACATTCAGCGACGGGCCGGTCCGGAACGGCTGTTGTGAGGTTACTTCGGGGCGCCCACGAGCTTTGCCTCGGGCGACACCACGTACCATGTGCCCCCCACACCTTGCCCGTTGGTGTCACCGGGCTTCGTGTCACCGGAGAACGTATAGATGGGCCAGCAGTCGATGGCCTGCTGCTTGAGTCCGTCGGGCCGATTGAAGGTGACAAATCCCTTGGTGGTAACACCCGAGACATCATTCTTGGCCAATGGGGCGACAACCGGCCACTTCGAGAGGCAGGCCCCGGTGCAGGCCGACTTCATCGGCCAGGCGCTGTCCTTCTTGAACCGGTAGACCGTCATGCCGCGTTTGTCGACGACGATGTTCCCGAGTTCCGGGTCCTTGCGCACCGAAAGTCCCGCGAGATCAGCCTGTTCGCCACCGGCCGGCCCGTCGGCGTTCACCGCGGCCTTCTTGCCGTTCGGAGCGGAGGCGAACCAGGTGCCTCCCACGCCCTGCCCATTGGCGTCGCCGGGCTTGGCGTCCTTCGCATACCGGTACATCGGCCATCCCGCAATGGTGAGTTGCTGGGTGCCGTCCGCGCGGGTGACCTTGCCGATCAGTGCGTCATCGGTACCGGCGGCGGCCGTGACATTGCCCGCTGGGACGACCGGCCAGATCTTCGCGCAGTCACCTTCGCAATTGGACTTCGGCGGACTCGCGGTGTCCTTGTCGAAGCGGTAGAGCGTGAATCCCTCGCTGTCCGTCAGCACCTCGCCGAGCTTCTTGCTGTCCCACACCGCGAGCTGCCCGGCCTGCTTCGACTTGGCGGACTGCGCCCCGGAGTCGGAGCCGTAGCCGGTGTCGGAGCCGTACCCGCTGTCCGTGTCGTAGCCGCTGCCCGCCTGTCCGGCCGGGCTCGCATTGCCCACGTTCTGTCCGTTGGGGGACTCGGTGCCCTTGTCCTGACCGCACGCCGTCGTCAGCGCCAACAGGGCCGCCGCGGTCACCGCGAGCGAGGCGTTCCGCCAGGTATTCATGTCAACTCCCGTAACTCTGTCGCCAGTTGCGACGCACGTCCGCGTCGTTCATGGCCCTAGGTACGGGCGGCGGGTGCTTCTTTGTTCAACACGTCCGCAGAATTTTCCCGAGCCGCAAACCCCCGGCGCCCCAGGTCCCCTCCATCAGGGGAATCCTGACCGCGGTCCGCGTGCGGTCCCACCAGCCGGAACATGCTCCCCGTCGTGTACGGATCATTCGTCGGGCGGCTCACCGCAGCCCTCGCACTCATCTGGCTCCTCGCCGCCCCGGTGCCCGCGGCGGCCGACAACTGTTCGTACTCCTCGATCGGGGACGGCAGCGGGACCACGGCGGTCGCCACGACGGGCGACGGGCACTGCCAGGCGGGCCCGGTGCCCAAGCCGACTCCCCGGCCCGAGCCACCACCCCCACCACCCCCACCACCCCCTCCTCCGCCTCCACCCCCACCACCGCCGCCTCCTCCACCCCCACCACCGCCACCCGCTGCACCGGCACCGGCACCGGCGCCGCCACTTCCGCCGCCCCCGCCCTCCGCACGCCCCACGCCGCCCCCGCCCAGGCCGGTGGCGCTACCCGCCTACCGCAGGCCGCCGCGCAAGGTCCCGCAGCACGGCCCCTCCCTGGTCACCCTCACCCTGCTGATCACCGCCCCCGCGGTGTTCGCCGTCGCCGTGCTACGTCCCCGCTCCCGATGACCCACGGAGAAGCCCATGTCGGAATGGCTTGTTCTCACCCTCGCCATGGCCGCGGCCTGCGCCGTCGTGCTGACCATCGCCGTCCTCAACAACCGCCGGATCACCGAGGACGACGACCCGTCAGAGACCCCTGACGTCATCGAATACATGACGATGATGATCGGTGTGGTGTACGCGATCGTGCTCGGCCTCGCCATCGCGGGCGTCTGGGAGGGCCGCAGCGCCGCTCAGGAGTACGTACGCCAGGAGGCGCAGGCCCTGCACGAGGTGAACGTCCGCTCCTCGGTCTACCCGGCCGAGGTGCGCGCCCGGATCCGCGCCGACGTCGACGCATACGTCGGCTATGTCGTCCACGACGAGTGGCAGGCCATGAGCGAGCACGGAGATCTCACCGACCGGGGCGCAGAACTCCTCGGCCGGGTACGCGCCGATGTCACCGATTACCGGCCGAGGACCGACCACGAGGGGCAGGCTTATCAGCCACTGGTCGACCAGGTCGCCGCGGCCGACGACGCACGCAGCTCCCGCGGCCAGAGCGCCGGCGCCACCATGCCTGGCGTCGTCTGGTTCGGCCTGATCACCGGGGCGCTGGTGACCGTCGGGCTGATCTTCACCCTGCAGATCCGGAGAACGTTCCGGGAACTGCTGCTGGCCGGGCTGTTCAGCGTGCTCATCGCCTTCCTTCTCTTCCTGATCTGGGACTTCGACTCACCGTTCGGCCGCGGCATCTCCGCCACCGCGGCACCGTTCCTCGATCTGTTCCCCAACGCGGCGGGCGGGCCGTCGTCCTGACGGCACGACGGGGGTGCGCCGCCCGAGGGACACCCATGCCCCATTCGCCGGACCCCGATCGCGCATGATATGCGGCACTTCTAGCGTTTCTCCCATCGAGGTGCATATCTGACGCTTTGTGGGAAACGGTTCCGCAGCTGCTCCTCGGGGACTCGGAGGAATCATCATGCGCCCCATAGGTGTCGCACCCGTCGCCCTGCTAGGCGCCACCGCCCTCGCCCTGACCGCTCCGGCCGCGACCGCGCACGCCGCGATGTCGAGGGAGGCGCCCAGCGCGACCCGACCCATCGTCGCCCCGTCGGTGGTCGCGCCGGGCGGCCAGGTCACCCTGGCCGCCCGGGGGTGCTCAAAAACAGCGACGGCCGGTTCGGGGGTCTTCGACAGCATCACCATTCCCAGCGGGGGCACCGCCGCGGCCACGGTCGACTGGGATGCCAAACCTGGCACTGCCTATGAGGTGACGTTCATCTGCAATACAACCCCGACCTCCACGGCGAAGATCCGCCTCACGATCTCCGTCGGCAATCCCACACCCACCGGCTCCACGACGATCGCGCCGCGCAGCGTGCAGGGTGGCCTCGGCGGCATCGGCCGGATGAGTTCCGCGGAGGTGGTCGGCGGCACCGCACTGGCAGTGGTCGCAACCACCGGCACGCTCTTCGTGGTGGCCCGGCGGAGGGAGAGCCGACGCCACTGAAACGGCGCCGGCCGACGGTGGAACGCGCGTCGCCCCGGGTCCTTGTCCAGGACCCGGGGCGACGCGCAGATCGAACCGATGATCCGGCACATCACATCAGTGCGACTTCATCTGACGGGGCCACAGCTGATGGGCGGACAGAATCGTCGGCCGGTCCCGGCTCCGATGAGGAGAACCTCTCGGCCGGCCACCCATTCGCCCTTCCCTGATCGCCGCCCGGCCGCCGCGCGCCTAGCGTTCCTAAGGGCTGTCGCGCGACGAAGGGAGAACCATGGGCCGGGACCACTGGCGCGTCGAGCGGACCAGACACTCACCCTGGGGCGCCATCGCCCTGGTACTGCTCACCGGTCTCGCCCTGGTGCGGAACGGTCCGGACCCCTCGCCGGCCCCGCCCCGGCCGGCCGCCGCCTCGGCCCACCGCCATCAGAACACCCCCGGTGCGCCTCCGACGGACCTCACGGTGCGGCCACTGGCGTACTCCCTCGCCTCGCGCGTGGTCATCCCCGCGATCCGCGTCGATGCACCGCTCGTCGATGTGCACCTGGAGCCGGACGGCTCTCTCGGGGCACCCCCTCCGGAGGAACCTCAGCTCGCCGGTTGGTACCGCGACGGCGTCTCGCCAGGCCAGCTGGGCACTTCGGTTCTCGTCGGCCATGTCGACACCATGGCGGGACCAGCCGTGTTCCACGGCCTCGGTTCGCTGAGGCGGGGCAACCGGATCGAGGTGACACGGCACGACGACGGGGTCGCGGTGTTCGAGGTCTACGGAGTCGAGGTGCTCTCCACAGCCGACTTCCCCGGCGACCGGGTGTACCGCGGCACCGGCAGGCCGGAGCTGCGGCTGATCACCCACGGCGGCTGCACGACAGCCGACGGCCACGACGCCGCTGCCGTCGTCTTCGCCCGCCTGGTCGCGACCCTCTGATCCAAGGCCGAGCAGACGCCGCCGCGCGCGCAGCCGCGGTTCGGAACCGTGATCCCGCATCCGTCGTCGGGAGCAGCGTCCTTCGCTCCGGAGGGCTTTGCACCCGATGGAGGGAGCGCACCCGGGGTAACCGGCGGCTCCGGACCCGGCAGCGGGGCAGCCCGGGTCGGGGGCGGCGCCGGGAGCGGCTAACCTCACTGCCGTGACAGACCAGCAGCCCCACCAGTTCGAACGTGGCACAGACGGCCCGAAGGTGATCGTCGCGGGCCTCGACGGGTCCGATTCCTCGATGCGCGCCGCCGCGTACGCCGCCGGGCTGGCGCGCCGGCAGCACGCCCTGCTCGCCCTCGTCTATGTGCAGCCCGTGATGCCGGCGGGTGCCGCGCTCGGCGCACCGGTCGCCGACACGACCGGCGAGGTCGCGGAGGGTCTGGTGAGTGAGATCCGTGCGGCGACCGAGCGGCTGAAGGACATATGGGATGTGCGCTGGGAGTTCCACACCTTCCGCGGTGATCCGTACAACGGGCTGGTCACCGCGGCCGACGAACTGAGGGCGGACGCCGTCGTGGTGGGCGCGTCTGAGTCGGCGGGGCACCGGTTCATCGGTTCGGTGGCGATCCGGCTGGTGAAGGCGGGGCGCTGGCCCGTCACCGTCGTTCCGTAATTGGCCGACGGTGGCGGGGCGGCCCCGCCTTCCGGGCCGTCAGGCGTTCTTCTCGATGGACTTCTGGAACTCCTGGGCCATCTGGTCCAGCCCCTTGGAGCGCCACTCGGTCCAGAACGGCTTCCACTCGCCGGACTTCCTGCGGCCACTGACGATGTCGTTGACCAGGTCGGTGGCCTCGGTCGACATACGCCCGTAGTGCTCGGTGTACGCGTCGGAGTAGTGGCCCACCGTCGGGTTGGCGACAGCGGTCTCGATGAGCTTCTGCTCGACGGCGTACGTCGCTTTCACGTCCTCGGGGCCGTGGGTACCGGGGAAGGCCGAGGGCAGCAGGGCGAACGGTGCGGTCGTCGCGGTCGCCAGTCCGCTGTAGAACCCCTCGACCTGCTGCTTCCCCTTCTTGGTGCGCTGCGGGAAGCCCTGCTCGTCGTACGTGAAGTCGGCTCCCTCGGTGCCGAACTCCAGGAGCTCGCGCTCCTTGCTGCCGACCGGCGCAGCAAGGTAGTTCAGCACGCCGAGCAGCATCCGTACCCGCTTCTCGCTGCCCTTCTTGACGGCGGTGTAGCCGATCGTGCCCAGGTGGTAGTGGTGGTTCGGCTGCCGGCCGCCCGCGGCGAACGGGATCAGGATCTCCGCCGCGAGCGACGGGTCGTTGGTGCGGAGGTTGGCGCGGCCGCCGGACGGATTGGCGAACACAGTGGCGCCGATGGATCCCTGCGCCATCTTCAGATAGGCGTCGGCCATCTTCGGGTCGCCCGGGTAGAAGACGCCGGCCTGCTTGAGTTTGAGCACGAAGTCCAGTGCCGCCGGGTACTCGTCGGTCTCCTGCCATAAGGTGAGCGAGCCGTCCTTGTTCTGCCGCCACTTTTGCTGGAGGGCGGCGGCAACCCGTGGCGGGGCCTGGTCTTCGGCATGACGGCGCGCGCCCCGATGACCGATGTGCGGCCGATATGGCGGGCCTTCGACGAGCTTGGCCTCACCGAAGCCGAGTTCACCGGCTGGTGGGCGGACGGACCGCCCGTGTCCACCGGCCGGGACGATGTCCTCGCCTCCACCTGGGAGGGGCCCGGCGGGACGACGACCGCGATCGCGTCATGGGCGGCGGAACCGGTGGGGTGTGTCCTGGCGGACGCCGACGGCCCGGTGGCGGCGTATGCGCCCGCGATCGAGGGCTTCCAGCCGGAACGCCCCTTCGCGGCGGGCGAGCGGGTACCGGTGGCTCCGGGACGCGGCTGGCTGCTGGCCGTACGGCCGGCTCCGGTGCCCCGCTGACCGGGCCCCGTCCTCGGCCGCGGCGGCCGAGGACGGGCCGGGGGTCCGGACGAAGGCCCTGAGCCCGTGCGGCGTCCGCCCGACCGTTCACCGCACCATTCGCCGCTCCGTGCGACCGCTCGTCGCACGCCTCGGTGCATCTCCTGTTCGTCTCGGCGCGAATGCGTTCGTATACGGCGCAGGCAGCGGCGCGGCGGCAAGGGCCTCCGCGGGGAAGGGCGTGCACGATGACCACGACGACGACCGACGAGCAGGCCCTCGCGAAGTTGCAGCGCGAACACGGTCCCGCGCTCCTGCACTTCCTGCTCGGTCTGACCTTCGGTGACCGGCAGCGGGCCGAGGACCTCCTCCAGGAGACGCTGGTACGGGCCTGGCAGCACCCGGAGGCGTTCGACGGTCCGTACGACTCGATGCGGCCCTGGCTCTTCACCGTCGCGCGGCGCCTCGCGATCGACGCGCGCAGGTCCCGGCAGGCCCGGCCGACCGAAGTCGGCGACATCGCGCTGGAGAGCGCCCCGGGCCGCGAGGACTCCACGGAGTCCACCGTCGCCGCGCTCGATGTGCGTGAGGCGGTGCGCACGCTCAGCCCCGAGCACCGTGCGGTGCTTGTGCAGATATATTTCCGCGGGCTGAGCGTGGGCGAGACGGCGCAGGTGCTCGGCATTCCGGCGGGCACGGTCAAGTCCCGCTCGTACTACGCGCTGCGTCTGCTATCCCGTAATCTGCCCGGCTACTCCCCGAGCAGGTCCTCCTCGCTGACCAGGCCGAGCAGGGCCGCGGCCTCCGCGACCTCCACATAGTCGGCGGTACAGCCGTCGCACTCCCGCAGATGGCGGCAGACGCGACGGGTCTCCCCGGTCGTGAGCGCGTCGAGAACGTAGGCGCCGAGCAGCTGCCGCACATGCGGGCCCTCCCCGGGATCGGCGGTCATCGCAACCTCATGTCTGTTCTGTGACGGATCCGTCCGACGGATCCTGTCCTTCTGGCCACGCGGGGCGCGCTCCCCCGGTTCAATGCTGCGTGTAGCCCGGTGCCGAGAAGAGGAGGAGGCGAAACGGGATGCGTCCGGAACGTACGGATGGAACCAGTGGGGGCGGGCTGCTGGTCCCGATGGCCTGGATGTACGCCGAGTACATCGCCGATGAGCTGCTGCGGACCGGCGATCTGATGGAACCGTCGACGCTGGAGTACCGCGCGGGACGCGATGCGCTCGCCCTGACCATCTTTCTCTCCGACGGCGGCGTGGCCGATGCCCTGCCCGCGGCCCGGATGGACGAGCTGCGGCTGCTGACCGCGTACGGGACGGCCTGGCGCAGATGGGTCTGCGAGCAGCTCGACGCCCTGGCGGTGGCTCCGGCGCCGGACGGTGTGCGGGGCGGACCGGACCCCGATCTGGCGCTGGCCCGGGTCGCATGGCGGTGGCTCGAGGAGACCGAGCTGCTCGCGGCCGACCTCGATGCGATCGGTCCGGCGCCGTGGGAGCCGGTCGATGTCGAGGAGGACCTGGAGTGGCCGGAGGAGACGGCCCAGGTGTGGACGCCGGCCTGGCAGCTGGGACTGCCGCTCGGGCATCTGGCGATCCACCTGTACTGACGCCGGCTGCCCGGCGGGGGTCGCTCGTGATGCCGGTCACGAACCGTGCACCCCGGCGCGGTACTTCGGCAGACGCACGGTGATCTTCATCCCGGCGTCGATCCCCGTCTCGATGACGAGCCCGTAGTCGTCGCCGTACACCTGACGCAGCCGCTCGTCGACGTTGAGCAGCCCGATGCCGGTGGAGGTGCCGCCCTCGCCGCGCAGGATCTGCCGGAGCCGTTCGGGATCCATGCCGGTGCCGTCGTCCTCGATGACGACCACCGCCTCGGAGCCCGCGTCCAGGGCGCTGATGGTGATGCGGATCGGGGTCTCCCCTGCTCGGGCGGAGCTGAGGTCTCGGGGAAGGGTGACAGCGCCTTCGAGGCCGTGCTTGACCGCGTTCTCGACGAGCGGCTGGAGACAGAGGAACGGCAGGGCGACGGGCAGCACCTCGGGGGCGACCTGGAGCCTGACCGAGAGCCGCTTGCCGAAGCGGGCCCGCACGAGCGCCAGATACTGGTCGATGGAGTGCAACTCGTCGGCGAGGGTGGTGAAGTCGCCGTGGCTGCGGAACGAGTACCGGGTGAAGTCGGCGAACTCCAGCAACAGCTCGCGGGCCTGCTCCGGGTCGGTGCGGACGAAAGACGCGATGGCGGCCAGGGAGTTGAAGATGAAATGCGGGGATATCTGGGCACGCAGAGCCCTGATCTCGGCTTCGATGAGCTGGGTCCGGGACCGGTCGAGTTCGGCGAGTTCCAGCTGTACGCAGACCCAGCGGGCGACCTCTCCCGCCGCCCTGGCCAGTACCGCGGACTCACGCGGGGCGTAGGCGATCAGGGTGCCGAGGACCCGGTGGTCGACGGTCAGGGGCACGGCGACGGCCCAGCGCAGCGGGCAGTCGAGGTCGTCGCAGTCGCTGTGGAAAGCGGTGTCGCGGCCGCTCGCGAGGAGGCCCCGCACCTGGTCCATGACGTGCTTGCCGTGGTGGTCGCCCTCGCCGTCCCAGACGAGCACCCGGTCCCGGTCGGTGAGGCAGAGTGCGTCGGTGCCGAGCAGGGAGCGCAGCCTGCGGGCGGACCTGCGGGCGCTCTCCTCGGTGAGTCCGGCGCGCAGCGGGGGCGCGGCCAGCGAGGCGGTGTGCAGGGTCTCGAAGGTGGCGTGCTCGACGGGGGTGCCGACGTCGCTGGTGCGAACGGGGCGGGCGGTACGCCGGCCGAGCAGAAAGCCGCCGCCGAACAGCAGAAGTACGAGCAGGACGAGTACGGCGTATCCGGCCCCGGTCATGGCTTTCCCCCAGTCGTCGAGACCCCCGGCGCATCGCGCACCTCAGTCATCGCGGCCCCAAGTCATCGGTGTCTGCCGGGCATCAGCGCTTCCGGCAGGTGGAAGCGCGTCATCGCGGCGTTCGTCCCCGGCGGGATACGGCCGGGCGTGGCCAGCGACACCAGAACCATCGCGAGGAAGCCGACCGGCACCGACCAGACGGCGGGCCAGGCGAGCAGCGTGTGCGGCCACCCCGGTGGACGCACCGCACCGCTGACGGTGATGGCGACGGACAGGAACGCCGAGCCGCCCCCGAGCACCAGTCCGGCGATCGCGCCGGGCGGGGTGAGCCGCCGCCACCAGATGCCGAGGATCAGCAGCGGACAGAACGACGACGCCGACACGGCGAACGCCATCCCCACCGAGTCGGCCACCGGCACCCGGCTGACCATCAGCGAACCGGCCAGCGGGACACACATGGCGAGCACGGTGGCCAGCCGGAAGTGCCGCACCCCGCGCGACGGCAGGACGTCCTGGGTGATGACTCCGGCGACGGCCATGGTGAGTCCGGAGGCGGTCGACAGGAACGCGGCGAACGCGCCGCCCGCGATGAGCGCGCCGAGCAGATCGCCGCCGAGCCCGCCGATGACGCGCTCGGGCAGCAGCAGCACCGCCGCGTCCGCGTCCCCACCGTGGATGAGCTCGGGGGCGTACACCCTGCCGAGCGCTCCGTAGACGGGTGGCAGCAGATAGAACGCGCCGATGAGGGCGAGCACGACGACGGTGGTGCGGCGGGCGTCGCGGCCGTTGGGGCTGGTGTAGAAGCGGACGACGACGTGCGGCAGCCCCATGGTGCCGAGGAACGTCGCGATGATCAGCCCGTACGTGGCGTACAGGGGGTGGTCCGCGCGGAAGACGGACAGTTGCTCGTCGAAGGTGCCCCGGGGGTGCCCGCTGCCGTGCCAGGCCAGCACCAGGAAGATCGCGGGGACCAGGAGCGCGGTCAGTTTCAGCCAGTACTGGAAGACCTGCACGAAGGTGATGGACCGCATGCCGCCCGCGGCGACGGCTGTCACGACGACCGACGCGACGAGCACGTCGCCGAGCCAGCCCGGCGCTCCGGTCAGGATTTTCAGGGTGAGCCCGGCGCCCTGGAGCTGCGGTACGAGATAGAGCCAGCCCGCCCCGACGACGAGGACGCTCACCAGCCTGCGCACCTGCCGCGACTCGAGCCTCCCCTCGGCGAAGTCGGGCAGGGTGTACGCCCCGGAGCGGCGCAGCGGCGCGGCGACGAACACCAGCAGCAGCAGATAGCCGGCGGTGTAGCCGACCGGGTACCACAGCATGTCGGGGCCGTGCACGAGCACCAGGCCCGCGATGCCGAGGAAGGAGGCGGCGGAGAGGTATTCCCCGCTGATCGCGGCGGCGTTGAGCCGGGGCCGGACGGTGCGGGAGGCGACGTAGAAGTCCGAGGTCGTACGGGAGATGCGCAGCCCGAAACCGCCGACGAGAAGGGTGGTGAGAACGACGGCGGCCACGGCCACCACCGCGTACGTGCGGCTCACTGCGCGGGGCGGCCTTCCACGAGCCTCGCGAAGTCTCGCTCGTTGCGTTCGGCCCGCCGTACGTACCACCAGGCGATCAGGGTCAGCGGCGGATAGGCGGCGAAGCCGAGGACTGCCCATACGACGGCGGCGCTGTGCAGGGCCTCGAAGACCAGCGGGAGCGTACCGACGAC
The DNA here is from genome assembly GCF_042872425.1 of Streptomyces sp. NPDC005262. Classification (NCBI taxonomy): domain Bacteria; kingdom Bacillati; phylum Actinomycetota; class Actinomycetes; order Kitasatosporales; family Streptomycetaceae; genus Streptomyces; species Streptomyces sp. NPDC005262. Next base: position 456,204 of record NZ_JBIAKK010000003.1, read on the forward strand.
CACGGCGAGCACACTGAAGGCGGTGAGCCCGGCGCGCAGCTGGCTGCGCATCAGCGAACGGACATAGGCGCCACCGAGAGCGGTCTGCTCGTCGATCTCCGACTGGGTGCGGTAGCGCGGCAGCGGGCGCACCCGCCGGGGCTCCCCCGTCACCACTTCACGCCGGGGCGTCGACTCTGCGGACATGGGCCCGGAGTGTACGCATCCGGGGGCGCCCTGGGAAGGGTTCGAACCCGGGTAGGCCCTGGTCAGCGGCCGGTCCGCCGCATCAGCAGGTCGCGCAGCGCACGGGTGTGGCGTCGGCTCACGGCGAGCTCCGCGGCGCCGATGCGGACACTCATGGTGCCCGCGTCGAGCCTCAGCTCGTCGATGCGGGCGAGGGAGACGAGATGGCGGCGGTGGATGCGTACGAAGCCGCGCGAGCGCCAGCGCTCCTCAAGGGTGGTGAGGGGAATACGGACGAGGTGGCTGCCGGTGGCGGTGTACAGCCGGGCGTAGTCGCCCTGCGCTTCGGCGTACGCGATGTCGTCGACCGGGATGAACCGGATGACTCCACCGAGTTCGACGGGGATCTGGTCGGCGGCGGTGTCATGGACGGGCGCGGAGTGGACAGGCGCGGAGGGCGCGGGTGCGGAGCGGTCGCCGATCTGCTCCGCGACGCGGCGCACGGCCTCGGAGAGCCGCTCGCGGCGCACGGGCTTGAGGACGTAGTCGACGGCTTTGAGGTCGAACGCGTGGACGGCAAAGCCTTCGTGGGCGGTGACGAACACGATGAGCGGGGGCGCGGCGAACCCGGCCAGCAGCTGGGCGACATCGAGTCCGGTGAGGCCCGCCATGTGGATGTCGAGGAAGACGACATCGATGGCGGACGGGTCGTCAGGTCCCGCGTCGACGGCGCTGCCGATCCGGCGCAGCGCCTCGGTTGCCCCAGTGGCGCCCTCGGCGCTGCGTATGCGCGGATCGGCGCGCAGGAGGTAGAGCAGCTCCTCCAGGGCGGGAGCCTCGTCGTCGACGGCCAGTACGCGCAGCATGAGGCCGGAGTGTAGAGCGTGTCCGGTGGAGTTGGCTTGAGTGATTCGCGGGCCGGGTCCGTACCAGACGGCATGCGCACCCCGGAACCTCATCGCAATGTCGGCGCCTACGCACTGGGCGTGCTCGGCGCTGCCGATGCCTTCCGCTTCGAGGAGCATCTGGCCCAGTGTCCCCTGTGCGAACTCCGGGCGGCGGAATTCGGCGCGGTGACTGCGGTGCTCGCGGAGCATGCGCGGCGGACGCCGCCGGGGGTGGATCCGGTGGTGCGGGCGGGCCCGGAGCTGATGCGGCGTGCGGTGGGCGCGGTGGTGGCCGCGCGGCGCAGGACCCGCAGGCGGCGGCTGGCGCTGGTGGCGGCGGCGGTGGTCCTCGCGGTGGGCGGGCCGCTCGTGGTGGTCGGTGCCTCGGCCGGGCCGCCGGGGCAGGTCCAGGTGCAGCGGTGGGCGGCGGCCGACCGGTCCACGGGTCTGGCGGCCGTGGTGACGACCGGGGCGAAGGAGTGGGGCACGGATGTCGGCCTGGAGGTGTCGCGCGTCCCGTTGGCGGGGGTGTGCGCACTGGTCGCGGTGGGGCGGGACGGCAGCGAGGAGACCGTCACCACCTGGTCGGTGGCCGGACCGGACGAGAAGCCGCTGTCGATGCAGGGCGGGGCTGCGTTGCGCCCTGCCGCCATCGACCGTTTCGAGATCCGTGCGGCGGACGGACGGCGGCTGCTTCAGCTGACCCGCTGAGGGACCGGTGGTGAGCGCGGCGAGGCGCTATTTGAGCAGCTTGGAGAGCCGGCGGTCGGCCAGCGGTTTGCCGCCCGTCTGGCAGGTCGGGCAGTACTGCAGCGACGAGTCGCTGAACGAGACCTCCCGGATGGTGTCCCCGCAGACCGGGCAGGGTTCGCCGGCGCGGCCATGGACACGGAGGCCGCTCTTCTTCTCCGCCTTCAGCTTTCCGGCCGCGACTCCGCTGGAGCGTGCCACGGCGTCCTGGAGCGTGGTGCGCAGCGCGGTGTGCAGCCGGGTGATCTCGTCGTCGGTGAGGCTCGCGGTCAGTATGAACGGTGACATCTTCGCGGCGTGCAGGATCTCGTCGCTGTAGGCGTTGCCGATGCCCGCGATCAGCGATTGGTCGCGCAGAGCGCCCTTGATCCGACGGCGTTCTCCGGCAAGCAGCGCGGCGAACGCGTCACGGTCGAACGCGTCGTCGAGCGGATCGGGCCCCAGTCGGACGATGCCGGGCACCTCGGCCGGGTCGCGGACTAGATGGACGGCGAGGCGTTTGGTGGTACCCGCCTCGGTCAGGTCGAAGCCGTCGCCACCGGTGAGTACGGTGCGCAGCGCCAGGGGTCCTTTGCCGGGGCGCGGCGGGGTGGCGGGGAAGCTGTCCTTCCAGTGGAGCCAGCCGGCCCGGGCGAGATGGGTGACCAGATGCAGCGGGCCGACGCCGATGTCCAGGAATTTGCCGTGCCGGGCGACGCCGGTGACGGTGCCGCCCTCCAGTGCGCTGAGTGGTGGATCGTAGGTCTTGAGCACGCTGACGGCGAGCGGCAGGACGCGGGCGATCTCCTTGCCGACCAGGTTGTCGTCGAGAAAGACCCGCAGGGCCTCGACCTCCGGTAGTTCGGGCATGGTTCCCAGGGTGCCGCACCCGGGGTGACTGTGCCTATCGAAGTCGGTACACCCGCTCGGCGGTGGTCGCGAAGACCGCCGCCCGCTCGTCCTCGGCAAGGTCTTCGGTGAGGGTGCGGGCCGTGTCGACGACTTCCGCGTAACTCGCCGCGAGCCGGCAGACCGGCCAGTCGGAGCCGAACATCAGCCGGTCGGGCCCGAACGCGTCGAGAACGGTGTCGGCGTACGGGCGGAGGTCGTCGACCGTCCAGGAGCGCAGGTCGGCCTCGGTGACCAGACCGGAGAGTTTGCAGACGGTGTTGGGGTGGTCGGCCAGGGCCTTGAGGTCGGCCGCCCAGGGGTGCAGGTTCCGGGTGGCGACGGGCGGCTTGCCCGCATGGTCGAGTACGAAGGTGAGTTCGGGCAGCAGGGCGGCGGCCGAGACCGTGGCGGGCAGCTGATGGGACTGGACGACCAGGTCGTAGACGAGTCCGGCGGCGGCCACGGCGGACAGCCCGCGACGGACGTCGGGGCGCAGCAGCCACTCGGGGTCGGCTTCTCCCTGAACCTGGTGGCGGATGGCGACGAGCCGGTCGCCTCCGGGGAGTTCGCGCAGCGCGGCCAGGGTGTCGGCGATGTCGGGCGCGGTGAGGTCGGTCCAGCCGACGACGCCCGCGACGAGGTCGTTGCCGCCGGCGAGGGCGAGGAACTCGGGGGTCTCCTCGGGGACGGTGACGGTCTGGACGAGGACGGTGGCGTACACCCCGGCGGCGCGGGCCTCGGGCTCCAGGTCGGCGAGGGTGAACGTGCGGGCGAGCGGGGCCATTTCGTCCCCGGTGATCCACTCCTGGTCGCGTACCGCCAGGTCCCATACGTGGTGGTGGGCGTCGACGATCCGTTCCCGGCCGGTCATGTCACAACTGCCAGGCGACGGGCAGACCGGCAGCGGCACCGTCCGTCGAGTAGTCGTGCGCGACATCGAGGAGCTCGTCCATCCGGGCCTGCCAGGCGACGTTGACGGGGAGCTGCTCCAGCTCCGCGAGGAGCCGGGCGTAGTCCGCGCAGTCGATGACGTGGAAGAGGTCGGTGCCGCTGCGCCAGATCGTCCACGAGCTGGCGCCCGCCGCGCGGATCGCGGTGGTGAGTTCCGCGGGGACTTCGCGGTGCGCCGCCTCGTACTCCTCGATGCGGTCGGCACGGACCTTGGTGTGCAGGGCGATCCTCATGATCAGCGTCCGTCCTCGTGGAGCGGGCCCTCGGTGAGCAGACCCTCTGCGTGCAGTTCGTCCCAGACGGCGTCCGGGATCTCGCGGGAGAGCAGGTCCGCGGCGTCGTGCATCTCGTCCGGCGAGCGGGTGCCGACGAGCACCGAGGCGACGGCCGGGTGAGCGAGCGGGTAGCGCAGCGCGGCGGCGCGCAGCGGTACACCGTGCGCCTCGGTGACGGCCTTGATGCGCAGGGCCCGATCGAGCAGGGTCATCGGCGCGGCGGCGTAGTCGTAGGTCGCGCCGGGGCGCGGGTCGGCGAGCAGTCCGGAGTTGAAGACCCCGCCGATGACGACGGCGCGGCCGCGGGCGGCTGCTTCGGGCAGCAGCTCGGCCAGCGCGGACTGGTCGAGGAGGGTGTAACGACCGGCGCAGAGCACGGTGTCGACGTCGGTGTCGCGCAGGAAGCGGGTGAGCATCGCGGTCTGGTTCATGCCCGCGCCGATGGCGCCGACAACTCCTTCGGCGCGCAGCTTCTCGAGGGCCGGGTAAGCGGTGCGGAAGGCTTCCTCGGCGTGGTCGTCCGGGTCGTGCAGATAGGCGAGGTCGATCCGGTCGAGGCCGAGGCGTTCGAGGCTGTCCTCGATGCTGCGGCGCACGCCGTCGGCGCTGAAGTCCCACCGGCGTCGGTGGGTGGCTCTTACGGCGAAGCCTTCGGAGAGACCGTCGTCCGGGGCCGGCTCGCCGGCCGGCAGCGGGTCGAGCACCCGTCCGACCTTGGTGGACACCACGTAAGCGTCGCGGGGCCGGTGGCGCAGGGCCTCGCCGAGCCTGCGTTCGGAGAGGCCCAGCCCGTAGTGCGGTGCCGTGTCGAAGTAGCGGACGCCCTCGTCCCAGGCGGCGTCCACGGCAGCGGCGGCCTGCGCGGCATCGACCTCGTGGAAGAGATTGCCGATGCCGGCCGCCCCGAAGGACAGCTCGGTGACCTCGACCGCACTGCTTCCCAGCCTGTTTCGCCGCATGCCGTTGCCGCTCCCCGATGATCGCTGTTTCTGCACAACGAATATTCATCGGATCACTTGGGCGCGTCAACTCCTTGAACGGCACCACATACGACTTGTTCGAGGAAATTTGTCCTACCTATAGGCTGACGCCGTCCGACACGCGGGCACCTCGGTCCGCCGGCATCAGGGCGAGCAGCTCGCACAGTTCGTCCTCGGCGCAGCGGGCCAGCCGCTCCAGGTCCGGGACCGCCTTGCCGTCGGCCACCAGACCGATGTGGACCCGGCCGCTGTACGTGGACAGGGCGACGGCCAGGGACTGGCCGCGGGCCAGCGGCGCCATCGGATAGACGGCCCGCAGCGGGCAGCCGCCGAGCGAGAGCGCCGAGCGCGGCAGGGGCACACTGGTGACCAGCACGTCGAAGAGCATCCGGGCCGCGCTGCCCGCCAGCGGGGCCCCGAAGCGATGCGCCAGCGAAGGCAGTTGGTCGGCGAGTACGGCGACCGCACCCGCGCCCCGCAGCGGCCCGGCGGCCTTGTTGCGGTCCATGGCCGTACGGACGGCGCGCAGCCGGTTCCACGGGTCGGCCTCGGAGACGGGCAGGCCCAGCAGATAGGCGGACAGCCGGTTCCCGGTGGCGGCGGTGGCACCGGGCCTGCGCCGGGAGACGGGGACGAGGGCGCGTGGGTCGGCGTCGGGCAGCTCGTCGCCGCGCTCCAGCATCCAGCGCCGGAGCGACCCGGCGACGACGCCGAGCAGGACGTCATTGGTGGTGCCGCCGACGATCCGGCGGATCCGGCCGACGGCCTCGGCGTCCAGATCGGTGGTGGCCAGTCGCCGGGTGCCGCTGGAGGTCGCGGTGAGTGCGGGGGCGCCGCGCAAGTCGAGGCGGCTGGCCCGTACGACGGAAGCGCCGACACCGAACGCCCGGCTGAGATCCTCGATCCGGCCCAGCGCGAAGCCCGCCACCTGGCGCGGCCCGGGCATCCAGGAGCGGGGCGGGACCGGGCGCGCCAGGCGGGTGCTCGCACTACCACGGGCCCGGGCCCCGACGGAGGCGATCTCGTCGAAGATCCCGGCGCCGATGGCGACCGCGCGCATTCCGTCGGCGAGCGCGTGATGCAGTTTCACGAGCACGGCGAAGGGGCCGTCGTCGGCGCCGCTGATGACGTACATCTGCCAGGGCGGCAGCCCACGTTCGAGGGGCTGCTCCATCAGCTCGCCGGCGAGCCGGGTGGCCCCCGCCATGAACCCGCCGCCCCCCGCATCGACCTCGCCCTGGGGCAGCCGCACCCGCTTGACGTGCCGGTACACGTCGAAGTCCTTGTCGACGGACCAGGCGGCGCCGCCGACCGGCAGCAGGACGTCCCGTACACGCATCCGCAGCCGGGGGATCGCGGCCGCGCGGGTCCCGAGCAGCTGGAGGACCTCCTCCGCGTCGACGCCGCGCGCGGGGGCTGGGGGCGACGAGAAGACGGCGAGCGCGCCGAGGTGCATCGGGTGGGCATCGGATTCGAGATGCCAGAACGCCAGATCGAGAGGTGCCAGTAGCTCAGTGCCCAACGGGTCCTCATGTCATCGAAGACAAAGATTGCCGGAGTCAACGACTGCCGCAGTCGCAGTCAATCCCCCTCGATCGGTTACGGTCAAGTACAGACATGTTACGTTCTGTTACTGTTCGGTATGGCCGCCCGCTCCCTCCACCGGCCCGGCCCCTCCGCCGGCGGCCCGTCATTCACGCTCCGGAATGATGAATTCGCACCAGACGCACTTGCCGGTGCCGCGGGACTCCACACCCCACGCGTCGGCCAGCCGGTCCACCAGCAACAGGCCCCGCCCGGACACGCCGGTCTCTCCGGCGTCCCGGCGGCGTGGCAGTGCGCTCGACCGGTCCTCGACATCGACCCGCAGCCGCCGCCTGGACCCGGTGAGCACCCGAATGGTGACGATCGCCCCGCCGTCGGTGTGCGTCAGCGCATTGGTGATCAGCTCGTCGGCGGCCAGCTCGACCTCGTCCGCCCGGTCCTTCGCGCCCCAGGCCCGTACGGCGGCCCTGATCATGTGCCGGGCCGAGCTCAGCGCCTCCGGGTCGTTCTGGGCCACATTCTGCCGGAGCCGGCCGCCCGGCCGGGGCGCGTGCACGGCCTTTCGGCGCAGCAGCAGCACCGCCACGTCGTCCTCACCGCCGCACTCGTCGACCTCCTCGCAGAGCTGGTCGGCCAGCCGCTCGAGGTCCTGCGGACCGTCGCGGACCATGGCGGCCAGCAGCTGCATCCCCTCGTCGAGATCGACGCCGGGCAGCTCCACCAGGCCGTCGGTGTACAGCACCATCGTCTGACCCGGGTCCAGCTCCATGGTGCTGACCGGGTACTCGAGCCCGCCGAACTCGGCCGAAAGGCCCAGCGGCAGCCCGCCCTCGACGGGCATCCTGCGACAGCTCCCGTCGCTGTCCCGGACCAGCGGATCGATGTGACCGGCCCGGACCAGCTGTATGACTCCGGTGCTCAGGTCGACCTCGGCGTACGTGCAGGTCGCGAAGCGATCGGTGTCGAGCTCGTGGAGGAACGCCGAGGCCCGCGCCATCACCGTGGCCGGGCTGTGCCCCTCCGCCGCGTACGCGCGGAGCACGATGCGCAGCTGTCCCATGACGGCCGCCGCGTGCGTGTCGTGGCCCTGTACGTCCCCGATGACGGCGCCGACGCGGCCGCCGGGCAGCGGAATGACGTCGTACCAGTCACCCCCGATGTCCTGCCCCTGCCGGGCCGAGCGGTACCGCACGGCGATCTGCGCACCCGGTACCTCGGGGATCCGGCGGGGCAGCATGGCCTGCTGCAGCCCCTCGGCGAGGTCGTGCTCCTGCTCGTACAGCATGGCCCGCTGGAGGCTCTGGGCGATCGAACTGCCGAGTGCGACCAGCAGATTGCGTTCGTCGCCCTCGAAGCCGTCCTTGCCGCTGTAGAGGAGTCCGAGTGCACCGATGGGCCGGGCCTGGGCGATCAGCGGCAGATAGGCGGCGGAGGTGATGCCGAGATCGCTGATGCGCGGCCACAGGATCGGGTACGAGGTGGCGAAGTCCTCGGCGGACACGATGAAACGAGGTCTGAGCGTACGGATCACTTCGCTCATCGGGTACGGCTCGTCCGTACGGGTGAAACGAGTGCCCGGCACGAAGGACCCCGCAGGGCCGTCCGCGACGAGATGGATGCGCCCGGCTTCGACCAGCCCCACGACGAGACTGGTCGCACCGAGGTGGGCGAGTCCCTGCGAGTTCTCCAGGACCTCGATGACGTCCTGGACGGTACGGGCATGGGCCAGGGCGGCCGTGGTGGTCTCGACCAGGCTGGTGCGGCGGCGCCGCTCCTCGTCCAGCTCCCGGCGGGCGGTCGAGTCGGCCATCTCCTGGGTCGCGTCCCGGACGATGCCGATGATGCGGTGGGGGCAGCCGGCCTCGTCGCGACGGATGAAGCCCTGGGTGTGGGTCCAGCGCAGCATGCCGTCGCGCCGGACTATGCGGAAGTACGCCCCGTAGTTGGTCTGCCCGCACTTGAGGGCCTGAGACACCATGGCATCGAGCCGTGCGGCCTCGTCGGTCGGTACCCGAGGGCCCAGACTCTCCGGCCGGCCGTCGTATTCGTCGACGCGCAGGTCGAACACGTCGAGTGCGGTCCGGTCCATATGCATGAGACCACTGTCGAGGTCCCAGTCGAAGCTGCCCATACGGTTCAGGGCGAGGCTGAGATCCGGGTGGGCGGGCCAGTCGTCCGGGAGTGACAGGGCACCCGCAACCCGATCATCCATGCGGGTCACTCTGCCATCAATTGTCCGATTCTTCGAATGATCCCCGAGCCGGACGCCAGGGGGCCCGGTCGCCGGGCCCCCCTCCGCCGCACCGTTGTCCCGCCGATTTCAGCGACCCTGGAGCGCCTTGACGTTGTCTCCGAACGTCCACCCCTTCGACCCGTCCCAGTTGAGCGACCAGTCCATCAGCCCCTTCAGCCCGCCGCCGTAAGTGTTCCAGGCCTGTGAGACCAGGTTCGGCGCCATGTAGCCGCCCCCGGCGCCGGGCAGCGCCGGCAGGCCCGGGACCTGTTTGTCGTACGGAACCTTGATCGTGGTGCCCTGGATGGTCAGGCCGTTGTTCAGACAGCCGGTCTGCGCGGTGAACCCCTGGACGGTGCCGGCGGAGTACGAGTCGCCGGAACAGCCGTACATGCTGCCGTTGTAGTACTGCATATTCAGCCACCAGAGCCGGCCGTTGTCCGCGTACTTCTTCACGATGGGCAGGTACGCGCCCCAGATGGAGCCGTACGCCACGCTGCCCCCGGTGACGAACGCCGTCTCGGGCGCCATCGTCGGGCCGAAGTTGGACGGCATCCGCGCGAGTACACCGTCGATGATGCGGATGAGATTGGCCTGGGACGTGGACAGCTGAGCGATGTTGCCGCCGCCGGTGAGGCCGGTCTCGATGTCGATGTCGATGCCGTCGAAGTTGTACGTCTGCAGGATCGGCACCACGGTGTCGACGAAGCGGTCGGCGACGGCGCTGGAGCTGAGGTCGATCCCGGCCGTGGCACCGCCGATGGACAGCAGGGTGGTCAGACCCGACGCCTTGGCCTGGCACATCTCGGCAGGGGTCGGGACCTTCACGGTCGAGTCCATCTGTCATGGCCGGCCGCCCACCGCACCAGTTTTTCATCATGTACCTGACAATGCACACGCTAAAAATGGTCCAGCCCTTCCGCCAATGGGACTGGACCGATGACAGGCAGGTCGCCGAGCGGGCCGCTCGGCGCGGGAGAGGCTCCAGGAGCAGGGCGCGGCTCGACCCGTGCCGCGCCCGAGCGGCGGCGCGGAAGAGCGCATATCGTTCTCTAGAGGTGGTGCGCCGGTACGGCTGACGTCCGCGTGCACAACACCCCGGAATCCGTGGCGGACGGAGGACGGAATGTCAAAGGCCAAGAATCTGCTGGACGCGCTCCCACCCGAAGGGCGCGCACGACTGCTCGACCAGGCGGCCCGCGAGGTGTCCTTGCCCGTCGGCACCCGGATCTTCGAAGAGGGCCGGAAGGCCGACCGCTTCTGGATCATCCGTTCCGGCCAGGTCGAACTCGACCTCCATGTGCCCGGCCGTCGTTCCGTGGTGGTCGAAACGCTGGGCCGGGACGAACTGCTGGGCTGGTCCTGGCTGTTCCCGCCGCGCATCTGGCATCTCGGCGCCGCCGCGATCTATCCGGTGGAAGCCGTGGAGTTCGATGCCGCGGCCGTCTGCGCACTGTGCGACGAAGACGCCGAGCTGGGCCGTGCCCTGTACAAGTACGTCGCGGAGACCGTGGCGGCACGGCTGCGCGGGACCCGGACCCGGCTGCTCGCCCTGTACGGTCCACAGTCCGGCAACCGGGCGGGTACGGCCCATGAAGCAGACATCGGCCAGGACCTCGCGGATATCTGACGCGCCGCGCACGGTCACCTGCCACCCGCCGTTCCACCACGGCCTGTTGAAGGGCCGCACATCCTCGACACCCCTTCTTGAACACGTTCAAGAAAAGCCCTAGAATCGGCACGGGCAACTACTTGAACGCGTTCAAGACGGGGGATGTGCCGTGTCCGTACTGGTCGACCTGATCGTGATGCTGGGCATGCTGGTCGTCGTACCGGCCGGGCTGCTGCTGGCCGGGGCGCCCGAGCTCGACCGGATCCGCCGGCTGTGGCCGCTCTACGCCGTCCCCGGAGCCGTCGCTCTCTGGCTGCCGCGCGGCGGCCCCGCCACGGTCCTCGCCGGCTGCTACGCGTTCGGGACCGTACTCCTCGCATTGCATGCGCCACCCCGTCTGTTCCGCACGGTCCGGGCTTCCGCCGCTCACCGCACCGCCGAGATCGCACTGTTCACCGCCCTGGTCACCCCGTCGGTCGCCGCCACCGCGCTGGTCGCCGAACGCTCCGGGCATGCCCTCTTCGGCTTCGGGCTCGGCATCCTCGCGCTGACCGTGCCGCACTTCCACTTCGCCGGGTTCGCCGCCGCGCTGATCGCCGGACTCGTCTGCCGGGTCGCGGACGGCCCGGCCGGCCGGTTCGCCGCGTCGAGCGTGCCGTTGGGCACCCTGCTCGTGCTCATCGGATACTTCGTCGGCGACTGGACCGAGCTGGCCGGAGCAGCCGTTCTGACGGCCGGGATGTGGACCGTCGCCCTGCTGACCTGGCGCACGATCCGAGGCAGCGGCCGGGACCGGGCCACCCGCATGCTCTTCGCCGTTTCGTCCGCCGTGCTGGTGGCGACCATGGTGCTCGCGCTGAGCTGGGCGCTCGGCGAGGCGACCGGGCTGCCCCACCCCACGCTGACCTGGATGGCCGCGACCCACGGGCTCGGCAACGCACTGGGCTTCGCGCTCTGCTCGGTGCTCGCCTGGCGACGGCTCCAGGGCCGTCCCGAACAGGCCCCACCCGAGCACGCCCCACCCGACCGTCCTCGTACCGATCGGCCGCCTGCCGACCCGGCCCTCACCACACCGGTCCGCACCGACCCACCCCTCACCGACCCCCTCACCGTCCTCGAAGGCAGGACCTCATGAGCACCCTCACCTATCCCGAGGTCGGCGCCACCCGGCTCGGCCCGCTCCCCGACGGGTACCACCATCTCCACCACCGGGTCGCGGTGGGCCGCGGCCGCGCCGACTTCGAGGCCGCGGGCGCCGCCGTCACCGGCTGGCACATGCATCGCACCTCCGGCGCCCGGGTACGGGCGTCGACGGCCCGCGCCGAGGCCGGTACCAGCGTGCGGGTGTCGATCGGGCTCGGCCCGTTCCGGTTCACCGCGCCGTGCGAGGTGGTCTGGACCGCGTACGAGAAGAAGCACATCGGCTTCGCCTACGGCACACGTCCGCGCCACCCCGAGTGCGGGGAGGAGTGCTTCGTGGTGGACCTGGCGGACGACGGCACCGTGTGGTTCACCGTGCTGGCGTTCTCCCGTCCGGTCAGTTGGTACACCCGGCTCGCCGGGCCGCTCGTGCCGGTGGCCCAGCGAATGTACGCGCGCCGGCTCGGCACCGCACTGCGCCGGATCGTATCGGCGAGCTGAACCCGCCCAGTCGCTCCGCAGCGCCGATACTGGACGTGATGGAGTGGTTCACCGCAGATGGCTACTGGCTCAGCCGGCTGATCTTCCAGCGGGCTCTCGCCGGCATCTATCTCGTCGCCTTTCTCGCCGCCGCGCTCCAGTTCAGGGCGCTGATCGGCGAGCGCGGCATGCTCCCGGTGCCGGAGTTCCTGCGGCGTACGGACTGGCGGGACGCCCCGGGTCTCTTCCGCCTCCACTACTCCGACCGCTTCTTCGCCGCCGTCTGCTGGACCGGCTGCGCCGTCGCGGTGGCGCTGCTCGCGGGGGTGGACTCGTTCGTTCCGCTGTGGGCGGCGATGCTGCTGTGGCTGCTGCCCTGGGCGCTGTATCTGTCGATCGTCCAGGTCGGTCAGGTCTGGTACAGCTTCGGCTGGGAGTCGCTGCTCCTGGAGACCGGCTTCCTCGCCGTCTTTCTGGGCAATTCCGCTACGGCTCCGCCCGTCCTCGTGCTGTGGCTGCTCCGTTGGGTGCTGTTCCGGGTCGAGTTCGGCGCCGGACTGATCAAGATCCGTGGCGACGAGTGCTGGCGCAGGCTGACCTGTCTGGACTTCCACCACGAGACCCAGCCGATGCCGGGCCCGTTGAGCTGGTTCTTCCATCGGCTGCCGAAGCCGCTCCACCGGATCGAGGTGGCGGCCAACCATGTCACCCAGCTCCTGGTCCCGGTGCTGCTGTTCGCCCCACAGCCGGTGTCGAGTGCCGCCGCCGGGCTGATGATCGCCACCCAGCTGTGGCTGGTGCTGTCCGGCAACTTCGCCTGGCTGAACTGGGTGACCATCACCCTCGCCCTGTCCGCCGTCGACTGGTCCCTGGTGGCCACGCCGCCCCCGCAGTCCGCCCCGCCGCTCTGGTACGAGGTGGTGGTCATCGCCGCCACCGCGCTGGTCGTGGTGCTCAGCTACCGTCCGGCGCGCAACCTGATCTCCCGCCGCCAGGTGATGAACCGCTCCTTCGACCCGCTGCATCTCGTCAATACGTACGGTGCGTTCGGCAGCATCAGCCGGGTCCGTCTGGAGATCGTGGTCGAGGGCACCGACGAGCAACTGCTCCACCCGGGCACGGCCTGGCAGGAGTACGGCTTCCATGGCAAACCGGGCGATCCACGCCGGCTGCCGCGCCAGTTCGCCCCGTACCATCTGCGGCTCGACTGGCTGATGTGGTTCGCGGCGCTCTCCCCCGCGTATGCGCAGTCCTGGTTCGGCCCATTCGTGGAGCGGCTGCTGGAGAACGACCGGGACACGCTGCGGCTGCTGCGCCACAACCCGTTCCCCGACGTCCCGCCCGCACACATTCGCGCCAGGGTGTACCACTACCGGTACACGACCTGGCGCGAACTGCGGGCCACCGGACGCTGGTGGCACCGCACCTACGTGCGGGACTTCATCCGGCCCGTCTCGCTCGGTCCTTCGTTCCTCAGCCCGACCAGGCGACCTTGAAGACCCAGGCGTGCTTCCCGGTCCTCCGGGCGCCCGCGGGCACGTCGATCACCAGCGAGCCGCCCGTGGTGCGCCAGTGGAGCGGCCGGTCGTACCCGAGCAGGGTGACCCGGTCACCGCTGCGGATCGGCACCGGGGCCTCGACGGTGAGGGTGGCGCCGGGCTGCGCCAGTGAGTGGATGTAGAAGGCCTTGTCCGGCCGGACGGTGAACCGCAGGTCCTCGCCGAGCTGCGGCATCCGTGACCAGTACGTGGTCCCGTGGATGGCTTCGCCGTTGGTCTTGAGCCACTCCCCCGTCTCGCGCAGCCGGCGCTGCATGATCTCGGGGATGGTGCCGTCGGCCTTCGGTCCGATGTCGAGCAGGAAATTGCCGTTCTTGGAGACGATGTCGACGAGCGAGTGCACGACCTCCTCGGTCGTCATGTACTTCTCGTCGGGTGTCTGGGCGTTGTAGCCGTACGAGAACGGGTCGAGGCCCCGGCTGGACTCCCATTTCGCCGTGACGATCTGGTCGTACGTCGTGTATTCGGGCGTGGTGAAGTCGTACGTCCCGATCCCGGAGCGGTTGTTCACGGTGACATCGATGGGCCTGGCCCGGTTCTTGGCGTGGTTGAAGTACTCGGACAGCACCCGGTGACTGTCGTTGTCGCCGCCGATGTCGCACCAGAGGATCTCGGGGTCGTACCCGTGGACCAGCTCCAGCATCTGCGGGCCCTGGAACTCGGTGACGTAGTCCTTGCCCGCCGTGTATCCGGTGTACGGGAGGGGCTCCAGGGTGTAGGGGTTGCGCGGGGCGTGGCCCATCCAAGGTTGGTCGGGGTTGAACCACTCGGGCATCGAGAAGTACAGCCCTCGGTGCAGTTCCGGGGTGTAGCGGCGCGACGCGTCGAAAAGCTCCTTGACCAGGTCGCGCCCCGGCCCCATCTTCACCGCGTTGCGGTCCGAGAGCTTGGTGTCCCAGAGCGCGAATCCCTCGTGGTGCTTGGAGGTGAGGACGTGGTACTGCGCACCCGCGTCCCGGAACAGCTCCACCCAGGACCGGGGGTCGAATCGCTCGGCACGGAACTGCGGGATGAAGTCGTCGTAGTCGAAGGACTCGCCGTACGTGTCGCGGTGGTGGGCGTACGTCGGGTTGTTGGGGTCCTGCATCTGGTTCCAGTACCACTCGGCGTACTGCGTGCCCACCGGCGCCCAGGCGGGTACCGAGTAGACCCCCCAGTGGATGAAGATGCCGAACTTCGCTTCCTGGAACCAGTACGGCGCCTGGTGGGTGGAGAGGGAGGCGTCGGTGGGCCGGTAGTCGGGGACGCCGAGGGTGAGCGAGCGGCGGACGGTGGCCGCCTGCTGTCCACGGCCGTGCGCGACAACGTTGCCGTCCTGGGCGGTGCCGGGTGCGGTGCCCGGCCTGCTGCGGATGCCGATCCGGACGCGGGCCTGGTCACCGGGGGCAAGCCGGGTGATGCGGGCGGGTTCGACGGTACGTGCCCCGGGGACGTCCACGGAGAGGCTGAGGCCGTCGGTGGCGAGGACGGCGACGGTGCCCGCGTTGACGACGGTGGCCTCGACGCTCTGCGCGCCGGAGTCCAGCAGCGAGGTGGTGGAGTGCGCCTCCCGCAGGGACAGCGCCCGCCCCTCGACGGCCGGCTGGAGCGACAGCGCGAAGATGTGCAGGGATGAGCTGTTGGCCTCGGCGGGCCGGGTGGTGGGCAGGGTCAGCGCGACGGCTTCCCTGGTCGGGTCGAGCGCGATCTCGGTGACCGCGATGGAGACCTGGTGCGCGTCCTTGTCACCGTCGGGGCGGTAGCGGTACGCGGCGGTGAGCGCACCACTGCCGGAATACCAGTCGGGGCCGCCGAGGGCGGGGGTCGATGTGGTGCCGTCCGCGTAGTGGACGGTGGCCTGGCCGGAGGCGGCGCCGTAGCTGCATGCGGTGAGGAAGAGCCCGGAGAGGTAGCGGCCGGGCGGCAGGTCGATGCGCTGGCCGAGGGCGACGATGTTGTTCTTGGCACCGGCGCCGGAGGCGGGGAAGAGGAACGTGGTCCCGTCGATCTCTCGTTCTCCGGCGGGGAGCTCCTCACCGGGGAAGGTGTAGCCGGAGCCGTCGAAGTTGCCGCCACGGGCCTCGGCGGTATCGATGCCGTCGTTGTCGAACCAGCTGTCCAGGGGCACCGGGACGGCGGCGGGGACGGTGCCCCAGTCGCTGTCGTGGGCGTCCGGTCCCGGGCGTGCGGCTCCGGTTCGCGGGGCCGCATCGGCGGTGGCGGGGGTGAGCAGGGCGGCGCCGACTGCCGCCCCTGCCGTCATTCCGAGTACATGGCGTCTGGGAAGTTCGGTCATGACGTCCGATGATTGGAGCGTGGCGGGGACCTGTCAATGAAATTTTCCAGACAGAACGAAACTTCTTCCCCATAGCCATCGGATGACTGGATGTGCCGGGGCCAGGCTGGCCGATCAGTGCCGCCGAGTCGCCGGACCACATGCCGAAGCCCCGGCGCTCCGTGGTGGCGGAGGGCCGGGGCTTCCGATCTGACGGACCGGGGCGAGTGATCGGGCCGCGTGGGTCGGGCCGGAGGATCAGTCGATGCCCGGCAGGATGTGCGGCTCGGCGAGGTCGTCCTCGTAGCCAGCCAGCCGGATCGGTGCGGACCTGGCCCAGACTTCGATGTTCCGGAGCTTTTCGGGCCGCTTGGCCTGCTTTCCGTTTCGCTCCGTCGGTCGCTTCTCGTGCTTCGTCAGTTCTGGTGTCACCGCGCACTCCTTAGTGTCACGTCACCCCGGGCGGCGCCGAGCCTCCGGCCTCAGTAACCGGAAATCGACTGCCCATGAGGGGCAGGGGCAGGAACAGTTCGGTCGCGGTGGCGCCGGGTGTGGATCGGGGACGGTGGCCTGGTTACAGGCCTGTCCCAGGACGGCCGAGGAGGTTTCGTGGATCCCTTGGTGGCGTCCGTGCACATCAGACTAACCAAATGAGCGCGTCCGCGCTCGATGGAATGCGTCCAGTGGCTCACTTTCGGACATCCGGGTGATCTACCAGCCTGCGGGCGCGTAGTCCTTGAGGAAGCAGCCGAACAGATCTTCGCCCTCTTCGCCCCGCACGATCGGGTCGTAGACCCGGGCGGCGCCGTCGACCAGGTCCAGCGGGGCGTGGAAGCCCTCCTCGGCCAGGCGGATCTTGTCGGGGTGCGGACGCTCGTCGGTGATCCAGCCGGTGTCCACGGCGGTCATCAGGATGCCGTCCTTCTCGAACATCTCCTGGGCGCTGGTGCGGGTGAGCATGTTCAGCGCGGCCTTGGCCATGTTCGTGTGCGGGTGGCCCGCGCCCTTGTAACCCCGGCTGAACACGCCCTCCATCGCCGAGACGTTGACGACATAGGCCCGCTTGGCGGCCGTCGCGGCCATCGCCGGGCGGAGCCGGCTGATCAGGATGAACGGCGCGGTGGAGTTGCAGAGCTGGACCTCGAGCAGCTCGATCGGTTCGACCTCCTCGACCGTCTGGATCCAACTGTTGGTGTGATGCAGGTCGGGTACGAGACCGCCCGCGTCGATCGCGGTGCCGGCGGCGATCCGCTCCAGCGACGCGGAGCCGGTGACCAGGGCGAGCTCGGTGACGTCCTGAGCGGTCAGCCCCTCCTTGCGGGCGGCGGGCAGGGCCGCGACGCGGTCGACCGAACCGCTGCCGAAGGTGCCGATGACCTCGGCG
This sequence comes from Streptomyces sp. NPDC005262, assembly GCF_042872425.1. Lineage (NCBI taxonomy): Bacteria > Bacillati > Actinomycetota > Actinomycetes > Kitasatosporales > Streptomycetaceae > Streptomyces > Streptomyces sp. NPDC005262. Next base: position 473,289 of record NZ_JBIAKK010000003.1, read on the forward strand.
GCGGGGAGCTCGCCCGCGGGCAGCGGGGCGGATTCGGCACTCACCAGTTCGCTGTACGCCTGCGGGGAGCGGCGCACCGTCTGGGCGGCGTTGTTGATCAGGATGTCCAGCGGTCCTTCGGCGGCGACCGAGTCGGCGAGCGCGACGACCTGGGCGGGGTCGCGCAGATCGATGCCGACGATCTTCAGCCGGTGGATCCACTCGGCGCTGTCCGGCATCGCCTTGAAGCGGCGGATCGCGTCGTTGGGGAAGCGGGTGGTGATCGTGGTGTGCGCGCCGTCGCGCAGCAGCCGCAGCGCGATGTACATGCCGATCTTGGCGCGGCCGCCGGTGAGGAGCGCCCGGCGTCCGGTGAGGTCGGTGCGCGCGTCGCGGCGGGACCGGTTCTCCTTGGCGCACTGCGGGCAGAGCTGGTGGTAGAACGCGTCGACCTCGACGTACCGGGTCTTGCAGATGTAGCAGGACCGGGGCCGCTGAAGTATCCCGGCGATCTCGGCACCGGCTGAGGAGGACGGCAGGACCCCCTGGGTCTCGTCGTCGATACGTTCGGCCGACCCGGTGGCCGTGGCTTCGGTGACGGCCTTGTCGTGCGCGGTCTTGGCGGCCCGTCGCTCCTGGCGGCGGCGCTGCTTCACCGTCCGGTAGACACCGGCGGTGGCGCGGCGCACGGCGATGGCGTCCGGGTGGTCGACCTCGATGGAGTCGAGTTCGTCGAGCACGCTCAGGCAGACGGCCAGCCGCTCCGGGTCGATACCGGGACCGAACTCCTCGATACCGGGAGCGAGCTCCTGGCTGTCCTCTGTCACCGTCATTGCCGTTCCTCTGTCAGTCATGCCGCCGGGTTCTCTCGGCGGCCCCGGACACGTCGCCGCAGTGGGCTCACGAGGACTGGCATCCACGGTGTTGAGGCCCGGCTGCGGGCTTGCGCGAAGCCGCCGCACTTCGGGCCGAATGCCCCGCTCAAGTCTGCCATGTCCGCCGCGCTGCTCCATCCGGGTCGGCGCAGCGGGACGGCGGGAGCACGAGAGGCGCCACGGGCTCTGGGGGACCGCTCGGGCCGCGGCGCCCCGCGAGGACGGGGAATCGCAGGGCGAGGTCCGTCGGAATCTGCCCTGATGAGCCGCGGTGGACGAGACGAAACGCACATAAGGGGGCAGAGTGCCCGCCGTGGCCGGGCTGACGAAAAAAATTCGGGACTTCGCGCATTACTCACGGGAAGCGGGGCAGACGCCGCTCGAGCATCCAACGAACAGGGAGGGCGACGACATGGCGACCGCGTCGGAGCGGATCAGCGCAGGAACACTCCACCAGCAGCCCGGTGCCCTCACCGGCGCCGGGGATGTTGAGCTGCCCTGGGTCGAGGACACGGGAAAGGTCGCCCCGAAGGACGCGCGGCAGCTCTCCAAGCTGTTCCTCGACAAGCTCCAGGTCCTCGAAGAGGGCACGCACGAGTACCAGTACGCGCGCAACACCCTCATCGAGATGAATCTCTCGCTGGTGCGCTTCGCCGCGTCGCGGTTCCGCAACCGGGCCGGTGACGACACCGAGGACATCATCCAGGTCGGCACCATCGGCCTGATCAAGGCGATCGACCGGTTCGACCTCTCCCGTGACGTGGAGTTCGCCACCTTCGCCGTGCCGTACATCGTGGGCGAGATCAAGCGCTTCTTCCGTGACACCACCTGGTCGGTGCACGTGCCGCGCCGGCTCCAGGAGCTGCGTGTCGACCTCGCGAAGGCCAAGGAGCGGCTCTCGGCCGAGCTGGACCGCGACCCCACCGTCAAGGAACTGGCCGCCCATCTCGACCTTCCGGAGGAGGAGGTCATCGAGGGGCTCGTCGCCGCCAACGGCTACTCCGCCGGTTCCCTGGACACCCCCTCGGCCGACACGGATTCGAGCAAGGACCAGCGGTCGTACGCCGAACTCCTCGGTGAGCCCGACCCCGGTATGGAGGCGGTCGAGAATCTCCATGCGCTGGCGCCGCTGCTGGAGAAGCTGGACGACCGTGAGCGACGCATCGTGCAGATGCGGTTCGGGCAGGAGATGACGCAGTCCCAGATCGGTGCCGAGCTCGGCGTCTCGCAGATGCACGTCTCGCGGCTGCTGGCGCGCATCGTCCAGCAGCTGCGCGCCGGTATGTCCGTGGAGGCCTGACCGCGGCACTGAGCGCCGGAGCACGTGCCGCCACGGATCTGCACCGCTCGAAGCGGCCGTGCATCGACGGCGTGACGGCGCGTCGTCCTCACAGCCGCCTCCGCGCGGGCGGAGAAGGCGACGGGCTACATGCCACCGACTGATCCGCCGGGCGCCGGAGCGGCGCGATGCCGCTCGTTCCGGTGGTGTGTTTCCCGGCCTGTCGGGTCTGCCCGCTCCGGGCACACCCGGCAGGCCGGCCCGCGGGGTTCCGTCCGCGCCGGGTCGCGTGGCGGCACGACTCCTTCGCATATGCTGCGAGACGATCGGAAACGACCTGGGCAGACCGCACGAGGGGGTGGAGAGTGTCTGAGCCGCGCGCAAACGCCCCGGCACATCCCACGGCCCTGGCCGCCCTCCCGGCGCAAAGCGCCCCCGGGCGCTCCGTATGGAGTGTGGACGCCACGATCCTGCTGGTCGAGGACGACGCCGGTGACGCCCTGCTCGTCGAGGAGATGCTCACCGACAGCGAGTTGGACTCCGGTCTCATCTGGCGCAAGTCCCTGACCGAGGCCCTGGAGTTCCTGCAGGCCCTCAGTACCCCGGTCTGTGTGCTGCTCGATCTGCATCTTCCCGATGTGCACGGGCTGCAGGCCGTCACCCAGATCGTGGAGACGACACCGGACGCCGCGATCGTCGTACTGACCGGACTCGCGGAGGCCGAAGCGGGCCTCGCCGCCGTCGCCACCGGCGCGCAGGACTATCTCGTCAAGGGACGCATCGACCCCCAGGCACTGTCCCGCGCCGTTCGCTACGCCCTCCAGCGCAAGCAGGTCGAACGCGCCGCCGCCGCACTGCGTGCCAACCGGCTGATGGCCCAGGAGAACGCGCGCCTGGAGCGCGGGCTGCTGCCCGTCCCGCTGCTGCGCGACGAGAGTTTCGATGCTGTAGCCCGGTACGAGCCGGGCCGCGCGCACGGTCTGCTGAGCGGCGACTTCTACGACGTGGTGCAGACCCCCGACGGCAACGTGCACGCGGTGATCGGCGACGTGTCGGGGCACGGCGCGGCGGAGGCCGCGCTCGGTGTGTGTCTGCGAGTGGCGTGGCGTACGGCCGTACTGTGCGGCACCGACCCGCTGGAACAGATAAGGCTCCTCGAGGCGATTCTGGTCGCCGAGCGCTCCGACCCGCATGTCTTCGCGACGGTGACCTCGCTCGTCTTCCCCACCGACGCCCGGCACGTCAGCGTGGTGCGGGCCGGACATCCCGGGCTCCTGCTGCGGCGCGGCACGGAGGTCGAGTGGTTCGAGCCCGAGGGCGGCATGGCACTGGGGCTCCTTCCCGGAGCCGGCCAGTGGTCGACGACCGAACTCGCACTCCCCCGCGAGGGCGGGGTGGTGCTCTTCACCGACGGACTCTTCGAGGGGCGGACGGGCCCTGACTCGCGTCTCGGCGAGGAGGGTCTGCTCGCCATGGCACAGAACGCCGGAGGTCTTGCCGCCCGCCCCTTCATCGACGCGCTGGTCGCCGGCGCCACGGAGGGCGCCTCGCCCTACGGCGGCCTGGCCGACGACGTCGCCGTACTGCATCTCGGCTGGAGAAAGACCCCCGATGAGTGACATGGCCACCGGACCGGCCCCGCGCAAGCCGTGGTTCTCCCGCCTTTCGGTCCAGAACTGGGTGCATCTGATCCTGGGCGGATTCGTGCTGGTCGTCTGCGGGTGCCTGGTCGTGGGAGGGCTCGTGCTGGCCAGGATGTCCGACCGGACCACCGACCTGGTGGACCGTATCCAGCCGGCCCGCTCCTCCGCCTTCCAGCTGCAGAATGCCCTGCTCGATCAGGAGACAGGGGTGCGCGGATACGCGCTCAGCGGCGACAAGGCCTTCCTCGAACCGTACAAGGCCGGCAAGCGGGACGAACAGCAGCGGATCGCCCGCATGCGCGCGGTACTCGGTGACGAACAGCCGTTCAGCGACGACCTGAACCGGATCGCCGCGGCTTCCGCACGGTGGCGCACGCTGCACGCGGAACCGCTGATCGCCTCGGCGCGAAGCGGGCCGACGGCCGACTCCGCCGCCAGGATCCTGGAAAGCAAGCGGGAATTCGACATCCTGCGCTCGCTCTACGGCACGCAGCAGCAGCACCTCGACGCCGCCCGGGACCGGGCCCGCGCCGGACTCAACAACGCCCGGGTCATACGCGACCGGGCGATGATCGCCCTGGTGCTCGTGTTCGTGCTTACCGTGGTCTCACTCAGCATCCTGTTCAACCGCGTGGTGGCCCGGCCGCTGACCGCCCTCGCCATCGGCTCGGGCAAGGTACGGGCAGGCGCGTTCCGGCACCGCATCGAGGTCCACGGGCCGTCCGACGTGCGGACGGTGGCGGCGGCCGTCGAGGACATGCGCAGCCGTCTGGTCTCGGAGCTCGAAGAGGCCCAGGAGCGTGAATCGCTGCTGGCCCAGCAGGCCGAGGAGCTCCGTCGCTCCAACTCCGAACTGGAGCAGTTCGCCTACGTCGCCTCGCACGACCTCCAGGAGCCGCTGCGCAAGGTGGCGTCGTTCTGCCAGCTCCTGGAAAAACGGTACGGCGACGAACTGGACGCGCGGGGCAAGCAGTACATCGACTTCGCGGTCGACGGGGCCAAGCGGATGCAGGTGCTCATCAACGACCTGCTCACCTTCTCGAGGGTGGGCCGGGTGCACGACAGCTGGAACTCCGTGGACTTCGACCGCGCGCTGGACCGCGCCGCGGCCAATCTCGCACTGTCCATCGAGGAGACCGGCACCACCCTCGTCCGGCAGGACCCACTGCCGCAGGTGACCGGTGACCCGACCACGCTCACGATGATCTGGCAGAACCTGATCGGCAATGCGGTGAAGTTCCGCAGGCCCGAGGTCCCGTGCGTGATCACGGTCAACTGTGTCCGGGAGGATGAGCAGTGGCTCTTCACCGTGCAGGACAACGGCATCGGCATCGCCCCGGAGTTCTCGGAGAAGGTGTTCGTCATCTTCCAGCGCCTGCACTCCCGCGAGGACTACGACGGCACGGGCATCGGACTGGCGCTCTGCCGCAAGATCATCGAATTCCACGGCGGCCGGATCTGGCTGGACCCCGAATACCGTGAAGGCGCTCGCATCCACTTCTCGCTGCCGGTCAGCCCCGACGCGGCGCGCCACCCGGCCGCTGAGCCCGCCGCCCCCGCTCCTGATCCCGATCCCTCCGGAGACGCAACGTGAACACCCCGGTACAGCCCATCGAAGTCCTTCTCGTGGAGGACGATCCCGGCGACGAGCTCATGACCCGGGAGGCTTTCGAGGACAACAAGATCCGCAACACGCTCCATGTGGCGCGGGACGGTCAGGAGGCGCTGGACTTCCTCTACCGCCGCGGCGAGTACGGTGACGCCCCTCGCCCCGACCTGATCCTGCTCGACCTGAACCTGCCCCGGTACGACGGCCGGCAGGTGCTGGAGAAGATCAAGAGCGATCCGGATCTGGCACTCATTCCGGTGGTCGTACTCACCACGTCCTCCGCCGAGGAGGACATCTTGCGCAGCTACAAACTGCATGCCAACGCCTATGTCACCAAGCCGGTCGACCTGGATCAGTTCATTTCGGCCGTACGCCAGATCGACGAATTCTTCGTGACGGTCGTACGACTTCCGGGCCGCTCCTGACCACCTTCGCGATGTCCAGGAGTGGGAGCCCTTGACACGGGTAGATGAATCGCGAAGACAAGGTCACCGACCTCCCCCGCTGCGCCCTGGCTGGAGCTCATGAACCAACACGCCCTCTCCCGGCCGGACGACCCGCCCCCGGGTCACCGGCTCACTGAGGCACTCCACATCGCCGAAGTGTTCGGTGGTGAGCCGGGCTGCGTCGCGCAGGCACGCGACCTGGCCGATCAGTTCCTGCTGCGGCTCACCAGCGAATGGCTGGCGGTGCTCGGCGAGCACACCCGTAACGACCTGATGCTGGCCGTGAGCGAGCTGGTCACCAACGCCGACCGCTACAGCCACGGCCCCTACCTGCTGGAGCTGGAGGGCACCGCGCGGCGGATCAGCGTCACGGTCTATGACAGCAGCACGGCACTTCCCGTGCTCTTCTCCCCCGACCCGACCCGCCTCGGCGGTCACGGCATGGAGATCGTCGTCGCCCTCTGTGACCGTCTGACCGCCGAGCGTGTACCGGTGGGCAAGCGGATCCGGGCCGAGTTCGAGCTCAGCAGCTGACCCCCTCGGTGGGGGCCCGGACCCGGTCCGGCGGGGACCGGGCCCGTGTCCCGGGGAAGGTCCCCCTACTGCCGGCCGAACCAGTCGATGCACATCACGAGTGCGTCGTCGAGTGACTCCGAGCCCCGGTGGTCGGCCAGCTCGCGCAGTACGGCGCGCGGCACGGTGGCGGCCGGCAGCAGCCTGGTCGCGAGGATCGCGCGGGCCAGAGCCCGTTCCCCGTACTTTTCTCCCAGCGGCGACACGGCCCCGTAGACGCCGTCGCTGACCAGCATCAGCCGGTCCCCCGGCACCACGTGGAACTCCTGCACGGAGTACTGGGACTCCTCGAACATGCCGAGCGGGAGCTCCGCCTCCAGGTCGATGCGGGTGACCGTTCTGCCGCGCAGCCGCCACAGCTGCGGAGAGCCCGCGTCGACGGCGCCCACCCGGCCGGTGGCCAGGTCGAAGTGGAGCAGCAGCGTGGAGACGTGGGCGCTGCCGCGGTGCAGCCCGTAGATCGCCTGGTCCGCGAGGGACGCCTGGTCGGCGATGTCGATCCCGGCACGCCTGGCGTTGCGCAGCGCGTTCACGGCGAGGTTGGTGAGCAGCGACGCCTGGATGCCCTCGCCCATGCCGTTGGTGACGGCGACGGTCAGCTGGCCGGCGTCGGCGGACCAGTCGAAGTTGTCGCCGTGGATCGCGTAGGCGGGTTCCAGTTGCGCGCCGATGGCGTACTCGGCCGCCGTGCAGGCCCGCGCGGGAAGGAGCTGCCACTGCATCTCGGCCGCGAGCGTGAGTCTGCTGACCCGGCGCGCCCGCTGGTAGAGATCGGTGTCCCGTTCCGCGACCAGGATCTCGTGACCCAGGAGATCGGCCACATGGGTCAGCTCGTCCACCGTGGCCGGGGTGGAGTTCCCGGCGGGCAGGCGCACAGTGAGAATGCCGAGCCGTTCCCCTCGCACCGTCACCGGGAGGTGATGGTCGAGGGCGTCGTCGGACCGGTGGGACTGTTCGCGCGGTTCCTGACTGCCGAAGGCCCGGCCCTCCGGGCTGTTGTGCATCGACAGCGGGTCGCCGGGGCCGTCGACGGGGTCGACGGGCTTGAGTACGGTCATGCCGTAGTCCGCCAGCAGGAGCTGGACGCGGAGCGCGCCGTACTCCCTGCGCAGTGCCTCGCGGACCGTCTCCACCAGGGCGTACGGTGCCGCCGCCCGCACCGCTCGTTCGATCTCCTGGCGCGCGCTCACGGTCTCCGGGTCCTTCTTCGAGCGGCGACGGGGCCGGTTCCGGGCTGACAGACGGGCGTGCGGAGTGAAAGAGTGGACGGATGCCCCGTCCCACCGGTCACCCGCGCCCCCTTGAGCAGGTGTCCGCGGATGTCTGTTCCGCCTCCGAGTTGCTGGAGGTGCTGTGGTCGCGCGGGCAGGAGGCCGCGGCTGCGGTCGCGTTCTCGCCCTCCCAGCTGCGGGCGCTGCTCGTGATCGAGCAGCAGGAGGGCAGCAATCTCCGGTCGCTCGGTGAGGCGCTCGGTTCGCGCGCGCCGTCGGTGAGCCGGCTCTGCGATCGCCTGGAGGCCATGGGCATGGTCCGGCGGGAGCCCAGTGCCACCAGCCGCCGGGAGGTCGAGCTCCGGCTGACCCAGCACGGCCGCACCCTGCTGGAGGAGTACCGGTCGATCCGCACCCAGGAGTTCGCCGCGGTGCTGGGACGCATGCCGCAGGCCGCGGTGGCCGCCCTCGCGGAAGGGCTGGCCGCATTCAACACGGCCGCTGCCGAGCGGATCGGGGCGGACGGCGGTCCGGCGACCGGGCTGAGCGACGATGTCGCGGAGAGCGCCTAGTTTCATCCGGCCCCTGTCCCTGCGCGTGAGCGAGCCGGACCCGACGTGGGTGCGGTCGTTGTTGATCATCTGGAATAGATTGTTACCCACGGAGAATGTTGTCAAGCGACAACTGTTCCTTCTATGGTTCGGCAGGTACCCCACGCCGCGAGCCGGGACGGATCGCGACCGAGCCGCCCGCCCGCGGCGGCCGTTCCCGTCCACCCAGTGCATCCTGAGGTGCCTTCCGTGCTTCCACCGCCCAGCGAAGACAAGGCCATGCGAATCGTCCCACGCCAGGAGCGAGGCGCGCTGATACTCGCCTTGTCGGGTGATTTCGACATCGACAACGTCGGCGTTCTCGGCGCCGCACTGGAGAATGCGGCCCAGGACGGGCCGGGCCCGGTCGTTGTCGATCTCTCCGCCGTCTCGTTCGCGGACTCCACGACGGTGAACATGCTCCTCCACGGGCAGACCGTGCTGGGCGCCCGGATGCGGCTCGCCGCGCCTTCACCTTTCATGGACAGGCTCATCCGCGTACTCGGGCTGGACAGTGCGCTGCCGGTCTTCGCTACGGTGGCGGAGGCCATCGACCCGCCGTCGCCGGCCTGACCCCGGCAATGGCGGACGCCCGCCCCTGGTGAGCCGAGGGGCGGGCGTCCGGGCGTTCCGGCGGAGCGGCTCAGCCGAGAGCGGGCGGTGCGTCCGCGGGCGACGTGCCCCAGGCCGACGGGCTGCTGCCCACAGTGAAGGAGAGCGAGCGGGCCGAGCGGATGTCGTCGGTGGTGAGGTAGGTGCGCGCCTGAGCCGCACCGTCGATCCGCGCCGACTGGATGTAGCGATCGGCGTCCGACGTCCCGGGCGCGCTCACCGTGAACGACCCGTGCGGGTAGTAGCGACGGTCGAGCGTGAGATCGACACGCTCGAACGCCGGCGTGGACAGACCCCAGGTGTCGGTGCCGGGCTGGACCGGGAAGACACCGATGGAGGAGAGCACCATCCAGGCGGACATCGTGCCGAGGTCGTCGTTGCCCGTCATACCCGTGGGGGCGTCGGTGAAGAGGGTCAGCGCCGCGTGCACCACGTCGGTGGTCTTCCACGGCTGCCCGGTGGAGAGATAGGTGTACGGGGCGATGAGGTCGGGCTCGTTCTGCGGGTTGTACTTGTCGGCGTTGTAGTACGCGTACGGGCCGTTGACCCAGACCTCGCGGGCGGTCTTCGCCGGATCGGCGAGCAGCTTGTCGTACGCGAAGAAGGAGTCGAGCCGCTGGTTGGCGGCGTCCTTCCCGCCGATCAGGCCGACCATGCCGGGCAGGTCCTGGGGCACGAGCCACTGGTACTGCCAGGACGTGCCCTCGTGGAAGCCCTCGCTCTGTGCCGGGTCGGCGGGGCCGGTGAAGGCTCCCGCGGCGTCACGGGCGCGGAAGAAGCCGGTCGAGGGGTCGAAGATCTTCCGGTAGTTCTGGGCGCGGTCCTCGTATCGCTTCGCGTCGGCGTCGTGGCCGAGGTCGCGGGCCATCTCGCCCAGCATCGCGTCGGAGAGGGCGTACTCCAGGGTGGCGGAGGCACCGTGGTCGAAGTCGGAGTCGCCGGGCTTGGCGTGCGGACGGTCCTTGATGTACGGGGCGAACCCGTCCTTCAGGTACTGCACGTTGGCTTCGCGGCCGACGGGCGCGGAGTCGGTGGGCGGGACGCCGTCGGCGTTCTTCTTCAGGGCGCGGTACGCCTCTTCCTCATGTCCCTTCAGCAGCCCCTGCTGGTAGGCGTTGGTGAGGAACGGGGTGACGGGGTCGCCGGTCATGATGTTCGTCTCGACCGTGCCGTAGCCCCACTTGGGCAGCCAGCCGCTCTCGGCGTCGATCCGCAGGACCGAGATCGCCATGTCGCGCGACTCGCGCGGGGCGAGCAGCGAGAGGAGCTGGGCCTGGGTGCGGTAGGTGTCCCAGAGCGACCAGTTCTGGTAGTACGTGAAAGCCCCGTCAGCAGCAACAGCGCGGTGGGTCTTCTGGTCCCAGCCGGTGTAGCGGCCGTCGACGTCGCTGCCGACGTTGGGGGCGAGGAAGGAACGGTAGAGCGACGAGTAGAAGGTGCGGCGCAGCTCGTCGCTGCCGCCCTTGGCCTTCACACCTTCCAGCCGCTCCTCCCAGGACTGCTGGGCGGCGTGCTCGACCCGGTCGAAGCTGCGGCCGCCCTCGGCACGGAGGTTGAGCGCGGCGCCCTTGGCGTCGACGTAACTCAGCGCGGTGGTGGCCTCGACGGTGCGGTCCTTGGTGGTGTCGAAGCGCAGCCAGGCACCGTTGCGGGCATCGGTGGCCGAGGACTTCTTGGAGCCCTCGGTGACGGTGTCGCCGTTCCAGGTGCCGGAGGTGGTGAACGGGCGGTCGAAGTGGGTGATCGTGTAGACGGTGTACGGCTTCGTGTCCTGGCAGAAGCCGCTGCCGGTGATCGCCGTCCGTACCGTGCGGTGGTCGAGGATCTCCACCGTGGAGGAGAGCGTCCGGTGCAGCGACTGGCCGGCGTTGAGCAGGACGTTGGCCTTGTCGGTGGCCGGGAAGGTGTAACGCTGCACACCGGTGCGCTTGGTGGCGGTGAGCTCGGCGTCGATCCCGTTCTTCAGCCCGACCTTGTAGTAGCCCGGGCTCGCCTTCTCGTCGTCGTGGCTGAACTCCGCCGCGTACTTGGCGTAGTCGGTCTGTGTGACGTCACCGGTGGTGGGCAGCGTCGGCAGATCGCCGCCGAGTCCGCAGCCCACACCGGAGAGATGTACGGCGGAGAAGCCGCGTATGTGGTTCTGGGCGTAGTCGTAGCCGGTGTTGTGGCCGGTGTCCGGGGAGAGCTGCACCATGCCGAACGGCACGGACGCGCCCGGGTAGGTGTTGCCCTCGTTCTGGGTGCCGATGAACGGGTTGACCAGATCGGTCAGTTCCCCGTCGGCGCGGGGCGCGGCCTGGGCCGTGGCCCCGGTGGTGAGGACACCGCCGAGGAGCGCGACGGCAGCGAGTGCGGCCGCCGGGCCGCGGAGTCTCGGCCGTGGGGTCCGGTGCATCCGTGGGATCCGGTGCATGGGGTACTCCTCCTTGGACAACGTTGTCAGAGCGCGATCATTCTTGGTTCCCCGGTGATCCGCGTCAAGAGTTCGGACGCGAACGCTCCGGTCCGCCCCGGGCAGGGGCGGACCAGAGCACTGTCACCGGTCAGGCGGTGGGGCATCCCGTCACGACCGGGTTGGACGCGTCGCGGACGAGTGCGTCCTGCGCCGCCTTGACCCGCTTGACATCGGGCTTGACGATCCGTCGGTCGTAGGTGAGCAGTCCGTTCAACTCGCCCTCCACGTCCGAGATCTGGGTGTATACGGCGCCGTTGCTGCCCTTGCAGGCGAGCGCTCGCACCTCGTCGAGCTTGGCGATGTAGTCATCGGTGTAGGTCGACTGGTCGACCGCGATGTACGACTGCTGCACGGCCCAGGCGTGGCCCGGCACCGCCAGTCCGAGTCCGCCGTACTCGCCGCTGACCAGTGCGCGTCGCCCGTCCGGTGCGGGCAGGGCCGGGCTCGGATAACCGTGCTCGTCGATGATGTCGCCGGTGCCTCCGTCGACGCCCAGGTTGATGCCCGACATGCTGTTGATCAGCCGGGTCGGGTCCCAGGACTTCGCCTGGTCGGCGATACGGGCCTCGTCGTACTGGCCCCAGCCCTCGTTGAACGTGACCCACATGACGACCGACGGGTGGTTGTAGTGTTCGTCGATCATCTCCTTCATCTCGTGCTCGTACTCGGTGCGGGCGGCGGCGGACGGGTTGACGGTGTTCATCGCCGGCATGTCCTGCCAGACGAGCAGGCCCAGCTTGTCCGCCCAGTAGAACCAGCGGTCGGGCTCCACCTTGATGTGCTTGCGCACGGAGTTGAACCCCATGGCCTTGTGCATCTTCAGGTCGGACGCGAGTGCCTCGTCGGTGGGCGCGGTGTGCAGCCCATCGGGCCAGAAGCCCTGGTCGAGGGTGGCCATCAGGAAGACCGGCTTGCCGTTGAGGACGGTGCGCGGGGTGCCGTTCACCTTCTCCACGGCGATGGACCGCATCCCGAAGTAACTGCCGACCCGGTCCGATCCGACGAAGACCTTCAACTGGTAGAGGTGCGGGTCGTTCGCGGACCACAGGTGCGGGTTCGGAACCCGCAGGTCCAGCGTCGAACCGGTGCGGCCGGTCACGGTGCCGACCTCGCGCTTCCCGTCGTACGCGGTCGCCGTGACCGGCACCCCGTCACGTACCCCATGGACCTCGACAGCGACCTTCTCACCCTTGACATCGGGGGTGAGCTTCAGCGAGTCGACGTGATCTGCGGCGACCGGCTCCATCCACACGGTCTGCCAGATGCCGGACGACGGGGTGTACCAGATGCCGCTCGGGTCGAGGCGCTGCTTGCCCATCGGCGGGTTCTCGCCGCCCTGGGCATCGGTCGGGTCGTAGACGCCGACGATCAGCTCCTGGGTGCGGCCCGGCTTCAGCGCATCGGTGATGTCGGCGCTGAACTTGTCGTAACCGCCCTTGTGGCGGGCGACCTCGGTGCCGTTGACATACACCTCGGACTGCCAGTCGACAGCCCCGAAGTTCAGCTGCAGACGTTTGCCGTCGCCGACCTTCCACCCCTTGGGCACGGTGAAGGTGCGCCGGTACCACATCCGGTCCTCGTGCCGTTCGAGGCCGGAGAGCTGTGACTCCACCGGATACGGAACGAGGATCTTCTCGCCGAGCTTCCTGCCGACGGGGGGTTGTTCCCCGGCCTTCGCCCCGGCGAACTCCCAGGAGCCGTTGAGGTTCTGCCAGTTGTCACGGGTGAGCTGCGGACGCGGGTACTCGGGAAGCGCGTTGTGCGGGCCGACCTCATCGGCCCACTCGGTGCGGAGCTCGTACGTGGACCGGTTCTGCCCACTGGACCAGAAGGCCCCGACGGCCTTGCCGTCCTCGCCGGTCAGCCCGCCTTCGCCGTCGTAGCGGACATCGGCCAGCCCGTTGGCGTCGCCGGCCTTGTTGCCGACGACCGGCTCCTTGAGCGCGACGGTGAGGCTGCGCGGGTCCCCGGGATCGGCTTTCGCCGCGCCGAGCGGCCACTTCGCACCGCCGATGACGGCGTCGAGGTGGTTGGTGAGTCCGGCGGGCAGAGCCGCGAGCTTCTGTGCGAAGTCCAGCTTGAGAGTACGGCCGTCGGCGAGAACGGTGGCACCGATGGCCCCGTCGTACGCGAAGTCGTCGGGCAGCCGGAAGGCGGACTGCGGCACGGGCTCCTTGGTGCCGCCGGGCTCGGTCCACTTGAGATGCAGGTTGGACCCGCCGAAGTGTTCGAAGTATTCGACCTTGAAGTCATAGGCCTTGCCCGCGGTCAGCTCGACCGGTTGCGAAGTCTGTTCCTTCTCCCAGTCGTCGACCCAGTGGTCGATGACGGGCTTTCCGTCGATCCAGAGTCGGAACCCGTTGTCCCCGATCATCGAGAAGACATGGGCGCCGGTCTTCTCCGGCACGATCTTCCCGGTCCACCGGACGCTGGCGTCGTCGGCCTGTCCGGTGGCCGAGCTCAGGCGCGATTCGAGGGTGGGGAAGTCGATATCCGGGTCGAATCCGGTGGCCTTGAGCTGCCCGAAGTCGAAGGCACCGGGGGCGGACTGGGTGTAGTACTCGCCCTTCAGGCCATGTACGTCGACGGGGCTGCCGGGGTCCGAGGCCGCGGACGCGGCAGGCCCGGCGGACAGGCCGGCGGCGCCGAGAGCAGCGGCGAGAAGCAGGACAACTTTCTTTCTGATGCGCACGGATCCTCCTTGGTGAGGAAGGGTGGCGGCTCGTTGCAACAGGATGTACAACGTTGGAAGGAATGACAGTTGGCATGACAGCACGACTCCCGTTCCACTGTCCAGGTGCATGACAGCCCGAAGGAGAGGGCCGGAGGGAACCCTCGGAACGCCAGCGACGGACCGGCCGGCAAGACAGCCGATCGGCGTCTTGGCCTGCGCATTTCCGGCCGCCGGCATCTTGCCGTCCGGGCTGACACGGCCGCCGTCCGGGCGGTCCGGTTCCCGTCCCTGCCGGCGTCGCGGCCGAAGCCGCCGAGCGGAAGCGGCGTCACCGCAGGCAAGATCAGGCATGGTCGGGGCCGTGGTCGGGGCGTGACCTCCGCTCAGTTCTTGTTGCCTGCGCGCAGCCACGCGATGTAGTCGCCGACAGCTCGCGCGGTGTCGTACTCGGCCTGATAGCCGGTGTCCTGCTGGAGGCGGCCGATGTCGAGGACCAGGTGCGGTGCATCGCTTCCGGCTGGAAGACCGACCTGGGCGTCGGGGACCACCTCCCTGATCGCTTCGATGAGCTGGGCGTTGGTCGTGGCCCGGCCGGAGCCGACGTTGTACGTACGGTGGTTCAGCTTGCCCGCGAGTTGGAGGAGGGCGATCGCCCGCCCGGTGTCCTTCACATAGTTGAGGTCGAGCCCGTCCCCGGCGAAGGCCGGCCCCACGAGGTGGGAGAGGTCCGGAGCGGTGCCGCGGGCGGCAGCGTGGATCAGGGCGGGCGCGGCGAAGAACGGATCGGGATGGCCGAGCGGGCCCCAGGTACCCGAGACGCGATAGTTGACGATGTCGACACCCGTGGTGTCGGCGAGGAATCCGCCCAGCAGTTCGCCGACCTTCTTGAAGGTGGGTATCGAGACGGATGCGCCCATCGCCAGCGGAGCGTCCTCGCGTAGCGGTCCGTCGTCCCCGGCGCCGAAGTAGACCCCGATCGTGCTGGCGACACCCAGACGCCGCACACCCCACTCCTGCGCCGCCTGCACGATGTTCAGCAGCCCGCCGAGCGCCTGCCGCGTCGCCTCGACCGGCGCGTCAGGGACAGGAGGCCAGGGATAGGAGCCCGCCAGGTGCACGATGCCCGTGATGTCGTGACGGTCGCCGATCGCGAGCAGGGCATCGCGATCGGCGACGTCCGCCTGCTCCACCTCCACCCGCGCTCCAGCGAGTACGGCCGGGAGTTCACGGGCACGGCGCTGGACCACAACGCAGTCTTCGCCCAGGTCGAGCAGCGCTCGCACGGTGTGGGATCCGATGAAGCCGAAACCTCCGGTGACGAGGATCATCGCCTGTCCTTCCTGCAGCAATCCTGATCGTCAGCAGTGCCGACGATTCCGGTGAACGCCCGCCGGGGGAATCCGTCGAGACGCGAACGTGCGCACACGGCCGTGCTGGGCGACGCCGCGCTCCAACCGCTGGGCGTCGCCTCGTGGTTGCTCGGCGCCGTCCACCATGGCGGACCGGGCCTGCCGGCGCCCGTGAGGCTCGCAAAGCTCACTTGCTCTGCAACTTCCCCAGCGGGTTGGGGTCTTCCTCCAGCGCGGTGGCCGCCGCCCGCCGGCCGGTGTCCTCGATGTGGAGGGCGCTACGCAGGTAAGCCGTGCTGAGCTGCTGGATCAGGGCGACGCGTGCGGGGCTCTCGTCCGTCGTCTCGGCGACCTCGTACCCGGCGATTCCGCCGAGCGAGTGCTCGGCCCCGAACAGCGTGAGCAGGCTCTTGTTTCCCGGGCTGCAGGTGTAGGGGTCGGTGAACCAGTCCGGTCCGCGAGTGGACAGGGGTGACTGGTCGTTGTCCCCGGCGACGATGAGAGCCGACGTGGTCATGCTGTCGAAGGACGGCCTCATGAAAGGGAAGTTCTCGGCGGCGAACGGGGTCAGGTCGTCGCCCAGGCCGGTCAGCGCGAGCAGTACGCCCGCCTTGACCCGGGCATCGGACATGTCCTCTCCGGGAACACCGTCGGAGTCCAGGACGCGCGCGCCCAGCAGAGTGCTCGCCGTCTGGGCTCCCCATGAGTGGCCGGCCACAGCAATGCGGTCGTGGTCGAGGCGCCCGGCGAGGTCCGGCACGGAAGCCTCCAGAATGTCGAGTCCGTCCAGCACGCGGGTGAGGTCCTCGATCCGGAAGCGCCAGATCCGCGGCCTACGGGGGTCCTCGGCAGCGAAGCCGAGCGTCCTGGAGTCGAGGTGGGTGGGCTGCAGTACCACAAAGCCGCGAGCGGCCCAGAAGTCCGCCAGCGGGGCGTAACCGTTCATCGACCAGCCGAAGCCGTGCGAGAAGACGATGACGGGCAGATCTCCGCCCGTCGCGGGGGCGGACACGCGGACCTGGAGGTCCTCACCGCGGCCCGGGGCGGACAGGACGACCGGTTTGGCGGAGACCACCGTGGTGGGTGCAGCCGCCATCTTCTGCGCGTTCGCGGTATCCGAGTCAGGCATGGAAGTGCCATCCGTTCAGTTCAGTGCGTTCGCACTCTTGGGTTCGGTGGGGCCGGCGGTCGGTGGCGCCACAGGCCGGGCGGAGTGGGGAGCAAGGAGCGTTTCTCATGCGGAGCCACATCAACGTGGGCCCCGACCCTCGCGCGCTCTCCCCTCCGGGGGGAGCGTGATCGCATCAGCGACCTGGTGGAGCGCCCCCGGGTCTGCCATCATGGGTGAAACGGAACGTTGCTCCGCTAACAATACGGAGCACTGTTCCGCTTTGCAAGACCTACGGAAGGAATGCCGCGGTGAACGACAGCGACCAGGGCCCGGGGGGCTCAGCCAGGTCCAAGCGCAAGGACGCCCGGCGCAATCAGCAGACCCTGCTGGACGCGGCCGCCGCGGTCTTCGTCACGTCGGGCGTGGAAGCGCCGGTGCGCGACATCGCAGCCGCGGCCGGCGTCGGGATGGGCACGATCTACCGTCACTTCCCCACCCGGGCGGACCTCGTCATCGCCGTCTACCGCCACCAGGTCGACGCCTGCGCCGAGGCCGGTCCGGCCCTGCTGGCTACCAGCTCGACCCCCCATGCCGCCCTGGGACGGTGGGTCGACCTCTTCGTCGACTTCCTGGTCACCAAACACGGCCTGGCCGCCGCGATGCAGGGGGACAGCACCGGCTTCGAGACGCTGCACGCCTACTTCCTCGAACGCCTCCTGCCGGTGTGCACCCAGCTCCTCGAAGCTGCCGTCGCCGCAGGCGAGATCCACTCCGACCTCGACGCCTATCAACTCATGCGCGGCATCGGAAACCTCTGTATCGGCGCCGAGAGCGACGCCCGCTACGACGTGCGCCGACTGGTCGCACTCCTCGTCGCAGGACTACGCCAACCGTGCTGACCGTGGCGCTCGCGAACGACGGAGTCCTCGCGTGGACGTCGGTCCATTCCTGGAGCTGTTCAGGAACGGATCGTCGAACTGCCGTTGATCTCGGTCGCTTCTCAGAACCCGTTCTCGGTCGAACCATCCCGGTCCGGTCCGCATCCTCACGCCGGAGACCCGCCACGGGATGATCTTGAAGCCCGAACAGCTCGTCATGGAGCGGAAGCGCCCGGTCGGCGGTCGAAGACACAGTCCCCGCAGAGGCCGGCGCCTGGGCACCGGTAGTAGAGGCAACAGCTGTTCCTGCGGAATGCCGGGGTGTGCGGCGTCCCGGTGGCCCGCAGGTCCGGGTGGTCGAAGAGTTCGGCGGCCAGGGTGCGGGCCCGGTGCGCCGCGTCGGGACGATGGTGGGCGCGGGCCCAGCTGATCAGCTCGCGCAGCGCTCCGGCCAGGGCCGAGCCCGCATTTCCCCACAGCAGCCGGGGTGCGATGTGTCCGTCCCGTCGGATGGCCTCCGCGAGCGGTACGAGGTGGCCGTACTGGACGCATTCGCGGATGCGGTCCGCCGTGCCCGGCAGCGTGGCCGCGGAGTCGAGCCACAGATCGTCCGGCGCGGGGTGCTGCGGATCCCAGTGGAGTGCGGCCGGGGAGAGGTCCGGGAAGCGACCGGAGAGGACGGCCGGTCCCAGGGCGGTCGACCAGAGGCGGGCGGCCAGCCCCAGGTGCGCCACGGACGCGGCGACCCTGCGCTCGGGGGCACGGAGCCGGGCGGCCACGGTGTCGATGCGGGCCGTGAGCGGTGCCGTCTCCCCCGCGTACAGGAGGGCGAGCGGACGGTGCGCGCCGCCGGACACCGGATTTCTGCGCAGGGTGAAGAATCCGCCCACCGACTCGGCCCGCGCCTGCTCCATGCGCTGCTGCTCCTCCACGGACTCCCCCAGTCACTCGTAGTGACGATCAGGCCACCCCTCGGGGCCGCGTCTCAGCGTTCACCGTAGCCGTGGAGATGATCGTCCTGAGTCTCGGCAGCGGGAGGACTACCGTCGGGAGGAGGACACAAAAACCACTCCCCTACTACCAAAGCAGTACGTCGGAACGCCGTCTCAGGGACGACGACTCGACGGCTTTGAAGGGCCATCGTGGTGTACATGAGCTTCCTTGCGCTGTCCGTGCTGCTGTCACTGATCTCTGCGGTCGCCTACGCGGCCGGGGCGATCGTCCAGGAGCGCGTCGCCACGGCCGGAGACGGCCGTTCGTTCGCCCCTCTGCGCAACAGCGTCTGGTGGGTGGCGGTGGCATTGAACGGTGTCGGTGCGGTGCTGCACGTGATGGCACTGGCTTACGGCCCGCTCAGTCTGGTGCAACCGCTCGGCGCGCTGACGATCGTCTTCGCCCTGCCGATGGCGGCGCTCTTCGCGCGCCGCCGGGCCAGGGCGACCGCCTGGCGTGGCGCGATCATGGCGACCGTCGGCCTGGCGGGTCTGCTCGCCCTGACCGGCAACAAGGAGTCGCACACCCTGGGCGGTCCGCAGCAGCTGATGCTCGCGACCGTGACGTTCGGTGGTGTGGCGCTGCTCGTGCTGATCGCGAAGGGCATGCGACCACCGGTGGTACGGAGTGTGGTCCTGGCCGCCGGCGCCGGTGTCGCCTTCGGTATCGCGTCCGTCTTCACGAAGACGGTGGCGATGCAGTGGGCGTCCGGTTCGGTCGGCGCGGGGCTGCCCACGCTTGTGGTCATAGCGGCTCTGGCGTCGGCCGGGCTGCTGCTGTCGCAGTCCGCTTACCGGGGCGCCGGCCTCACCGCACCACTGGCGACAGTCACCGTGGTGAACCCGGTGATCGCCTCGGCGGTCGGCATCACGTTGTTCGGTGAGCAGTTCCGGCACGGCACGGCGGGCGCGTTCCTGGCACTTGCCTGCGGTGCGGTTGCCGCGGGCGGCCTGATCATGCTGATGACGGAACGGCTGGGCGCGGAGCAGCGCGAAGGACGCCAGGTGCTCCCGGCCGGTCCGGACGTCCCGCCGGCGGTTGCCGCGGTGGGCGCTGCGGAGGCCGAGCTCACGGTGATCATTCCGCCGGATCCCGGAAGGGCCACGGCCGTGACCGTCGGGGCAGCCCCGCCCGCCGCTGCCGAAGAAGCGCTTCCGGCGCCGCTCCCGCTGGGAGTCACGGTGCCGCTGGAGCGGCGGCGGGTGGGCCAGGTCGACTTCGGCTCCGCACGGCAGCCGCGCGCCGGTTCGGAACGACAAGGTGCGTTTTCCGCGGAGGACCGTGCGGCCGGCGGTCCCATGGAGCTGCATCGGACCGTTCAGACGTTGACGCCGCCCGCCCGGAGGTAGGAGAGCGGATCGACGTCGGAGCCGTAGCCGGGCCCCGTACGGATCTCGAAATGCAGGTGCGGTCCGGTGGCATTGCCCGTGGAACCTGATCGGGCGATGCGCCGGCCGCCGCTGACATGCTGGCCCTCGCGTACCAGCAGCGCGGACAGGTGCGCGTACTGGCTGTACCTGCCGTCGCCGTGCCGGATGACGATCTCGTAGCCGTACGCCCCCGCCCAGCCTGCCGAAACGACCGTGCCGGAGGCCACCGCCTTGACCGAGGTGCCGGTGGGGACGGGGAAGTCGACGCCCGTGTGGTAGCCGCTCGCCCAGGAACCGGCCTGGTGGTACGCGGTGCCGACACGGGTCGCCGACACCGGCGCGACGAGCCCGGAGTCCTTCTCGGCCCGCTCGGTCTTCTTCGGCTGGGCCTTCGCCGCCTGGTGCGGACTCGTCGGCCGGTGACTCGGCTTCGCGGGCTGGTGCGGACGGGCCTTCTGCTTCGGCTCGGCCGACCGGCTCGGCTTCGCGGCGGGCCTGGTTCCGCTCGTCGGGCCGGCCTGCGGTGTGTCGGCCACGTCCAGGGTGAGCCGCTGGCCCGGGAAGATCAGATCGGGGTCGTCGCCGACGACCTTCCGGTTCGCCGTGTAGAGGCGCTGCCAGCCTCCCTGCACATGCTCGGTCGCCGCGATCCCGGAGAGGGAGTCGCCGCGCGCGACGGTGTACGAGTCGCGCTTGCCGGGCACCGTGGTCGGGGTGGCGGGCGCGGACGTCCGCTTCGTCTTCGGGTTCGCCTTCTTCGGCGTGGAGGTCGTTGCCGACGAGGCGTCGACGGGGCCGCCGGCCCGTTCCGACTCAGACGTGAGGTCGGGGGCGCCGCCGCCCCTATTCAGCCCCGCTCTTACGGAGCAGGTCGGCCAGGCGCCCGGGCCCTGTGCCTCCAGCACCTT
Source organism: Streptomyces sp. NPDC005262 (assembly GCF_042872425.1). Classification (NCBI taxonomy): domain Bacteria; kingdom Bacillati; phylum Actinomycetota; class Actinomycetes; order Kitasatosporales; family Streptomycetaceae; genus Streptomyces; species Streptomyces sp. NPDC005262. Next base: position 493,844 of record NZ_JBIAKK010000003.1, read on the forward strand.
CTCCGCGACGGCCATCTGCTGTTCCCTGGTGGCCAGATCGGCGCGTGGGGCATAGACCGTGCCGCCGTACGCCGCCCAGGTCGACCGGGTGAACTGCAGCCCGCCGAAGTAGCCGTTGCCCGAGTTGATGTGCCAGTTGCCGGTCGACTCGCAGGCGGCGACCTTGTCCCAGACATCGGTCGATGCGGCGCCCGCCGAGGCGGCGGTGACGAGGGGGAGCGCGATACCCGCGCCGCCCACCGTGACCGTGAGCGAGGCGCGGTTGATGCGGCTCGGCTGGTATCTGCGGTGTCGTCCGTTCGCGGCCATGACTTGGCTCCCCCACTGGCTGTAGGACACGTCGCAAGCGGTCAACTTATGGGCAGACAAAGGGTGATGACAAGGCAGTGGCCGAGACCTGCCGGTGATGGGCGGACCGGGGAGCGCAGGCGGACCTCATCGTGCCGGGGTGCGGTGGCGGTTGCGTACGACGTCGGCTGCCGTGGGCAGCCGGGCCGCGGGCACGCTCGGTGGCGCGTCCGTCGCCCGGCGGCTGCCGCCCTGTGCCAGGAATTCGGCCAGCGGGAGCGTCGCCGCGCCGAGGGTGACCGCGTCCGGGCCCAGCCGGCCCATCTCGATCGTGGTGCGTGCCGCCGGGTGCCGGAGCGCGTAGTCCTCCGCGTACCGACGGATGTCCGGAATCAGATGTGGTCCGATCAGCAACCCCGCCCAGCCGCCCAGCAGGATGCGTTCGGGCAGGAACAGGTTGACGAGGTCGGCCAGGGCCGCGCCCAGGCATTCGGCGGTCTCGTCGAGGACGGAGAGCGCGACCGGATCGGGATCCGGACCGTCGGCATCGGGGTACGCGGCGGCCAGGAGCGCTGCCAGCGCGGTTTCGTCGTCGGCTTCGGGGGGCAGCGGGCCCCCCGCCTCGTGCCAGCGTTCGCGCATGGCCTGCGCACCCGCGTACGCCTCCAGGCAGCCGATGGACCCGCAGCGGCAGCGGCGGCCACGAAGCTGCACCGTCGTGTGCCCCCATTCCAGCGGCGTGCTGCTCCGGTCCTCGTCGAGGATGCCGCCGCGGTTGACGCAGGCACTGACACCCGATCCGATCAGGGCGATCACGGCGGCCTGTGCGTCGCGTCCGCCGCCGAACCACATCTCGGCCTGGCCCAGCGTCTTCGCGCCGTTGTCGATGAACAGCGGAACGTCGAGCGGTACGTCGACCGCGTCGCGCAGCAGCCGTTCGAAGGGGACATCGCGCCAGCCGATCGTCTGACCGTGCACGACGGCGCCGACCTCGCCCGGTGCGGGAGGTGCCTCACCGACGGCCCTCTCCCGGCTGCCCCGTTCGACGATGCCCGGCACCCCGATACCGATGCCGAGCAGCCGTCGCGTATCCGCTCCCGCTTGCCGCAGCACGTCCGTCACGCCGCTGCCGACATGGCCGACGATGCGCTCGACGTCGTAGCCGTCCCGGGCCAGCGGCCGTTCCGCGCGGGCGAGTTCGGTCAGCGACAGGTCGAAGAGCTCGACCCGGACCCGGGTCTCGCCGATGTCGATGCCGATGAGGAGTCCCCCGCCGGGCGCCACACGCAGCAGCGTGCGCGGGCGGCCACCGTCGGAGCCGACGATGCCGGCCTCCTCGAGGAGCCTCTCCGCGGCAAGTTCCGCGACGACGTTGCTGATGGATCCGGAACTCAGCCCGGTGGCGGGGCCGAGCTCCTGGCGGCTCAACGGCCCGTCGAAATAGAGCCGTTGCAGGACTCTCGCCCGATTGCCCCGCCGCAGGTCGCGCACGGTCCGTCCGGTGCGCTCGGCCATGTCTTCCTTTCTTCGCGGAATCAAGCCCGTCGGCGGGGCTCGGAACGGATGCGGCCGCCCAGCTCAGCCGATGCCACGCAGCACAGGCCCGGCGTCGCTCACCTTGCGGTGGAGGATCGCCGCGGGCACTTCCGGACGGCGGGTGCGGGTGGAGGTCCGCTCATCCATCGTTGTGCCCCTTCCCGCTGGGGTGTGCGGACGGCCAGCGCTCCAGTACGACGTGCAGCGCCTCGACGCACTGCTGCCAGGACGCCTGCACGTCGCGAGGGGCACCGAAACCGCCGTTGGCCTCCAGCGCGCTGTAGCCGTGGAAGGTGCTGCGCAGCAGCCGCACGGCGTCCGTGAAGTCGGGTTCGGCCAGGTCGTAGGCGCGCAGCATCGCATAGATGATCTCGATGGTGCGGTGGTACGCGGTGGACTCGGCGACGACGGCGGGATCGAGCCGGATCTGGGTCGCCGCGTACCGGCCCGGCCGCTCCAGCGCGAAGGCGCGGTAGGCGTCGGCGAACGCGACGAGTGCGTCCTTTCCGGCCCGTCCGGCGACCGCCGTGCCGAGTCGGTCGGCGAACTCCCCCGCGGCCAGCAGCGCCACCCGGGTGCGAAGGTCCTGCACGCTCCTGACGTGGGAGTACAGGCTGGCATCCTTCACCCCGAAGCCGCGCGCCAGCGCGGACACGGTGACCTTGTCGAGACCGAGGGAGTCCGCCAGATCGGCCGCCGCCTCCACCACGCGATCGGTCGTCAGACCCGCGCGAACCATCCGCCACCTCCACCGCAGCAAGGGGCCCTAGGCTACTACCTAGGCCCCCTAGACGGACTCCGGTCGTACCTGGACGCCGATGCTCACCGGCCGTCTACTGCTCGAAGGTGTCCGGGACGGACAGCCAGTCCCATCGGTCGACCGGCCAGACGACGGTGAAAGCACGTCCGACCACGTCGTCGACGGGTACCGCACCGCCACCCGGCTGATCCCGGTGGTAGCGCGAGTCCGCCGATGCCTGACGGTGGTCCCCCATCACCCAGATGTGTCCCTGCGGAACAGTGATCTTGAATTCGGCATCCGAGCTGCAAGGGGTGTTGCCGGGGAACACATAGGGCTCGTCGAGGGCCTGGCCGTTCACCTTGACCGGGCCGGTGCCCTTGCACTCGACGGTGTCTCCTCCCACCCCGATCACACGCTTGATCAGGTCCTTCTCGTCCGCCGACGGCATCAGGCCTATGAAGGACAGCACTTCCTGCACCGGGTTGGCGCCCGAGGTCGGGTCGGACGGAAGCCAGTTGCCCGGGTCGTGGAAGACCACGACCTCCCCCCGCTCCGGCTGTGCGCCGAACCAGGGCGTGAGCTTGTCGACCAGCACACGGTCCCCGCGCTGCAGCGTGTTCTGCATGGAGTCCGAGGGGATCGAGAAGGCCTGGGCCAGGAACGTCTTGATGAGCAGCGCCAGCACCAGCGCAACGCCGATGAGCAGGGGCAACTCCGCCCAGAAGGACCGTCGTTCATTCTTCCGGGGGCGCTGCTCGGCAGGGGGCTCGCCCTCCGCGTCGCTCGAATTGCGCGCTCCGACTTCTGCTTCTGTCACGCCGCCCCCGATTCGTCGCGGCACGCCCCGGTCGGCTGCCGCACGCGCCGTCCGCAACCCTTGTGAGGTCGGGACCAGTTCTCAGTGCTTCACGACCACTCTATGGGCAACACGCTTCAGGTTTTAGCCCTCCCGACCAGGCGTACTGTGCTGTGGATCTTCCGTACCGTCGCCTACGGCACCGCGCCCGACCACCGCTCGCACCGACGGATGTCCGGCGAGGGAGCCATCGGAGTTCTCGACGGCCATTGCGGTGGCCTTGCCGCGCCGTGAACGGACGGCGGCACCGAACTGTGCGGCTTCCTGCCACTCGGTGGTCCAGAAGTCGCCGGGCAGCGGAAAGTACGGCGCACAGGCACGGTGGAAGAGTCGGACATCGAGACATGGGGAGGCGCCATGAACCACGAAGACGGCGCACCGGTACTGCGCTGCCTGGTGACCGGTGCGACGGGCTACATCGGGGGACGGCTGGTCCCCGAACTGCTCGATGCCGGGCACAGCGTGCGCTGTCTCGCACGTACGCCCGAGAAGCTGCGGGACCAGCCCTGGGCCGACCGGGCCGAGGTCGTCCGCGGAGATGTCATGGACCCGGAGTCGCTGGGGCCGGCCATGCGGGGTGTCGACGTCGCCTACTACCTGGTGCACGCGCTCGGCAGCGGATCGGACTTCGAGGCCACGGACCGGAAGGCGGCCAGGACATTCGGTGAGCAGGCGCGCGCCGCAGGTGTGTCACGCATCGTCTACCTGGGGGGACTCACACCCGCCGGGGTCCCCGGGCACGAACTGTCGCCACATCTGCGCTCGCGTGCCGAGGTCGGCAGGATCCTGCTGGAGTCGGGCGTGCCGACCACAGCGCTGCGCGCGGCCGTGATCATCGGCTCCGGTTCGGCGTCCTTCGAGATATTGCGCTACCTCACCGAACGTCTACCGGTCATGGTCACGCCGAGCTGGGTGTCCACCAGGATCCAGCCGATCGCCGTCCGTGACGTACTGCGATATCTCGTGGGCAGTGCAACCATGCCTGCCGGGCTGAACCGCACCTTCGACATCGGCGGCCCGGACGTCGTCACGTACCGGGAGATGATGCAGGACTACGCGGCCGTCGCCCGCTTGCCGCATCGGTTGATCCTCCCCGTCCCGATGCTGACGCCCCGGCTGTCGAGCCACTGGATCGGGCTGGTCACACCCGTTCCCGGCTCCATCGCACGCCCGCTCGCCGAATCGCTGAAGTACGAGGTCGTGTGCCGCGAGCACGACATCACACGCTACGTCCCCGACGGGCCGGGGCGGCCGTTCACCTTCCCCAGAGCGCTCGCGCTCGCACTGCAGCGCGTGCGCGAGGCGAACGTGACGACCCGGTGGTCGTCGGCCTCGGTGCACGGTGCGCCGAGCGACCCGCTGCCCACGGACCCCGGCTGGGCAGGCGGCAGCCTCTACACCGACGAGCGGGAACTCGACATCGACGCCGCGCCGGAGGCTCTGTGGCGGGTCATCGAAAGCATCGGGGGCGACAACGGCTGGTATTCCTTCCCCCTGGCATGGGCCGTCCGCGGCTGGCTCGACCGTGCGATCGGCGGTGTCGGACTGAACCGGGGCCGCCGGGACGCCACCCGACTCAGGGTGGGTGACTCGCTGGACTTCTGGCGGGTCGAGGAGATCGTGCCGGGCCATCTGCTTCGGCTGCGCGCGGAGATGCGGCTGCCCGGCCTGGCCTGGCTGGAGCTGTACGCCGAGCGGAACGGGACCGGAGGCGCGCACTACCGACAGCGCGCGCTGTTCCATCCGCGAGGGCTGCTGGGTCACGCCTATTGGTGGAGTGTCGCCCCGTTCCACGCCGTCGTCTTCGGAGGGATGGCCCGCAACATCGCTCGCGCAGCCATGCTGCCTACCCGGTCGGAGCAGGTGAAGGCGGCCTCCGCCCTCTGACAGGCGACACGCGAGCGGTGCCACCGCATCTCGGCTCGCGCCGCCGACGCAACCGTCCGGCCGAGCCGAACCGGGCACCCCAGGAGCCCGAGCCCGCTCACCCTGCCGGCCCTTCGCCGGAGCTCCGGTTCCGGCGCACGGTCCGGTCGGCTCCCCATTCGACCGTACGGACGGTCCGCTGCGGCTGGCGTGGCCGGTGTACGGCGGCTTGAACAGGCCGTCCCCGCGCCCCGTATCCATACTGGTCATCCCGGCATCCTCGACAGATTGCAGGAGCACACAGATGAGCGGCACTGCGCAGATCGGCGTCACTGGACTTGCGGTGATGGGCCGCAATCTCGCCCGGAACTTCGCACGTAACGGCTTCACCGTCGCGGTGCACAACCGTACGACCGCGAAGACCGATGCCCTGGTCAAGGAGTTCGGCGACGAGGGCACGTTCGTCGCCGCGCGCACACCCGAGGAGTTCGTGGCGGCGCTGGAACGCCCGCGCAAGCTGATCATCATGGTGAAGGCAGGCGATCCGACGGACGCGGTGATCGAGGAGTTCGCCCCGCTCCTCGACGAGGGCGACGTCATCATCGACGGCGGCAACGCCCATTTCGAGGACACCCGCCGCCGCGAGAAGGCTCTGCGCGAGCGCGGCATCCATTTCGTCGGTGTCGGCATCTCCGGCGGCGAGGAGGGCGCGCTGAACGGGCCGAGCATCATGCCCGGAGGTTCCACCCAGTCGTACGAATCACTGGGACCGCTGCTGGAGAAAATCGCCGCGAAGGCGAAGGACGGCACTCCGTGCACCACACACATCGGCCCCGACGGTGCCGGGCACTTCGTGAAGATGGTCCACAACGGCATCGAGTACGCGGACATGCAGCTGATCGCGGAGGCGTACGACCTGCTGCGGAGGGTGGCCGGCTACTCCCCCGCGAAGATCGCCGAGACGTTCCGCGGCTGGAACACCGGCCGGCTCGACTCGTATCTGATCGAGATCACGGCGGAAGTCCTCTCCCACACGGACCAGGAGACGGGAAAGCCGTTCGTCGACATCGTGCAGGACCAGGCCGAGCAGAAGGGCACGGGCCGCTGGACCGTGCAGATCGCACTCGATCTGGGCGTGCCGGTCTCCGGTATCGCGGAGGCCGTCTTCGCCCGTTCGCTGTCGGGCCACACGGATCTGCGGGAGGCCGCGCGCGAACTGCCGGGCCCCTCGTCCACTCCGCTGGCCGGAGCCGAGGCCGCGGCGTTCGCCGACCGGGTGGAGCAGGCGCTGTACGCCTCCAAGATCGTCTCGTACACGCAGGGGTTCCATCAGATCCGCGCGGGCAGCGAGACGTACGACTGGAAGATCGATCTCGGTGCGGTGGCGGCGATCTGGCGGGCCGGCTGCATCATCCGGGCGGCATTCCTGGACCGGATCCGGGCGGCGTACGACGCACGGCCGGAGCTGGTGAGCCTCCTCTCCGACCAGCAGTTCGCCGAGGAGATCGGTGCGGCGCAGGACGACTGGCGGACGGTGGTCGCCGAGGCGGTACGCCAGGGAGTGCCGACCCCCGGGTTCGCCGCCGCGCTTTCGTACTACGACGGTCTGCGCGCCGACCGTCTCCCCGCGGCGCTCACGCAGGGGCAGCGGGACTTCTTCGGGGCGCACACCTACCGGCGCACAGACCGCGCGGGTTCCTTCCACACCCTCTGGGGCGGCGACCGGTCGGAGATCGCCACCGGCTGACGGGCCTCGGGCGTCCGTTCGTCCGGCCGGGCCACCCGGGGTGCGGCGGGACCGTGCGTATGCGTAAGTAGCAGCGAGTCCCGCCGCCGTCCCGCACTCCGCACCGCCGCGACGGCGGCACCCCGTGGAAACCACCCACCGACACCAGCCACCCGCGCCCCCGGCTGCATCCACCCCGTACCCGGGTGCCGGCGGCACCCCGTGCAAACCACCCACCGACACCAGCCACCCGCGCCCCCGGCTGCATCCACCCCGTACCCGGGTGCCGGCGGCACCTCACCGACGCCACGACCGCGCTGTCGCCACCACTCCTCGGAGCCGCCGCATGCCCGCCGCCGTCCCGGAACCGGCCGCCGCCCAGCCCATCCTCACGCCGCTGTCCACCGCCGCCCTGATCCTGGTCGTCACGATCGAGCCCGGTGGTGAGGCCGCCGTACGCGACGTGCTGCCGGACCTCGGGGCGTTCGCCCGGTCCATCGACTTCCGTTTCCCGGGCACCGATCTGGCCTGTGTGACCGGTTTCGCCTCGGATGCCTGGGACCGGCTGTTCGCGGGGCCGAGGCCGGCCGGACTCCATCCGTTCCAGGAGCTGCACGGCGCCCGCCACCACGCGCCCGCCACCCCCGGCGACCTGTTGTTCCACATCCGGGGCGAGCAGATGGACGTGTGTTACGAGTGGGCCGCCCGGCTGATCTCCCGACTCGGTGGGGCGGTGACGGTCGTCGACGAGACCCAGGGGTTCCGCTATCTCGACCACCGGGATCTGCTCGGCTTCGTCGACGGGACGGAGAACCCGGTGGGTGCCGATGCGCGTGCTGCGGCCCTCGTGGGGTCCGCCGACCCGGACTTCGCCGGCGGCAGCTACGTCATCGTGCAGAAGTATCTCCACGACCTGGCCGGCTGGAACTCGCTGAGCACGGAGGAGCAGGAGCGGGTCATCGGCCGCACCAAGGCCGACGACATCGAGATGTCCGACGCCGTCAAACCCGCCAACTCCCATGTCGCGCTGAACACCCTCACCGCGCCTGACGGTTCGGAGCGGGAGATCCTGCGTGCCAACATGCCGTTCGGCAGCTTCGAGCAGGGCGAGTTCGGCACGTACTTCATCGGTTACGCCGCCGACCCGGACGTGACCGAGCAGATGCTCCGCAACATGTTCCTCGGCAGTCCGCCCGGTACGTACGACCGCATCCTCGACTTCTCGACCGCGGTCACCGGCACGCTCTTCTACGCCCCCTGCGCCGACTTCCTCGACGCCCCGCCGCCGTCCCCCGTCCTGTCCGGGACCGAGTCCCTGCCGCAGCCGGCGCCCGCGCCGGTGGCCCAGGCCCCGGCTCCGACGGGTTCGGGCGACGGTTCGCTGCACATCGGCAGCCTGCAAGAAAGCGCCCAGTGATGAACAACCTCCACCGCGAACTCGCCCCCATCACGGAAGCCGCCTGGGACCAGATCGAAGAAGAGGCCCGACGCACCTTCAGCCGCCATCTGGCGGGCCGCCGCGTCGTCGATGTGACGGACCCGGAGGGGCCCGCCCTCGCGGCGGTCGGTGACGGGCATCTGAGTGACATCGATCCGCCCACACCGGACGTCATCGCCCGGGCCCGCACCTCGAAGCCGGTCATCGAGTGGCGGGTGCCGTTCACGGTGACCCGCGCGGCCGTGGACGATGTCGAACGCGGCTCCGACGACAGCGACTGGCAACCCGTCAAGGACGCCGCCCGGACCTGTGCGTTCGCCGAGGACATGGCCGTCATCGACGGGTACGCCGCCGCCGGGATCACCGGTCTTCGCGACGGCTCCTCGCACCCTGCGCTGCCACTGCCGGCCGATGCCCGCGACTACCCGACCACCGTGAGCCAGGCGCTGACCCAGCTGCGGCTGGCCGGTGTCGGCGGGCCGTACCGGCTGCTGCTCGGCGCCGACGCGTTCACCGAGGCGACCGAGACGTCCGACCACGGCTATCCGGTGGCCACGCATCTCGCGCGACTGCTGGACGACCAGATCCTGTGGGCGCCCGCCGTCAAGGGCGGCGTGCTGCTGTCCACCCGTGGCGGCGACTTCGAACTGCGGCTCGGCCAGGACCTGTCCATCGGCTATCAGGACCACGACGCGACCCACATCCGGCTCTACTTCCACCAGTCGTTCACATTCCGGATGCTGACGCCGGAGGCCGCGATCCCGATCGTCGCCTGACGCGGGAGGGCCGGAACAGCCCCGTCACCTCCGGTGGCCGGTGGCCCGGACGCTCCAGGTGAGCGTGTCGGTGGCCAGCGCGCGGACGGCGGGGTCCCGGATGGCGTCCGTACGGTCCACGGCCTCGGCCGTCACCTCGTGCCTGCGACCGTCGGCGCGGACGCCGAGCGAGTCGGGGGTGACGGCGGTGCGGCCCCGGGCGTGCACCTTCCCGACACCGTCGACGTACCAGCGCAGATCCGTCCGGGCGAGGCCGGTGGTCCCCTCAGCCAGGCTGACCCGGATCCGCTTGCCGTGCTTGATCTCGGTGTTCGTGTCGAGGGTGGTACCGAGTGCGTTGCCCGCGCGGTAGAAGCCGGCGATCATCGCCTCGCGTCCGGGCAGGTTGAAGTCGGTGCTGGACAGCTCACGCATGATCGAGGTCGAGGTCGGCCGGTAGAGGCCGTACGGGTAGTAGGCGCTCCCCTCGTACGTGCCGACCGTGGAGCCCGTCGGGTCGCTCTGCCCCAGCCAGCGGTACCACTTGGTCCGCTTCTCGATGAGCTGTGCCGGGGTGTACGTGGTGGAGTTGGGGCCGTCCGTCTCACCGCCCGTCCAGGTGCCGTACGAGGGGTACGTGTACTCGTCCTCCAGAAGACCCACCGAGTGGCCGATCTCGTGGGCGGCGATCATGCTCGACGAGGCATGGTCGGAGGAGAGGGTCGACACGCCGTTGAACGGGTAGCCCTCGGCCTGCAGACCGGAGTAGCCGGCACCGCCGTACTTGGTGGAGTTGGCGATGACGACGACGAGGTCGGCGGCGGGCGCCTCGGCCGCGTACGACGCCACCTTGTCGATGTCGGTGCAGACGAGGCGCTCGGTGTCCGCGCACCAGAATTGACTTCCGCTCCCTGGGCTAAAGCCCGGGGATTCCTACCACGGTCGTGTGACCGGTTCGGTGGGTTCCTGCTTCACCGCGCTGCGCCGGGACGAGTCCCGGTCTTACCTGCGCTCGACAGGCTGACACCGCCAGTCCGGCGGCCTTGGCGACGTTGACCGCCGCGTTGATGTCCCGGTCCAGAACCACCCCGCAGGCCCCGCACTCCCACACGCGGACGTGCAGGGGCTTGGGGCCGTCCCTGACACCGCACACACAGCAGACCTGAGAGGTCGGCTCGAATCGGCCGATACGCACAAAGGTGCGCCCGTACCGGGCGGCTTTGTACTCGAGCATGGCCACGAACGCCGACCATCCGGCGTCGTGCACGGACTTGGCCAGGCGCGTACGGGCCAGTCCCTTGACCGCCAGGTCTTCCACGGCAACCGCTTGGTTATCACGGACGATCCGAGTGGAAAGCTGGTGGTGGAACTCGCGCCGTGCGTCGGACACCTGCGCATGTGCGCGGGCGACTTTCAGCCGGGCCTTCATCCTGTTACTACTGCCCTGCGCCTTGCGGGCCAGGCGTTGCTGTTTCCGCTTCAGCTTCTTCTCCGCCCGGCGCAGAAAGCGCGGGGATTCGATCTTTGTGCCGTCGGAGAGGATCGCGAAATGCGACAGCCCCAGGTCGATACCGACCTGACCGGCGACCTCGGGCAGCATCTCTTCTGGGCCTGTCTGCACCACAAAGCTCGCAAAGTACCGCCCGGCCGCGTCCTTGACCACGGTTACCGTGGACGGGGCGGACGGCAGTGTCCGGGACCACTTGACCCGTACGTCGCCGATCTTCGGGAGGGACAGGTCACCCCCGGCCGTGATCTTCCACCGGGCGTTGGCGGTGAACCTGACCGTCTGCCGACTGTCCCTACGGCTCTTGAACCGGGGTGCGCCCATGCGGGGGCGCTTGCCCTTGAGGCCGTCGAAAAAGTTCCGGTACGCGGTGTCCAGGTCCCGCAGGGACTGCTGCAGAACCACAGCCGACACCTCGCCGAGCCAGGCCCGTTCACTGGTCTTCTTCGCCTCGGTGATCAGCAACCTGGACAGGTCCCGACCTTCGGGAACACATCACCATGGGCACGGGCGTCCTCACGGGCGCGAAGCCCGTCGTTGTGACCACCCGCGCACACCCGAACGCCCTGGCCAGCGCCGAACGCTGAGGACCGTTCGCGTACAGGCGGAAGCTGTACCTCAACTGCACGCCGATCTCCCTACAACAGCGTCGTTATGACTGAGCATCAGGACATTCGTACTGGCCGACCCTGAGCTTTTATCCTTCACGCACACTTGGTTTTCGTGACGAAGTACCGGTACAAGGCCCTCGACGTCCGCCTCAAGCGCAATGGAAGAGATCACGCGCCGTGTGAACCGAATTCGAATGCGAGCTATCCGAATTCAACTGCGAGAACGACCACATCCACCTCCCCGTGAGCCTCCCGCCCAAGATCGCCCTGTCCAAGCCAATCAACAGCCTCAAAGGCGTAGGCTCCCGCAGGCTCCGCCAGGAGCACCCCGAACTGGTCCGGTACTACTGGAAGACCCAGCGACTGTGGTCCGGATCGCAGTTCGCCGGATGTGGGCGGGGCTCCGTTGTCGATCGTCCGTCAGGGCCGTGTCCCTGACGACGTCGGCGCCCGGATCGCCGCTGATGCCGGACTCGTCGGAGACGGCGTCCACGGTCCAGACGTTGAACAGGTTCTGGTAGCTCCGGTACGGCTCGATGGCGGTGATGTCGGCCCACTTGGCGGTGGCGTCCGCGTGGAAGTCGTCCTGCTGGTCGGCCGTGTAGCCGTCCCCGATGATCACGACGTCGAGCCGGTCGTCGGTCGAGCCGGTCACGGCCTGCTCACCGACCGTTCCGCCCACGGCGGCCTCGGCGGCGCTCAGGGACGCACCGGAGCTCCGGCCGGTCCGCGCGGGTGCTGTGGCCGGGACCTCGACGGTCCTCCCGGCACCGCCCGGCTGCGGGAAGTACTCGACCCGGTGGCTTCCCCCGCCGTCGGCCCCGGTCGGGGCGGCCGCCGCGGGGGCGGTCCCGGCGGCGGTCGCTGCCGGCAGGCCGGCGAGGGCGAGTCCCGCCACCGATCCCGCCGTTCGGCGCGTGCCTGGGCGTATGCGCATGTAGAACTCCTTGAGAGCCTCGGACTTCGGGCGGACGCGAGTCGGCGCGACCGATGATTAACTCGCGAGTTAAATCGACTTAGCGCGAGGCTTAACCTAGAGGTGCGTCGGACCAGGAACAAGGCCCGGACGGCGCATGGTTGCTGTTCATCACCGGGCAACTACCCTTCACCGGGCGCAGGGTGAGATGTGAGAAGCAGGAGGGCGACACAGTGGCCGCGAAGCACACCGCAGGGACGGACACCGGGCAGAAACCGCCCGACGGGGGCGAACAGAGGGCCGGACGCGGGCCGTCCGACGACCCCGGCGCCGTCGGACGACGCGTGCACCGACTGCGTACGGAGCGCGGCCTCACTCAGCGTCAGCTGGCTGAACCCGCCTACACCCCCGCGTACATCTCCACCCTGGAGGCAGGACGGGTCCGCCCCTCGGAGGCTGCCGTACGTCATCTCGCGGAGCGTCTGGGGGTGACGTACGAGGAGCTGGCGACGGGTCGTCCCGCCCATCTCGCCACCGACCTGCGGCTGAAGCTTGTCGAAGCCCAGCGGACTCTGGCCACCGGCGCCGCCGAGGACGCCGTGGCCGCCTTCGGCGGGCTGCTCGCCGAGGCGGAACGGCTCGGCCTCGACGGCGAGCGCGCCACGGCTCTGCTCGGGCTCGGACAGTGCGCGCTGGAGACGGGCGAGCTGCCGGAGGCCCGCGAGCGCTTCGAGGCCGCGGAGAAGCTGCTTGCGGATGCCCCGCTCCCGCAGCGCGCCCCGGCCGTCCGGGGCCGGGCCGTCGCGCACCTCCTGGCGGGCGAACTCCGGTACGCCTGCTATCTGCTGGAGAGCGCGATCGACGAACTGAACGCGTCGGGCCTGCAGGACCCCGGTGCGCTCCTGCTCCTGTACACGGCCGCGATCGCCCCCTACATGGACATGGGCGCCCACGCCCGTGCCGCGCAGGCCGGCGAACTGGCCCTGGCCCTGGCCCCCCAGGTGTCCGACCCCGAGCTGGTCGCCGGGCTGCACCGGGGCGTCGCCCGTACGCTCATCGCGGCCGGCCGCACCCAGGAGGCCGACGCCTCGCTCGCCAAAGCAGCCGAGATCTACCAACAGCTCCAGATCCGTACGGAGATGGCGCACTGCCACTGGATGCGTGGCTACGTCCACGCGCAGGACGGCGATCTGTCCGGCGCCGAGAGCGAACTGCGGGCCGCCCGCGACATGCTGGCGTCGAAGCGGGCCGCGCTCTACACGGCACAGGTCGAGGTGGAACTCGCAGACGTCCTACGCCGCCTCGGCAAGCGGGAGGAGGCGGAGGACCTGCTGCTGCGGCTGCTCGGCGAACTGCAGGCGGACCGGGGCTCGGTCCATGCGGGCGGCGTGCACCGGCTGCTCGGCCTGATCGCCGAGGAGCGCGGCGGCCTCGACCGCGCCGAGGAGCACTACGTCACCGCACTCGGCCTGCTGGAGCGGGCGGGCGCCGCCGGTGACCTCGCGGACATCTGCCGGCTTCTCGGAGATCTGCTGCGGCGGACCGGCCGCACCGAGGCCGCGATGGACGCGTACCGGACCGGCCTCGGCCACCGGGCGGCGCCCGGCAGCACGACGCTGGGTCCGGCGCCGGTGCGCCCGCCGACCGCCTGACCCTGCGGTATCGGCCGCGCCGCGCCCGGGAGCGGTTGGCGTCGATCTCGACCACCCCGACACCTGGCTGCCCAGCACTGCCGCCGCCCACCTCAGCGGATAGATTTGTCCTGTATTGATACAACCGCTGGCCCACGGCCAAGGACCTATACCGATCCCGTCCCGTCCGACAGACACTTGCGGGGCTCCCATCACCGACTCTCGGCACATGCCTCTCACCTCGCCCGCTCCCGGCCCTCCACCTTCCGGGCGTGTCGCCGCGGCGGTCCGCCACGCCGTCGGCGCCGGGCTGCTGGGCGAGTCCCGGCCCGTCGCCGGGTTCATCGACACCGACGGGGTGCGTGACTCCGTCGCCGCCCTCCAGGACGCGTTCGCGGGGACCCCCGGTGTGCTCCACACGTTCGCCGCCAAGGCCGCGTCCCTGGTCCCCGTACTGCGGCTGCTCGCCGACTGCGGCATGGGGTGCGAGGTCGCCAGCCCGGGGGAGCTGAGGCTCGCACTCGACGCCGGTTTCGCGCCCTCGGCCATCGTGATCGACTCCCCCGCCAAGACGCGTGACGAGATCCGTCAGGCGCTCGCGCTCGGAGTGGCGCTCAACGCCGACAGCCTCGACGAGGTGCGCCGGATCGCCTCGCTGCGGCCCAGCAGCTCGGCCTCCGTCATCGGGATGCGCGTCAACCCGCAGGTGGGCAGCGGCTCCATCGGGGCGATGAGCACCGCCACGGCGACCTCCAAATTCGGCGTGGCGCTGCTCGATCCCGGCGCGCGCGAGCGTGTCGTACAAGCCTTCACCGAGCACTCCTGGCTGACCCAGCTGCATGCCCATGTCGGTTCTCAGGGCTGCTCGCTGGAGCTGATCGCGGCCGGTGTCGCGGAGATGTACCAGCTCGCCGAGGAGATCAACAAGACGCTCGGCACCCGGCAGGTCACCAGCATCGACATCGGCGGCGGCCTTCCCGTCAACTTCGACGACGACTCCGTCCGGCCCACCTTCGCCGCCTACGCGGCGGCACTGCGGGCGGCGGTACCGGGTCTCTTCGACGGCCGCTACGGGCTGGTCACCGAGTTCGGCCGGTCGCTGCTCGCCAAGAACGGGTTCATCGGGGCACTCGTCGAGTACACGAAGGACGCAGGGGGCCGCCGGATCGCACTGACTCACGCGGGGGCGCAGATCGCCACCCGTACCGTCTTCATGCCTGACGCCTGGCCCCTGCGGGCGGGGGCGTTCGACGCCGAGGGGCGGCCCAAGGACGGTCCGCCGCTGGTCCAGGACATCGCGGGACCGTGCTGCTTCGCCGGTGACGTCGTCGCGCACGCCCGGGAGCTGCCCGAGCTGCGGGAGGGCGACTTCGTGGTGCTGTACGACACGGGCGCGTACTACTTCTCCACACCGTGGTCGTACAACAGTCTGCCGCGCCCCGCCGTGTACGGCTTCAGCACGGTCGGCGACAGCGGGGTCGACGGTTCGGACGGGGACACGGTGCGCTTCGCGCCGGTGCGTGACGCGCAGTCGCTGGACTCGATCGCCGAGGAGAGCGGCGCCGGCCACGCCGATTCACTCCTCGGGCTCGGACCGCGGCGCGACCGGTAGCAGGTCACGGCGGTAGGGACCGGCCCCGTCATCCGGGCGGCTGGGGCGACGGCTCCGGCTCCGGTACCGGCTCCGGTTCGGGCCGCGGCGGCCGCGGAATCGGGTCGGGCGACGGACCCGGCGGCACAGGGCCCGGGACGGGCGGCGCGGGCGTCGGCTCCGGCAGCGGCGACGGCGGTCCCGGCATGGGGCCGGGGGTCGGCGCGGGTGGCACGGGGTCGGGATACGGGTTGGTCATCTCGGGCCTCCGAAGGTTCGGGCGGATCTCGAGTCCACCGTCTCCCGGAGCGGCTGCCCTCGCCTGCCGAGTCCATACGTAAGAGTTCCGTACCGTCGGGCGAGAACCCGTACGGCGGCTCAGCCCGCCGCGGCGGCCGCGGCGGAGAGCCCGGGGCGGGGGCTCGAGAGGACCGGAACCGGGGTGACTGTGCGGGTGGCGGCATCGGCCATGGACGCCTGGGCCAGCACGATCACATCGGCGTCCGTCACCCGGTCGGCGGCCGCCGCCACCAGCTCGAGGTAGCCGTCACGGTCACCGGCCTCGAACCGCGCCCATGCGCCGGCTACCAGCACCGTGCGGATGTCCACGCACCGATCGCCGGCCTCCTCGGCGAGCAGGGCGAGCGTCGGCGGCAGGGTGTCGTCGATCGCCGCGAGGACCACCACCCGGTCCCGCGCGACGGCGGCGGCCGCCATCGGGCGGTCGACGCGCAGGACGGGGACGCCGAGCGACTCCGCTGAGGACTCGGCGACCCCGCCGATCGTCGAACAGGTGCAGAGCACCGCGGTCGCACCCTCGGCGACCGCTCCCGCGAGCAGCGCCTCGATCTCCCCCCGCACCGCGTCCGGACCTGCGTCCCGGGCACGCGCGAGCAGGTCCTCGTGCACGAGATGCCGCAGGGCGAGACCGGGGTGGTCGGCGTCGCGGAGCGCATCGAAGACCGGGACGTGGACCGGGGATGTGTGCAGGAGGGCAAGTGTCATCGGCGAGGACTCGGATCCTGTTCGGCCGCTACGGGATCGGATCGCTACAGCTCGGGGTGGGACTTGAGCTGCTGCCCTGCCCGCTCCACCAGCTCGGCCGGGGCCACCGGAGCCTGGTCGGGGTGGCCCAGAGCCCACTTGGCGGCATACGAGCAGAGCGGGACGGCGGGCACACCCTCACGGTCAGCCATGGCGTAGAACTCCTGGACCAGGGCTCCGGCGAAACCCTTGCCCCTGTGCTCCGGTTGGACGACGGTGTGCACGGCGACGAGAGCGGCGGGCGTGCCGTCCATCACGAAGTACGCGATGACTCCGGCGGTCCGGCCGTCCATCCGTGCCAGCAGGTTGCCGTTCGCACGGTCGTCGAAGAATTCGAGCGCGGTGTTCTCAGCCATGACGGGGTCTCCCTCGTGAACAGAACGGTCAGTTGGCCGCGGGAACGGCGTACGGGCTGCGTTCGGTGGCGGTGCCGGGCACGGGCGCCGAGGCGTCGGCTCCGAGCTCGACGATCCGGTTGCCGGCGTCGACATGGACGATGCGCGGGGTCAGAGCGCGGGCCTCGACGTCGTCGACCTGGGCGTAGCTGATCAGGATGACCAGATCGCCGGGGTGCACGAGGTGGGCGGCTGCGCCGTTGATGCCGATGACACCGGAGCCGCGCTCGCCCTCGATGACGTACGTCTCCAGCCGGGCACCGTTGTCGATGTCGACGATGTGCACGAGCTCACCGGGCAGCAGATCGGCCGCTTCCATCAGCTCGGCATCGACAGTGACAGAGCCGACGTAGTGCAGATCGGCCTGGGTCACGGTGGCCCGGTGGATCTTCGACTTGAACATGGTACGCATCATCGAGGCACTCCTGGATCTAGGCTCCCTGCCCACATTTCTGCAGGTCAAGGGCGAATTTTTCACCCTACACTGACACGCGTCGGACTCGAAGATCTTGCACAACATCGATCTTCTATGGGAAGAAGACTCCCTGCCTGCGCTTCCGTGCGAGCCAGGCTGTTGTGACGCCGCCGACCAGACGTCTACCAGGAAAACCCTCTGGGGACTGATGCTGATCAGACGCTGACTTACTTGACGGTACGTCAGTTATGAGAGGTTGGCGAAGGAGTTGCCCTAGGGTGCCGACGCCCGTGCCGTGGGGCTGCCCTCGGTGCGGTCTCGGGCGCGCGGGGTGATACAGCCAGGAGGCCGATGACGGCCGTGACCACGCCGATCGCAGGCACGAGCAGAGGAAACACCAGGCCGGACGGGCCGAAAGCCTCCTTGCCGAGGATGAGCGACGCCACAAGCGTGACGGCGTGGGACTCGAATCTACTCAGATGGCGTCGTAGAGTCACGCGACGAGGCAGGCGAAGAGTTCGGCCTGGAGCGCTTCACCGACTACATCATCCGGTCGACGGCAGCAGGACAGAGCGCACCGGAAGTGCTGCGCCTGCTCATCAATGCCATCCTCGAGCATCGGCACAACAAACTCAGCGACGACGCCACGATTTTGATGTTCGAGTGGCAGCCCCCAGATCCGTGACCGCAAGAGACCGAAGGACGCAGCCGCGGCGCCGGCACTGCGAGGACGCAGACGCTGACGTCGGTGGATGCCGAGCCTAGCTCAGTCTCCGGAAAGCGGCGGGGATGGTGCCCCACATCCGCAGCGCCATACCCGCGCATGTAGGGGCCCCAGGCGACGGACTGCAACTCCTTGGCCGCATCGGCGCCCTGTTTATCGGCGGTGCTGCCGGAGGCTTGGATTCTGTGGTGGCCCGCCGTAGATGCACCTTCTCGTAGCCGGCCGCCATGGCGTCCGGCGGGAACTGGTCCACGACGCTCTTGCGGCATTGCGCCGGGTTGGGATCCCCCACGGCCTCCAGTGCCTCCGGCAGTTCATCGGGCGCGCCTGGCGGATCAGGCCGGTCACTCCGTCGTTCAGCCAGGGCACGGCGGTGTCCGAGAACGGTGAGCTGGTCAAGCAGTCCTACTGCGAATGCGGCGCCAAGCCAGACCAGGACGTTTCAGGCAGCGAAGGGGGAACCCGAGAGCTGACTCCGCGATGGGCACGAACCGGGGAGGAGCCAGCCATCGGCCGGACTGCTGGGCCGGCTGTCCGCGGGACAACGACAGCGCCTGCTCTGCCCGCCGTCGCAGGCGTGCTCGGCGGACCGGCCGATGCTGCGGGCTCGTTGCGCCAGGCTGCCTGGGTTTCCTCAGCCGTGAGCGGCCGGGCGGTGTTCTCCAGGGACTGTTGTTCGGCCCGGACACCGCAGAAGACCTCGGGATGCCCGCTCAGCGCCATGGCTGCCGCTCCGACGAGGAAGCCGATGGCCACCAGGTCGGCATCGCCACTGTGAATCAAGTGGCCGAACAGCAGCGGGAAGGTGATTCCGCCCACGGCCGTGCCGATCGAGGCCAGCCAGATGGACAGGGCTCGGGTCCCCATGGGGAAGACCTCGCTCACCGTCAGATTGGACGAGCTCGCTTCCGCGGACGCCACGAAGAAGGTCAGCGAGACCAGCAGGAAGAACCACCATGTCGTCAGGGAGCCGTTGATCAGCAGAACGGCGAGGCCGGCTGTCACCACGGCCGAGCCGATATAGGTGCCCGTGATCATCGGCCTTCTGCCAACAGTGAGGACCAGGCGGACATGGGCCGAGCACCGCTGGGTCTGCTTCCCCTTCGGCTGCTGCGCGCCTGGCGTCTGCGGCGCCGAAAGGGAATCCGGTGGGGATCCACGTAGCGCGTCTCCGCCGCCGTGAGGGGTGTCGAGCCTCGCCGGCCCGGCCCGCGGTGCCGGACGGGTGTCCGGCACCGCGGTGCTCGCGTCTCAGCCGCTGCTCTCGGTGCTTTCACTCGTCTCGGTGATCTCGACGTGTCGCGGCTTTGCGACCTTGGCCTTGGGGACGGTGATGCTGAGCACTCCGTCCTGCATCTCAGCCTTGATCTTGTGGGTGTCCAGCTCTTCGGGCAGCCGCAGACGGTACTCGAAGGTTCCGACGCGGCGGGTGCTGCGGCGCAGGACGCCCTTGCGCTCTCGCTCCTTGATCTCTCCGTTGACCACGAGTTCGGGACCGTTGGCCTCGACGTCAATATCCTTGCTCTTCACGCCGGGGAGTTCGATCTCTACGTGGAACGCGTCCTCGGACTCCGACACGTCCGCGAGAGGCGTCCACGCAACCGCGGGTGTCGCGCCCACCGTCGACTCCAGCAGGCCGCTCATCTGGTTGAGCAGTTCGTCGAACTCGACCAGGGGATTGAGAGGGGTTGGTGCCCAGACGGGCCTTTCCTGCACACCGCCACCGCTGTGGCGCCGGACGGGCATGGCCATCGCCATCGCCTCCTTCTTCCTTCTCGTAATCTCATCGTCCGCCATTCGTCATGCGAGCCATGCGGACTCCTTGTGCCGTATGCGTGGGGAGACGTCCGAGCCGCCCGCGCCAGCGGACGTGCCCGTGGTGCCGGGTGCAGCCGAGTGCCCCAGGTGCTGGTGCACGAAGTGGATGGCCATCGCGCCCTCACCGGCCGCCGAGGCCACCCGCTTTACCGAGCCGCTACGGACGTCCCCTACCGCGAAGACCCCGGGCAGGCTGGTCTCCAGGGTCATGCACGAGCGCCCGCGGCCGTGCCACACCTCGGGGTAGGCGCAGGCTTCCTGGGCCTCCGGGCCAGTGAGGACGAAGCCGCGGGAGTCGAGGGCGATGACGCCGGCGAGCCACTCGGTGTGGGGGTCGGCGCCGGTGAAGACGAACAGGGCCCGTCCCGCGAGTCGGCGGTGCCCGCCCGTGCGGTTGTCGACCAGGTCGAGTTCCTCCAGCACCTCCTGGCCGATGACCTCGGTGACCTCGGTGTGCAGCATGACCTCCACCCGCGGATGGCGCTCGACCTGGTCGACCAGGTAGCGGGACATGTTGGCCTCAAGGCTGGGTCCTCGGACCAGCAGGTGCACCTTCGGCGCGTACCCGGCGAGGAACAGCACCGCCTGGCCCGCCGAGTTGCCTCCGCCGACGACGGCCACCGGGTCGGTGCGGCACTGCTGGGCCTCGTAGACGGTCGCCGAGTAGTGGACGCTCGTTCCCTCCAGGCGTTCGATGCCGGGCACCTGGAGCCGGCGGTAGCGGGCACCCGTGGCCAGGACGACGGCGCGGGCGGTGATCTCGCTGCCGTCGGCGAACGCCACCACGTAGTGGTCCTCGTCCTTGGGATAAAGACCGGTCGCCTCCGCCGGAATGCCGATCCTGGCGCCGAACTTGTCGGCCTGGAGCACGGCGCGTTCGCTGAGTTCGGCGCCGGAGATGCCGGAGGGGAAGCCGAGCAGATTCTCGATGCGGGACGACTTGCCGGCCTGGCCGCCGATGGCCAACGCCTCCACCACGGTGGTGCTCAGGCCCTCGGAGGCGGCGTACACCGCGGCAGCGAGGCCGGCGGGTCCGGAGCCGACGATGAGGACGTCGCCGTGACGGTTTCCGGCAGGCAGTGATGGCAGGCCGATGAGCCGGGCCAGTTCCGCGTTGCTGGGGTTGCGCAACAAGGTGGTGTCCCGCCAAATGACGAGTGGTGTCTCCGCCGGGCCGACGCCGAAGCGGCGCAGCAGTTCATCGGCCTCCTCGTCGGTCTCCAGGTCGGTCCACCGGTGCGGCAGCCGGTTGCGGATGGCGAACTCGCGCAGCCGCCTGGTGTCGGGCGAGTAGCGCGAGCCGATGATGCGGAAGCCGGCGCCCTGCCCGACGAGCAGCGCGCGACGGCCCAGACAGGCGCGCAGCACGACGTCCCCGATGGTGGAGTCCTGGGACACCAGGTGACGCAACTGGTCCAAGGACACGACGAGGACCTCGCCCGGCTCCCTGGCGACAGCGGTGTAGCAGGCCACCTGTCCGTGCAGCAGGCCGAGTTCGCCGATGAAGCGACCGGGGCCGTGCACGCGCAGCACGTGCTCCTCGGGAGTGCCGTAGTCCTCGACGACGGCGACGGTACCGCTGAGGACGACGAAGAACGTCTCGCAGCGCTCCCCCTCCCGGATCAGCACGTCGCTCGAAGCCATGCTCCGGCGTTGCCCGTGCTCCGCCAGACGCGCTATCTGGTCCTCCGTAAGGCGCGGATACGCCCCGTAGATGTCCGGGGTCTCCCAGAAGGCGGCCTCGTCCGCTTCCTCCGGCACCGGTTCTTCGACCGGCAGCGACTGGTCGCCGGACATCAGACGAACGCCTCGTGAACGTAGCACCAGCGCCAGTCCTCGCCGGGCTGGAACGACTGCACGATCGGATGAGCGTCAGCAGCTGCATGCCTACGCGCGTGCTTGTTCGGCGAGGAGTCACAGCAGCCGACGTGCCCGCAGGTCAGACAGAGCCTCAGGTGGACCCACGGGGATCCGAGCAGCAGACACTCCTGACACCCTTCTGGCGTCAGCGGCTGGACCGGCCGGACAAGCGCGAGGTGGGGGTCTGCATGCATGGTCATCCGGATCACCTTTCCCGGGCCGTGATCGACTGTTCCACCCACTGGCGCAGAGCGGGGGCGGGCGCCGCCCCCGCCTGCCGGGCGACCGTCTCGCCCTGGTCGAGGACGAGCAGTGTGGGTACCGCCTGAACCTCGAAACGCTGCGACAGTCGCGGGTTCTTGTCGACGTCGACCTTGACGAGTTTGATTCGGCCGGCAAGATCGGTGGCGACCTTCTCCAGCTCGGGGCTGACCATGCGGCAGGGGCCGCACCAGGTGGCCCACAGGTCGACCAGGACGGGGACGTCGGCCACCGCTCAGCGACCTCGGTGAAGTCGTCGTCGTTCAGCTACGGGTGGGGTCGCTGCGCGGGCGGCCGCCCTTCGAGGAGGCGCTCTCCGTGTGCGCGCCGTTCCTGCTGTCCAGCCCGGCAACCAGCCGGACTGCCTCATCGGCGACGTCCTCGTCCGCCACGACGTCGTACCGGCTGGGCTCCATCGAGCGGACCGAGGCGAAGTGCCGGCGGCCGCCCTGCGCCGCGTGCAACAGCACGCCGAGCAGCGCACCGACGACCGCTCCGAAGATCAGCCCGTAAAGGGCGAGGAGCAGACCGGAGACGATCGGATTCAGCCAGTTCAGCAGCCCGAAGATCCAGCCGACGAGTACGCCGGGCAGCGCTCCGGTGGCTGCGCCGTGGAGGGCGGCCTCGCCGTACCCCATTCGACCGATCACCTGTTCGACCAAGCGTATATCCCGACCGATGATCGCCACCTTCTGAACGGGAAAGCCCTGGTCGGCGAGGTGATCGACGGCACGTTCGGCTTCCTGGTACGTCGAGTACGAGTCAACGGCCCTGCGGGCCTGCTCGATCATGGCCACTCCTTCCGCCGACGGATCGCTGAGCGGTCCCGACAGCCCCCAGAGTGGCTCTTCGCCCGGTCACCGCGCCTGCGCCCAGCGGGTCGAAGAGTGGCACCGGCGGT
The DNA here is from genome assembly GCF_042872425.1 of Streptomyces sp. NPDC005262. Taxonomy (NCBI): domain Bacteria; kingdom Bacillati; phylum Actinomycetota; class Actinomycetes; order Kitasatosporales; family Streptomycetaceae; genus Streptomyces; species Streptomyces sp. NPDC005262. The sequence goes on from NZ_JBIAKK010000003.1 coordinate 516,725, forward strand.
CGGTCTGCGAGGACAGGAGGCGGGACGACGATTCGGGTTCGCGGCGGGGTACCTCAGGGTTCGGCCCGGCATGAGGTAGCGGGGCTCACGGATGTTCCGACGCAAGGGACTTTCTCCCCGCTTCGACGCTCAAGAGGCGGGCGGCACCCGGGACACCACCGTGCCCGCGGACGAGCAGCGGCACGGCCCCACCCGAACGGCCGCCCCGCTCGGGGCGCACCCTCACGGGCTGACGGCACTGTGCCACACACCTTCGACGGCGCGGACGAGCGCGAGATCCTCGGTCTTGCCCTGCGCAGGTCGCTGCCCTCGGGCCGTACCGCGCCGGATATTCTCCCGGGGCCATCCGCGCCTGGCGGTGTCGTCCTGGTTCCCACCCGGGACGCCGGACTCCTTCCTCCTCTCCAGGCTGGTACGGCGCACCGCGGCGATCCTGTCCCTGGGCGTGGCGACATTCGACGCGGCTGCGCGACGCTACGGACCGGCGGCCGTACGGAGGCGACCGGTTTCCCGCTGGCCATGAAGTCCCTGACGAACTGCACCGCGTCGCGGTCCATGCGCAGCTCGTCGGAGTTCATGGTGCCGCCGGGCAGGAGCAGGGCGTGGTAGTCGTCGACGGAGGCGTCGGCGACCAGGCGGTCCACGGGGAAGGTTCCTGCCGCGTCGAGGTCGAACTGGCGGGCCTGGATCTCGCCGGGATGGAGCGAGACGATCTCGGTCTTCGCCCCTGCGCCCCGCAGCGCACCGCGCGGCTGGTCGAGTTCCACGCGCGCGACGCCGTCGGCGGCCAGAATCCCCACCCGCATCCCCCGCAGTTCCTGTGTCATGGTACGGCTCCCTTCACGAGTCGCTGGTTGTACGACGCGAGCGGCAGGGACACCCGGCAGGGCCCGTCCGGATCCCTTTTCCGGACCGGGACTGCAAGGCGCGGCCGAGGGTGCCCCGAGCATGTACGTGCGCGCGATCAGCCGGAGCTGCCGTCCGGGTGGAGGACGACTTCGGTCCAGCCGTCGTCGCGGGCACCGAAATGCTGGTATCCGTGTATCCGACTGCTGCCTTGATCGGCCTTCCCGGCCCGGACCAGGCCGCCAGGCGATTTCGGTGGCCCGCCAGACGGTGGGTAAGACGCCGGAAAGCATCACGCAGTCGGTCCGCCACTCCCTGGCCTCTTCCGGCAACACCAGGCAGTTGCGGTCGCCGCAGGTAACGCGCAGCAGTTCGGCCCGCCCGCCGTTGTAGGGACCCACGTCGGCGAAACCGTACGCGGTCCTCGGATTTGTCGGGAGTGGTCAGACAGAACGCGGTCAGGCAGGCCCTTCTTGGGCCTTTCGGCATGCGTATCGGGGACGTTCTTCACGCTCACGCCGCGCGATCCCTCGCAGACGACAGCTTCCATGAGTCTTCCCTCGGCGTGTCAGAGCAGCGCGGGACGAGACGGACCCTCGAAATGACCTTCCGAGTCAGGCGCCGTTGTCAAGGCAAGGGGGTGATTTTCCTGGCCAGGCGACCAGCCGCGCTGAAACCGCGATCGCGAATCCCCGAGCACCTGCGGCGCGACCCGGTGGCCGGGTGGTCTCGCGCACCAGCGCGGTGCGCGAGTACGGCGACATTACGGCAACCGCGGGACCCGATCTGCCGCGGCAGTCCCGCAACCCGGCGTGAGCGGTCGTGTGTGGCAAGAATGACCCCATGCACATTGTGATCGCGGGTGGACACGGAAAGATCGCGCGCCGGCTGACCCGGCTGCTCTCGGCGCGCGGCGACAACGTCACAGGCCTGATCCGCAACCCAGACCACGCCGACGACCTGCGCGCGGACGGCGCGGAACCGGTGGTGTGCGATCTGGAGCACGCCTCGGTGGACGAGGTGGCCGGCCACCTTGGCGGCGCCGACGCGGCACTGTTCGCCGCAGGCGCCGGACCGGGCAGCGGTGCGGCCCGCAAGCAGACGGTGGACCGGAACGCGGCCATCCTCCTCGCCGACGCGGCCGAGCGCGCCGGGATGCGCCGCTTCCTGGTGATCTCCTCGATGGGCGTGGACAGCCCGCCGCCACCCGGCACCGACCCCGTGTTCGCCGCCTACCTGAAGGCCAAGGGCGAGGCGGACGCCGACATCGCCTCCCGTCCGGGACTGGACTGGACGATTCTGCGCCCGGGGAGGCTGACCGACGACCCCGGTAGCGGCCGCGTCACGCTCGCCGAGCACACCGACCGCGGCCAGGTGCCGCGCGATGACGTGGCTGCGGTGCTCGCCGCCCTGCTCCACGAGCCCAGGACCGCCGGGCGCATCCTCGAGCTGATCAGCGGGTCCACCCCGGTCGAGGAGGCGGTGCGCGCCGCAGCCGGCGGCTGACCGCACTCCGCCCTCGCCCGGGTGCGGGTAATGACTCACACCCGGGCGCTTTAAAAGGCGCAGCGCAGCGAGGCCGACACGGTGTTCCGCAAGCTGAGGGACATCGCCGCGCCGAGCGGTACACCCTGCGAGCACCAGTCGATCGGCTACGCCTTCGGGCACGTCGAGCCGATGTTGGAGAAGGGGCACGTCGAGGAGGCCCGGGACAAGCTGGACTTGCTGAAGAACGCCCTGGCGCGCACCGGGCACACGAGGCGCGGTGTCCCATACGTGGGCTCCCCGTACGACGGCGGCCACAACCCCGACGGCGAGATCGACGCCATCGACATCCGCCGCGGCGGGAGCAATGAGTCGGCACGGTACGTCCTCACCGAGGTGAAGGGCGTGCGAGTCTAGATGATCGATTCCAAGGGCTTTAGTGGTCGTACGCGGTCAGTGCCCGCATGACCGGCTGACCGGTGTGGTCGTTGTGCCAGATGGCGGCCGTGAGCGCGAGTATGCGCTGCAGGACGCGGACCGCCACACCTGCGGGTGTGCGACCACGGTGGCGTTCGAGGTCGAGTTGCCCCTTGAAGGTCTCGTTGATCGACTCGATGACTTGCAGCAGCGGCTTGAACAGCTGTGATCCGGCCCGCTCGACTTCGCCCTTGCGCGCCGGCCGCAGCAGCCGGATGTCCAGCTCGGCCAGCTGCTGCTCGAACTCGCGGCCGAAGTAGTTCTTGTCGCCGATCAGTGTCTGGCCGGGACGCTCGTCGATGAGCTGCGGCTCGACGGCGAGCAGGTCCAGCAGGGTCTCGCGTTCGTCGGCCTTGGCGCCGGTCAGGGCGAAGGCGACGGGCAGGCGCGCAGGGTGCACACCAGGTGCAGCCGCAGTCCCCACAAGAACCGGCTCTGGCTGGCGCAGTAACCGTACTGGGCCCATCCGGCCAGGTCGGAGCGTTTGACGGTCTCGCGGGAGCGCCCGGACTCGAGGGGCGTGGAGTCCACCACCCACACATCGTCGCTCCACAGCGTGGTGTCGACCGCCAGCGCGCGGGTGACGCGCCGGACGAGTTCGGCGGCCTTGCGCAGCCACTTGTTGTAGCCGGGCTGCTGGGGCAGGTACGGGAACAGGTGCCGCAGATGGGCGCGGGCGTGCCGCATCCACCGGGCCTCGGAGGTGAAGCCGAGCATGGCCTGCATCATCGCCAAAGTCACCAGCTCGGCATCGCTCAGCTGCGGCGCAATGCCCACGGCCGGCCGCCACGGAGCAAACTGTGGCGCATCCTTCAACAGGTCGTCGGTCTTCACATAGAGTGCGGTCGCGAGGGAGTCCAACTCTGTCTTCACACACTGACGTTGGACTCCCTCCTCCTATACGCGCAGGCGATCCCTTGGAATCGATCATCTAGCGGTAGGGGCCGCTGAAGTGCTGAGGGGCCACGCCAGTGCAAGGGGGGAGCGCTCTGGCGCGGCCTGTCCGCCAGGACCAAAAAGTGCCTCTATGGGTTTCGTCAAGCCGTAGCCGCTGTGGGTGGTTGGTAGAAGGTGCCGTCGCGGAGCATGGCGTAGAGGACGTCGATGCGTCGTCGGGCGAGCGCGATGAGGGCGGCGATGTGGTGTTTTCCTTGTCGTCGCTTGCGGTCGTAGTAGGCGCGTGACTCGGGCTGGGAGAGCGAGGCGAACGCGGCGAGGTAAAAGGCCCGCTTGAGTTGCTTGTTGCCGCGTCGCGAAGGATGTTCGCCGCGGATGGAGGAGCCGGAGTTCCGGGTGACAGGCGAGAGGCCGGCGTAGGCGGCGAGGTGGCCGGCGGTGGCAAAGGCGGTGCCGTCGCCGACGTCGATGAGGATACGGGCCGCAGTCCTGATCCCGATGCCCGGCATCGGGATCAGGACCTGGGATAGAGGGTGGGCCTCCAGGAGTTCTTCGATCCTCGCGGCCAGGAGTTTGCGCTGGTCAAGAGCGCACTGGAGCGAGCCGGCGAGACTGGGGACGATCAAAGCTGCCGCGTCGGTGCCCGCGACGATGACGGTCTGTTCGTCGAGTGCGGTGAAGATGTCCTCGACCAGCCGCTCGGCCATCCGCGCTGCCTTGGGACGTATCAAGGTCACGAGGCGACGGCGTCCGGCCTTGCGGATCTGAGCCGGGGAGCCGAACTGGTCCAGCAGCTTGAGCACGGCCGGGTGCTGGATGCGCGGGCCCAAGACCCGTTTCAGGGAGGGGTGGATCTGGGTGAGCAGGCCCCGAAGCCGGTTGGCGATCCGGGTTGACTCACCCGCGAGGTCGTCGTCGAACCCGGCGATCATGGCAAGCTCGGCGACGGTCTCGTACGTGGGATCGATGGTCCGCAGGGTGTGAGGCATCGCTCTGGCGGCGTCCGCGATGATGAATGCGTCGCGGGCGTCTGTTTTCGCCTCGCCGGGGTAAAGATCGGCGATCCGTCGCATCGTCAGTTCGGGCTCGTCCACCTCAGCCTCGCCGAGGTCAGACGCCTGATCACCCGCCTGACCGACCGTGCCCCCACCCCAGTCGACCACATCCTGCACTGGTCACACTGGCGCCGCCGACGACAACACCAAGCCCGCATCAGTCACTACAAACGACGCGGACACCGCCCATAGAAACTGGCCACCCATCAGCACAAACACCGTTGCATTACTAGCGCCACTGGACGACCCGTCGCCGGGGGCCGTGAGGGTGCACGTTTTTCCGGCGCTGTCACCGGTTTCCGGCACGCCTGCCGTCCAGCAGTCCGTGCAGGTGCGCGGCGGCGTTCTGGATGTCCGCGTATTTCTGCTGTCCGGCGCGTACCTCGGCAGAGAGCACACCGCAGCGGTGGACGCGCTCGAAATCGCCGTAAGGGAACTTGTACCGGCCCTTGGTCTCCTCTCCCATCTCGTCATCGACGCCCAGGTACCACCTGGCGTACTCGTGGAATCCGTGCTCCTCGAGGTAGGCGTTCTCGTCCGCTGCCGAAGGCCGGTGCTCGCTCCACTCGTCCCGGTCGTCCAGGACGATCCGGCCCTCTTCGGTCAGTTTCTTTGCGTGGTTGAACGCCATCGCGTTCAGTTTCACCGTCATGCCGTTTACCGCCCCATCGACAGTCGTGTTCAGATGTCGGCTGCTGCCGCCCGGACATCCTGTCGAGCCTGCCCCATCAGCTCGTTCAAGTCGCCGACCTCAGGAGTGAGTTCCCGCGCGCGCGGCGCGATCTGCTGCAGCCATGCCGCAGTGGCCAGGGCCAGTTCGACGGCCTCCCGGGTCCGCTCCTCGCCGAGCAGTTTCTCGACCTTGAAAGCAATGCTCGCGAGCGTGTCGTCATCGGTGGCAGGCACCAAGTAGGGCTCCAGGCCCGGCGGATACGGTGTCCGCTCCCGGTACTCACGCATCGCGGTCACGACCGCGGGCACCGCGCTGTACCTGTCGAGGAGGCCCATGAAGACGTACAGGCGGGCCACCAGCCGTGGCAGGCCGGGGTGCCGATCCAGCCAGGCCATCAGCTCGCGCTGATCACCGACGTGGTCCATGATCTGCGACATCTCCTCCGCGACCCGGTTGGGCCAGGTCCAGTGGAAGGGCAGCAGCCGCGCCACCTGATGGGCGAGCGCCGCCTCGCCCTCCGCGTCCAGGGTGCCGGCGACGAATTCGGCGACCTGCCTGTGGTCCAGTCCGTAGTCGGCCGGCGCCGCCCGGTCCTGTGAGCTCTGTGACGAGTCGTGGCGCAGACGCAACAGCTGTGTGCCGATCTTGCTCAGTGTCCGGTTCCTCATTGTTCCTCCCAGCTCGCGATGTGTTCTTCATCGTCCCGAGCGGCCGAACGACCAGCTCCTGCTCGGATCCACGCGACCGCCCCACCACCGCCGCAGTTCGCCGGACCGCAGCGAACGCAGCAGACCACCCAGGGTGGTCCGGTCGCGTCGACGCCGGGCTCCCGGGCGGTCCTCGGTGTGCGAGACGCGCAGGCGTCTGTCGATGTCCAGTCGGTTCATGAGTCGTAGGTCGGCGAAGGTCCGGCAAAAGGAGCGCAGGCCGGCGGCGCAGTCCTCGTTCAGACCGCTGCGCAGGACCAGCCGGGTGCCGGGTGCCGGACGTCCCGGCGGATTCAGGCGCAGGCTCTCCTCGGCCCTGGCCAGGGCCGCGTCCACATCGGCGGTCTGGTGATCCAGTTGCCGCGCCTCCTCCAGCCAGGCCGTCACATGGCGGGCGGAGGCGCCGGCACCAGTTGAAACAGATCGTCAAACTCGGCGAGAGGGTTGCGTGTCCACGCGGTGACCACGGGCTCCGCCAGGGCGCCGACTCGCTGTCGGCGTGCGGGTAGCGTCATCAGAACTCACCTCCACGAGTTATATCTCCGGCATTGTGGATGTATCGGTGTACCCGGCGGGAGGTTGCTCACACACCTCCGGGCGGGAAGTCAGGCGGCGGCGAATGTGTTCGATTCGCTGTCCATGGGGCGTTCCGGTGTCTGCATGCCGTGCGGGGCGGATCAGGACTGGTCGAGTTCGTCCTGGACCGACGGCTTGGGGACGTCACGCAGGCGCTGCAGTTGGCCGGGGCGGCCGCCGCGCCGGGCCTGCTCCGCGCGCTGCGCCGCGCTCAGGTCCAGGTCGGATGCCGGGTCGACGCGCACCGACCTGGCCACCTCATCCCGGTTGCCGTACTCGTCCGGGGGAATGGCGCGAAGCGCCTTGACCACTTCCTCGGGCGCTCCGGCGTTCTCGGCGGCCTGGACCTGTTCCTCCTTGCCCGCAGGGAAGTCGACGTCCTGCAGTGCGTCCAGCACGTCCCGTACGCTTGTGGAAGACATATCTCCTCCTCAGTTTTTGTCCCGGGGCACTTCATACTCGTGCCCCACCTGTGACATTCCCGGCAAAACCGGCTGCTGGCGATGTCGAAGCATTCCGGGGAATCCTGTGCCCGACGCCCGAATCCAGGGGAGATCACATGCCCGGCAATATCGAACGTGCCGCCCTGCGCGCCGCGGCTCAGGCCGCCGAGCAGATCCTGGCGAACGCCGCCGAGCGGGCCGAGCGGCAGTACCCGCAGGACCCGTACGCCCAGCGCGTCGCCGAGGCCGGGATGCTCACCGGTGCGTTGAGAGTCCTGCTGGATGCGGTGCGCCCCTTTACCGAGGAAGGTGAAGAGGGTGGGCAGTGACCGGCGCTTTCGGCACCCGCCCGCGAGGTCCGCGTCGGCATTTCGATCGCCGTTTGGGGCAGTGCAAGCGCGGTACCTGTGACGGGTTGCAGGATTGGAGGCGCCATGGACAGCGACGAGTTCGTCCGGCTCGTCAGCCGGCGGGTCCACGTGCCCGAGGAGCATCTAGGGAGCTGACCCGGGCCACGATGCTGACGTTGGCCGAGCGGATCACCGGCGGCGAGGCCAGGCACTTGGCCGACGTCCTGCCCGCCGAGATCGCCCCGCCCCTGGACCCACCGGAGGATGTCGCCAGCGAACTTTCTTGCGCCCCGTGGCACACCCTCTTTCCTGGTCGGCGGTTCGGGCGCCGCCGAACGGCTACGGCAATACGGAGGCCAGCGAGTTCGGCAGACCGGATTTGAGGTGGTCCCACTCGCCTTCGCTGGCGTGGCGTTCCAGAGCCTCCAGCACGGTGCGCACGACTCGTTCGATGCCGCAGTGCGGCGTACGAGTGCTTCCGGCGTTCCTTGGGCCAGCCGTTGGCCTCCTCGATTTCCTTGAGGAGCCGGTTGGCCTTGTCCACCATGGTGTCGAAAGAGGAGAAACCCGCTTCGGTCATCTCATGGCTCCTTTCGTTCCCGGAGCGCCCGACGGTTCTGGACCGTTGTCCCGCACCGCCGGGCTCCTCGGCTCAATGACCGCCGCTCTCGTTGATCTCGGTGATCCGGATGTGACGGGGCTTGGTGACCTCCGCCTTGGGGACGGTGACCGTGAGCACACCGGCCGACATCCGCTGTGACCTTCTCGGCGTCCACCTCTCCGGGCAGTCTCAGCCGGTACTCGAAGGCACCGGTCCGGCGGGTGCCGTGGCGCAGGACGCCCTTGCGCTCCTTTTCCTTGATCTCTCCGGTGTCCACCAGGTCCTGTCCGTTGGCCTCGACGTCGATGTCCTTGCTCTTGACACCAGGGAGTTAGATCTCGGCCTCGAAGGCGTCGTCGGTCTCTGTGACGTCCGCGAGTGGGGGTCCACGCGGCTGCGGACGCGGCGCCGCCCACCGTGGACTCGAGCAATCCGCTCATCTGAGTAAGCAGTTCGTCGAATTCAGTCACCGGATTGCGGGCCCACCCGAGGCGCCGCTCCGTTGTTCCGCCACTGCGGTGGCTCCGCAGGGGCATTGACCATCGCCCTTCATCTCCGTCTTCTCGTGGGTTCGCGGCATGCCGCCTTCTTCACCCGGCGCGGCGGACCGGCCGGGCGAAGGTGCCTGCTTCGGTAGAGGGGCTCATGGTTCGCACCTGGGAACGTGCAGTTCTGTTCTGCGCTTCCGGAGGGTTTCCGCGGTGGTCCATCGTGTTCACCCTCCTGCAGTGGTTTGCCGGCCGCCATCGCCTGCTCGACCCACGAACGCAGGACGTGCGCGGGTGCCGCGCACGTCCTTGGCGGCGAGCGTCTCGCCCTGGTCCAAACGGGCGAGGAGGGTCGGCACCGCCTGCACCTCGAAGCCGCCGACTGACCCGTGGATTTTGTTCATGTCGACCTTGACGAGCTTGATCCTTTCGGCGAGGTCGCGGGCGACCTGTCCGAGGGCGCGGGGCTGACCATGCGGCGGGAGCCGCACCAAGTGGCCCACGCCGGGTTCCTACCGGTGCGCACGGAGAGTCTCGAGCACTCCCCAGGGTGACGACCCGGGTGGCTCCGTGCCTGCGTCTGGCGAGTCAGGAAAGCACAGGTCCAGTCGCCCCACGAGTACGAGAGAAAGGATCCACACATCTCGGGTAAGCCGGCCCGTGAGCGGGTATGCGCCCACGATCTTGTCGCTCGAAGCCCCAGGCTGCAAGAACCGGGCTCATGTGTTGGCCTTCTTGATGCGTCTCCAGCAGACAATTGATCCACACCATGCCCGCCTCCAGCCGGTCCGCGACTCCGCGAGCAGTTCCGGGTCGGCGGCGAAGACCGCGCCTCCCAGGCGGTGGGGGGGGAGGTGTTGGCCAGTGCCACGGCCTCGTCCTCGTCCTCGTCGGCGACCCGGTAGACCGTGGCGACGGGGCCGAAGAGCTCTTCCCGGTAGGCCCGCATGTCCGGTGTGACGTCGGTGAGAAGGGTCGGCTCGACGAAGGCGCCCGGCAGGTCGGGCCGCCCGCCGCCCAGCACCACCGTGGCTCCCTTGTCCGCCGCGTCACGAAACCTGCTCCATCAGGAGTTCGGCCGCGGCCTCGGAGGACAGCGGGCCGAGCGTGGTGGCGGGGTCGACCGGGTCTCCCGGTTGCACCTCGCTCATCCGGTCACGCAGCCCGGGGAGGAAGGCGTCGTAGACGTCGGCAAGAAGCGCTTGGCCGCCACGCAGCACTGCCCGGTGTTGCCCATCCGGAGGAACGCGGCGTACACGGTGCGCTCGAGGTTGTGACCGTCCAGCACGACGAAGGGATCACTGCCACCCAGCTCGAGGACGGACTTTTTGACATTGCGGTCGGCGATCTCGCCCAAGCTCACGCCCGCCCGCTCGCTTCCGGTCAGTGACGCTCCCTGCACACGAGAGTCATCGATGATCTTCCCGACGTCTCTGCCCCGCACGAAAAGAGATTGGTGTAGACCCCGGTCGGCACACCCGCATCCGTGAACAGCTGCTCGAGTGCCAGTGCGGACTGGGGGCATCTACTCGCGTGCTTGAGCAGGATCGTGTTGCCGAGGGCGAGGTTCGGACCCGCGAGTCGGACGACCTGATACAGGGGGGAGTTCCATGGCATCACACCGAGAAGGACGCCGAGCGGCTCGTTCACCAGCACGGCCGCGCCCTCGGGCACCGGCAGGGGTCGTCCTTCCAGCAGGTCGGGGCCGTGGTCGCCGTAGTAGGTGAGGATGTCGGACGCGAGGTCGACCTCTGCACGGCTCGAGTTGATCAGCTTGCCGACCTCAAGGGTCAGGAGGTGCGCCAGTTCCTCCTTGCGCTCCCACATGAGCCGGCCGGCGCGTTGCACGAGGGCCCCCCGGGTCGGCCGTCGACCGGGCACGCCAGTTTGGAAAGCTACAGTGCGCCGCGTCGATCGCGCGCCCTACGTCCTCCGCGCTCAGCGCCGGGAACTCACGAAGCCTTTCACCGGTATACGGGTTGACCGTGGCGATGGGGCTTCCCTGGGCAGTGACATGGGCGTCCATGACGCCTCCGTGGAGTCGGGGCACCTCGGGTTTCCACGCCCGGCCCGCTCACACGTGCTGATTCGTCCCATGCCACGGCAAACTGTGGCACCCGGGTCCTCTGTGGTTCACGTCGAACGCACAGAGAGCCACACCGGCAGTGGGGCTGATCGGCCTCACCGACGGTGGCACCCTCGTCCGGTCCCTCATCGCCATCATGGTGGGCACCGTGATCGGCACCTTCTTCATGGCCTTGTACTCGGCTCAGGGCCCGCAGCTGGGGCTGCCCCACCGGTCGCGGCCCGAGTTCGGCTACGTCGGCGCTCTCATGGTGTGGCTCTTCGCCTGTGTGCAACACGACGAGCTCAGGCCCTGCACACCACGGTGCACGGAGGCGTGAAGCTGTGGGTGGTCGCGGTCACCGCCGTCCGTGCGCGGGCGCGGGCCGGGTCGGTGTGGCACGCTTGCAGGGGGGTCCGCGCCGTTCGTCGCAACACAGCAGCGAAGGAGGACGACGCATGGATAAGCAGAACTTCGTCCGTACCGTCGCCGAGCGCACCGGACTGAGCCGGCAGGAGGCGGCGGACCTGACCTGGGCCACGCTCGAGACGCTGGCCCACAGGCTCAGCCTCGGGGAGGCCAGGGACCTGATCACCGAGCTCCCCGAGGGCCTCGCGGAGGCGGTGCGCCGGGGAACCACGGACCGCATCGAGCGCTTCGGCCATTACGACAGCGTGCGGCGCGTGGCCGAACGCACCATGCTCAAGGAGGAGGAAGCCGACCGGGGTGTGCGGACCGTACTGGCCGTGCTGCGGGAGGCGATCAGCGAGAAGGAGTTCAACGACCTGATGTCGCAGCTCGGAACGGACTTCTCCCAGGCCCTCGAATCCGCCGGGTGACCCCGGGGCCTTCGGCACGGCGCCCGCGTCACGGCGCCGGCGACTTGGACGCTGCGTGTGCGCCGGGGCACGGTGGGGGTGACGCCCGCGGATCGCCGGTCCCTCCCGGCCGCCATGGCGCGAGGCGCACACGAAGGTGTGGTCATGACGGCTGACGTGCCCGAGACGTCCCCCGGCAGATCCGTGCGCGTCGTACTGGTGGCCGACCCCGGTCTGCACCTGAACGGCGCCGAATGGGACGTGGCGATATTTCTCACCGACCTTCCGCGGCGGGCCCGGCTCTATCCGATCAGCGTCGAGGTCGACACCGCGCTCCGTGCCGCGCTCATCTCCTTCCCGCCCTTGGGGTCCGCCGCCTTCGGCGCCGGGTGCGGGCAGACCGTCGTGGATGTCGTCCGAGAGCTGGTCGCGCACGAGGAGACGCCGCGTCGATTACCTGGCCTTCCTTGCCAGGTGCGACCTGGCGCGAGGCCCGTTCGGTGATCTGCAGCTCCAGCGGTGGTTTGTTAAACCGGGCGGTAGAGGTCAATAGGTCTGCCGCTGCCGACGGTGTCGATCAGTTCCTGGAGTGCTGAGGGCGGGGGCGGGTGACGGCTCCGGCGACGGGGAGCGCCGCGCCTCCTGGAGCGGGAAGTAGTCTCCCGGCCGCGTCGAGCGCCGGCACACGTACGCCGCTGTCGCCATCACGAGGATCAGCCCCGCCAGGGTGCTGCGGCGGTGATGCCGTTTCAGCGGTGGGGCGAGCGGTTGTCGGCAGTGGTTCCTCCCTCGGCGGGAAGGACGGCGAACCGCGTGCGACCGAGCCGTTAGTCCGCCGGTGGGACGTTCGAGAAGCAGGGCCGGGACCACGCGGCCCCGGGCGACGGGCTCGGGGACGGCCGGGCCCAGGATCCGCCGGTAGGTGTCCCGCACCGTGGCGGCGCTGAAGGCCCGGCCGACGCCGGGGCGGCGAGATGCTTGGTGTGCGGGGCCGACGGAACCGGGTAACGTCTTTGTCATGTTCTTCCAGACGTCGATTTGCGAGTGAGAGCGTGACGGGCCTCTGCTGACGTCCTTCGACGTAGCCGCGCCCGTCCCCCACCGATGAATCCGTAGACCACTTCACATCATTCCGGGAGAACCCGTGAGCAAGAACATCAACAACCCCGTGGGCATGGGCGGCGGCCAGCGCAAGAAGCTGTCCCGCACCGAACGGCAGAACAACGGCCCGCACCGCAACCTCGACCGCCAGGGTGCCGCCGACCAGAAGGCGGAGCTGGTGCGCAAGATGCGCGAGAAGGCAGCAGCTGAGGGCGTCGGGCAGACGGGCGACGACACCGCGCAGAGCTGACGCACTGCCGCCACAGGGCGGCACCGCACAGGGCAGGGCCCGGACCGCGACGCACGGTCCGGGCCCTGCTGCCGTATCGGGGCTCTGTGGAGAGAGGCAGGCCGACGCCGAGCCGACGTCTACGACGCCTCGCTCGAACCGGCCCGTTGTCTCATCGCCCACCGACAGATCAACCGACTGCTTGCGGACGCCATCGATTCGTGACCTCAATGCCCGGGCAGCTGTCCCGCGAACTGTGGGCGCTGGCGGGGGTGTTGTGGTTGCGCCAGCGGACACGGCGCTCTGGGTAAGGGCTCGGCCCGCCCGCCGGGCGCGTTGTCCGTATGTGGTCGCTGACCCGGCTGTTTATCCTCGCGGTCCGGTTGTCGATCAGTAGTTGGAGCCCAGCAGCCTGCGGGAAACGGCATCCGGCGGGCCCAGCAGCATTCGACTTGCCCAGGGAGACCAGGACCGTGAGCACCGTCCACGGTGAGCGGCCGCGCGCACTGGAGGCCGCCCGGACGGCTGACAGCCCGCAGTACGGTGAGCGCTCAGGGTGCGCCGCGGGCATCGGGCGCGTTCACGTCCCGGCGACAAGGTCCGGCATCCGGTTGACCCCAGACCTGACGCGCCAGGTCGTCAGCTGTCGGGTTTCCCTCGTTCCCAGGAACCGTCACAGATGGCGCGGCTGCTGTGTGCTGCTCCTCGGCCCCCGGCGACGGGGGGTCCCAGGCGCAGGCCAGGGATCCGCCGACGAGGCCGAAGAACAGTCCGAAGAAGAGGCCCCCGAAGTTGGCGAGGGGGAAGGAGACGAGGCTGAGCAGCAGGCCCGCAACCCCGGCGAAGACGCGCACCTGCTGATGGAACCAGAGCGTGACGCCCAGGGTCATGAGCAGGATCCCGATGATCAGTGACGCGGCACCGGCCGTGGTGGCCAGGGCGACAGCGACGCCCTTCAGCGTGATGTGGACGTAGGGGAAGTAGATGATGGGCGCCCCCGCCAAGAGCGTGAACACGCCGGCCCAGAACGGGCGCCCACCACGCCAGATTCTGAATCTGCGTCGTGTGCCGTCGATCCTGTCGCGTACTCCTGGGAGGGTGCCGAAAGGCTCGTTGATCACGTGCGGCTTCCAGGGTGAAGGGGCGGGTAGCGCCTGTGACGATGCGGTACGTGGAGTCGGTGCGGGTCGTCTCCAGGCCGAACGAGTACGGATGGGCCGGTCCATGACCGCGTCCGCATGGTGTCCGGGGCCGTAGCGGTGTGCACGGAGTCAGAAGCAGCGGTGGCTGCCCTGCCTGACGGTCACTTGGAGGTCAGGGACGCTGAGGGTGGCAGCCGAGATCGCGACCGCGTTCACGCGCACGTCGGTCAGGGTGGCCGACGTGGCCTGCTGGGCGAAACCGTTGGGATCGAAGAGCCCCGAGTTCCGGTCGCCCGGGGCGATCGGGCCCTTGGTGACCGAGCCTGCGGCGACACCTACGTCCAGGTCGTTCAAGGTCGCCCGACCGGCCGTCAGAGTTGTCGCGTCGATGAAGATGTCCCGCGCCTCGGCCCGGTCGCCGCCGGTGATCCGCAGTGTGTACAGGCCCAGAACCGGGATCTCGACCGCTACGGACTCGCACAGTCTCTCGATCGTCGCATGCCTGGCGCCTGTGACCACGACGGGCACATGCCGGCCCTCTCGGGTCACGTCGACCATGCCGTAGATACTCGTACCGCGAGTGGTCAGAGTGTCCGCAGCGAACTGGAACCGCTCGCCGGAGATGAAGAACGACGCGGCCAGTGCTCCTTGCGCCATGCCGATACCCAGCGCCGCGGCAGCCGCCGTGCTCGGAACCAGGACAAGGGCGAAACGCTTCCACCGCGTCCTGCCGCAGCCGTGCGACATGCCGTGCCTCTCTCCTGTGAAGTGCAGGCCGCCCCCCGACACCGTGCCCTCGGACAGGCTCGTCCGCCAGGCTGGACAGCGGACAATCCGGTCGCAACACAAGCCCTGCAGGTACCGGCGGTCCGACGTGGACCACTACCCTGCGCCTTTGATGGACTCTAGAGTGCGGACAGGGAAACCCGTCGGCACGCCAGCCCGCCCAGACGGGTGAAACAAGGGCCCCGGCGAAGGCCCCCCTCGACGGATCGCGGAGGTCGACGAGCGGGATGATCGTCAGCGTTCAGCACGGAAGCCGCCCTCGTCGGCGACAGGCGGCGCTCCGTACAGACCGGGCCGCCCGAACCGTGACGCCGCGCCCGGCACCCGGCCGACCGGGGACGCCCCTCCGCTTGCGATGGTCCGCGTCTGACGCCGCGTGCTGATCCACGAGGGATTACGGGAAGTCTTCAGGAGAGTCGATCTCCGGAAGTCCGCGTCAGCGACACCGACGCGGCGACCACCGTTGGTGGACCGGAGGCACTTTCAAGGACAGGTCCTGCACAGCCCCGGGCTCAACGCCCCAAGGCCGCCCGGCAAGTTCCCGCTCGGTACGCCGATGGCATGACCAAGGCGTGACCAGCGAACTCACCAGGCAGCCGAACTGACGGTGCGCCGGTCGGCGCCGCTGTCCGGGTCCCGAAGTCCGCGGCCGACCGCCTCGTCCAACACCTAGTATGGCGTAGCAGATGTATAGGATACCGGGCCCGCGCCGCACGTACGCGCGTGCGGCCCCCGGATCCGGGCATGCGCCGAGAGGCGTCCACATGCCGGAAGCCCCGGCCCGATTCCGACGGGCCGGGGTTTCCATGTCATGCGGGTGGAGCTGTTACCACTTGCCGTGGTCCCTGACCACTCGGAAGCTGCCCACGACGCCGTTCCTGACCCACACGCCACCGCGAACCTGGCGGGTGAAGACGCCGTTGCTGGTGCTCCAGGGGCCGACCGTGGCGACCGGCGAGCCGTTGTCGCAGGTCGCCCCGCGGAAGAGCTCTACGGTCCGACGGCTGTCGTTGCGGACGTTGAAGCTCCGCGAGCCCAGACCGCTGACCACGGTGATGCAGCCCTCCTCCGAGTGGGCGGAGTACGACCGCTCGTTGATCTGGATCCGGCCGCCCTTGTCGTAGTCGTCGTAGCCACCGCCGTCGCCACCACGGCCGCCACCGCCGCCGCCGTAGCCACCGCCGCCGCCGCCACCACGACCGCCGCCACCGCCACCGCCGTAGCCGCCGCCGTCGCCACCACGACCGCCGCCACCGCCACCGCCGTAGCCGCCGCCGTCGCCACCACGACCGCCGCCACCGCCACCGCCGAAGCCACCGCCGTCGCCGCCACGTCCTCCGTTTCCGTTTCCGTTTCCGTTTCCGTTCCCGTCGCCGGCAGCGGGGCCCGGGGCGGGGGCTGCCTGTTGGACGGATGGGGCGGCCGGAGCTGATCCAGCTGCCGAGGCATAAGTAATGCCGGTTGTCGCGAGGACTGCAGCGCCGACCACGGCGGCAGTCACAGCGACGGTACGCGTCGTCATGTCACTTCTCCCTGTCTCAGAGACGTCGGCCGGGAAGCCGACCTGCGATGAACGTACTAATAGTCCCTTTAGCTGTCATATCGGAAATACCGATGGTGTGACTCGAAGAGGCCGACCGGGTGTACGAACGGCAGATTCCCTGGACCGACGCATCATCTGACGGGTCGTGAAAGCGCAGGAAAACGGGCCTGTCTGGCGCCCCGTTGGGCTTTCCGGGCGACATACCGCGGCCCGCTCACCCTGTCGGCAGCATGCCGCCGATTCCAGCACGGCGGAAACGCCTCCCGCCGACCGTCCCGACACGCGCCACATGTCCGGTCAGGTCTCCCGGGGTTCTCGGCACTCATGGCGGGTCCCACGGAACGCGGACCGGACGGCGACGGCCCGGCGCCCCGCACCGGTCCCCGACCCGGATGCCCCGTGCCCGGGAAGTTGACGATCCCTTGACGTCCAGGACCGCATCCACGGCTGCTCCGGCGCTGTCCTCAGTGGTGTCGCACCTGCCCCTCGTGAAGGAGTCCGCTGTCATGGATGGCGCTGTCGTCGGAGCTGTGATCGTCGTCGTCTGCGTGCTGCTGGTGCTGCGCAGCGGGATGCGTGTCGTCAATCAGGTGGACCGAGGAGTGGTCTTCCGCTTCGGTAAGGCGCTGCCCGGCCATCGCCAGCCCGGCATCACCTTCCTCATCCCGTTCGCCGACCGGATGCGGAAGGTGAACGTACAGGTGGTGACGCTGCCCGTGCCGACGCAGGAGGGCATAACCCGGGACAACGTGTCGGTGAAGGTCGATGCCGTCGTCTACTTCAAGGTCGTCGATCCGGTGCGGGCCACGATCGAGGTGCAGGACTACATCTTCGCGGTCGGCCAGGTCGCCCAGTCCTCCCTGCGCTCCATCATCGGCAAGAGCGACTTGGACGATCTGCTCTCGGACCGCGAACGCCTGCACGAAGGGCTGGCCTTGATGATCGACAGCCCGGCGGCCGGCTGGGGTGTGCACATCGACCGGGTCGAGATCAAGGACGTGCAGCTGCCGGAGTCGCTGAAGCGTTCCATGTCGCGGCAGGCAGAGGCCGAGCGGGAGCGGCGCGCCCGGGTGATCACCGCGGACGGTGAGTTCCAGGCGGCACAGCAGCTCGCCAACGCTTCGCGAATCATGGCCGACACGCCGGAGGCGATGCAGCTGAGGCTGTTGCAGACGGTCGTCGAGGTCGCAGCCGAGAAGAACTCCACGCTGGTCATGCCGTTCCCGGTGGAACTGCTGCGGTATTTCGATCGGGCCGCTCGCCAGTTCGGGACGGGCAGCGATGTCGCGACACCCGTTCCGGCCCCGCACGACGAAACGGTGCCCGACCCTCGCGCGTGACGCCGTCATGGGTCCGTCAGGGTCTGCTGCCCCCGCGTCAGGGATTCGCCAACGCACCATGATCGCCACGAACCTTGGGCCTTCGATGAGTTCAGGACCTGAGGTCGGCAAGGAGTGGTGACGAAATGGAGCAAGCGGACGAACGGCGCGTGGTGGCCGGTGTGAGCGGCACGCTGGGCAGTCTGACAGCCCTGCACCGGGCCGCGACCGAGGCCCGACGCACCGATGCCGTACTGCGGGTCGTACTGGCGTGGTCACCTCCCGGCGGCGAGCTCGGGCAGCGCAGTCAGCCGTGGCCCGAGCTGCTGACCGAGTGCCGCCGGGTGGCGGGCGACCGGCTGCTCCGGGCGGTGGACACCGCCTTCGGTCCGGCCGGCCCCGGGGTGCCGATGGAGACTCTGGTCGTACGGGGCACACCGGGCGTCGCGCTGGTCGCTGCGACGAACGGCCCCGAGGACCTGCTGGTGGTCGGGGCCGGGGCACGCGGGGGGCTGCGGAGGGCTCTGCACCCTTCGGTGGCCCGGTACTGTCTCGCGCACGCGACCTGCCCCGTGCTCGCCGTACCACCCTCTCCGTTGCAGGACGACATCGCCGCCGTCCACCGCCGGATTTCCTGGCACATGCCGCTGAGCACCCGGGAGTTGGCGGACTGACTCGCGGCGCCCGTGCGCGTGCGGACGGGCGCCAGCCTGATCATCCCGGCCCTGATCCCGTTCGCTCTGCGCAGCGCGGCCTGATTGGCGACGCCGCGGTGCCAGCCGAAGGTGCCGTCCATCCACGCCAGCGTGACGTGGACCGCCATCGACACCAGTCCCACCACGATCACACCCCCGGGCAGCATGAGGGGAGCGGCCGAGACCGGCGCTGCCATCAGGAGCGGGTCGGTCACATCGGTCGGTGCCGCCACGTGGATCACCACCGCCAGCACGATGACACCGACGGGGATCCAGAGGTTTCTGCTCTGCTGCGCCACTCCCCCACGCTCCATGGAAGGCACTCACGCCGCATCCGGGACGGTGCGAAACGTGCACGGGCGGCCGTCGTGGCGTGCGCGCCGTCCCATGCGGATGCGAAGTGCGGCACATGTGGCGACGCTGGAAGAGTCAGGGTGAACTCACCGAGGAGGACCCATGTCCATGATGGACAAGATCAAGCACATGCTGAAGGGCCACGAGGACCAGGCGGGCAAGGGCATCGACAAGGCGGGTGACACCATCGACGACAGGACCCAGGGCAAGTACACCGGCCAGGTCGACACCGCTCAGGACAGGCTCAAGGGCCAGCTCGGTTCGGACCGCGGCCAGGACCAGCCGCCGCAGACCTGACCCTCACCAGGCCATTGCACCGTCAATAGGCCGCTGCCGCCTCGCCTGCCCATGACGTGAGCAGGCAGGGGCGGTCGGAGGTCCGGTCCACCACCGTGCTGTGTGGTCGAGAACCCGCTCGAGCTCGTCGACAGGGCCGGCACGGGGCGAGCACCGACACGTTCGACGTCTCGCGCGCTGCCGAGGAGCACCTCGGCCTTCGGGCATGGCGTGCACGTCTGCCCAGGCACCTCTCGGCACGGCTCGAAGCGACGGTCGCCTTGAAAGCGTCCTCTCCACCACGGAACCAGCTGATCCGCAGACCGCCGCCCGCGGATCGTGGTGTCGCTGATCCCCGACGGCCACCAGGTGCCGCCTGCCCGGCCGGGTCCTGCCACGGCCTCCGATCGGCTCGGACCTCTTCAAGGAGACTTGGTGACCACTCCACCCGCCCTTGCCGTCGAGCGCCGTCACCCGGTGCGGGACGACGCTCTCACCTGGGAGCCCAGCGAGCGCCGTGTACGCGGGAAGAAGGGCGAGACCCTCGTCGTCGACAGCCGGCGGCCCGTTCTCGTATGGGAACCCGGCCGCGCCGTGCCGCTCTACGTCTTTCCCCGGGACGACGTCCGCACCGGTCTGCTCCGTCCCGCGGTCACCCCCGACACGGGAGCGCACTCCGGCTCCACACTCTTCTACGACCTCGTCGTGGACGGCGTCACGGAGCCCAACGCCGCATGGACCTTCCCCGTCGCCGAACTCGCCGGACACATCGCCTTCGAGTGGTTCGGGCGCGCCGGCGTGGGCCCCGACCACTGGTACGAGGAGGAGGAAGAGATCTTCGTCCACCCCCGTGACCCGTACGCACGCGTCGATGCACTCCGCAGCTCGCGGCATGTGCAGATCGAGATCGACGGCACCCTGGTCGCGGACACCAGCAGCCCCGTCCTGCTCTTCGAGACACGCCTGCCTGTGCGCTACTACATCCCCCGCGAGGACGTCCGCCTCGACCTGTTCGCCCCGACCGGTCTGCGTACCGGATGCCCGTACAAAGGAACGGCCGAGTACTGGTCGGTGGCCGGTACGGACAGCCGCGCTCCGGCGAATGTGGCGTGGAGCTACCCCGATCCCGTCCCCGCCGCAGGGGCGGTCAAGGACCTCATCGCCTTCTACAACGAAGCCGTCGACATCATCGTGGACGGAGAGCTCCTGGAACGCCCGACCACCGGCTTCACGCGCCGTCCGGCGGGTTGATGACGCGCGGGATCGGGCTCGTGCGAGCCCGATCCGGCGTCCTCGCCCCCTGAGCCGGTGCCGGCGCACGGCTCGTTCGCATGGTCGACGGGAAGTGGGTATCGCCATGCGAGCCGGCCCTCTTCGCCCCCGGTTCCGCCACACCTCGCGCGCACCCGGAGGGCGACGGCTCAGCAGATCCGGGGCAACTGCTCCCCGATCGGCAGGTCGACCACACGCGTCCCACCGAGCCCGGTGCGGGCCACGACCATGCCGGGATGCGCCTCGACGGTCTCGCCGACGACCGCCGCCTCCGCTCCCAGCGGATGCGCCCGCATCGACTCCAGCACGGCTTCGGCGTGCTCACGGGGGACGAACGCGACGAGTTTTCCCTCGTTGGCCACGTACATCGGGTCCAGGCCCAGGATGGCGCAGGCGTTGGCCACGGCCGGCGGGACCGGGATGTCGCGTTCCTGGAGGACGACACCGGTGCCGGAGGCCGTCGCGATCTCGTTGAGCACAGCGGCCAGCCCCCCTCGGGTGGGATCACGCAGGACGTGGAGGTCGGGGGTGACCGCGAGCATGGTCTCCACCAGCCCGCCCAGAGCCGCACAGTCGCTCTCGATCTCCACGCCGAACTCCAGGCCCTCGCGCACACTCATGATCGCCACGCCGTGCGCGCCGATCGCACCGCTGACGATCACGACGTCGCCGGGCACCACCCGCTGAGGACGGAGGTCGACGCCGGCCGGGACGAGGCCGATCCCGGCGGTGTTGATGAAGATGCCGTCGCCGTGACCGGCGTCCACGACCTTGGTGTCGCCGGTCGCCACCTCGACGCCCGCCGCCCGCGCGGCTGCGCCCAGCGCGTCGGCCACGCGTGCGACGACCGAGACCTCCACGCCTTCCTCCAGGATGAAGCCGCAGGAGAGGTAGGCGGCCCGGGCGCCGCTCATGGCCAGGTCGTTGACCGTGCCGTTGACCGCGAGGTCGCCGATGCTGCCGCCGGGGAAGAACAGGGGCCGCACGACGTACGAGTCGGTGGAGAAGGCCAGCCGGGCGCCGCCCAGCGACACCACGGCCGAGTCGGTCAGTTGCGCAAGTACGTCGCCCCCGTAGCCGGGCGCGAAGACGTGCTGGACCAGTTCGGCCGAGAGTGCCCCGCCGCCGCCGTGGCCCATCACCACCCGCGGCTGGTCGCGCAGCGGTGCCGGGCAGGTCCATGCCGTGAGGTCGAGTACGGCCGGCTCGCCGGGAGCGGCGGTCGCCGTGCCGGCGATGGTCGTGTTCAGTGATTCGGTCGTCTCAGGCAACGGGGCTCGTCTCCCTGGCTGCGGTGGTGATGTCCAGTCGCCGGTAGAGGTAGTACGCGGCGCAGGCGCCCTCGCTGGAGACCATGGTGGCCCCGAGCGGGTTGCGCGGAGTGCAGGTGGTGCCGAACGCCTCGCACTCGTGGGGCTTCAGCAGTCCCTGCAGGACCTCACCGCTGCGGCAGGCGGCGGGTTCCTCGGTCTCGATGCCGGTGACGGAGAAGCGGTACTCGGCGTCGTAGTCCCGGTAGCGTGTGGAGAGCCGCCAGCCGCTGTCGGGGATGGTGCCGATGCCGCGCCAGGCCCGGTCGGTGACTTCGAAGACGTCGTCCAGCATGGCGAGCGCCGCGGGGTTCCCGTCCGGGTGCACGGCGCGTGGGTAAGCGTTTTCCACGGTGTGCTCGCCGCGCTCCAGTTGCAGGACGGTGCGCCGTACGCCTTCGAGGATGTCCAGCGGTTCGAAACCGGTGACCACGATGGGCACCTGGAACCGTTCGGCCAGCTCCGGGTACTCCCGCATGCCCATCACGCTGCAGACGTGACCGGCGGCGAGGAAGCCCTGCACCCGGCAGCTCGGCGACTGCATGATCGCCTCGATGGCCGGGGGGACCCGCACATGGGACACGAGAAGGCTGAAGTTCGTGATGCCGAGCCTGCGTGCCTGATACACCGTCATGGCGTTGGGAGGTGCGGTGGTCTCGAATCCGATCCCGAAGAAGACCACCTCGCGGTCGGGATTCTGCTGGGCGATCCTCAGGGCATCGAGTGGCGAGTAGACAACCCTTACGTCCCCGCCCTCGCTGCGGACCCGGAACAGGTCACGGCCGGTTCCTGGGACCCGGAGCATGTCCCCGAACGAGCAGAAGATCACCTCGGGGCGGGAGGCGATGGCCAGCGCCTTGTCGATGACCTCCAGCGGCGTGACGCAGACGGGGCAGCCCGGACCATGGATCAGTTCGACCTGTTCCGGCAGCAGTTGATCGATGCCGTGCCGGATGATGGTGTGCGTCTGTCCGCCGCAGACCTCCATCAGCGCCCAGGGCCGGGTCACCACGGAGTGGATGTCGTCGAGCAGCCGACGCGCCAGGTCCGGGTTCTGGAACTCTTCGATGTACTTCACTGCTGCACCTCCTCGGGTGCGTCGGCACCGCTGGACCTGGACGAGTCCCCGGCCTCCGCGGCCCTTTCCCACGGGTCCCCGAACTCCTCCTGCAGCAGGCCTAGTTCGGCGAACAGCTCGAGCGTCTTCCTGGCCGACTCCTCGTCCAGCCGCTGCAGGGCGAACCCCACATGGACGATGGCGTATTCACCGACCTGGAGATCCGGCAGATACTCCAGGCACACTTCTTTGACCACACCGCCGAAGTCGACGGTGGCCATCCGGGTACCGTCACGCTCCTCGATGTCCATCACTCTGCCGGGTACCGCCAGGCACATGACTGCTCCTTGCTGTGGGGGCGTCGCCCGGCTCTGCCGGGCCGGACTCAGTCGGCAGCTGCGCCGGTGGCGCCGCTGCGTTGTGGGTGGCCACCATGAGCTGGCCGAGCGCCAGTCCGCCGTCGTTCGGCGGGACCTCACGGTGGCGCAGGACGGTGAAGCCGTTCTCGTCCAGCGTCCGGGCGCACATGGAGGAGAGCAGGGTGTTGGCGAACACGCCGCCGGTCAGGGCCACTTCCTGCAGGCCGTGCTGTTCGCGGGCGGCGACGCACACCTGCAGCACGACGTCCGCGACGGCCGCGTGGAAGCGTGCGGCGACCAGCGCCGGCGCCGCACCTGCGCGCACGTCGTCGACGGCGGCTGCGAGTACCGGCGAGGGATCCATGACCAGCGGCTGTCCGTCGACCGGGTCCGCCGGGCGCAGCGCGAAACCGTAACCGGGTCCGGTGTCCGCCGCGGCGCCGACCGCGGCGGCCTCCAGTTCGACGGCGGCCTGGGCTTCGTACCCGGCGCGGTGGCAGACGCCTGCCAGCGAGGAGACCGCATCGAACAGCCGGCCCATGCTGGAGGTGGGGACGCAGTTGAGGTTGCGCTCCAACTGGCGTAGCAGGACCTGTCGTTCGTCCGGCGGACAGGCTGCCGCGCAGGGCAGATCGTCGGTCCAGCCGATGCCCGCCGCATACAGATGGGCCAGCGCCATCCGGTAGGGCCGGTGTACGGCGGCATCGCCGCCGGGCAGCGGCGCGTACGCGAGGTGTGCGAAGCGGAGACAGGTGTCGTAGTCGGCCAGCATGATCTCGCCGCCCCACACCGCTCCGTCGTCCCCGTATCCGGTGCCGTCGAACGCGACGCCGATCACTCGGCGGCTGCCGTCCCGGCCGTGCTCGGCCATCGCGGCGGCGATATGGGCGTGGTGGTGCTGTACGCGCACGACCGGTCGGCCGTCGGCCCGGCGCAGCGCCCACTGGCCGGTCCGGTAGCCGGGATGCCGGTCGGTGGCCAGGATGCCGGGCCGCACGCCGCTGAGGGTCTCCATGTGCTGTTCGGCGCGGGCGAAGGCGTGCTGCGTGTCCAGGTCGTCCATGTCGCCGACATGGGCGGACAGCCAGGCCCTGCGCTCCTCGGCGAGGCAGAAGGTGTTCTTCAGGTCGCCCCCGGTGGCGAGGGTCGCAGGCACCGGGTGGGGCAGGGCGAGCGGCAGCGGGGCGTAGCCGCGTGAGCGGCGTACGGTCAGCCGCTCGCCGTCGCAGACGCGCACCACGGAGTCGTCGCACGGCACATGGATCGGGCGGTCGTGCGTGAGCCAGGCGTCGGCCAGGTGGGCGAGCCGCTCCAGCGCCTCGTCGTCGTCCGTGACGATCGGCTCACCGGCCACGTTGCCGCTGGTCATGACGAGCAGGCGCGGTCCCGGCGGGTCACCGGGCAGGCCGAGCAGCAGGTGGTGCAGCGGGGTGTACGGAAGCATGACGCCGAGGTCGGGGCTGCGCGGGGCAACGGCATCGGACGGCCAAGGGGTGCGAGGGCCCGGGCGGGCATCGGCGCGCCGCCGCAGCAGCACGACGGGCCGGACGCCACCGGTGAGCAGGGCCCGCTCCTCCTCGCCCACATGCACGAGGTGCGCGACGTCGTCGATGTCCCGCGCCATGATGGCGAACGGCTTGTCGCCTCGGGCCTTCCGGCGGCGCAGCAGGGAGACCGCGACGGGGTTCTCGGCATCGCAGGCGAGGTGGTGGCCGCCGAGCCCCTTGACCGCGACGACCGCACCGTCCGACAGCAGCCGGCGTGCCTCCGCGACCGGGTCGCGTCCGGCCGCGCACTGCTCGGGTGCGGTGCCGTCCGGCCGCCCGACGAGCAGTCGCAGCTGCGGGCCGCAGGCGGGGCAGGCGACCGGCTGGGCGTGAAAGCGCCGGTCGGCGGGGTCGGCGTACTCACGGGCGCAGTCGGCGCACATCGGGAAGCGGGCCATTGTCGTGTGCGCGCGGTCGTAGGGCACCGCGGTGACGATCGTGAACCGGGGCCCGCAGTGCGTACAGGTGATGAACGGGTGGCGGTGGCGCCGGTCGGCCGGATCGGCCAGTTCGGTGAGACAGTCGGCGCAGGTGGCCACGTCCGGGGACACCAATGTGCGGGCCGGTCCGCCGGTGTGGGAGTCCACGATGCGGAAGTGGGATCCGCCCGCGGCCGGGACCTGCGTGTGGTCGACGGAGTCCACCCGGGCGAGCGGGGGTGCGTCCGCTGCGATCCGGTCGCAGAACAGGGCCACGGCGGCCGGGGTGCCCTCGACCTCGGCAACGACGCCTTCGGTGGTGTTGGTGACGTGTCCGGCCAGGCCCAGCCCGGTGGCCCGGGCGTACAGGTAGGGCCGGAATCCGACACCCTGCACGACGCCGCGGACCACGACCCGTCGGCGCTCCACGGCTCCCGCGAGGGCGGCTGCGCCGGGCTGCGGGGTCGTCACGAGCTGTACTGCGTCGTGGAGTCGGGTGCTGTCGTCATCACGAGCGGCTCGTCGGGGTGCGCGTGTGCGTGCGGGCCGGTGTGCGGGTGTTCGTGGGTACCCAGGTCCGGATGGGTGTGCGTATGCATGCCGGTGTGCGCGTGGGTGTGGGTGTGCGAGCCGCCGTGCGCGCCGTGATCGCGATGGGTGTGGGTGTCGTCGTGCGTGCCCATCTCGCCGGGCGTGTGGGTGTGCTGCTGGTACGGGTGCTGCCGGGCCATCACCGGTGTGTGGATTGGGGCGCCTTCACCGGCGGCCAGCGCCCGGTCCAGCAGCGTGCCCACCCCCTCACCGCGACGGGCGGCGGTGAGCACCACCTCCACACCGGGGTTGACCTGCTGGACATGGGCACGGAACGCGGCCTCGTCGAAGTCGACGGCCTCTGCGATGTCGGTCTTGGTGACCACGACGAGCTGGGCCAGCCCGAATGCGGTGGGGTACTTCAGCGGTTTGTCCTCGCCTTCCGTCACGGAGGCGAGGACGACCCTGAGCGTCTCCCCCAGGTCGTACGAGGCGGGGCAGACCAGGTTGCCCACGTTCTCCACGAAGAGGATGCGGGTCCCGTAGGGCAGCCAGTCGTCGAGGTGGCGGCCGAGCATGCCGGCCTCCAGGTGGCAGAGTCCGTCGGTGAGCACCTGCTTGACGGGGGCCCCGGACCGGGCCAGGCGTACTGCGTCGTTCTCGGTGGCGAGGTCTGCGGTGAGTGCGGCGACCGGCACCCCTCTTTCGCAGGCCCGGGCGAGTTCGCGTTCCAGCAGTTCGGTCTTGCCG
This sequence comes from Streptomyces sp. NPDC005262, assembly GCF_042872425.1. Classification (NCBI taxonomy): domain Bacteria; kingdom Bacillati; phylum Actinomycetota; class Actinomycetes; order Kitasatosporales; family Streptomycetaceae; genus Streptomyces; species Streptomyces sp. NPDC005262. The sequence continues at coordinate 542,896 of NZ_JBIAKK010000003.1, forward strand.
CTGCCGGGGCTGGAGAGCAGGTTGACGACGGTGGTGCCGCGGGCCGTGAGACCGGCTCGCAGGCTGTGCGCCGTCGCGTCGTTCTTGGCGAGTACCGCCTGCTGCAGGTCGACTTCACGGCACATCGTTCAGTGCTCCTGGGAGATCGGTTCGCGGGTGCGTTCGGGTGCGGGGCCGTCCTGCCAGTGCACGCTGAGGATCTGCAGTTCGCGGCCCGACAGGAGTTCGGCGGTCGCCTCGCCGCAGACCGGACAGCACAGCTGCGGCGGCATACCGACCGCCCATTCGTCCGCGCAGGGCACGCACCGGGCGCGGGCCGCCACGGCCTCGACGACGAGTTCGGCTCCTTCCAGGACGGTCCCGGCGCAGGCGAGTCCGAAGCAGAAGGACAGGGCGTCGGGGACGACTCCGGCCAGTTCCCCGACCTGCAGCCGGACGGACCCGACCGAGGTGGCTCCGCCTGCCTGAGCCGCCTCTGCCACCTGGTCGACGACGGCCATGGCGATCGACATCTCGTGCATTGGTTCTCCGTCCTGCACTGCGTCATTACAGCGGCCGCTCACGGGGGCCGGCGGACCGGCTCGCCGGTACCCGTGCGGCACATGCACCATTCGGTGCAGCCATGGGCCGGGCCCGGACGGCGGGAGCCCCGTCACATGCTGCGCATCCGCAGATAGCGCCTCACGTCGGGCAGGATCTGCGCGACGACGGCGGCGACAGCGACGGCGCTCAGGCCGCAGACAAGGATCTTCTTCATCGTGGTGGGTTCCTTCTGCTCAGTTCATGACGGGTCCGGCGGCCCTCCGCCGGGCGTCGGCCGGACGGCCGGGTGCTTGTACGAGGTCCAGGACCATCTGTGCGGCATGGGGCACCGCTGCGGCCACGGGGGCGCTCAGCCCGATCCCTTCGTCGACACTGTCGGGTTCGCAGCCGACGACGAGCGTGCGCCTCGGCGGTACGGCTCCGGTGCCCGCGCACAGGGTGCGGAGCAGTGCCAGGACGGCGTCGGGGGACATCCGGTGGCCGTCGAGCAGCGCGTTCTGCGGTTCGACGGCTCCGGGTTCGTCGGCCTCGATCAGATACAGGGTCCCCGGGCGGCCCCCGCGTGCGGTGGCGTCGATCAGGACGAGGGTGTCGTATCCGTCGAGGAGCTGATAGGCGAGATGGACGCCCCTCACGCCGATGTCGACAATCTCGACGTCGTCGGGGAGCCGGTGCGAGGACAGTGCGCGCACCGTCTCGACGCCGAAGCCGTCGTCGCCGAGGAAGATGTTCCCGATCCCGGCGATGAGGGTTCTCGCGTGCTTCTGCGCAAGGTCGTTCACGCGTCCTCCAGGAGGGCGATCTCGTCCGGCTGGAAGTACAGGAAGCGCCCCTGCTCGCGGCGGATGTCCGCGCCCGGGTCGCCTTCCACGGTGACTGCGAGGTGCACTCCGCCGTCGACGTCGTGGAGCACTGCTTCGACCTGTGCGCTGCGGCCCTTGAGGAAAAGGTCCTGGGCGTCGCTCCGCCGGAGTCCGGGTCGTAGGAGGACACGGCTGCCCACGCCCACGGACCGGCCGTCGATCAGGATCCTGTCCCGGGCCGGGTCTGCGGTGTCGTCGCTCGCCGGGTCCCACCACGGGGTGTCGGGCCGGAGTACGCCGCGGGTGTCGATCAGGTCCACGCCGTCCGGGACGGGGTCCTGCGCGGCGGGCGGGGGCGTGTCGGGTCCGGTGATCTCCCGCAGGGCCCGAACCGCGCCGTGCAGCCGCTCCAGGACCTCGGGGGGCATCGACTCGGCCAGGTCGATGACGGCTGCCGCCCGGGGATCGGTGCCGCGTGCCTCGCGCTTCTCCTGGTCGGTCAGGGCCGCCGTGCGCAGGGCGAGGATCTCGTCGATCTCGGTGGCGTCGTAGAGCGTGCCCGGACTCTCGGGGGCGATGGCCGGATGGTCCTCCAGGATGATCGGGGACGACAGCATCAGGTCCGCGCGCGCGGGTTCCCCGGCGAGCACCGGCCAGGTGTGCAGGTTGCGGCAGGCCGCGACCGCGCCCTTGGCCCACTCGGGCGGGTCCGTCATCGACAGGAACGATCCCGCGCTGAGGCCCAGCAGCAGGTGCGCGGCGACCAGCGACCGTGGGAGCGCGGCCTCCCGGTCGGCCTCGGTGGAGTCGGGCGTCCAGGCGCTGGTGTTCTCCACCACGGCGGTGAGCCTCATGACCCGGTAGGGGCCGTCGAGTTCGCGGGCGGACAGCCGCACAGCACCGCTGATCTCCTCGCAGCGGCGGACCAGACGGCCCACCGTCCGCCCGTCCGCGTCCAGGACTGGTTCGGTCTCCTCGCGGGCGGGCCGGGTGAAGGGGACGGTGACCCCGTCCCCGGTCAGTTCGGCGACGTCCACGACCACTTCGACGCGTTCCTGGGCGCCTTCGTCCCACGGGACCAGTACCCGGTCGGCCAGGTCGAGTCGGTCCACGGTCTCGAACGTGCCGTCGTCGAGGACCTGTTGCACCGTCCGTCGCTGGGCGTGCAGGAAGCGTGCCTCGACGGCGAGCGTGGCGCCGGGCTTCGGTTCCATCAGGCACTCGGTGTGCTGGAAGTCGTGCTCCTCGCGGTCGGAGCCCCAACCGGGCGGTACGAGCACCCCGAACTGCCAGCGCAGCCGGTTCTTGGCCGCGGACGCCCGGTACGGGTACAGCACATATCCCTCGAAGAGGACGGTGTCGGCGACCTGCCGGGCGGTGGCGAACCGGGACTCCAGTGCGGGCGTGAGCAGGGACGCGGTCACGGCGCCGTCCTCTCGGTGACGCGGGGCAGCACGGGCCGGCGCGCCGGGCGCTCAGGGCTCGGAGCCCCGGAGGCCCCGGCCAGGTCGATCAGTGCCTGGACGGTCGCCTCCCAGGACGGCAGGGCCTGCCGCGAGCGGAAGGCGAGCAGCGCGTTCATGGTGTCGCGCGGCAGCCGGATCCAGCCGGAGCCCGGGAAGTGCTGCTCGATCATGTCCTTCCACACCGCCACCGGCATGCGGCAGGAAGCCTCGCGGTCCCAGGGCACCGGCTCGACGTGGAAGCCGCCGTCCCCGGTGAAGGCGGTGCCGGAGAAGAGCAGGAGGAGCGGCACCTCGCCGTCCTGGAGCGCGTCGAAGTAGCGCGTCGCGGCGACATCCAGGTCGTAGGTGCAGGGCACGACGAGGTCCACCTCGGTCTCCGTGGTGAATGACGGGACCATGAGGGAGACCTGGGCGAACTGCAGCGGCTGGAGGGTGTTTCCCCAGCGGGAGCGGTCACCGAAGAGATCGTGCAGTCCGTCCGCCTCGGTCTGCTCGTAGCCGCGTCGGCCGGGTTCGATCCGGATCTGACAGCGAAGCGCGAGGGCATGCACCCGGGCTTCCGGGGACGCGGTGATGCGCAGCCGGAAGACCAACGTGGGACCCGCCGCGTACGGATCGGCGCGGACTCCGGTGCAGGTGAAGGCGAATTCCGTCACTGCGGCTGCCCCTTCTCCTGGGTCCGGGCGGCGCGTCCGCCGACGTGCGCGAAGAACGCCTGGAGGTCGGCCCTCGCCTCGGCCCCTCCGTCGAAGCCCTGCCAGAGGAGGCGCATGCGTCCCACCAGTTCGTAGCAGATGTCGATCGGTACGAGGTAGCACTCGGCCCGGCCCTCCGTGCGGCGCATCAGCAGCGCCTCGACGTCGGGTTCGAGCAGTGCGGCGAGGCGGGTGGTGCCGAGCACGGTCTGCCAGGTCTGCGGGTCGAGTTCGCTCTCGGTGGCTCCGGCCGGGCTCGGGTAGAGCGCGACCAGCCGGTCCAGAGCGGCGTTGCGGAAGAAGAACGCGACGCCGACCGGAATCTGCAGGAGTTCCCACGCGCCGTCGTCGAGACGGTGGTCCGGATCGGACAGATAGCGGTCCGGGACCGTTCTGAAGCGTCCGTGCGCTGCGCCCGGCTGCTCGAAGAGCAGGGCGCACGGTGTGCATGCGCAGGCCAGCGCCCGCTTCTCGGTGTCCACGAGATGCCTATGGCCACCCTCGGCCACGGGCACGCCGCACAGCTCGCAGCCCTCCTGCCGGGGCTCCGGCGGCATGGTGAACCTGCGCAGGCCTGCGGGGCGGGCAACGCCCGCCGGGCGTCCGGCGGGCGCCTGGGGCGCGATCATGGCGCCTTCGCCTCAACGGCCTTCCCGGCCACGGAAGTTCCGGTCGGCGGACGGGTGGCGATCTGGAGCAGCGGTGGCTCCCGGTCGGTGGCCGAGGACTCCATCTCCACCTGGTTCACCTCCGGTACGAAGCAGGCCAGCGCGTCCTCGACGCTGCGCCGGGCCGCCGCGCCCGTGCTCGGGCAGCCGCAGCCACCCCCGTCACCGGCTTCGGACGAGGAGCGCAGCCGCAGAATGCCGGTCTCCTCGTCGAAGCCGACGACCTCGACGGGGTCACGGACGGAGTCGAGGGCGCGCGCGATGCGCGTGCCGATGTCCTCCGGGTGCAGGTCGTGCAGGGCCAGCAGGCTCGACACGAGCTCGTCGTCGAGCAGTGCGGCGAGCGGTCCGCCGCCGGTTCCGTGGTCCGCGGGGGTGCTGAGGCGGTCGACGATACGAGCGAGGCCGGCGCCGTAGAAGTCCATCAGGACCCGCACCAGATCCTCGGCCGCGGCACCCACTTCCTGGTCTCCGGTGGCGGTCAGGCGGTCGAGCAGTTCTTCGACCCGCTGTCCGGCCTCCACGGCGTCCACGGCTCGCCGCGGTGCGACGGCCGACGGGGCTGCGGCGCTCATCCGGCCAGTCCGCTCAGTCCGGTGGGCACATGCATCTGCTTGACCGTCCTGCCGTCGCCCACGAACATGTGGACGCCGCACGGCAGGCAGGGGTCGAAGCTGCGGACTGCCCGCATGATGTCGATGCCCTTGAAGTTCTCCGGGGTGTTCTCCTCGAAGATCGGTGTGTTCTGCACCGCGTCCTCGTACGGGCCGGGGGTGCCGAACGTGTCCCGGGTGCTGGCGTTCCACGGAGTGGGCGGATAGGGATGGTAGTTGGCGATCTTGCCGTCCCTGATCACCATGTGGTGGGAGAGCACGCCCCGTACGGCCTCCGTGAAGCCGACGCCGATGCTCTCGTCCGGCACGTCGAACTTCTCCCAGGTCTGGGTACGTCCGGCGCGGACCTCTTCGAGCCCCTTCTCGGCACAGTGCAGCGCGATCGCGGCGGCGTACGCCTGGAAGTAGGTGCGGGCGCGGTTGCGTTCCAGCGCGTTGCTCCACTTCGGGATCTTCCACTCGAAGGTGGTCTCGGGCTTGGTCATCGTGCGAGGCAGGTTGATGACGACGCTGTGCCCGGTGGCCTTCACATAGCCGACGTCGACGAGCCCGGACAGGGCGGTGGACCAGAGGCGGGCGATGGGGCCGCCGCCGGTGTCCAGTGCCAGGTGGTCCTTGCCGTCGAACCAGCGGGGCGACATCACCCAGCTGTACTTGTCGTCGAAGTTCCGCTTCTGCGGGGCGGGGATGGTGTGCTGGTTCCACGGGTGGCGGGGGTCCACCGGGTTGCCCAGCGGGTCGTGGGTGACGAACTGTTCCCTGCCCTGCCAGTCGTCGTAGTACGAACTGCCGAGCAGGATCCGGATACCGAGGTTGATCTCGGTGAGGTCGTCGGTGACCAGTTTGCCGTCCACGATCACGCCGGGGGTGACGAACATCTTCCGTCCCCAGTCCGTCATGTTGGCGTACGTGAAGTCGCAGTACTCGGGGTCGTTGAGCGCTCCCCAGCAGCCGAGCAGCACCCGCCGGCGGCCGACCTCCTCGTACCCGGGCAACGCCTCGTAGAAGAAATCGAACAGGTCGTCGTGCAGGGGAACGACCCGCTTCATGAACTCCACGTACCGCATGAGGCGGCTGAGGTAGTCCGTGAAGAGCTGGACGGACGCGACCGTTCCCACACCGCCCGGGTAGAGCGTGGAGGGGTGCACATGGCGCCCTTCCATCAGGCAGAACATCTCCCGCGTGTAGCGGCTCACTTGAAGAGCCTCGCGGTAGAACTCTCCCTCGATGGGGTTGAGGGAGCGCATGATGTCGGCGATCGTGCGGTAGCCGTGCTCCCCGGCGTGCGGCGCCTCGGTGCGCTCGGCGAGCTCCAGGACTCCGGGGTTGGTCTCGCGGACCATCTTCTCGCAGTAGTCGACCCCGACCAGGTTCTCCTGGAAGATGTTGTGGTCGAACATGTACTCCGCCGACTCACCCAGGTTGATGATCCACTCACCGAGATGCGGCGGCTTCACCCCGTAGGCCATGTTCTGCGTGTACACGGAACATGTGGCGTGGTTGTCGCCGCAGATCCCGCAGATGCGGCTGGTGATGAAGTGGGCGTCCCGGGGATCCTTGCCCCGCATGAAGACGCTGTAGCCACGGAAGACCGACGAAGTGCTGTAGCACTCCGCGACCCGCTTCTGTTTGAAGTCGATCTTCGTGTGGATGCCGAGACTGCCTACGATCCGGGTGATCGGATCCCAGGCCATCTCGACGAGGCCACTGCCGTCACCGGCCGCCTTCGTCGTGGATGCCATTGTGTGTGCCATAACCCTTCTGGGAAGCGGGAGTTGAGGGATGGGGAGCGGGGGCGAGGCGGGCCGTCCGTCGATCGCGGGGCGGTGGCGCCGGGCGGTCGGTCACCAGGGCGGGCGGTACCCGGTGGTCAGCTTCCTGCCCGTGTGACGCCACTTCGGTTCCCTGTCCACGGTCCTGGCCGTGACCGACCGGAGTCTGCGGACCACCGCCCCGTACGCCCCGCTGGCGCTGCTGGAGATCTTGCCGCCGGGCGGTTCGTCCATGAACGGCATGAACTTGTCGGGGAAGCCCGGCATGGTGCAGGCGATACAGATGCCGCCGACGTTCGGACAGCCTCCGATGCCGTTCATCCAGCCGCGCTTGGGGACGTTGCACTTGACGACGGGGCCCCAGCAGCCGAGCTTGACCAGGCACTTGGGCGAGTCGTACGTGGTGGCGAACTGGCCCTGCTCGTAGTAACCGGCCCGGTCGCACCCCTCGTGCACGGTGGCGCCGAAGAGCCAGGTCGGGCGCAGCTTGTCGTCCAGCGGAATCATCGGAGCGGAGCCCACTGCCTGGTAGAGCAGGTAGGTGAGGGTCTCCGAGAAGTTGTCCGGCTGGATCGGGCAGCCCGGCACGCACACGATCGGAATGCCGGCCTTCGAGGTCCAGTCCCAGCCCAGGTAGTCGGGCACACCCATGGCGCCCGTCGGGTTGCCGGCCATCGCATGGATGCCGCCGTAGGTGGCGCAGGTTCCGATGGCGACGACCGCCAGCGCCTTGGGCGCCAGCCGGTCGATCCATTCACTGGTCGTGATCGGCTGGCCGGTCTCCGGGTTGTCGCCGAAGCCGCACCAGTACCCCTCCTGCTTGATCGACTCGTTGGGGATGGAGCCCTCGACGACCAGCACGAAGGGGTCGATCTCGCCACGTTCGCCCTTGAAGAACCACTCGATGAAGGTGTCCGCACCGCCCACCGGACCGGACTCGAAGTCGATCAGGGGCCAGTGGACCTGGATCTTCGGCAGGCCCGGCAGCACACCGAGGACGATTTCCTCGATGCTCGGCTGCATCGCCGCAGTCAGCGACACCGAGTCGCCGTCACAGCTCAGCCCCGCGTTGATCCAGAGGATGTGGATCGGGGACTCCTCGTCGGCGCCCGCACCGTCTGCCCGGTCGCCGACCGTGTTCGCTGTTGCTGCATCCATGGGGATGTCTCCTTGGGGAGCTCTGCGCCGAAAGCCCGCTTTTCGGCCTTCATGTCCAGCTAACCGTCAGTCGGTCCGGGTACATCGGTGAGTGCCGCCGTTGCGGTGACGGCGCCGTCCCGGGTGGCGGACGGATGTGCCGTGCGCCTTCCGGGCACGCCGACGCCGAGGTGAGGCGGCGTCCGGGTCGGGGGTTCCTTGCGTACGAAGGCACGGCGCAGGTGGTGGTACGGCGCGTCCGGGTCGAAGAAGATGGACCGCATCGCGGCCAGTTCCTCCCGCCGGTAGGCGGCCAGTGGCTTGATCGCCTCCTGGCGCTCGAGCGCCGTCTTCTTACGAGCGATCCGTGCCTGTGCGGCGGTCGACGAGGCAAGCCGGACGGCCAGTCGAACGGCCTCGGCCGGGAAGTCCTCGGGCCGGCAGGCGATGGTCCGGTCCACCAGGCCGAGCCGCTCGGCGGCTTCGGCGCCGAGCGGCAGCGCTTCGCGGGAGACCCGCTCGGCCGTCTCGGGCCCCACCCTGCTCGGCAGGGTGCGGGTCCAGTACTCCGAGCCGGACAGTCCCATCAGCCGGTAGTGCGGGTTGAGCACCGAGCCCCTGCGGCACCAGACCTCGTCGGCGGCCAGGGCGAGCATCGCTCCGCCGGCGGCGGCGTTGCCGCCCACGGCAGCGACCACCAGTCGGTTGGTGGTGGTCAGCACGGCCTCCACCAGGTCGTTCATCGCGTTGATATTGGCCCAGGACTCCTCGGCGGGGTCGGCCGCCGCCTCGATGACGTTCAGGTGGATGCCGTTGGAGAAGAAGTCCCGGCCGCCGCCCAGCACCAGGACCGAGGTGGGCCGGGAGCAGGCGGTCCGGTAGGCGTCCAGGAGGCGCGTGCACTGAGTGGTGCTCATGGCCCCGCCGGGGAACGAGAACGTGAGGTGCCCGACGGCTCCGGTCTCCTCGTAGCGGATGTCGGCCCAGGTTCCGCGGCGCCCGGATGCGTCCGGCGGGACCGGGTCCGCAGGCAGCGGAGGCAGCCGGTCGCCGAGTGCGAGGACGGCGGGGAGCCTGAACCGGGCGGGCTGTCCCGGCTGCCGCCTGGCGCGCAGCTCCGGGATCCATACGGCGCCGTCGACGGTGGCCCGGCAGACTCCGCCGGCCCGCGTGGCCAGCAGCTCTCCGGGGCGGCCGCGCAGCCGGTCCTCGGGGTGCCCCCCGTGCAGGAACCACTCGCGGCCCAGCAGTTCGTCCAGGACACCCGGTTGCGAGTCGGCCGCACGCAGCTTCCGCAGCACGGTCTCGGTGGAGTCGGACCGCCAGTCGATCCGACGGAGTTCCTGACGGAAATACGGCCGGGTGCCGTCCGTGGCACGTGCGCTGTCCTGGGGCCGGGGGGTGTACATCCCCGAGGCGAACCGGTCGACGGCCCGCAGCACCGCCGTCAGCGCGGCGTCGGAGACCTCGTTGCGGTAGAGGTCGCTCTTGCCCACCGGCGGTACGGAGAATTCCACCGACGCCCAGACGTCTCCGGCATCCATCTCCTCGTCGGCCTGCAGAACCGTTACGCCCCAACGGGTGACGCCCTCATGGATCGCCCAGTCGAGCGAGGACGGTCCGCGGTCGCCGACGGGTCCGGGATGGACGATGAGGCAGGTGTGCGCCGACCACACGTCGCGTGGAATGGCGGTCCTGAGCATCGGAGCCACGATCAGGTCCGGTGCGAACTCTCGGACCGCGTCCCGCATATGGCCGTCGGAGAGTGCGAGTCCGACCGCCACGGTGTGGCCCCGGTCCCGCAGCTCCGCATGAACGCGCTGAGTAAGGCTGTTGAACGCACTCGCGACGAGCAGGATGTGCACGGCGGACTCCCAGCGGCTCTGAGGTTCTGCGGCTCTGCGGCTCCCGGCCGGAGCGGGTCCGGCCGCCTGCAAGCCTCGGACACACCCGGCGGGCTCCGTCATCACTGGGCGGCGGAGTCACTCGAAAGGGGGAACGTCCTGCGGCCACCCGACGGCCGAGAACGCGGCCATGGGGGCGACGGTGCGTCAGGGCGGCCCTGACGCACCGTCGGCTCAGTTCTCGGCCGCTCTCCTCCTCAGCCCCTTGGACCGCTCCCCGACGACGGCCACGACCCCGGCCGCACTGCCCACGAAGGCGAGGGCGACGATCCACGGTCGGTCGAGGAGGTGATAGGTCGCATGGTCGAGGGAGTACCGGCCTGGGCCGGTCAGGCCGAGCGCGGCGGCGGTGAAGCCCAGGAAGGCCGGGTATTCGTAACCGCCGCCCTGCGCGAAGAAGCCCGCCGGCGCATGGACGGCGACGGCGGCCGACATGGCGCCCGCCGCGGCCGCTCCGGCGGCGGGGGTGGCGAGGCCGAGGGCCAGCAGAGCGCCGCTGCCGGCCTCACCGACTCCGGCGGCGACCGCGCTGTGCCTGGGCGGGTGGAAGCCCATGGCTCGCATGCCCGCGGCGGTTCCCTCGATGCCTCCGCCGCCGAACCAGCCGAACAGCTTCTGACTGCCGTGCGCGGCCAGGACCGCGCCGGTGCCTACGCGCAGGACGAGCAGACCGAGGTCATACCGGTTGAGGCAGGCCATGGGGGTCTCCGTGGGGGTTCGGGTGTGTGCCGGGTTACGGATCCACACTCCGCGCCGCGACGGGCGAACGCGCCCCGGTACTACTCCGTCCGGGGGCCGCCGTCCGCTGGTGAGCAAATGCGACGCAGGTCATTGTGCAACTTGTTGCACAATGACGATTCGGTGGTCTACAACTGGCGCAACGACACTGTGTGAGGAGCCGCCGGATGACCCCGTACCCGAACCTGCTGAGCCCGCTCGACCTCGGGTTCACCACCCTCCCCAACCGGGTCCTGATGGGATCGATGCATGTCGGCCTGGAGGAGGCGGAGCGCGGCTTCGAGCGGATGGCGGCGTTCTATGCGGCCCGCGCCCGCGGCGGTGTGGGCCTCATGGTCACCGGTGGCATCGCGCCGAACGACCGCGCCCGCCCGTATCCCGGCGGCGCCAAACTGACCACCGAGGCGGAGGCCGAACAGCATGCTCAGGTCACCGCCGCGGTGCACGCGGCGGGCGGCCGGATCGCCATGCAGATCCTGCACTTCGGCCGGTACGCGCACCATCCGGACCTGGTGGCGCCGAGTGCGATCCAGGCCCCGATCAGCCCGTTCACACCGCACGCCCTGACCGACGACGAGGTCGAGGAGACTGTCGAGGACTTCGTGCGGACCGCGGAGCTGGCGCGACGGGCGGGCTACGACGGTGTCGAGATCATGGGCTCCGAGGGCTATCTGATCAATGAGTTCATCGCCGCCGGAACCAATCACCGCACCGACCGCTGGGGCGGTTCGTACGAGAACCGCATCCGGTTCCCGGTGGAGATCGTGCGCCGGGTCCGCGAGCGGGTCGGCAGCGACTTCATCCTGATCTACCGGCTCTCGATGCTGGACCTGGTGCCCGGCGGCTCCTCGCTGGAGGAGGTCGTACAGCTCGCCCGGGCCATCGAGGCGGCCGGGGCCACCATCATCAACACCGGGATCGGCTGGCACGAGGCCCGTATCCCCACCATCGCGACGTCGGTGCCGCGCGGGGCCTACACCTGGGTCACCGAGAAGGTGCGCGGGGCCGTCTCCGTCCCGTTGGTGACCAGCAACCGGATCAACACCCCCGAGGTCGCCGAGGAGATTCTCGCGTCGGGCCGTGCGGACATGGTGTCGATGGCCCGGCCGTTCCTCGCCGACCCGGACTTCGTGGCCAAGGCGGGTGCGGGCCGCGCCGACGCGATCAACACCTGTATCGGCTGCAACCAGGCCTGCCTGGACCACACGTTCAGCGGCAAGATCACCTCCTGTCTGGTCAATCCGCGCGCCTGCCACGAGACCGAGGCCGAACTCACCCTGTCGCCGACCCGGACCCGCAAGCGCGTCGCGGTCGTCGGCGCCGGTCCCGCGGGTCTCGCGTGCGCCGTCTCGGCGTCCGAGCGCGGGCACGCGGTGACGCTCTTCGATGCGGCCGACGAGATCGGCGGCCAGCTCGATGTGGCACGCCGGATCCCGGGCAAGGAGGAGTTCAACGAGACACTGCGCTACTTCCGTACCCGGCTCGCGGAGCAGCAGGTCGAGCTCCGGCTCGGGACGAAGGCCACGCCGGGCACCCTCGACGGCTTCGACGAGATCGTTCTCGCCACCGGTGTCACGCCCCGCTCCCCGGCGATCGAAGGTCTCGACCACCCCAGCGTGGTCAGCTACCTGGATGTCCTGCGGGACGGGGCACCGGTCGGTGAGCGAGTCGCGATCATCGGTGCGGGCGGGATCGGATTCGACGTCGCCGAGTTCCTGACGGACGGCGGCGACGCGGCGAGCCTCGACCCGGAGGTGTTCTTCCGGCAGTGGGGGGTCGACACCGGGTACCGGGAGCGCGGCGGTCTGCGCCTCCCCGAGCGCCCCAAGCCGCCGCGCACCGTCCACCTGCTGCAGCGCAAGGCGAGCAAGGTCGGCGCGGGACTCGGGAAGACGACCGGGTGGATCCACCGCACGGAGCTGCGGCACCGCGGCGTGACCATGATCGCGGGCGTCGCGTACGACCGCATCGACGACGACGGTCTGCACCTGACGGTCGACGGCGAACAGCACCTCCTGCCGGTCGACACGGTGGTGCTCTGCGCCGGACAGGAACCGCGACGCGAACTGTACGAGGAGCTGCTCGCCGCAGGCCGTACGGCGCACCTGATCGGCGGCGCCGACGTGGCCGCCGAGCTGGACGCCAAGCGGGCGATCCGCCAGGGCACGGAGCTCGCCGCCGCGCTGTGACAACGGCCCGCTGCGCCCGGGGCCCACGGCTCCGGGCGCGGCGCCGTCCTTAGGATGCGTCCCATGTCACTCCCGCACGCGATCCTCACCGCCCTGCTCGAGAAGCCGTCCTCGGGGCTGGAGCTGACCCGCAGGTTCGACCGGTCGATCGGCTACTTCTGGTCGTCCACGCACCAGCAGATCTATCGCGAACTCGGGAAGCTGGAGGAGGCCGGACAGATCCGTGCCCTGCCGTCGACCCAGCCGGCCCGTGGCCGGAAGAAGGAGTACGAGGTACTGCCCGCCGGCCGCGAGGCGCTGGCGGCCTGGGTGGCACTCCCGGAGGACCCGAAGCAGATCCGCGATCCGCTGCTGCTTCGGATGCGAGCGGCGGCGGTGGTCGGCGCACCGGGCCTCACCGGGGAGCTGCGCCGCCACTTGGCGTTGCACGAGAAGCAGCTGGCCGAGTATCTGGCGATCGAGAAGCGGGACTTCCCACCCGGTCGGGACTCCGAGGGGGACCGGCTGCGGCATCTGGTGCTGCGCGGCGGAATCGATCTGGAGAACTTCTGGATCGGCTGGCTGACCCGGGCTCTGGCGCAGGACACCGGTTCAGCCACCCCGGCGGGCCCGTCCGGCCCATGAGGGCCGCCCTGAGGACGTCCGATCTGCTCGGTCGCTGAGCACGGTCGGCGAAGGCTGCCGATGAGGGCGGGGTGGCGGGCCGGTCGCACCGGGCCGCCACCCCGCCTCGTCGCACCCGCGTCACGGCCCGCCGACCCGGGTACCTCCCGGTTCCGGGCTGAGGACCAGTCGGTCCTCCCTCGTCCGGGGGCTGCCGATCACGACCCGGGACTGCGCGCTCGGCGCCGGTTCCGTTCTTGCCCGGTCCACCGGCGACATCGTCTCGCCCTGGGCGCGGCTGAGCAGAATGACCCCGCGTACCGCCGCGGCCGAACCCAGCAGGGCCGGGATCAGCGCGATCGTCCCGCCCTGGAGTCGTTCGCCGAGCAGAGCCAGGCCGATGACCGCGGCGGCGATCGGGTTGGCGAGGGTGACCACGGCGAGCGGCGCGCCGAGACCGCCCTGGTACGCAGTCTGGGCAAGGAGCAGGCCGCCCATCGCGAAGGCCGAGACGAGCAGCGCCACGGTCACCAGGCGCCAGCTGAACAGTGGGCCCGAGTGGTCCGTCACCGCGACCGTCAGCGTCTGGGTGAGCGCCGAGGCCACGCCGGACGTGATGCCGGACGCCGCCGCATGCCGCAGTCCGGGGCGGGCCCCGGGGCGGCTGAGTCCGGCGACGACCGCCATGGTCGCCGCACCGACCGCCAGCGCCTCGCCCAGGCTCAACGTCTCGTGCGGGGCCGTGCCGCCCGCCGTCAGGAGCAGCGCGCCCAGGCCGAGCAGGGTGAGGATCGTGCCGTGCCATTCGGTGCCGGTGACCCGGCGTCCGGCGGCACGTGCGCCCAGCGGAACGGCGGCGACCAGGGTGAGTGCGCCGAGCGGCTGGACGAGGGTGAGCGGGCCGTACTTCAGCGCCGCGACATGCAGCAGCGCTCCACCGGCGTTCAGTGCCACCGCTGACCACCAGGCCGCGCGCCCGAGCATCCGGAACACTCCGGCGCCCGACTCGCTGCGCCCCGCGAGCCGGGCCTGGGCCACGGCGGCCGAGGCATACGCGACGGCGGAGACCAAGGACAGCGCGACGGCTGTCAGCGTGGCGTTCATGGTCGGCCTCCGGACGACGAGGCGTACACCTCGGAGACGGCCGGATCGGGTGTACGGGGCATCGGCAGCCCGGTCCGGGCGACGGAGAGCTCGGCCGTACCGGCGACGGTCGGCCACGGAGTGTGGACACGGACCGGCACGGTCCGCTCCAGCCGCAGCGCCGCGAACGCGACGGCGAGCAACACGCTGACCACGATCGAGTCGAGCCAGTAGTGATTGGCGGTGCCGACTATCACCAGCAGTGTGACCAGCGGGTGCAGCAACCACAGCCAACGCCACCGTGAACGTGTGGCGACGATCAGCCCGACAGCGACCATCAGCGCCCAGCCGAAGTGCAGCGAGGGCATCGCGGCGAACTGGTTCGCCATCGAGTCGGTGGCCGGGGTGTCTCCGTACACCGTCGGCCCGTATACCTGGCCCGTGTCGACGAGGCCGGCGGCGGCCAGCATCCGCGGCGGGGCGAGCGGGAACAGCAGGTGCAGGGCGAGCGCGGCCCCGGTGAGCGCCGCGAGGATCCGGCGCGACCATACGTAGTGGAGGGGCCGGCGCCAGTAGAGCCAGGCCAGGAAGAAGAGCGTGGCCGGGAAGTGCACGATCGCGTAGTAGGTGTTCGCAAGGTGGATCAGCGTCTCGCTGTGCAGCAGCATGCCCTGGACGGCACCCTCGCCCGGCAGGTGCACCGCCCGTTCCAGGTCCCAGACATGTCCGGCGTTGCGGTACGCCTCCTCGACGTGACCGCTCGCGGCCTGGCGGCCGATCTTGTAGATCGCGAAGAGTCCTACGACGAGAAGGAGCTCGCGGACGAGGGGCGGTCGGGCAGAAGTGTCCGGCTCCCGATCTGCGGGCTCACTACGGGCGGCGTACATCACCCGGTGCCCCTTTGCTGACGAAGCGGTATTACGGCGGCATGGTCCAGTCCATGACGCATCGATACGCCAGTGTACCGATACGCGAACGTTTCGGTACAGCGGCGTTTCGGTACACTGGCGTATCGATGGACCTCGTCGCACAGTCGCAGAGAGGGAACAGCACATGTCGTCGCACGATTCCGTGCAGGAACCGGCTCACACGCCGCGCCGCTCGAAGATCACGCCGGAGCGGGCGCAAGAGTTCTATACGGCCGTGCTCGAACTGCTCCGGGAGAGCGGCTACGAGTCCCTCACCATGGAAGGGGTCGCGTCCCGCACCCGGTGCGGGAAGTCCACTCTCTACCGGCAGTGGGGCTCCAAGCCGGAGCTGGTCGTCGCAGCACTGCACAGCACCCGGCAGATGCTGCTGTCGCACATCGACACGGGCACACTCGCCGGTGATCTGCGCGAGGCGGCGCGGGTCATCGGCGCGCGCTCCGGGCGTGACACGCCGCTGATGCATGCGCTGAGCCATGCCGCGCTGCAGAGTCCTGAGCTGCTCTGCGCACTGCGCGAAGCGCTGATCCTGCCGGAGTTGGCGGCGATCGACGCGATGGTCCGGCGTGGCATGGAGCGCGGCGAGATCACCGCGGACAACGCGGGCGCGGAGTTCGTCTCCGCGCAGCTGCTGGGCGTGATGCGCGCCAGGCCGCTACTGGAGGCGAAGATCGCGGATGAGGCATATCTCACCCGCTTCGTGGAGAGCGCGGTTTTCCCGTCGCTCGGACTGGATCCGGCCACGACCGGGTCCTGATGAACGTGGGCCGTCGTCCGAGCGGATGACGAGGGCCCGCCTGCGCCGCACCGTGGGGACGGGGGCGGCGCACCGTCCGGTCGGCCGGTGACTTCTTCGGGAGTCACCGGCCGCCCGCGTTTCGCATGTCCGGCTTCCTCACCAGCCGCCCGGTCCCGGCCAGTATCTATCAAACAAACGATTGGTAGATTGCTGTCGGTTCGACGAACGGCACGCACTTCGGCAACGGCAGGGGTGGAGCATGGACATCGGCAATCCCGTCGACTTCACGGGGCGCACGGTCGTCGTCACCGGCGGCACCAAGGGCATCGGCGCCGCGATCGCCGAGATGTTCCTCGCCGCGGGCGCCGAGGTCATGGTGTGCGGGCGCAACGAGCCGCCGTCAGCGCCCGGAGCGGGTGGACGGACGGCTCACTTCCGGTCGGTCGACGTCCGGGACCCGGCCGCGGCCGCCGGTCTCGTCGACGCCGCCGTGGAGCGGTTCGGACGACTGGACGTACTGGTCAACAATGCGGGCGGCTCCCCCGAGGCCGCTGCGGCGACCGTGTCGCCGCGGTTCGTCGAGAAGGTCGTCGCACTCAATCTGCTGGCCCCGTTCTATGTGGCGCAGGCGGCGAACCGGATCATGCAGGGCCAGCAGGACGGCGGCTCGATCGTCAACATCGGCAGCGTCTCCGCCCACACCCCGCAGCCGGGCACCGCCGCCTACACGGCGGCGAAGGCCGGGCTGCTGGCCCTGACCCGGGCGCTGGCCCTGGAGTGGGCGCCGAAGGTGCGCGTCAATCACATCACGACCGGACTGATCCGTACCGAGAGCGCGGTGTCGGTGTACGGCGAGGACGGTGGTGCGGCGGTGGCGGGCGTCATCCCGATGGGACGGATGGCCGTGCCGGACGATGTCGCGCGCGCCTGCCTCTTTCTGGCCGGCGACCTCGCTCCGTACGTCAACGGCACCGATCTGGCGGTACACGGGGGTGGCGAGGTACCGGCCAGGTTCCTCGCCGCGAAGGGCGGCCGACGCCTGGACACGCATCCCGAACCGTTCTCGTCCTCTTGACGATATCGACCCAGCCCTCTTATCGTCGTCATGACGAGAATCGAGGGGGATCCGACATGGCCGACATCACCAAGAGGTTCGGCTGGCGCCACCTGCGCTCCGCACCCACCGCCCACATCCGCCACCACAAGCGCGGCCGCCTGGCGCACGACGGGCCGGGGCTGAGCTTCTGGTACCGGTCACTGAGCGCCGCTCTCTCCGAAGTTCCGGTAAACGACCGGGAGTTGGCGATGGCCTTCCACGCCCGTACATCCGACTTCCAGGACGTCACCGTGCAGGCCACCGTGACGTACCGGATCAGCGACCCGGCCGAGGCCGCCGCCCGGCTCGACTTCTCCGTCGACCCGGACACCGGCGTCTGGCGCGGTGCGCCGCTGGAGCAGATCGCCACGCTCCTCACCGAGACGGCCCAGCAGCACACCCTGGACGTGCTGGCGCGCACCCCGCTGGCCGGGGCGCTGGTCGACGGAGTCGCGTCGGTACGGAACCGGGTCGCCGAGGGGCTTGCCGCCGAGCCCCGGCTGCCCGCCACCGGCATCGACGTGGTCGCCGTACGCGTCGTCGCGATCCGCCCCGAGGCCGAGGTGGAGCGCGCCCTGCGCACTCCCGCCCGCGAGCAGATCCAGCAGGAGGCCGACCGGGCCACGTACGAACGCCGGGCCGTGGCGGTCGAGCGCGAACGGACCATCGCCGAGAACGAGCTCGCCAGTAAGATCGAACTCGCCCGCCGTGAGGAGCAGTTGGTCGAGCAGCGAGGCACCAACACTCGCCGCGAGGCCGAGGAGAACGCGGCGGCCGACGGGGTGCGCGCCGCGGCCGAAGCGGCGCGCAAGGTGCGCCTGGCCCGAGCCGAGGCGGCAGCCGCCCGCGACGTCGGCGCGGCACGCGCCGAGTCACAGGCGGCCTGGTTGCGGGTGCACGCGGAGGTGGACACCGGGACATTGCACGCCCTTGCCGCCACCCGGCTCGCCGAGAACCTGCCGCGCATCGACAGCGTCACCCTCTCCCCCGATGTCCTCACCGGTCTGCTCACCCGGCTCGGCCGGCCCGACCCGGAGGTGCGCGCGTGAGCCTCGCCCCGCGAGCGGTGCTCGTACACCGGACGACCGAGTACGAGGAACTGCTCGCCCGACACGGCACGCACGGCCAGGCGGAGTTCTTCCTGTCCTCCCGCGGCCGTTCCGTCGAGGAGGTGGCGCGGCGGCACGGGCGGACCCGGCAGGCGCTCGCCGATGTGGCGGCAGCCGTGCCGCTGCAGTGGCGCCAGTCCCGGGTGGAGCGCGCGGACCTCGACCGTTTCCTCTTCGGGCCCGAGGACGTGGTGGTCGTCGTCGGGCAGGACGGACTGGTCGCCAACGTCGCCAAATACCTGTCCGGCCAGCCCGTTGTGGGCATCGACACCGACCCCGGCCGCAACCCCGGCGTACTGGTGCGCCACCGTCCCGGGGATGCGGCTGCCCTCTTCCGGGCGGCCGCGTCCCCCGGCGGCACGACGGACGATCTCACCATGGTCGAGGCCGTCGCCGACGACACCCAGACCCTCCTCGCACTCAATGAGATCTACCTGGGCCCGCCAGGTCACCAGACGGCCCGGTACCGGCTCGGTCCCGACGCCGACGGCTCCCCCGCCGAACCGCAGGCGTCGTCCGGCGTCCTGGTCGGCACGGGCACCGGCTCGACCGGCTGGTTGCGTTCGCTGTGGCAGGAGCGCGGGAGCACCCTGGCGCTGCCCGGCCCGACCGATCCCCGGCTGGTCTGGTTCGTACGCGAGGCCTGACCGTCACCCACGACCGGCACCTCGCTGGTGGCGGGCGAACTCAGGCGTGACCAGCGGCTGCGTCTCACGGTCGAGTCCGACCGGGTGGTGGTCTTCGGTGACGGGATGGAGGGCGACGCACTGGAACTGACATGGAGTCAGACCGTGCGGCTCGGCATTTCGGCGACATCGCTGCGACTGACCGTATGAGCGGCCGTCGCGGGTCGGCTGGACAAGGGATGCCGGAGCCCGGCCGCATCCCGGTCAATGCCTCGATCGAGCGACTTCCCACCGCACGGGTGAATCGAACGCCCGATTACGGCCGCTCGCCCAGCCGTACTCCGGAACGCGTATCCGGCTCGAACATCAGGCCGATGATTCGCTCTCGTACCTCCGTGACGACCTCTTGATCAGCCGCGTTCTCCGGTCGCTTGTCCCGATCGCAGCGACTTCAGGAGGAACGATGAATTCCGTACGCGCCCTTCAGCGTGTTCATCTCATGTTCGATGAGCTTCCGGTTCACCTCCTGCCTCCTCGACATCGGATTGACGCCGCATCAGTTGCTCTCCTGACCCAGGGCAGCCCGGTCTCGGGGTGGTGGGCATGAGCCTGGAGAAACCGCTGCCGACCGGGCCCGCAGCCGCCGTCCCCCACCAGGAGGGCAGGACGAAACCCGGTGCGCCACGGCCCGCCGCACCCCCGGAGCTGAGTTTCACCGGGCGGGCGCACGCCAACGCGATGCAGGACGCGACCCTGTGGGACATGGCGCGCCGTATCCCGGCCGCGCTCGGCCGTACGTTCCGGCTTGCCTGGTCGGTCGACCGGCACATGGTGGTGACCGTGCTGCTCTGCCAGTTGCTCTCCGGCGTCGGGACGGCCGTGATGCTCGCGTCGGTGGCGGACGCGATGGGGCCGCTGTTCGGCTCGACGGACGCCGCGGCCGGCCTTCACCGCGCGTGGCCCGCGCTGACGGTCGCGGGCGTCGCGCTGGGGGTCGGCTCAACGGCCTGGCTGGTGGCCGACTGGGCGACGCGCAGGCTCAATCCCCAGGTGGCGTCGGCCGCCGATCTGACCATGGTGGACACGCATATGCGGGTCGAGCTGTCCGCGTACGACCAGGAGGGGTTCAGCGACCGCAGCCAGGCCGCGGAGATCGGAGCGATGCGGGCGGTCGATCTCGCGGAGGACGCCAAGAGCATGACCAACGGGCTCGTCCAGCTCATGACCGCCGCTTCCGTACTGACGGTGCTGCACCCGCTGCTGCTCGTGGTCCTGCTGCTCTCCGTCGTCCCCCGTGGTCTCGGCGGGGTGATCGCCGCCAGGATCGACTACCGGGTGTTCGACGCGTCGGTCTCGGCACGCAACACGAGGGGCATGATGCGCTGGTTCCTGACGACACCGACGCTCGCCGACGAACTGCGCGCCAACACCATGCGCCCGTACCTGCATTTCTGGTATCGCACGATGTGCGACCGGGTCGAGGGGCGGGCGCTGGCAGCGGCGCCGTTGTATCTGCGGGTCAACGCCGTCGCCGCGGCACTGAGCGGGGTGTTCACCGTCGGGATGTGGGCCTCGCTGGCCGGGCTGGTCGTGTCCGGGCGGATGACTCTGGCGATCGCCGGTACGGCCGTCATGGCCTCGCAGACCGCGGGTCGGTCGCTCAACTCAGTGATCCGGTACGGCGCTGCCATGTTCCACCATGGTCTCTACCTCGACGACTACCACCGCTTTCTCGCCCGGGCCCGCGATCTGACCACGCATCGGGGCGCAGCCGTACCGCAGGCCCCGACCGAGATCCGGCTGACCGGGGCCGGATTCAGCTACCCGAAGAAGGACACGCCGGCGCTGCACCCGGTGTCTCTCACCCTGCGCCGGGGCGAGATCGTCGCACTGGTCGGCGAGAACGGGGCGGGCAAGTCCACTCTCGTACGCCTGCTGACCGGACTGACCCTTCCCACCAGCGGCACCGTGCACTGGGACGACACCGATCTGGCGATGGCGGACGCCGAAGCGGTATGGCGGCACGTGGGACTCGTACCGCAGCAGAGCGGTCACTGGCCGCTGGCCGCGCGCGAGAACATCGACCTGGGCCAACCCCGGGAGCACGGTGACGACCTGGTGTGGGAGGCGGCGGCGCGCGTCGGCATGGACGGGCCGATCCGGGGCCTTCCGGACGGGATGGACACACTGCTCGCCCGTTCCCTGTGGGGCGGACACGAGCTGTCCGGTGGCCAGTGGCAGCGTCTCGCCTGTGCACGGGCCATGTACCGCGGGCCGGGTCTCCTCATTCTGGACGAGCCCACCAGCGAGATGGACGCCCGGGGCGAGCACCAGATCTTCACCGCGCTGCGGGAGATGGCCCCGGGCCGGATCACCCTGGTCGTCACGCACCGCCTCGACAATGTGAGGATGGCCGACCGGATTCTCGTCCTCGACCGGGGCCGGATCCGGGAAGAAGGGACTTTCCACCAACTGGCTCACGGAGACGGCCTCTTCGCCGAGTTGTACGCCCTGTCGCAGGACCGCTGAACCGACGACCGCACCGACCGACGACCGTGCAGGGGGATCGTCGCGCCCGCTCGCACCGGACGCGACGATCCCGGCCGACGAGGAGCACCATGGATTCCCGACCCACCGAACACCCCGCACGCAACAGCCGTCCGCCCGTCGCCCAAGCGGCGCTCGGGGTGGGCGTCGTCGTGCAGGACGAGCGAGGACGCATCCTGCTCGGCAGACACCATGGCGGCACCTGGGAGCTGCCGGGCGGCAAGGTCGACCCGACGAACGAGTCGATCGCCGCGGCTGCCGTGCGTGAGCTGCGTGAGGAGACCGGCCTGGACGTCACCGAGGACCGGGTGACGGTCTTCGCGATGCTTCACGACGTGGTCGCCGGTATCAACCGCGTGACCATGGCGGCCGTCGTGACCGTGCAGGCGGAGAACCCTCAGGTCACCGAACCCCATCTGATCAGCGCGTGGCAGTGGACCGGCCTCGGCGACCTGCCGGAACCGCTCTTCGATCCGTCGGCCCAGATCCTCGCCGCCTGGCGCCCGGAGCTGCCTGTGAAGCATCCCCCCGCCCACTGCCTGAAGGTCACGGCCGTCCCCGCCGGAGCCGACTCGTAACCTAGGGCGATTAATCGTTTGCCTAGGACTCATAGGTATCACTAGCGTCCTCGGTATGAAGGCCGTGAGTGAGCAGGACATCCGCGCATCGTTCGTCAATTGCTCGAAGGGGGAAGCCAAGCGCCTGCCGATGCCGCGCGATCTTGCCGAGCAGCCCTGGGACGACCTGGATTTCCTGGGCTGGCGCGATCTCGCCGCACCGGGGCGCAGCTATGTCGTCACCGAGCACGACGGTGAGCTGATCGGCATCACCCTCCGGTTCCCCTCCCAGCAACGGGGCTTTCTCCACCGCAGCATGTGTTCGCTCTGCCTGACCACGCACCCGGGCAGCGGCGTCTCACTGATGACCGCCCGCAAGACGGGGCCGGCGGGGCGGGAGGGGAATTCGGTCGGCGTGTACATCTGCACCGACCTCGCCTGCTCGCTCTACGTCCGCGGCAGGAAGGTCCCGGCCTCCGGCGGGCGATTCAAGGAGACACTGACCCTGGAGGAGCAGGTGGCACGCACCCGGGCCAACCTCGCCGCGTTCCTTCGCACGCTGTACGTGGCCTGACCGCCTGGCCGCATTCGCAGATCAGGGGCCGTACCGGATCCGGTACGGCCCCTGATCTGCGACTCCACGAGTCGCGACGACCGGATTCCGGGCGCCGGCCGCAGCGAGGGCAAGGGCGTACGCGGGTCCCCGCGGAGGACGGATCCAGGAAGAGCCGGCGGATCACCCTGAGCCCCCGGCGATCGTATTGAACACAGACGCTCGATACGCTATTGGGCGTACAGTGACCTGCGAGGAGTCACTCTCCGCGTCCGTCCTTCCAGCCTTGCCACAGGGGGAGCCCATGCGACTGCATGTCGACCAGCGCCATGAGCGCGTGCTCGAGCTCGTCAGGGAGCGCGGCAGCCTCCGCGTCGCCGAGCTGGCGTCCGAACTCGGTGTCTCAGCAGTGACGTTGAGGCGCGATGTGGAGGCGCTGGCGGCCCAGGGGAGGGTCCAGCGGCTGCACGGGGCCGTGGTGTGGCCGGGTGGTCAGGCCTCGGAGGACCCGGTCCAGGCGCCGGCCGCCGAGGGCGCCGTGATCGGAATGATCGTGCCGACCACCAACTTCATCTTCGCCGACATCGTACGCGGGGCGCGCGAGACCGTGGAGGCCCAGGGCGGCCGACTGGTGCTCGGGATGTCCGGCTATGTCGACACGGAGGACCCCGTACAGGCGGAACACCTGCTGGCGGGAGGGGCCGAAGGGCTGTTGATCGCGCCCAGCTGGTTCGGCGGGGTACCCGCCGACGGCCAGGAGAAATGGCTGCTGGAATGCCCGGTCCCGGCCGTGCTCGTCGAGCGCACGGCGCCGGCTGGCAATCCGGCCGCAGGGCTCGACCGGGTGCGCACGGACCGGGCGCACGGCGCCGCGGTGGCGGTCGGTCACTTCGCGAAACTCGGACACCGGGCGGTGGCGGCGGTACTGCAGGAAGGACCGCACGCCGCACAGATCGCCGCGGGATATCTGGCCGCGACGGAGTCGCTCGGGCTGACGCCCGTGCCGGGATCGCCGGCGATCAGGGGACATGGCGAGTACGACGAGACAGTGCAGTACCTGGTGGACGCGGTCAGGGAACGGGGGGTCACGGCAGCGCTCGTGCACAGCGACGAGGACGCGATCGTGCTGGTGCCCAGGCTGCAGGAGCGCGGCATCAGCGTGCCCTCCGACCTGGCCCTCATCGCGTACGACGACGAGGTGGCGGGCCTGTCCGACGTGCCGCTCACGGCCGTCGCGCCACCGAAGCGGGCGGTGGGCGAGCTGGCGGCGAAACTGATGCTGCAGCGGCTGGCGGAGCGCGCCTCGGGCCGGACTCCGACGCCGCGCCAGCACCTCGAACTGCTGCCGGAGCTCCGGGTACGGGCGTCGTGCGGGGCCGGCGAAGTGAGCAGCAACTGATCGTGTCTCGATCGTTTTGATTGTTGTGTGCGTTTGCTCTTGACTGTGATCGACGTCGCGCAAATGATGTCCCTCGTTCGCCTCTCTTTCCGTACGAGGTCCCGTAGGAGCCGTGCAATGTCGCGCACTTCACGTTCGTTCCGTATAGCCGCCGTCTCGTCCGTCGCAGCTCTGGGGCTGCTCGCCACTGCCTGCGGCGGCGACGGCGGCTCGACCGACGCCAAGTCGAACGGCAAGCCGGTCACCATCAACTACTGGACCTGGACGCTGGGCGCCAAGGCGACTGCCGACGAGTTCAACAGGACCCACAAGGACATCCAGGTCAAGTTCACCGAGATCCCGAGCTCGACCGAGGGATACAGCAAGCTGGCCAACGCGGTGAAGGCGGGCAACGCCCCCGACGTCGCCACCATCGAGTACCAGATGGTCCCCGAGTTCGCGAGCCAGGGAAATCTGGTCGACCTCACCGACCTCGCCGGTGACACGGTCAAGGAGAAGTTCCCCGAACCCATCCAGAACCTGGTGAACTTCGGCGGCAAGACCTGGACGGTCCCGTTCGACGCCGCACCGCAGCTGTACTACTACCGCACGGACCTGTTCAAGAAGTACGGCATCGAAGTCCCCAAGACCTGGGACGAGTTCAGGACCGCCGCCGCGAAGGTCAAGAAGAAGGACAAGAGCGTCCGTCTGGCCTCGATGCCCAAGTCGGACCCGGCGCTGTTCGCCGCGCTCTCCTGGCAGGCCGGTGGAAAGTGGTTCTCCACCGAGGGTGACGCCTGGAAGCCCGCCGTCGACGACGCCGGCTCCAGGAAGGCCGCAGGCTACTGGGACGGTCTGATCAAGGACGACCTCGTGCAGACCTTCACCGGCTGGAGCCCCGAGGAGACCAAGGCGCGGGTCGAGGGCAAGACGCTCAGCTTCCTCGGCGCCTCCTGGTCCGCGGGTGGCATGAAGACCTCGCTCCCCGACCTCGCGGGCAAGTGGGCCGCGGGGCCCATGCCGAACTGGGGCACCCCCGCCATCGGCAACTACGGCGGCACCTCCTACGGAGTACTCAAGGGCAGCAAGCACACCGAGGCCGCCGCCGAGTTCATCAAGTGGGTCACCACCAACGGCGACGCCGTCAAGGCCCGTCTGAGCGACAAGAAGTCCCCCAGCAGCGCGCTGCCGGCCAACCCGGAGATGCGTGAGGTCGCCGCGTCCCAGTTCGACACCGCGTA
Organism: Streptomyces sp. NPDC005262; assembly: GCF_042872425.1. NCBI lineage: Bacteria > Bacillati > Actinomycetota > Actinomycetes > Kitasatosporales > Streptomycetaceae > Streptomyces > Streptomyces sp. NPDC005262. Next base: position 567,883 of record NZ_JBIAKK010000003.1, read on the forward strand.
CTTCAAGGACCAGGACATCTACAAGCTCGCCTCCGAGCAGGTCGACACCATCGTCCCCGGCTGGACCTGGGGTCCGAACCAGATGGACGTCTACACGGCGGTGCAGGACGCGTCCGCCAAGGGCGGCTTCGCAGCCGGCGTCGAGGCCGGCCAGCAGAAGGCCAAGTCGGGCATCGAGGACCGCGGGCTCAAGCTCGCCAAGTGACCCGTCGGGGTCCGGCCGCGCCTGACCGCGGCCGGACCCCGTCGACCACCCTCCCCCGCAGCGTCCATCCGCCAAGGAGCCCACCGTGGCAGCACCACTCGCCAAGGCCGTGCGACCGTCACGAGCCGGCACACCCCGCGCGAGCACGTCCCGGCTGAAGCGCAAACAGCGCGGTGCCGCGGCCCTGTTCATCGTTCCGTTCTTCGTGCTGTTCGCCGCCGTGATGGCGGCTCCGATCATCTATGCCGTGTGGATGAGCCTGTTCCAGGAGCGCGCCTCCTCCGGGCTGGGATTCGGCGGCACCGAGCGGGTGTTCGCCGGCTTCGCCAACTTCACCAACGCCCTGTCCGACCAGGGCTTCCGGGAGTCCTTCCTGCACATCGCGGTCTACTGCGCGCTGTACATCCCGGTCATGATCGGCGCCGCGCTCGGACTCGCGCTGCTCGTGGACTCCGCGGTCGCCAGGGCCAGGAAGTTCTTCCAGCTGGCACTCTTCCTGCCGCACGCCGTGCCGGGTCTGATCGCCTCGATCCTGTGGATCTACCTCTACACGCCCGGTCTCAGCCCGGTGCTCGACTGGATCGGCGCCCTCGGCGGTTCGTGGAACTTCTTCAGCGACGACAATGTGCTCTCCTCCATGGTGAACCTCACCGCATGGCAGTGGATCGGCTACAACATGGTGATCTTCTACGCGGCGCTGCAGGCCGTACCGCGTGAGCTCGTCGAGGCCGCCGTCGTCGACGGCGCCGGAGCCATCCGTACCGCCTTGCAGATCAAGGTGCCGATGATCGCCTCCGCGGTCGTCATGACCGTGCTCTTCACCTGCGTCGGCGCCATCCAGCTCTTCACCGAGCCCAAGCTCTTCAACCAGCGGGGCACCTCATCGGTGGACACCGAGTGGTCGCCGACCCTGTTCATCTGGAAGGCCGGCTTCGTCCAGCACGACTACGGACTCGCCGCCGCCGCTTCCCTGATGCTCGCCACCCTCGGCGTGCTGCTCTCGTACGTCGTCACCAAGCTCGGAAACCGGTGGAAGTCCGCATGAGCACTCACACGGTCACCAAGGAATCCGTCCCCGCCCAGGCGCCGGCCGCTCCCTCCGAGCGCAGACCCGCCGCAGCCGGCCGGCGGCGCGGCCCGACGCATGTGCTGCTCTCCAAGGGCGTGGTCAACGGGGTACTGCTCCTCGCCGCGTTCTACATGCTGATGCCGGTCAGCTGGCTGCTCTTCGCGGCCACCAAGAACCACCGTGACCTGTTCGCCACCGGTGGCTTCTCCTTCGGGGACTTCAACCTGTTCGTGAACATCCATGACGTCCTGACCTTCAACGACGGCATCTACCTGCGCTGGTTCGGCAACAGCCTGCTGTACTCGGTGGTCGGCTCGGCCGCCTCCGCGCTGCTGTGCACCGCCACGGGCTACGCCTTCGACAAGTACGACTTCCGTGGCAAGGAGAAGCTGTTCGGTCTGGTGCTCGGCGGTGTCCTGGTGCCCGCCACGGTGATCCAGCTGCCGATGTATCTGCTGGCCTCCAAGGTCGGCGTCGTCAACACCTACTGGGCGATCCTGCTGCCCGCCCTGGTCAACCCGTTCGGTGTGTATCTCGCCCGGGTCTTCTCCGAGGGGTACGTACCCGACGAGGTCCTCGAGGCGGCGCGGGTGGACGGAGCCGGCGAGCTCCGTATGTTCAGCAGGATCTCGCTGCCGATGCTCGCCCCCGGCTTCATGACCATCTTCCTGTTCTCCTTCACCGGAAGCTGGAACAACTTCTTCGGCGCCCTGGTCATGCTCAACGACGACTCCCTCTACCCGGTCAACCTGGGCCTTTTCATGTGGAACACGAACACGTCCCAGCAGCCCGAGTTCTACTCGCTGGTGATCACCGGCTCGCTCATCGCCGCCATCCCGCTGATCATCGCGTTCATCGGCCTGCAGCGCTTCTGGCGCTCCGGTCTGACCGCGGGTGCGGTGAAGTGATCATGCTCGTACCGGAAGGCACCGTCCTGAACAGCTCGGACCGCACCCCGGCCGGCCCGCGACCTGTCACCGTGCTCGCCATGGGCGGCGAGATCCACCGCACCCTGCTGGCCGGCGGCGCCCTCGAGCGGCTCGGGCACATCACGGCGGTGGACACGTCGCTCCTGGTCACGGACTACGCCGCCGCCGATCCCGCCGCGCTCGCCGACACCGAAGTCCTCTTCACGCACTGGGGCTCCCCGCAGCTCACCGACGAGGCGCTGCGGCTCATGCCGCGCCTGCGGGCGGTCGTCCATGCGGCAGGTTCCGTCAAGCACCACGTCACCGAGGCGGTGTGGGAGCGGGGCATCGCCGTCTCGTCCGCGGCCGCCGCCAACGCACTTCCCGTCGCCGAATTCACCCTGGCGGCCATCCTGTTCGCCAACAAGCGGGTCCTCGGCGCGGCGCGGCGCTACCGCGAGACACGGGGCGCCTTCGACCTCCTCCCGCACTTCGCCGGGCAGGGCAACTATCTGCGCACGATAGGAATCGTGGGCGCCTCACGGATCGGCCGCCGGGTGATCGAACTGCTGCGGCCGTTCGACCTGGAGGTCCTGCTGCACGATCCGTATGTGGACAAGGAGGACGCCACCGCCCTCGGCGTGGAGCGCGTCGGTCTCGACGAGCTCGTACGGCGCAGTCATGTGGTATCCATTCACGCTCCCGAACTCCCGGAGACCCGGCACATGTTCGACGCGCGACTGCTCGCTCTGATGGCGGACGGGGCCACACTCATCAACACCGCGCGCGGCTCGCTCGTCGACACCCTGGCTCTCACCGCGGAACTCGTGTCCGGGCGGATCCACGGCGTCATCGATGTGACGGACCCCGACCATCTGCCTGCCGATTCCCCGCTGTACAACCTGCCCAACATACTGCTGACCCCGCACATCGCCGGCTCCCTCGGCAATGAGCTCGGCCGCATGGCGCACTGGGCGATCGATGAAGTGGAGCGGTACGCACAGGGTGCGCCCTTCGCGTACGGAGTCGGTCCCGACGAGCTGAACCGCTCGGCCTGAGGAGCGTCCCGCATGACCTGCCGCCGTGCGGATCTCCCTGCGCGGCAGCTGACCGCCGCGGTGACCAGCCGTCTGCAACGACGGCGACTTGAGCGGCCCGTCGACAACGGGCGCGGCCGGACCCTGAGCCGGCCACTCCGATCGAACGTGGGAAGGACTTCGTCATGCCTGGTCGTGCCCGCCGCGTCCTCGTCGTCGGCATTGACGGCGTGCGGCTCGACACCCTGCGCCGGCTGCCGACCCCGCACCTGGACGCCCTCGCACGGCAGGGCTTCCTCGCACCGGTCGGGATCGACGACGACACCCCGACGATGTCGGGGCCGTGCTGGGCCACGGTCGTGACCGGTGTGACCGTCGCCAAGCACGGCGTGTGGAGCAACGACTTCACCGGCCACCGCCTCACCGTCTTCCCCGACTTCGCGACCCGGCTGACGGAACAGGACGGACGGCGCACCTTCGTCGCGGCCGGCTGGGAGCCCCTGATGCTCGCCCGCGGCGGGGGCCCGCTCTTCCGGGCCCCCGCGAGGACCGCATACGTCTCGCCCACCGCACACACCCCCGAAGGCTGGGACGGGTGCGACGAGCAGATCACCGAGGAGGCCGTACGGGTGCTGGCCGGAGACGACCCGGAGGCCTCGTTCGTCTACTTCGGCGCGCCCGACGAGACGGCGCACTTCCTCGGCTGCGGCAGCGCGTACGAGAGTGCTGTGCTGGCGGCCGACGAGCGCCTCGGACGACTCCTCGACGCGGTGCGGTCCCGGCGCTCGTACGAGAACGAGGACTGGACGTTTCTCGTGGTCACCGACCACGGCCATGCGGACGCGGGCGGGCACGGCGGCCGCACCGAGGAGGAGCGTACCGCCTGGCTGATCGCCGCGGGCCCCGGCATCGCGGCAGGTGCTGCCCCCCGCAACGTCCGCCATGTCGATGTCGCCGCCCAGGTGTTCGCCTCGCTCGGTCGGCACGCGGACCGGCACTGGACGCTGGACGGACGACCCTTCGCCGCCGCACCGCACGCCGTCCTCGTCGACATGGACGGCACACTCGTGGACACCGAGACCCTGTGGCTGCGAACCGCGCGGGAGACCGCCGCAGGTCTCGGCCACGAGCTGGGAGAGACCGACCTGCCCTTCGTCCTGGGCCGCGCGGTCGCCGACACGGCCGCTCATCTCCAGCGGGTCTCCGGTACCGGCCGAAGTGCGCAGTCCGTGGCCGGGGAACTCGACGCAGCCTTCCTGACCGCCGTCGAGTCCGAAGCCACCGTGTTGCCCGGCGCATCGGATTTCCTTGATCTGCTCAGGGACCTGGACATTCCCGTGGCGCTGGTCTCGGCGTCCCCGCGCCCCGTGGTGGACGCGGTGCTCAAGCTCCTCGGCGCGGAGCGGTTCCGTGAGACGGTCGCCGAAGGCGAGACGCCGCGTACCAAGCCCGCGTCCGATCCCTATCTCGCGGCGGCGCGGGCGCTCGGCGTGGATCCCGCGGCGTGCCTCGCCGTGGAGGACAGCCCGACGGGAGTCGCCTCGGCCGAGGCCGCGGGTTGCAGGGTGCTCGCGGTGGCCTCCTTCACGGAGATCCCAGCTGCGTGGCGAAGGACCGTTCTGCGCGATCTGCGGGCAGTGGAGCCGCAGACCCTGTGGACCGCCGGACTTCGGGCCGGGTAGTTGCGCGCAGCCATCGGCATCGGGCGGCGTGGCGTGCACGACACGCGCCACGCCGCCCGAGGCGGTGCCGGCCAGGAGGTGGCGGAGACCGCGGCTGCGATCACGGGCAAGGACTTGCGTCTGGTTCAGCCTCCGGTGGTCATGGTGACTTCGCCGTTGCTGAGGCTGTAGCCCGCGTTCGCCTTGCAGGGGCCGTAGGTGTGCGCACTCGTGTTGGTGCCGGTCCCGGGCTCGGGACTGACGAACGGCTTGCCCCAGACCGCCTGCCCGTAGGGGATCGAGTCGCAGTCGTTCCGCCGGTGAGGCGGCCGACTAGTGGACGCCGGTTCGTTGTCGGTCGACTGCCGGCCGGCCGGTCAGCCGAGCTTGACGGTGACCTTCTGTGTGGCACCCGCGGTGCCGCTGAGGTCGCCGAACGTGAGCCGCAGCGAAGCTCCGGTGGTGGCCCCTGTGACCGTCGCCGGCTTGGCGGTCACCGAGGCCACGGCCCTGTTCCAGGTGAGTGTCAGGGACGTCTGCATCCGCATCGGGTCGCTGACGCAGATCACCGCGGTGCCGTCGCTCCGTTCGCTGATCATCACCGCGCAGGGCGCGCTCGCGGTGAGCGTCCCGACGGTGCCGCCGAACCAGAAGTTGACCCCGGTGAAACCGATTGAGGGGACGCTGACGCCCTGCTGGTTGTCGGTGTTGGCGAGGATCTGCAACCAGCCCGTGTCCGCCGCTCTGGCGGAGGTTTGGGCCGCGGTGGCGCCCGGCAGGAGCGTGTAGGCGTACGAGGCGTTCACCGGGTTCGTGCCGTGGTCGACCCACATGGTCAGGTACTTGCGGTTCAGGGTGGTCGTGGAACTGCCCTTGTTGACAGTGCTCCACTTGCCGTCGCGGGCCTCGCGCTGCGCCTTGACGGTCGCACCGCCGGGGAAGACATATCCGCCGTGGCCCCCGATGTGGGCCCACATGGTGCCTGTGAGGGTCTCCGACCACGGGTAGGTCAGTGGCTTGGTGGTGCCGTCGACGGTGAAGGAGGTGCTGCCGGTGGGGCCGAGATTGCGGTTTTCGACGGTGGACTCCACGACTGTGCCGTCGCTGCACTTGATGCCTGCTCCCAGACAGACGATCGCGTCGTCGAGACAGAACCAGGACTTCTTCGCCAGCAGCGTGCTCTGCAGCCCTTTCAGATACTGCCCGATGGCGGCCCGCTGCCCGTCGGTGGCGCCGCCCACCCAGTTGACATCCGGCATGGACGCGCCCCAGTCGCCGCCGGCGGCGTCCGCGAGCGCCTTGCGGGTTGCGGTGATGCCGGGCAGCCGGTACGGGTCGACGGTGGGCCAGAAGGCGTCGCTGTACTGGCCGTTGCCGTAGGTGTCGCCCCACCAGTAGAGCATTCCGGAACCGGTGTGCCAGCCGCGCAGATTCTCGCCGTTGCCGGTCTCGTAGTACGTGATGCGCCTGTCGGCCATGCTGATCGAGGCGGCCCAGCCCGGGCGGCGATGGGTGGCCCGCGACATCTGGGTGAATAGCCGGTGGCCGGTCGGTTCGGCGATCGACGGGACCGCGGCGTCGTCCTGGACGCCCTTGAGCCGGGCGAGACCCGTCAGTCCGAGCGAGGGGTTGCTCATCGGCGGGCTGTAGTAGTCCCGCTGCATCCAGCCCTTGACGAGGCCGCGCCAGCGGGTGTTCTCGGCCGCGCTCGCACCCTGCCCGAGGAGCACGATCGAGGCCAGGATCGGATGGCCGCGCAGATGGTCGTCCTGCTGGATGTTCCTGGCGTCGGATGCGGTGATCCCTCGGCTGATGGCGCGGCCCGAGACGCCGTCCATCACCAGTCCGTTGTAGAGGAACGGCGCCCAGGCGTTCTCCACCGCGTCGAACACGATCTGTCGATCAGCGTCGGTGACCGCCCAACTGGACCCTGCGAGCAGCGCGAAGAGCATGCCGAGGCCGCCGAGCAGCACCGAGCCGTACGAGCCCGTGTACGGGACGGTGGTGTGCTGGATGAACGACCCGTCCGTATAGAGGCCGTCGCCGCCGGAGACGTACGGGAAGACGGGCGAGAGGGCGTCCCGCGCGAGCGCGATCTTGGCCGGGTCGTCGCCGACGACACCGCGCAGCGCGAGTACCCGGCACAGATCGACGCGGTTGGCGCCGGTACTGGTACCGGTGTAGCTCGACACCGCGGAGTCGGGCACGAAGTGGTCGACGGCCTTGATGTAGTCGGCGAGCTGGGTGGCCGGCAACTGGTCGTACATCAGGACGCAGACGTCGAGGAGGGCCTGCGGGGCGCCTATCTGCCAGCTGTACCAGTTGCCGTACCGGGTCCGGCTCTCGTTGTACACCTGGGAGCAGAGGTGGTCGAGGCCGGTCAGGATGTCGGTCCCGAGGCCGGCGTCGCCGGTCAGGCCGGTGCCCTGCTGGCAGAACGCCTGGGCCATGGTGCTCAGCCGGCCGTAACTGCTCGCCATGTTCCCCGAGAAGCCGTAGGACTCCTGGTCGGTGTCGGGCTCGGGGTCGACGAACACCAGGTCGGGCCAGAGCGAGCCGGTGGCCGGTGCCATGGACGACCGGAGCTGGGCAGCGGTGGCACCGAGGTCGGTGAGACGGCTCTTGAAGGGCTCGGCGGTCGGGCTGAAGCCCTCGCCGAGAATCAGGGTGCGCCATTTGGCGCGCAGCGCGGAGAACTCCTCCACGGACTCCGTCCGGGGGGTGCCCGCTGCTGCCGCGGCCTCAGGGGTCAGGAGGGGGTTCGAGGCCAGGCCGAGGGCGAGTGCCGTACCGCCGGTTGCGGCCAGGAAGGTACGACGGGGCCAGAAGCGCGTCATTGCGATCTCCGGATGAGGAGGCGGGAGGAGGCTGGGAGGCCCTGGACCGGCGTTGCGGATTCCGGGCAGGGGCTGAGGATCTTCGGTCGGGGGCGGGGCAGGGCGACGGGCCCGGATTCAGGGGGCGACGTCGGCGTACGAGGTACCCGCCTTCAGGCCGTCGACGTAGTTGATCTCCGCGTTCGCGGGGTCGTCGCTGTCGTAGGCGCCCCACTTGGGCTCGTTGTCGCCGTCCCAGGTGCGGCCGGTGTAGCGCGTCGAGCCGTTGCTGAAGGTCTGCCGCGTGCCGTTGAAGTACAGCTCGATCCAGCCGCCCGTGGCGGTGTCCGAGGTGTGGATGCCCAGCGCGAAGTCGTTGTACAGCCAGGCCGTGACGGGGGCGGACCAGATCAGGTTCCAGGTGCCGCCAGGAGCCACGTGGAAGAGCCGGACTTCGCCGTTCTTGACCTCCATGAGGACCGGGTAGTTCTGGGTGCCGTTGGGATAGGACTTCCACTGGAAGGTGACGAAGGCGCCGGTGGTGGTGGACACCGCGCTCGACCATCCCAGGTAGTACGTGCTGTTGTTCTGGAACTGGTAGGCGGAACCGCCGACGCGGATGTTGCGGGCCTCGCAGCGGGGGGAACCGCTCGGCTTGTCGAACTTCCAGACGTCCCCGTGACCGTGTTCGTCGTCGAACACGACCCCGACTTGGGCCGGCGCGTCGCAGTCCAGGGTGCCGAACACACCTGTTCCACCCGAGGTGTCGCCGTTCCAGAGGGGAGAGGCTGCGGCAGGTGAAGCCAGGACGAGAGTGAGAGTGAGGGGCAGGACGATCGCCGGGAGGGTACAGAGGCGCTTGAGCATGGGGGAAGCCCTTTCTGCTGCGATCTGTTCAGTTGAGGGGAACGGGCCGGGTTCCTGCTCACGCAGGTGGGAGGAACCCGGCCCGCTGAGGCGGTGCGGTGCGTCAGGCCGGCCGCACCCTGACCCGGTGGGTCGTGCCGTAGCTGCCGCTGAGGTCGCCGAACGTGATGGTGAGAGAGGAGCCCGTCTGCACATCGGTGACCGAAGGTGCCTTGGAGAGTACCGACTTGACGGGTCGCTTCCAGGTGAGGGTCAGGCCCGTGACGGTGCGGGACGGGTCGGCCACCGAGATCGTCGCCGCGCCGTCCCGCTTCTCATGGATCTGCACGCTGACGGGTGCGCTCGCCGTGACCATTCCGACCGTGCCCGCCCCCCAGAAGTTGATCCCGGTGAAGCCGAGGGAGGGGACCCGGATGCCGTGCTGTTGCGCCGTGTTGGCGAGGATCTGCAGCCACAGCGGGTCGATGGCGCGAGCAGCGGTGCGGAGCTCGCTCGCGCCGGGCATGAGGATGTACGCGTACGAGGCGTCCTGCGGGTCGGTGCCGTGATCCTGCCACAGCGTCAGATACCGGCGGGTGAATGAGGTCGGGGAGCTTCCGGTGTTGATGTCCTTCCAGGCACCTGTGCGTTCCTCGCGCAGTGCGCTGACCCGGCTGCCGCCCGACTCGGGGAAGACATACCCCGCGTGCCCCGCGATGTGCGCCCACTTGGTCTGCGCGCGGGTGGCCTGCCAGCCCTGGGTACCGGTCTGCGGGATGCCGTTGAGGCTGAGCCGGGCGGTGCCCGAGGCGCCCAGGTTGCGGTTGTCGATCACCGTCTCGACCGCGGTGCCGTCGGCCGAGGTGATGCCGGCGCCGAGACAGACGATCGAGTCGTCGAGCCAGAACCACGACTTCTTGGCGGTCAGCGTGCTGCCGACGCCCCGCAGATGCTGACCGGTGACGCCGAACTCGCCGTCGGTGGTGCCACCCACCCAGGCCGTGTCCGGTTTCGGGTTTCCCCAGTTGCCTCCGAAGCCGTCCGGCAGCGGCTTCTTCGAGACGGTGATGCCGGGCAGCCGGTACGGGTCGACCGTCGGCCAGAAGGTGTCCGAGTACTGCTCGAGACCGTGGTCGTCGCCCCACCAGGACAGCCAGCCCGAGCCGGTGTGATAGCCGCGGGCGTGCTCACCGTTGCCGAACTCGTAGTGCCCGATGCGCTTGGAGGCCATGCTGACCGAGGCGCCCCAGTCGCGACGACGGTGGGTCGCTCGGTCCATGCTGGAGAAGACCCGGTGCTCGGTCGGCTCGGGCGACGCCTTGACCGTGTCGTCGTCGAACAGTGTCTGCAGCCGGGCCGTGTTGACCAGGCTCAGCTTCGGGTTCTTCAGCGCGGGACCGTAGTAGTCGCGCTGCAGCCAGCCCTTGACCATGCTCTTCCAGCGGGCCTGCTCCTCGGGGCTCGCGCCCTGTCCGACCAACAGCACGGAGGCCATCACGCTGTGCGCGCGGGTGTGGTCGTCCTGGGGAAGCTGGAAGGGGTCGGACACCGTCAGGCCTCGGCTGATGCCGCGGCTGGAGACGTTGTCCATCATCAGGCCGTTGTAGATGAAGGGGGCGATGGCCTTCTCGACGGTGTCGAGGAAGAGCTGGCTGCCCGGGTCGTTCACCTGCCACGTCGATTCGCGCAGCAGCGCGAACAGCCGGCCGAGGCCGTCGTGGAGCACCGCGCCGTAGCCGCCGATGTAGGGGACGTCGGTGTGCTGGACGAACGAGCCGTCGGCGTAGAAACCGTCGCCGGTGGTGACGTAGGGGAAGACGGGGGAAAGCGCGTCACGGCCGAGCTGGATCTTGGCCGCGCTGCCGCCGACGACGCCTCGCAGGATGATCCCGCGGCACAGGTCGACACGGTTGGCGCCGGTGCTGGTTCCGGTGTACTGGGCTACCGCCGAGTCCGGCAGGAACTTGTCCACGGCCCGGCAGTAGGCGGCTATCTGCTCGGCCGACAGGTGGTCGTGGAGCAGCACGGCGGTGTCCATCAGCGCCTGCGGCGAGCCGATCTGGAAGTTCCACCAGTTGCCGAACCGGGCCTTGTTCTCGTCGTAGACGTCCGAGTAGAGGTGGTCCAAGCCGGCGATGACGGCGTCCTTGAGCGCGGCGTCTCCGGTGAGCCCTGTTCCGGGCTGGGCGTACGCCTGGGCCATGGTGTTCAGTCGCGTGAAGCTGTCGTTCATCCTGGCCGAGTAGCCGTACGACTCCTGGTCGGTGTCCGGCGACGGGTCGGCATAGCTGATGCCGGGCCACAGTGAGCCGGCCGCCGGCGCCATGGTGGCCTGGAAGCCGGCGGCCTGGGTGCCGAGCGTGGCGAGCTTGGTCCTGAAGGGCTCCGCGGTCGGGCTGAAGCCCTCGCCGAGTATCAGAGTGCGCCACTTGGCGCGCAGTACGGCGAATTCGTCGTCCGCCTGGGCGGCAGCCGATGCCTGGGTGCGAGTGGTGGCTGCGGCGGCGCCAGGCTCGGTGAGGCCGACCGCGAGCGCGGTTCCGCCGGTGGCCGCCAGGAAGGTGCGGCGGGACCAAGGGGGCGAGGAAGGGGGCGTCATGGGTGCTCCGGGGGCCGGGAGGGGTGCGGGATACCGCTGTGGAGTAGGCGGTTTCTAGCACGCAAGCGCTCAACCGATCAACAGAAGAAGCAGAATTGAGCATTTCGATCGTTCTGCGCGTTCATCTTTGGCCTACTTCGCCCCTCCTCCACCGCTTCCTCCTCAGCTGCGGTTCGCGATGGAACCTGCACCGCTGGAGCCCGTCCCCCCGCGTCCCGGAGCCGGGTTCGCACGGTGGCGTGCACCGGGCTGGGCCGGAGAGGATCCAGGTGTCAGGGCCGACCGACTCCGCCCAGCTCCAGAGTTGTCGGCAGGCACGGCGCCTCACCCACCGGGCCCGGGCTCAGTGCAGGTCGGCCCGCGCGGGGCTGCCGTCGAGGAATCCGCCCGACTGGTGCTGCCACAACTTCGCGTAGGAGCCGTCCGACGCGAGCAACTCCTGGTGGGTGCCCTGTTCGACGATCCGTCCGCGGTCCAGGACGACGAGTCGGTCCATGGTGGCGACCGTGCTCAGCCGGTGCGCCACCACGAGCGCCGTCCGCCCGTCCATGAGCCGCCACAGCGCCTCCTGGACGAGGATCTCGCTCTCGGAGTCCAGAGCGCTGGTGGCCTCGTCGAGCAGCAGGATGGGCGCGTCACGCAGGATCGCCCTGGCGAGGGCGACCCGCTGGCGTTGTCCGCCGGACAGCTTGACACCGCGCTCGCCCACCATGGTGTCGAAGCCGTCCGGCAGCGCGTCGGCGAACTCCGTGACGTGCGCCGCCTCGGCCGCGCGGCGGATCTCGGCATCGGTGGCGTCCGGCCGGGCGAACGCGAGGTTGTCCCGCAGCGTGCGGTGGAACATCGCCGGGTCCTGCGGCACGTAGGCGATCAGGCTGCGCAGGTCGGTCTGACGCAGCCTGCTGATGTCCTGACCCCCGATCAGGATCCGGCCCGCGTCGATGTCCGTCAGCCGGAGCAGCAGCCGGGTGAGCGTGGTCTTGCCCCCGCCGGACCGGCCGACGAGACCGATCTTCGCCCCGCTGGGCACGGCCAGGTCGAGGCCCTCGAAGAGCGGTCTCCCGCCCCCATGGGCGAAAGTCACCTGCTCGAAGCGGACGTCGGCGGCCTGGGAGAGCAGCGGCTCCGGCGACGCCGGGTCGAGCACGGTCGGCGGGGTCAGCAGCAGTTCGGTGAACTGCGCGGCCTCCGTCATCGAGCTCTCCAGGCGGCGGTAGATCTGGTTGAACTCGAACATGATCCGCGTCGCGTTGCTGTAGTACGTGAAGGCGACCACGACCGCCTCCACGCCGTGCCCGCCCCCGCCCAGCGTGACCGCGAGCAGCAGGCCCAGCGCGTTGGTCAGCACGGACATCGGCGCGACCAGCGTGTCGATGCGCAGGTTGCCGTAGTCCCACGACCTCAGCGTGAGCCGCCGCGACTGCGCGACGCGGGACCGATGCTCGGCGGCCTCACGTTCCTGGGCGGCGAACGCCTGGACCGTGTCGATGTTCGTCAGGCTGTCGGCGACGTGGCCCGACACCCGGGCGATCGCCTCCTCGCGCTGTTTGACGAGCGCCTGGCGGCGGCGGATGAGGGGCACCACGCACAGCGCCGTCAGTGCGATCATCGCCAGGAGACCGACTACGAGCAGCGGGTCGTAGCGCCACAGCACCACCGACCCGAACAGCAGCGGCACGAAGCTTCCCACGACCGAGAACGTAAGCGTGTCGATGAACTCCTCGAAGCGAGAGGCGAAGCTCAGGACCCGTTTGGTCAGCGACCCGGCGAAGTTGTCATGGAAGAACGCGGCGTCCTTGGCGAACAGCTCGTCCATGCCGATCACGTACAGGTGCTCGATGGCGAGGGCGGCTACGCGGTTCAGGCAGTGGAAGCCGATGCGCCACAGCGTCTCCGCGAACAGAAGGACGCCGGCGAAGCCGAGAACGTAGGGCAGCGTCGAACCGATGGAGATACCGTTGTCGCCTGCGATTCGGCCGACGAGCTTCGCGACGATCAGCGGCGCGATGTAGTTGATACCGATGTTGCCCAGCGCCGGCAGCAGCATCGCGGGCACCGTCAGCCGCGGGCACCGGGCCAACTCCCGTCCGTAGTAACGAAGTGCGAGGAGTACCGAGCCCCTGCTCCGAGGAGCCTCGCGCGATTCAGGTAAGCCCATCCCAACCCCGTGTTGTCGTGCAGCAGCCCGCCGTGCGCCTCTCGGGGGCATGCCGCTGTCTCCATGGCCGTGCGGAGCTCCGGTTCGAGTGTGTGCCCGCGCTCGGGTCGTCCTCCGACAGGCGGGGCACGACGACAAAGCCCCCCGCGCAGATCGCAGCGACGCCACCGTGCGAGTACGGGCGGTCCAGGCATCACAGTGTCCCGCGATGACGCCCGCAGAGTCCAAGCGTTTTTGTCAGCCGGCGGCGCACCGCACACACGTGCGCCCCCAGCTGGACAGGTGCGGGTCTCCAGGAGTCGGGTGCGACCTGTCAACGGCGCGTCGGCGGAGGGCAGGTACCGCGAAATCGTTGGATCAGAACCACTCGGGCCGGCTGTCCGCCGCGGTGCGGTCCAGGCTGTCGAGCAGGTCGAACTGCGGTCCCGTACCTGGTAGTTCGACGCGGAAGAAGTACCGGGCCGCCTGTCGCTTGCCCTCGTGGAAGTCGTCCGTGCCGTCGCTGAGCGCGAGGAACTGCTCCAACCAGATCCAGGCCAGCACCACGTGGCCGACGGCTTCCAGGTAGACGGAGGCGTTGGCCAGCGCGGTCGCGGGGTCTCCGGTCGACCAGAGCCTGGCCGTGGTGCGCTCGGCTCGGGCCGTGGCCTGCTCCAACGCGGCGGCCAGCTCGGCCGCCTCGCCGCCGCTCGCCGTGGCGCGGGCGACGGTTGTGGAGATGGTCTCCAGCAGCAGACTCAGCCCCGCTCCGCCGTTCGTGACCACCTTGCGGCCGAGCAGGTCCAGCCCCTGGATGCCGTGCGTGCCCTCGTGGATGGCGTTGAGACGGTTGTCCCGGTAGAACTGCTCGACGTTGTACTCGCGGGAGTAGCCGTAGCCGCCGTGCACCTGGATGGCGAGGTCGTTGGCGGCCAGGCACCACTGTGACGGCCAGCTCTTGGCGATGGGCGTCAGGACGTCCAGCAGCAGCCGGGCGCGGGCGCGCCCGGACTCCTGCTCGGCGGTGCGTTCGTCGTCGAGCAGGCGGCTGCAGTACAGGCTGAGCGCGAGGGCGCCCTCCACGTAGCTCTTCTGTGCGAGCAGCATCCTGCGTACGTCGGCGTGCTCGATGATGGGGACCTGCGGGGCGTTCGCGTCCCTGCCCGTCAGCGGGCGGCCCTGCGGACGGGTGCGGGCGTAGTCGAGGGCGTGCAGATAGCCGGTGTAGCCGAGCGCCGTGGCTCCGAGCCCGACGCCGATCCGGGCCTCGTTCATCATGTGGAACATGTACGCGAGCCCGTGGTGGGCCTCCCCCACGAGGAAGCCCACCGCACCCAGGGCGCCGCACGGGGTGTGCCGGCCCTCACCGAAGTTGAGCAGGGTGTTGGTGGTGCCGCGGTAGCCCATCTTGTGGTTGAGGCCGGCCGGCACCACGTCGTTCCGTTCGCCCACGCCGCCGTCCGGCTCGACCAGGAGCTTGGGCACGATGAACAGCGAGATGCCCTTCACGCCCGCCGGCCCACCGGGGATCCGGGCCAGCACGAGGTGGACGATGTTCTCGCTGAGCTCGTGGTCGCCGCCGGAGATCCACATCTTGGTACCGGTGATCCGGTACGTACCGTCGTCCTGCGGCACCGCCCGGGTGGTGATGTCGGCCAGCGAGGAGCCGGCCTGTGGCTCCGAGAGGCACATGGTGCCGAAGAACCGGCCCTCGACCATGGGCCGCACATACGTGTCGACCTGCTCCTTGCTGCCGTGCGCCAGGAGCAGGTTGGCATTGCCGACGGTGAGGAACGGATACGCGGCGCTGCCCACGTTGGCGGCCTGGAACCAGGCCATGCAGGCATTGGCGACCACGGTGGGCAGCTGCTGCCCGCCGACCTCGTAGTCCATCGCGGCGCCGGTCAGGCCGGCCTCGGCGAAGACCCGCAGCGCCTGCCCGACCTCCGGGATGACATGCACCCGCTCGCCGTCGAAGCGCGGCTCCTCGGCGTCGTTCTTCTTGTTGTGCGGGGCGAAGTGCCGGGTCGCGATGGCCTCACTGAGGTCCATCACCGCGTCGAAGGTGTCCCGGTCGTGGTCCGCGTAGCGGGGGTGGCGGGTCAGGGCCGTGACGTCCAGCCAGTCGTGGAGCAGGAAGTCCAGGTCGCGGCGGGAGAGCAGCAGGGAGTCCATGAGCATGGGTCCGATCGGGGAGGGCGACGGAAACAGGTACGCGTACGCGTCCGAGAGGCGGTTCAGACGGTGGTGCCGATGCCGCCGTCGACGGGGATCACTGCGCCGGTGACGTACGCCCCGGCCCGGCTGGAGAGGTAGATCGCCACGCCGGCCATGTCATCAGGGCGTCCGATCCTGCGCAGTGGTGCGGACCCGGCCACCGCGTCGCCCTGTGCCTCCAGCGTGGCGGCCATCATCCTGGACTCGAACGGGCCGGGGGCGATCGCGTTGACGGTGATGCCCTGCGGCCCGAGTTCCTTGGCCAGTACCCGGGTCAGGTGGTGCAGTCCGGCCTTGCTCGCCGCATAGGAGTAGGTGGGCAGCGAGCTGACGTGCAGCCCGTCGATGGAACCGACGTTGATCACGCGTGCAGGGTCGTCGTGGGAGCCGGCCTTGCGCAGCAGCGGCAGCAGCGCCTGGGTCAGCAGGAAGGGGCTGCGCAGGTTGAGGTCCATCACCTTGTCCCAGCCGCTGACCGGGAACTCGTCCAGTGGCGCTCCCCAGGTCGCGCCCGCGTTGTTGACCAGGATGTGCAGTTGTTCCTCGCGTTCGGCGAGTTCCGCGGCGAGCCGGTGGCATTCCTCCTCCCGCGACAGATCCGCGGGCAGTGCGATCGCCTCGCCGAGCGCGGAGAGCTCACGCACGGCCTCGTCGCAGGCCGCTGCGTTGCGGGAACTGACGTAGACCCGGGCGCCGGCTGCGACCAGGCCGCGGGCGATCATCAGCCCGATACCGCGGGACCCTCCGGTGACCAGGGCGGTTTTGCCGGAGACTGAGAACAGTGAGGTCACGGCGGACTCCAAAGGCGGTGATCGGGCAGGGGTGGGTTCTCAGGATACTAAGCGGTTGCTTAGAGCCCGTCAATCAGCCCGTCCCGTCGGGTCGCCGGTCGATCGGGCCCTGCCCACGGACCTGTGCGGCGGCAAGGGGCCGCGGGCGGCAGGGCAGCGACCGGCGCATCGTGCCGTCGGGCTCCGCACTCCGCACCGCAGCCCTCGGTGACCAAGGGCTGTCCCGTAATCCCTGGCGGGCGCGCGACGACAGCTACGGCACCTCGCCGCGTTGTCGGAACGCCCGAATACGACCGGCATGAGGACGCCCCTCCGCCTTGCGATGCACCGCATCTGACGCCGCGCGCTGATCCACCAGGGATTACGGGACAGCCCTTAGCAAGCCGTTCGGGGGAACGGCCGGTGTCGTGCGTCGAGCCGCAGGCGCAGTGACTCCTACGGTCGGCCGGCATGACGCACGTATCGAAGAACGCAGCCGACCTCGGTCGGCGGACCGCTCTCACCGGGCTCGCCGGCGCGGCCGGGGCCCTGCTGGCAGGGGGCTGTACGCCCCTGGGCGCAACTTCCGCGCAAGGGCCCACACCCAGTCGTACGGGATCGGCCACCGGCTCCGCGGACGGTGCCACGCCCGGGGTGATGACCCTCTTCAAGGACCCGGGGTTCAACTTCAACGGTCTTCTCGCACTCGGCGCCGCAGGGCAGGGCTCCAGCGAAGTGGGCGAGGTGCTCACCGCCGTGAACGAGATCAACAAGGCCGGCCCTTCGCCCCAGACGTATACCGCGGCGTTCAAGAAGCTCGGTGATCAGCTGATGGTGGCGCCCGTGGGCGGCAAGGCCGGGACGGGGACGACGCGCCTTCGCGCGCTGCGGGCAGCGCAGTACTACGGCCAGGCGCTGTTCTTCGTCCTCGGCTCCGACGCCCCCGGTGGTGAGGAGCGGCTGTACAAATCGGGGCGCCGCGGCTGGGACACGTTCTGCAGGCTGTCCGGCCCGCCCCCGGTGACGGCGGCCGTCCCGTACGGGAGGACGCCGCTTCCTGTCTGGTTCTTCCGGCGGGACGACTCCGGCGAGCGACGCCCCACCGTGATCCTCACCAACGGCAGCGACGGTCAGAACGTCGACATGTGGACCTACGGCATCCAGGCCGCCCTGGAGCGCGGCTGGAACGCCCTCGTCTACGACGGGCCAGGTCAGGGGCAGTTGCTCTTCGTGGACCGGGTGGTGTTCACGCCGCGCTGGGAAACGGTCGTCACTCCCCTCGTCGACTGGCTGGTCGCCCGCACCGACGTGGACGCCGGCAGGATCGCCCTGACCGGGCTGAGCATGGCGGGCAACCTGGCACCTCGGGCCGCCGCCTTCGAAGGCAGGATCGCCGCTCTGGTGGCGATGCCCGGTGTTCTGGCTCCGTGGCTGGGTTTCCCTCCGGAGATCCGGAAGATCCTCACCCCGGACAAGGCGGAGACGAACAACGTCTGGAACAAGCAGGTCGTCCCCGAGCTGACTCCGGCCGAGGCCGCGACGTTGAAGAAGCGGTTCGAACCCTTCTCCGTGCCGGCGATGCTCGCTGCCCGTGACGGGAAGATGTTCACGGACTTCCACACCCCCGCCCAGCTGATCAAGTCGCTCGACATCACGGACGTCGTAGGGCGCATCAAGATGCCCACGTTGGTCCTGGACTACGACGACGAGCAGTTCTATCCGGGGCAGCCGCGCCAGATGTTCGACAAACTGACGTCCCCCAAGGACTACGTGAAGCTCACCGCGGCCACCGGCGCGCAGCTGCACTGCTCCCCGATGGCCCCGCAGCAGCACTGCGAGGTCGTCTTCGACTGGCTGCAGGAGACGTTGCCCGGACGCTGACCGCGCCTGACACGGAGTAGTGGACAGCACTCGGTACGACGCCGCTGCTTCGCCATCCGAAGAAGGCTCGCGCACGGCCCCCGCTCACGCGTGAGGGGCGCTCCGAAGAGCGCCCCTCACCTGCGGAAAATTCCGACATCTCTGTCGGGACGACAGGATTTGAACCTGCGACCCCTTGACCCCCAGTCAAGTGCGCTACCAAGCTGCGCCACGTCCCGCTGCGACTTCCCCTGGTGTTGCCAGGCGCTCGCGCAGGACAAACATTACCTCACTCCGTCGACCGGATCGACGCCCGTGCCTGGTGGGCGCGGGTTGCGAGCGACTCGGCGCCGCACGCGGTGGCCAGTTTCTGCGCCCGGGCGAGCTCCTTCGGGGAGCGGATCGCGACGCCGTATTCGAAGCGGGCCAGGGCATGTTCGTACGCGGACGGAGAGGCCTCCAGGTGCCGGACCGCGTCGGCGAGCAGGTGCTGGGTGTCCTCGGGGCGGGCGAACAGCGAGACGCAGCGCAGCGCCTCACCGATCGCGGTCTCCGTGCCGAACCTCTCCGCGTGCACCCGGGCCGATGTCGCGAGTTGGGCGGCGCGGGCCGGGTCGTCGTCGGCCAGGGCGCGGGCGAGATCGCCGGCCCAGGGAGCCCAGATGCCGTTGAACCTGCCACGCGGTTCGAGTGCCTGGCCGGCCGCTTCGAGTTCGGTGACGGCCTCCTTCGTACGGCCTTCGGCGAGCAGGAGACGGCCCCGGACGCACGGCGCGTCAGGCAGCACCATGGCGCTGGGGTAGGGCAGCCCGAAGTGGTACCTGTCAGCTATCGTGCGGGCCTCGGAGACGCGGCCGCGGGCCAGCAGGGTGTCGATGAGCAGGCAGGCGGCGTCCCAGTGGACGGGCAGACCACTACCGACACGGTCGGCGAGCCGCAGCCCTTCGCGCAGAAAGCCCTCGGCCTCGGCCAGTCGGCCGCGACGGCGGTGGACCAGGCCGAGGAGAGTGTGCGCGAATGCGAGGTGGGCGCCGCTCCAGCCGGAGATCTCGAAGGCGCGCACCGCCTCGCTGAAGAGTTCCTCGGCCCGGTCGAGCTGGTCGGTGAAGGCATAGGTGATGCCGACCAGGGTGGGGAACTCGAAGCCCCATTCGGTGTCGGTCCAGCCGAGACCGCGGGCGGGGCGGCCGTCGACCAGAGCGCGTTCGCAGAGGTCGATGACGAGTTGGGAGTTCTCGCCACGCAGCATGGCGTCGAACGCGCGGATGGTGAGCAGGGCGCGTTCGGCGTTGTCCTTGCCGGTGAGGTGGTCGGCGTTACGGGCGAGCCGACGGGAGCGTCCGGGACCGTCGTCCTCGGCGGCCTGCATGCCCTCCCACATGAAGTGCGCGGCCTGGAGGCGCATCTGACCCGGTCCGGGGGCGGTGCGTCCGACCTCGGCGGCGAGGGCGAGTGCGGCTTCCTTGAGCTGGTTGTTGTGGGAGAGGGCCGCGGCCAGCCGGAAGGTGGCGTCGACCCGTACGTCGTCGTCGAGTCCGGGCAGATCGAGAGCGGCGCGCAGGTGCTGGACCGTGGTGGGCGGGGAGCTGAGCAACGTGGCGCAGCCCAGTTCGTACAGCAGCGTGGCGCGCACCTGGTGGCGCGGCGGTTCCCGCAAGGCTCGCTCCAGGCAGCGACGCGCGGCCTCGGGTGCGCCGACGGCGAGGTGCTGGCCCGCTGCTTCACGGAGCTGCTCGACCAGTTCCTGGTCGTCGTCCGGATGGACTTCGAGGAGGTGGCGGGAGGCCGCGGCGGCGCCCAGTCCGGCCCTGGTGATCGCCCAGGCGGCCCGGCCGTGCATGGCGGTGCGGGTGGCCGGCGGGATGGAGCGGTAGACGGCGGTTGCGATCAGCGGGTGGACGAACTCGAGCGGGTCGAAGCCGCTGACGATACGGGCGTCACGCAGCCGCGCGGTGCAGTCGGCGGCCTCGGCGGGGCTCATCCCGGCGAGGGTGGCGGCGAGGTCCTGGGAGATGTCGGTGCCGAGGACGGCGGCGGCCCAGGCGAACCGGTTCGCGTTGGTACCGAGCCGTTCGAGCCGGGCGACGAGTCCGCTGCCGCGGGCTGAGGCTCCGAGTTCGCGCAGCAGTCCGGCCGATTCCTCCAGTGGCGGCAGTTCGCGGTCCTGCACCTTGGCGACGAGTTCGACCGCCTCGTACGGGTTGCCGCCGGTGACGGCCCACACCTCGCGGCAGAACGGATCGTCGGCGTGGTCGCCCAGCGTCGCCCTGACCAGTTCGGCGGTGGCGTCGGGGGTCAGAGCGCGCAGCGCGACCCGGACCTGAGCCGGGTGTCCGCTGCCGTTGCCGCCCTCCGTCTTCCGTGCCGCCAGCTCGTCCGGGCGGTGCGCCTGGACCACCAGGACGGGCAGTTCGCCGAGGCCTGCGGTGAACGAGGCCAGCCAGGCTAGGGATTCGCCGTCCGCCCAGTGCGCGTCGTCGACGATCAGCAGCAGCGGACGGTGGCTCAGCCGTGAGGCGAGCCGCGCGACGACCCAGTCGATCCCGTCCCGCACACCCTGCGGATCGGGCTGCGTGCCGGTGGGTTCGGCGAGCCCGAGGGCGGGTGCGGCGATCTCGTACCAGGACCCGAACAGACTCCTCACCTCATCGGGCGGGAACTGGTCCAGGGCGGGCTGCAGCAGTTGACGTACGACGTGGAACGGTACGGACGTGACCGTCTCGCCACCGCGCGCGGACCAGACGGTGCAGCGGTCCGCCGCCAGGGTCTCGATCTCGGCGAGCAGCGCGGTCTTGCCGATGCCTGCCTCGCCACTGAAGATCAACAGCCCGCCGACGGCCTGTGCGCCGCACAGGGCGTCCACGGCTTGTGCGGCGGCAGCGAGTTCCGGATCGCGCTCGTACAGCGGCCGGGACGGCTTCATGCCTACCCTCCCCATAGTGGTACGGATGACTCCCGACACTAGTCGTGCGCGGGTGCCCACCGACAGTGGTTCGGACAGTTCGTCGCAGGTGCGGGGCACAATCGAAGAGTGGACGAGACTCACAGGGACCGCGACGCCGAGGGCCGGGCGCGCAACGCGCGCCCGCGCGACGGGCTGGGGCGCCCGCTGCCGTACGGGACGCCGGGAGTGGAGCGTCAGCCGGAGGGGGTGATCCGTTCCCCCGACGAAACGCTGCGGGAGGCGCAGCGGCTGCTGGACGCGGGGATGCCGTTCCATGCGCACGAGGTGTTCGAGGATGCGTGGAAGTCGGGTCCCGAGGAGGAACGGGAGTTGTGGCGCGGGCTGGCACAACTTGCGGTGGGGCTGACGCATACGGCCCGCGGCAATACGACGGGTGGGGCGCGGCTGTTGCGACGGGGTGCGGCGGCGCTCGCGGAGTGCGCGCGGTCCGGCGGGTTCGCGGAACCCGGAGAGTTCGGGGACGCGGTGCCCTACGGGATCGGGGTCCGTGGACTGATCGACTGGGCGCAGGAGCTGGCCGGGCGGGTGGAGGCGGCGGACGGGCAGGCGGCGGGCGCGCGGCCGGTGGACGCGGCCGGGGAGGCTCCGTGTCTGCGTCCGGAGCGCCGGTAGACCGGTGAGCCGGCCGGCTGCGATCGTTTTCTGGCTCCCGTCGCCCGGACGGGCGAACACGGTGCCGCGAAACCATTACCATCCCGCGTCATGAGCACTTCTGACCAGGACCAGTCCGTGGACACTCCCATACCCGCCCCCGACGCCGGTACAGCGGCCGAGGTCGAGGCTGAGGTCGAGGCCGAGGTTGAGACCGAGGCAGAAGGCGGGGCCGAGGGCCGCAGACTGACACCACGCCAGGCGAGACGGCTGCGGATCGCCCTCTCGTCGGTGGGCATGGTGGCGATGGCGGTCGTTCTCGGGCTGCGGATCGCGAGCCGGTCGTCCGTTCTGGTCGTCGGGGTGTACGGGCTCGCGCTGATCCTGTGCGGGATCGTGATCGAGCTCAGCCGCAACGGCCGCACACGGCTGGGCAGTTGGCTGCTGGCCGTCGGCCTGGTGGCGGCGATCGGTTCGGACTGGCTGCTGATCCCCTGACGCCGCGGCGGGTGCTCAGTGCACCGTGATCCGCACGGTCCCGCCCTGCGGGTCCACCCGGTCGAGCCAGTCACCCCGCAGCCGGAACGACCGGTTCGGTACGACGGGCAGCAGCAGCTCCCGGTGGAGGACGTGTCCGTCCTGGCCGACCACGAGGAACGGGCGGAGCAGCCGCCGGCCGGTGCGCAGGGTAAAGCGGTCATGGAGCGGGCCGCCGTCAAAGGTGACGAGGTTCGGTGCGACCCATTCCAGCGGGGCGTCGACGGCGAGCGCCGGACGGCCGGCCGGCCAGGGATCCGCTGCCAGGTGACGCAGTACGGGAGCGGCCACGGCCCGGCCCTCGGCGGCCGCGGTCCCCGCGCTCTCCACTGCGTGCAGCAGATTACCGACGGCGAAGACGCCGGTCGCCCGGGTGCGGTAGGAGGCGTCGTACGCGGGACCACGGGTGCCGGGGTCCAGGGTCGCCCCGCCGCGCCGGGCCAGCTCGTGGTCGGGGATCCAGTCCCCGGTGAAGACGACGGTGTCGCAGGGCAGGGTCGTGGTCCGGCCGTCGCGGTGGCGCAGTGAGACCCCGGTGAGCCGCTCCCGGCCGGACAGTCCGGTGACGGTGGCGTCGGTGAGGAGCGGTGTGCGGTGCCGTCCGCGCACCGGAGCGGCGGGCAGCCGGGACGGCGGCTGGTCGGTGACCAGGGCGACCACCTCGAGGCCGGCCACCCTCAGCGTGTCCGCCGCGGCATGACTGACGGGTTCGTTGCCGATGACGACCGCTCGCGTACCGATCCGCTGCCGGAAGAGGTGGACCGCCTGCTGGAGTTCGCCGGTGGTGTAGACGCCGGGCGCACGCGTGCCGGGGACGAGCCGGGCGCTGCGCGGGCGTTCGCGCGCACCGGTGGCGAGGACGACGGCGCGCGCGGTGATGCGTTCGAGTCCGGTGGGTCCGGTGATGTCGAGGGTGCGGGGGCCGGCCCAGCCGGTGACGGTGACGGAGGTACGGAGGGTGGCTCCGGCCCGGACGGCAGCGGCCACACACTGCCGTGCGTAGGCGGGCCCGATGGCCCCTCCCCCGATGCGGCCGGCGCCGAATCCGCCGTGGAAGCAGTGGCGCGGGATGCCGCCCGCCGCCTGTTCGCGCTCCAGGATCTCTACGTGGCCCGCGCCGGACGCGGCGAGTTCGGCCCCGGCACCGAGACCGGCCGGTCCCGCCCCGACGACCAGGACGTCGACGGTCCGCTCGCGCCGGGTCATGGCCGGGCCTCCTCGATCAGGGCACGGACCGCGGCCCCGCAGTAGAACCCCTGGCAGCGTCCGCCGCCGGCCCGGGTCCGGCGGCGCAGCCCGTCCTTCGACCGCGCCGGGATCGTACTGGTCAGCGCGTCCCGGATCTCACCCGCGGAGACCCGCTCGCAGTGGCAGACGAGGGTGCCGTAGGCCGGGTCGGCGGCGATCAGCTCCGCGCGCCGGTACGGGCGGGGGAAGGCCTCGCCGAGCTGGGGCATGGTCAGCGGCGGCAGTTCGGTCGGCGTACCGAGGTCGAGGCCGGTGCCGGCGAGCAGTTCGGTGACGTACGCGGCGATGGCCATGGACGCGGTGAGGCCGGTGGAACGGATACCGCCGACGGCGACGTACCGCTGGTCGGAGTAGGCCCGGATGCGGTAGTCCTCGTGCCCGGTGGCGGCGCGCAGTCCGGCGTAGACGGCCGTGACCTCCTCGTCGAGCAGCCCGGGCAGGATCCGGCGGCCCTTCTCGCGCAGGAGCGCGAGACCGTCGGCGCTGGATCCGGTGGCGGTCTTGTCGTCGAGCTCTTCGGCGGTCGGCCCGAGCAGGACGTTGCCGAAGACGGTCGGTGCCACCAGGACGCCCTTGCCGGCCTCGGTGGGTACCGGAAGCAGGATGTGGTCGACGAGATCGCGGGCGAGCTTGTCGAAGACGATGAGCTGGCCGCGGCGCGGAGTGACGGTGAAGGCGTCGTGGCCGAGTTGCCGGTCGAGTTCATCGGCGTACAGACCGGCGGCGTTGATCAGGTAGCGGGTGCGCAGCGAGCCGCGCGTGGTGGTGAGGGTGTGGATGTCCTGGTCGCTGTCGATGTGCCGGACCCGGCAGTTGAGGTGCAGATGGACTCCTGCGCGCACGGCCTGGGTGGCGTACGCGAGAGGCGTCGTCCAGGGACAGATGATGCTCTCGTCGGGGATCTCCAGCGCGCCGAGCGCACCCGGGCCCAGATGGGGTTCGCGGGCACGCAGTTCGTCGGCGCCGATGATGCGTGCGGCGTGGTAGGCGTTGCGTTCCGCCTTGGCCGCCAGGGCGGGGAGCGCGGCGAGCTGTTCCTCGTCCCAGGCGACGAGGAGGGCGCCGGCGCGCTCGACAGGGATGCCGGTCGCGGCGGCGTACGCGGCGAGTCTGCGTTGCCCGTCGCGTACGAGGCGGGCCTCCAGCGAACCGGGAACGGCGTCGAAACCGGTGTGCAGGATCGCGGTGTTGGCCTTCGACGTGCCGTTGCCGACGTCGTCGGATCCGTCGATGAGGGCGGTACGGAGCCGGTAGCGGGCCAGTTCACGGGCGACGGCGGTGCCGACGACTCCTGCGCCGATGACGGTGACGTCGTACGTCGTCGCATCCCCGTCGCCGTCACGCAGGCTGTGGGCCAGTACTCCGGTCGTGGTGATCGTCGGTGTCATGTCGTCTCTCCCGGGCCGCGCCGGGCGCGGATGTCCGTCATGCCCGGTCCAGCAGGGTCTCCACCGCCGCGCGGAACCGGGCGAGGCGTTCGGCGGCCTCGTCCGCGCCGATCCGCGGTTCGTACACGGCGGCCGGCTCCCATGCGGGTACCGCCTGGTGGAGCGGCAACTGCGGGTCGAGGCCCAGGCGTGCCACGGCCCCGATGCCGAGTGCGGTGACGTCCGGCAGTGCGGACACCTCGACCGGGCGCTGCAGCAGGTCGGCCTGGGTCTGCATGAGGAGCGCGGAGCGGGTCAGGCCGCCGTCGACGCGGAGCGAGGTCAGGGGTCCACCGAGGTCGGTGGCAACGGCATCGGCCAGTTCGACGACCTGCGCGGCGATACCGTCGCACAGGGCCCGCACCAGGTGCCCCGCCGTGGTGTCCAGGCCGAGCCCGGTGACCGAGCCGCGCAGATCGCTGCGCCACCAGGGTGCGGCAAGTCCGGCGAGCGCCGGTACGAACGTGACCGTGCCGGCATCGGGGACGGTGGAGCCGACCGGGTCGAGGTCGGCGGCGCCGGAGATCACTCCGAGGTCGGTGAGCCACCGGACGGCGGACGCGGCGGTGTACACCTGCCCGTCGAGGCAGTAGCTGGTACGTCCGCCGAGCTGCCAGGCGACACAGCTGACCAGCCCGGTGGAGCCGCGGCGTGGCGTGGGCCCGGTCTGGGCGAGGAGGAAGGCGCCGGTGCCGTAGGTGCACTTGGCGGTACCCGGTTCCAGGGCGCCCTGGGCGAGGAGGGCGGCCTGCTGGTCGACGAGCAGTCCGGTCAGCGGGAGTTCACCGCCGAAGGCGCGCGTCGCACCGACGGCCCCGGCGGCGTCGACGACGGACGGGAGCCGTTCACCGGAGAGGCCGAAGATGTCCAGGGCGGCGGGTGACCAGCCGACCCGGTCGAGGTCGAGCAGCTGGGTTCGTCCCGCGGTCGCCGCGTCCGTGACGAACGCCCCGGTCAACCGGTGGACAAGCCAGGCGTCGCTGGTGGTGACGACGCCCTCGCGGGTCAGCTCGCGGCGGATCCAGGCCATCTTCGGCGCAGCGAAGTACGGATCGATCGGCAGTCCGGTGAGCTGTTTCAACTCCTCTTCGTGTCCGGCAAGTTCTGCGCACAGCGATGCGGATCGCCGGTCCTGCCAGACGATGGCCTCGGTGAGCGGCCGCCCGGTCGCGGGATCCCAGGCGAGCACGGTCTCGCCCTGGTTCGCCAGTCCGACGGCGGCCACCGGCTCACCGGCTTCGTGCACCGCTTGCTGTCCGGCGTCGACGACCGAGGCGAGCAGCTCGACGGGGTCGGCCTCGACCACTCCCCCGGCGCCGTACCGCGGCCGTACGGGGGCGGCACCGGAGCCGATCACTCCGCGCTCCGGACAGATCACCAGCGCCTTGGTGCCGGAGGTGCCCTGGTCCACGGCGAGTACCGGGCCTGTCATCGACACTCCAGCTGTGCGGAAGCTCTGCGGCTTGAACGGAATCGTGATCAATGGTCGCTGACGCACAGAGTGGTGCAGACCACCGCGTACGTCAAGCAGTGTCCGCACCCCTACGGAGCGACCGGATGGTGGTCAACTAGCCGTTTTTTCGAAGGACTTGAGTAAGATCCGCGAATCGGCGAGGCGGTCGACACCAGGCGTTCTACACTCGCCGCCGAGCAACAACAGGCTATTCATGAGCAGTTCGTCCTCCAACAGCTGCTACACCCCCCACGTGCTTGAGGATTGATGGGACCGACACGCCTTCCCGTGCACCGACATCACGGTCACCGGCTCTTCCGCCTCCGCATGGCCGTACCGCCTCCGGGCGGCGAGACGTGCTGAGAACACCTCCGACCCACCCCGTCCGGCACTGTGGCACGGGAGCGGGGCGAACCAATGGCCAACAGTGATTTCCGGCCGGTCTATCACCCCGCCGGACACGACAACGAGTTACGTTCCGCGTTACAGGACCTGCGTACCGGCCGCTGGGTCTCCATGCGCAATCTGCTGGAGAGCACCCCGGACTGGGCGCTGTGGACCCAGCGCACCCAGGTACTCGGAGCGGTCGCCGCGGGATCCGACGCGGTACAGGCCTGGCAGACCGAGGAGCCCGGGAGTGTCGCAGCTGCCGTGATGCACGCGCGGGTCGTCGTCGAGCGGACGGTACGCGCCCATCGCGAAGGCCATCACCGGGCGCAGGAACTGTGGCAGGAGGCCTGGGAGGCCTGCGGAGCCGCCGCCCACGTCACCCCGACCGACCCGGTGCCATGGGTGTGCCTGCTTGCCCTGTCCCAGCTGGACGAGGAGCAGCGACTGAAGGAGCACCGGCTGCATCCGCCGGGGCCGATGCTCTTTCCCGGCCCGTGGGGCCTGCTGGCGGAGGTCGACCGGCGCGATCCGGGCAACCGCGAGGCCTACCACCGGATGCTCCAGTTCGTATACGCGCGCAAAGCCGGCGGCACCCTCTCGGAGGCGGTCAATTTCGCGCAGTGGGCGGCCTCTTCGGCGCCCGACGGCTCCTCCCTCCATGTCCTGCCGCTGTACGTGCGGGTCGAGCGCTACCGCCGCGAGCACGGGCAGGAGAAGGCGCTGGATCTTCACTGGGTCACCGAGGACGCCGAACGGGACGCCGAGCGGGCTCTGCGTCTCTGGTTCCACCGCACGGATCCGGCCGGACAGTCCCTGCTCGACGTCAATCATCTCGCCCACGCACTGTGGGGCTCCCTGCGGTTCGCCGACGCGGTCCCCGTGTTCCAGGCACTCGGGCCGTACTTCACCACGCTGCCCTGGTCGTACCGCACCCGCACCCCCCGTGACCCCTCGGCCGCCGAGGACGTGTTCCTGCGCGCCCGGAGCCGCTGCCTCACCGCAGCACGCGAACCGGGACGCGGACCGCACGGCTGAGCCCACCGAGCCATCACCCCGCAGCAGACCGACCCGTCCCCGTCCCGCCCATGGAGGTTTCTGTCATGTCCATATCCACCTCGCCCCAGCCGGGCGCGGAGGCCGACACCCAGAAGGACGAGGAGCAGCGGCTGCGCGAACTCGGCTACCAGCCGGTGCTGGCCCGCCGCATGGGCGGCTTCGGCAACTTCGCCATCAGCTTCTCCGTCATCTCGATCCTGTCCGGCTGCATGACCCTGTACGGCTTCGGCATGTCGACCGGCGGACCGTCGGTGATGCTGTGGGGCTGGGCCGGCGTCGGCCTGTTCGTGCTCTGCGTCGGCATGGCACTCGCCGAGGTCACCAGCGCGTACCCGACGTCCGGCGCGCTGTACTACATGGCGGACCGACTCGGTGGCCGCAAGTGGGGCTGGTACACCGGCTGGCTGAATCTGCTCGGCCTGCTCGGTGCGATCGCGGGCATCGACTACGGCGCCGCACTGTTCACCGGTGCACTGATGAACCTGCAGTGGGGCTTCGACCCCACACCCGGCCACACCATGATCATCTTTGTCTGCATCCTGCTGCTGCACGCCGTGCTGAACCTCTTCGGGGTCCGCCTCGTCAGCGTTCTCAACTCGATCAGCGTGTGGTGGCATCTGGCCGGCGTCGCCGTGATCGTCGCCGTGCTGGCGATCGTCCCCTCGCACCACCAGTCGCCGTCGTTCGTCTTCACCGAGTTCGTCAATGACACGGGATGGCAGAACCCGCTCTACGTGGCGGCGATCGGTCTGCTCCTCGCGCAGTACACCTTCTGCGGATACGACGCCTCCGCCCACCTGTCGGAGGAGACGTCGAACGCCTCGGTGACGGCGGCCCGCGGCATCGTCCGCTCGATCTGGGTCTCCTGGATCGCCGGGTTCGTGCTGCTCGCCGGTCTGACGTTCGCGATCCAGGACTACGCGGGCACCCAGGACACCGCCACCGGTGTACCGCCTGCCCAGATCCTGATCGACGCGCTCGGCACCTCGGGCGCCACCGCCATGCTGCTGATCGTGATCGCGGCCCAGCTGTTCTGCGGCAACGCCGAGGTCGCCGCGGCCAGCCGGATGGTGTTCGCGTTCAGCCGGGACAACGCGCTGCCGGGTTCGGCGCTGTGGCGCAAGGTGAGCGCCCGCACCCAGACGCCCGTGAACGCGGTATGGCTGTCGGTCGTCGCCGCCGGCCTGCTCGCGCTTCCGTCCCTGTACTCCGCGACCGCGTACGGTGCGGTGACCGCGATCAACGTCATCGGCATCACGCCCGCCTATGCTATCCCGATCTTCCTGAAGCTGCGCGCGGGCGACCGCTTCCAGCACGGCCCCTGGCACCTGGGCCGCTGGTCGAAGCCGATCGGCTGGATCGCGGTGGTGTGGGTGGCGATCGCGACCGTACTGTTCCTGCTTCCGCAGTCGTCGCCGGTGACCATCGACTCGATGAACTATGCCTCGATCGCACTGGTGGCGGTACTGGTGCTGGCCACCGTCTGGTGGTTCGTCGCGCGCCGTTCGTACGGCACTCCGTCCGCGTACGGGAACGCCCGTGAGCAGGCGGAGATCGCGGCGGACATCGTCTGACGCGACGGCTGTCGCGGCCTCTCCGGGCGCCCTTCAGGCCCTCCTGGACCCTTGGGTCGGGAGGGCCTTGCCGTGCCGTCGGGTGCGCTCAGCCCACGAGCAGCTGGAGGCCGCCGAGCACGGTCGCGCCGATCACCAGTCGTTCGAAGAGCTTCTGGTTGATCCGGTCCACGCACTTGCGACCGATGTAGGCGCCGGGAATGACGAACAGCAGCATCGCGGCGTCCAGCAGCAGCGACTGGGCATCGATGAGGCCGAGGCCCACGCTGAACGGCACCTTGGAGGTGTTGACGATCAGGAAGAACCACGCCGACGTGCCAAGGAAGCCGAGCTTCCGGAAACCGGCCGAGAGCAGATAGAGCGACATCACGGGGCCGCCCGCGTTGGCGACCATGGTGGTGAAACCGCCGAGCACCCCGTACGAACGGGCCTTGAGCCGGCCCGTCCGGGACGCGCCGCCGGACTCCTCCGGAGGCTCCTTGCCGTCGGCGCCGGAACGGCGCCGCCAGACGGTGACGCCTGCCATGAAGAGCAGGATCGCGCCGATCGACGTCCGCACCGCGTCGTCGTCGGCCCACATCATGAAGAGCGTGCCCGCCACCACGCCCACGGCGACGGCCGGGAACAGCCGCAGCAGCGTAGGCCAGTGCGCATGCCTGCGGTAGGTGAGGACGGCGAGCACGTCGCCCGCGATGAGGATCGGGAGCAGTACCCCGGTGGACTCGCGGGCCGGGAGCACGGCCGCGAAGACCGCGAGACTGATCGTATTGGCACCGCTGACGGCCGTCTTGGAGAAGCCTACGAGTGCGGATGCCGCGGCCAGCGCCGCCAGTTGCCAGAGTGTGAGGGTGTCCATGCCAGGAACAGATGGTAGTCGCATCCATTTTCGGGCCGCGATCGCGTCCCTTGCTCAACGCCCGACTTTGCACCGACTCATCCGATGTGTTGTCACACGACTCCCTCCATCACCGGCCCAATTGGCCATAACTACTGGGTAGTTGCACGTCGGAAGTCTTGACCTCGGATAGTGGCGTTGCAAGCATCGGATGTCTCAGTGGGCAGCCACCGTGGCTCCACCCACATCGGCCCCGACGAGAGGGCGACGGCCATGGCATTCGTACCGCACAGCCGCACATCTCCAGCACTTCGGTCGACGGGCAGACCGCGCACCTCACCGGCGGGGCGCAGATGGACCCTGTTCTGTCTGTCCCTGGCCCTGGCCATGGCAGCGGCCCTCCTCGGCGCACCCGCCGCCACCGCCGAGGTCCAGCATCCGCGCCAGCAGTGGATGCGCGATTCCACGGCGGGTCTGTTCCTCCACTGGGGCATGTTCACCGCGCCCCGCCATGTCGACTGCAAGGCGTGGGAGCACGACGTCACCGCGGGCGGCTGGACCGCCGACTACTGGGTCGACGAGGCACGCAAGCTCGGGGCCTCGTACATCGTCCTCGCCACCTTCCACAGCAGGCTGGGATATGCGCGGCCGTGGCCCTCGAAGATCCCCGGCAGCTGCTCCACGGAGCGCGACTTCCTCGGCGAGCTCGTGAACGCGGGCAAGGCCAAGGGCATCAAGGTCATGCTGTACATGACCGACGATCCGCAGTGGCACAACGAGGTGCCGGGGGTGCAGACGCTCGACTCGGACGCGTACTCCGCGTACAAGGGCGAGAAGGTCGACCTGACGACGCGCGAGGGCTTCGGCCGGTTCAGCTACGACCAGTTCTTCGAAGTGATGGAGAACTACCCGGATCTGGCGGGGTTCTGGATCGACAACGACAACGAGTACTGGGAGAACCATCACCTCTACGAGCAGATCCGGGCGAAGCGGCCGTCCTGGTTGTTGACCAACAACAATGAGGACACGCCGATCATGGACACGGTCAGCAACGAGCAGAAGACCGGCATGACTCCGGCGTACGACTATCCATCGGCCGCGTTCACGCCGATGCCCCGCATCTCCGAGGGTGACTACAAGCTGCCGACCAGCGGCGACTGGTGGTACGACGGCAAGGACCACCCGGTGGACTTCCGGCTGAGCACCGGCCGGTACATCACCAACGCGGGCTCGTCCATGAAGTCGCTGATGGCGGAGACGGCGATGGTGGACGGCAGGTTCCCGCCGAGCCAGCAGGAGTACAACGACTTCATGGCCGGCTGGACCGCCCCGATCCGGTCCTCGCTGCAGGGCACCGAGGGCGGCGGCTACATGTACGGCGGGATGCAGCCCGGCTTCTGGAACGACGGCGCGCACGGTGTCGTCACCGTCAGGCCCGGGGCGCGGACCCAGTACGTGCACGTGGTGACCCGGCCCCGAACGGATCTGGTGCGTCTGCGGGACAACGGGTACCGGGCGACGAAGGTGACCGATGTGCGCACCGGGAAGGCGATGGCGTTCAGCCAGTCCGGGGGCTACCTCACGATCCTCGGGATCGCCGACTGGGATCCGTACGACACGGTGTTCGAGGTCGAGACGGACGGCCGTCAGCAGTCCTACTACCCGCAGAACTCCCTGCGGGCGACGGCCTCGTCCGCGGCCACCGGACACCCGGCCGCCGATGTCGTCGACGGAAGTCACGAGAACTACTGGGACAGTGACGGGAAGCTCCCCGCATCCGTGACGATCGACCTCGGCAGCCGCCGGAAGGCGAGCTCGCTCGCGGTCAACCAGCGTGAATGGTCACCGACACACGCCCGGTCGACGTTCGGCAGGCCGGAGGACTCCGCGCGGATCAAGGACTACACGGTCTCGACGAGCGACGACGGCAGGCACTGGAAGGCGGTTCGTACCGGAGCCCTGCCGAGCGCCCGTGGGGTGCAGTTCATCGACATCGGTGACCGCACTGCCCGCTACCTGAAGCTCGACGTACGGAACACCTGGGCCGGTCCGCAGGCACCGGACTTCTTCGGCCGGCTCAGGATCGACGAGATCAAGGTGGCCCACGGGGCACCGGTGTCGGGCTCGGCGCAGGTGCCGCTGGAGGCGGAGTCGCGGAGCAACGACCGGGACGGCGGCGTACGGACGTCCGCGTGCGGGGCCTGCTCGGGTTCGTCCCGGCTCGTCGGGTTCGGCGGCGGAGCGCGCAACTCCGTGACGTTCCGCGACGTGACGGCCGCCGAAGCCGGGAACTACCGGCTCCAGTTCGACCACACCGCGGGATCCGCGACCGCGTTGTCGGTGCGGGTCAACGGCGGGCCGGCCATCGATGTGGCGGTGCCCGCGGGCAACCCGGACGTGCCGGAGTCCACAGCTGTCTCCGTGCCGCTGGTCGCGGGCGCCAATACGGTCGAGGTGTTCAGCAGGGAGGCCCGGGGGCCGGGCCTCGACCGGATCGCCGTCGGACCGCTGCCGCCGACGTCGTACGTGCCCAAGACGACGATGACGGTCGAGCCGCACGGGCTGCAGTGGGTCGGCGCCGGGCAGCAGTCGGTCGAGGTGACGGCGAAGCTGCGGCTCGACGCCGACGACATGCTCGACGGCGTCCAGCTCGCCCCGAAGGTCCCCGCGGGCTGGTCGGTCGAGGGCGATCCGGCGACGGCATCGTCGATGCGGCTGGGCGAGACCCTGGAGGCGAGCTGGACGCTGACCTCGCCGCCCGGCTCGGATGTCGCGTCGACGACGGTGCCCGTCACCGCGGCCTTCCGGACGCTCGGCACACCGCACGAGGTGACGCAGAGCGTCGGCGTCCGACCGCGCCCGGCGGACCGGGTGTTCATGCGCGAGGCCGAGGACTCGCGGAACACGCTCGGCACCGCGGGCCTGACCGGCTGCTCGCCCTGCTCCGGCGGCGAGAAGGTGCGCAACATCGGGGGCAGCGCGGCTGCCGATGTCCGGTTCCCGGATGTCACCGTGGACCGGGCCGGCACGTACACACTGTTCATCGACTACACGGTGAACGGGGATCGTTCGTTCCTGGTGAGCGTCAACGGCGGGGCGCCGGTCGAAGCGGCGGTGAGCGGCATCGGGAACAGCACCCCGACGACGACCACCGTTCCGGTGACACTCGCCGCGGGCGCCAACACGATCAGGATCTACAACGACGAGGAGTCCGCACCCGACCTCGACCGGCTGTCGCTGGGACAACCGTAGGGTCGTCGGCGGATCCACCTCAGGGGCCGTTCCCCGGCGGCCCCTGAGGCGCGCCCGGCGGCCGCCCGGCCAGAAACCGGAGGCAGGCGGCGACGAACGGCTCCCCGATCGGCATCGTCCCGGCCAAGGCGACCTGCAGGGGACGATCTTCGGCCAGGGAAGCCGAGGACGCCATGGACGATGCGGGGGTGATCGCTATGCTGCGACCCGAGCGCGCACGCGAAGCGTTCAAACGAACAATGCGCGCGGTACGGCGAGGGGGCCAACAGCATGCGGGAGCCGGTTGAACTCAGGCGTCAGCGAATCCTGTCGGTGGTGCAGTCGCGGGGTGCCGTCAAGGTCAGCGTGCTCGCCGCCGAGCTGGATGTCTCGGTGGTCACGATCCGGCGGGACGTGGAGGAGCTGACCCGGGTGGGGAGGCTGCGGCGCGGGCACGGGGTGGCCCGTCCGGTGGTCGACCGGCCGGAACCCACCAAGGTTCCGGCCGCGCGGACCGAGGAGCCGGCCGGGGACGGCGCTGCGGTGGCCCTCGTCGTACCGGAGCGGCATTCGTATCTGTACGAGACGCTGCACGGTGCCCGGACGGTGCTGGAGGAGTCCGGGATGCGGATCGCCCTGCACATCGCGCCGCAGTCCGCGGGCGCCGAACGGCCGCTGGTGGAGCGGGCGCTGGCGGACGGCGCCCGCGGACTGCTGATCGCCCCCCGGTGGCGCAACGCGCGCTCGGAGGAGCTGGACTACGGCTGGCTGGCGGAGGTGGGGGTGCCGACCGTGCTGATGGAGCGGAGGCCCCGGCCGGGCAGTGCGCTGCACGCCCTGGACTCCGTCTGCTCCGACCACTGGTACGGGACGCATCTGGCCGTGGATCATCTGGTGTCGCTGGGCCACCGCCGTATCGTCCTGGCCGCCCGCGACGACAGTCCGACGGCGCGCACCATCAGGACGGCATTCGCCGAGATCGCGGCAGCCCGTCCGGAGGTGGAGGACTGGTCGACGGTGCTCAGTTCACCCGCGGCGGTGCCCGGCCCCGGTCCGCAGACACCCGGCGCACCGGCCGGAGCCGCGCCCGCTCCCGATGCCGACGGCGACGCCACGGCGGTCGACCTGGCCGCGCTGCTGCGCGAACGGGGCGCCACGGCGGCCCTGCTGCACGGCGATGTGGACGCGCTGATGCTGGTGCAGCGGATGGCGGAGAGCGGCGTCCAGGTGCCGCGGGACTGCTCGGTGGTGGCGTACGACGATGTGGTCGCCGCTCTGGGCAGTACGCCGCTGACCGCGGTGGCTCCACCGAAGGCGGAGATCGGGCGGGCGGCGGCCGAGTTGCTGCTGTACCGGCTGACCGGGACCGCCGGCGCCACCGGCCCGGTGCGCAGGACGGAGCTGCTGCCCACCCTGAAGATCCGTGGTTCGGCACAGCGGATTCCCACCCCCGAAGACTGAGCGTTTGACCGCTTTGATTTTCTCCTGAGCGATCTATTGACCCGTACCGATCAGCCGATCAGGATTCCCGTGTCTCGAATCAGGAGCCGCGGGAGGCACCCATGCCTGGTCGACAGAGCCGTCGATCCGTGCTCGCCTCGATCGCCGCCCTGCCGCTGACGGGCGCGCTCAGCGCCTGCAGCAGCAGTGACGACGCATCGAAGTCGGGCAGCACGAGCAGGACCAGCACCATCAGCAGCAAGGGCGCGAAGCGCGCCACGCACATCACCTTCTGGTCGGCCCTGCGCGGCAGCCAGGAGGTCGTGGACGCGTTCAACCGCACCCACGACCGCGTCCAGGTCGACTTCCAGCAGATCCCCACGGGAGGCCAGGGCGGTTACGCCAAGCTCAGCAACGCGTCCCGGGCGGGCAACGCACCGGATGTCGCGACCATCGAGTACCCCCAGGTCCCGGGCTTCGCCATCGACGGCGTGGCACGCGAGCTCACCGGTCTGATCGGCGACGGACTGCGCTCCAAGCTGCTGCCGCAGGCTCTGGGACTCACCACTTTCGAGCAGCGCGTCTTCAGTGTGCCGCTGGACGTCGAGCCGATGCTGATGCACTACCGCACCGACCTGTTCCAGCAGTTCGGTCTCGAAGTGCCGCGCACCTGGGACGAGTTCGAGGAGGCGGCCCGGACCGTCCGCCGCAAGGCCCCGGACCGGCGCCTGGCGACCTTCGCCACCGACGGTGCCATGCAGTTCGCGGCGCTCGCCTGGCAGGCCGGCGCCCAGTGGTTCGACACCTCGGACGGTGCCTGGAACGTGTCGCTCGCCGACGAGCCGACCCGCCGTGTCGCGTCGTACTGGCAACGGCTCATCGACCAGGACCTGGTCTTCATGAACGCGGTGGACAGCCGGCAGAGCGACGCCCAGATCAGCAACGGCCAGGTCCTCGTCCGGCTCAGCGGCGCCTGGGACGCCGGGGCGCAGATGAACGCCCGGCCCGCGCAGAAAGGCCAGTGGGCCGTGGCCCCGCTCCCCCAGTGGGATCCGGCGAAACCGGCCGTCGGCACCCACGGCGGCTCCACCTTCGCGGTCACCAAGGACAGCCGGCACCCGGAGGCCGCCCTGGAGTTCATCGAGTGGCAGGTGTCGCACCCGGACGCACTGCGCGCCCGGCTGTCCAGCGGCAGCAGCAGCCAGTATCCGGCCGCCCCCGGTCTGGTCGCCGTCGGCCGCAAGGCCTTCGACCGCAGTTACTACAGCGGCCAGGACATCTACACGGTCTTCGAGGAGGAGGCACACAAGATCCGGCAGGGCTGGCTCTGGGGGCCACGGATGACCGCCACCGGAAAGGTGATGCAGGACGGCTTCGCACGGGCGGGCGGCGGCCAGGGTTCGTTGATCGACTCGGTGCGCGCCGCCCAGCAGGGCACCATGCCGGACCTCAAGGCACTGGGCCTCGCCACCACCGAGCGCAGCAACTGACCCCCGTTCGCCACTTCCCCCCTTTTCAGCAGCAGAGAGGCAGGTGACACTCATGACCGCCCCCGCTTCCACCCCCTCGATCACCCCCGTGCACCCGGCGAACGCCCGGTCGGCCGCCGCGCCCGCGCGCTCCGCCCGCAGGTCGGCCCGGCGCCGTGAACTCGGTGCCTGCGGCGCCCTGATGACACCATTCTTCGTACTTCTCGTGACGGTCTTCCTGGTCCCCGTCGGAACAGCCGTCTGGCTCAGTTTCTTCAGTGACGACCAGCCGGGGCTCGGTTTCGGCCCGGAGCGCACGGTCTTCGTCGGACTGCGCAGTTATACAGCCGTGCTCACCGACC
Organism: Streptomyces sp. NPDC005262; assembly: GCF_042872425.1. Lineage (NCBI taxonomy): Bacteria > Bacillati > Actinomycetota > Actinomycetes > Kitasatosporales > Streptomycetaceae > Streptomyces > Streptomyces sp. NPDC005262. Next base: position 604,586 of record NZ_JBIAKK010000003.1, read on the forward strand.
CGACGTTCCTCGGCGGTCTGGCCACCGTCTTCCTCTACTGCGTCATCTACATCCCGGTGATGGTGATCGCCGCGCTCGCGCTGGCGCTGCTGCTGGACTCCGGGGTGGTACGGCTGCGCTCCTGGGCTCAGCTCGGCCTGTTCCTGCCGCACGCCGTGCCCGGCATCATCGCCGCCGTCATCTGGCTGTATCTGTACACGCCCGGGCTCAGCCCGGTGATCGACCTGCTCGGCAAGGCCGACATCACCGTCGACTTCCTCGGCGTGCACACCGTCCTGCCCTCGATAGTGAACATCGCCCTGTGGAGCAATCTCGGCTACAACATGGTGGTCTTCTACGCCGCCCTGCAGGCCGTGCCCCATGAGGTCATCGAGGCCTCGGTCGTCGACGGGGCCGGACCGGTCCGTACCGCACTCCAGGTCAAGGCGCCGCTGGTGCGTTCGTCCATCGTCATGGTGGCGATGTTCACCCTCATCTTCGCGCTACAGCTCTTCACCGAGCCGATGCTGCTCAGCCAGTCCACCCCGATGATCAACTCGCGGTTCTCGCCCAGCATGTACATCTACGACGCGGCGTTCACCCGTAACAACTACGGCCTGGCCGCAGCCGCCTCGGTCATCCTGCTGGTCTGCACGATCGCCCTCTCCTACGGCGTCACCCGCTGGACCAACCGCGCCAACGCCCCCGAGGAGGACACCCGATGAGCGCGACGAGCCCCACCCGTACCGCCGCCATGCTGCGGCCCCGGCTTCTCGGCCGTTCCGTCGTCAATGTGGTGGTGGGCATCTCGGTGCTGTACACGCTGCTGCCGGTGCTGTGGCTGGTGCTCGCCGCGTCGAAGGACCGGGACGCCCTGTTCGGCAGCGACGTGCTGTCGCTGAACCACTTCGCCTTCGTGCAGAACCTCAAGGACCTGTTCGCGATGGACGGCGGACTGTACGGGCGGTGGTACGGCAACAGCCTGCTGTACGCGGTCCTCGGCGCCGCGCTGGGCGCCCTCGTGAGCATCGCCTGCGGCTACGCCTTCGACAAGTACCGCTTCCCGCACAAGGAGAAGCTGTTCGGCTTGGTCCTCGCCGCCGTCATGGTGCCGCAGACGGTGCTGGCCCTGCCGCTGTATCTGATGGCGTCCGGCACCGGGCTGGTCAACACCTTCTGGTCGGTCTTCATCCCGGTTCTCTTCAATCCGTTCGGTGTGTATCTCGGCCGGATATTCAGTCAGGGGTATGTGCCGAACGAGGTGCTCGAAGCGGCGCGTGTGGACGGCGCCGGCGAGCTGACCACCTACTTCCGGGTCGCATTGCGGATGCTGGGGCCCGGCCTGGTCACCGTCTTCCTCTTCCAGCTCACCGCCATCTGGAACAACTTCTTCCTGCCGATGGTGATGCTCTCCGACCAGGACCTGTATCCGGTCAGTCTGGGGCTCTACACCTGGAACAGTTCCGCCACCGTGTCCCCCGAGTACTACCCCGTCGTGATCATGGGCTCGCTGCTCGCCGTCCTCCCGCTGATCCTCGCCTTCGCACTGCTCCAGCGGTTCTGGAAGTCGGGGCTCACCGCGGGCGCCGTCAAGTAGCCGGGCCACCCGGACCACTTCCGTACCAGGAGCAAGATGTCCAGCACCACCCGCACCGCAGCCCGTCGGCCGCGCGCCGTCGTCGCCATGAAGCCGGATGCCGCGGCCGCCGTCCTCGCCCCCCGATCCCTCGCCGCACTCGCCGAGGTGTGCGTCCTCGCACCACTGCCCGTCCTCGACGACTTCACCACCGACCGTGCCCGCGCCGCACTCGCGGAGGCCGAACTCCTGGTCACCGGCTGGGGCTGCCCGCCGCTCGACGAGACCGTGCTGGCGGCGGCTCCCCGGCTGCGCGCCGTGGTGCATACGGCGGGCTCCGTCCGCGGGCACATCACCGAGGCCTGCTGGGACCGGGGCATCGAAGTGTCCTCGGCCGCGGCCGCCAACGCGCTGCCGGTCGCGGAGTACACCGTCGCGATGATCCTGCTCTCCGGCAAGCGGGTCCTGGAGCGGGCCCGCGAGTACCGGGCCGAGCGCCACCGTGACGACTGGCTGCGCACCTCGCCCGAGGTCGGCAACTACGGCCGCACCGTGGGCATCCTGTCCGCCTCGTTGATCGGCCGGCGCGTCATCGAGCTGCTGCGCCCGTACGACCTGCGGGTGCTGCTGCACGATCCCTACGTCTCCGCGGCGGACGCCGACGAGCTGGGTGTCCGGCCGGTCGGACTCGCCGAGCTGTTCGCGCAGAGCGACGTGGTGAGCGTCCACACCCCGCTGCTGCCCGCCACCCGCGGGCTCGTCAGTCGTGAACTCCTCACCTCGATGCGCCCGGACGGTGTGCTCATCAACACCTCGCGGGGCGCGGTCGTCGACCAGGACGCGCTCACCGACGTACTCCGGCAGAACCGGATCCGCGCAATCCTCGACGTCACCGACCCCGACACGCTGCCCTCCGCGCACCCCCTGTGGGAGTGCTACAACGCCCTGATCACTCCGCATCTCGCGGGCTCGCAGGGCAACGAGTGGCAGCGGCTGACCGACCTGGCGGTCCGCGAGATCGGCCGGTGGGCCGCGGGCGACGGTTTCGCCCACCCCGTACGACGCGAAAGGCTGGCATTCCTCGCATGACCTCCCCCCTTGAACTTCCTTCCGACGACCGCGACCTGAGCCCGCACACCGGCTATACCCGGGCGCACTGGGAGGCGGCGGCGGACGGGCTGCTGCGGGCCGCGTGGGAGTGGTCGACGCCCGGACGCGCGCTGCTGGACCTACCGGGCCGGCCGTCCGGATCCGGGGTGCGCTCGGACGGTCTGGAGGGCTACGCCCGTACGTTCCTCGCGGCGGCGTTCCGGGTCGCGGGCGCGGACGGGAAGGATCCGCACGGCTGGCTCGACCGGTACGCGGACGGACTCGCCGCCGGTACCCGGACGCCCGGCCGGGACGATCCGGAGTCCTGGCCGCTGATCCTGGACCACCATGTGCAGGGCCAGCCCATGGTCGAGTCCGCCTCGGTCGCCATCGGGCTTCGGCTGACCCGCCCCTGGCTGTGGGACCGGCTCGATCCGGGCGTCCAGGACCGGGCCGAGGAGTGGCTGCGCGGTGCGCTGCGGCACACACCCGCACCCAACAACTGGTATCTGTTCCCCTACTCCGTGGCCGCGTTCCTGGAGTCGGTCGGCCGCGACGACGCGGAGACGGCCCGGGCGAAGGAGCGGGCGCTCGACCTGCTGGAGGGCTGGTACCGAGGACAGGGCTGGTACGCGGACGGCGACGGCGCCGCCTTCGACCACTACAACGGCTGGGCGCTGCACCTGTACCCGGTACTGGACGCGCATCTGTCGGGCGACCCCGAGCTGTCCGCGCACTACGGCTCGCGGCTGCGCGAACACCTGGACAGCTTCTCGCTGCTGTTCGGCGGCGACGGCGCGCCCATCCACTTCGGTCGCTCGCTGACCTACCGCTTCGCCGCCGGTTCGGCCGTCGCGCTGGGCGCCGTCACCGGGCACACCCCGCTCTCCCCCGGTGCCTCGCGGCGGGTGATCAGCGGATCGCTGCGCTACTTCCTGGACCGCGGTGCGACGGGCACGGACGGGCTGCTGAGCCTGGGCTGGCACGGCCCGCACGAGGCGACGCTGCAGCACTACTCGGGCCCCGCGTCCCCGTACTGGGCGTCCAAGGCGTTCGTCTCGCTGCTGGCTCCGGAAGGCCATCCGCTGTGGACCGCGACCGAGGAACCCGCGCCCAGCGAGGGCCCCGACCGGGTGCTGGCGCTGCCCGCGCCCGGTCTGCTGATCCAGTCCACCCGGGCGGACGGCATCGTACGGCTGCACAACCACGGCAGTGACCATGTCCGGCCGCACGAGGGCGAGTCGGGCGTGCAGGACGATCCGCTGTACAGCCGCCAGTCGTACTCCACGGTGACCGGTCCCACGTCGAAGGCGAACGCGGCGGACAACCATCTGGCCGTCGTCGTCGAGGGGGTGCGCAGCGGCCGTCGCAGCATCCGCCCGCTGGGCGCCGGACAGGGTGACGGCTGGGGCTGGGCCGCGTCCTGGCACCGTCCCGTCTTCACGTCGGGTGCGCCGATGGTGCCGGGGCTGCGGGTCGAGAGCGTCACGGTGGTCCGCGGGAGGTACGAGCTGCGGGTGCACCGGGTGCTGGGCGCGCCGGCCGGGGCACGGGTGGAACAGACGGGCTGGGCGACCGGCCCGGACGACGCCGTACGGTCCGCGTTGCACGGACTGCACGGCTGGGAGACTTCGGACGAGGTACGGGCCCCGCAGGGCACGGCGTACACCCGCTGGGCGGTGGTGCCCCGGCTCGTCGCGGACGCGGAAGGGACGGTGCTGCTGGTGTCCCTGGCGTCCCTGACGGCTCAGCCGGACGCGACGGCGCTCGGGGCGGCGGTGAGCAGGATGAACGTGGACGGCGACACGGTCGAGGTCGGCTGGGCGGAGGACGGCGCGACGACCCGGATCGCCTTCGAACCGCTGACGGTCGAGCACCGCTGACCAGCTGTCCGCCGGGCGGCCTCATGGCCGTCCGGCGGACCACCCCGCCCTATGCGTCGAGGCGGATCACCACGACCAGCGACCGCGGGCCGTGCACGCCCTCGACCCGCTCCAGCTCGATGTCCGAGGTGGCCGAAGGCCCGCTGATCAGGGTCGTCGGCCGCTCAGGTACCAGTCGGCCCACCGCCTCCGGCACCCCCACCTCGACCGCCGACAGATCCACCACGCACACGTGCAGGTCGGGGACGAGCGACAGCGCCCGTCGCCCCTGGTCGGGCGAACCGTCCAGGAAGATCGTGCCGGTCTCGGCGCAGCCGACGGCCGACCCGGTGACGACACCGTCCAGCGCGTCGAGCCGGGGCGCGGGAATGTCGGCACGGTCGTGCTGGACCTCCCCGTCGTACGCGTCGAGCCACCGTTCGTCGAGCCCGGCGGGCACCCCGATCTTCCGGGCACCACGCTCCCGCAGCACCTGCGCGATCACTTCGGCGGTGCGGTCGCCGGTGCAGGCGTGCACCTGTGCCTTGTAGTCGACGAGCCGGTCGGTGAAGAGCGCGAGCCGCTCGTCGTCGGGGAGTGTGCGGCCGGTCCGGTAGCCGCGCGGGATGGCCGATTCGGGGGTGGGTGCGAGAGCCAGGGCGTCCCGGATACGGCCGAGCACCGTTTCGCGAGCGGTCGTCACTTCTCCTCCTGCTGCTGGTTCCTGCCGTCCTCGGCGGCGGCCCGCATGGTCGCGGCGCCCTCCTCCGACGCCAGCCAGGCGCGGAAGGACTGCTTCGGCGGCGCCTCCGTGTCACGGCTGTCACTCCACCCGTCGAGCGGGGGCGGCAGATGCGAGATCTTCCCGTCCCGCCCGGCGAGGACCCGGCCGAGCCCCGCCGCCTTCTGCGCGGCCGTGAACAGCTTCGGTCTCCTCATCACGCCGGCCGCCGCCTTCATGGCCAGCTTCTCCGCCGTCGTACCGGACTGTTCGGTGTGCTGATGGCGCAGCTCGACCAGCAGCGACGGGATGTCGATCTTGACCGGGCAGGCGTCGAAGCAGGCGCCGCAGAGACTGGAGGCGTACGGCAGGGAGCTGTTGGGGTCGTCCTCGGCCGCGTGCATCCCGGCGAGCTGCGGGGTGAGGACCGCACCGATCGGGCCGGGGTAGGTCGATCCGTACGCATGGCCGCCGGCCCGCTCGTACACCGGGCAGACGTTCAGACAGGCCGAGCAGCGGATGCAGTTGAGCGCCTCGCGCCCGATCCGGTCGGCGAGCGCGGCGGTGCGCCCGTTGTCGAGGAGGACCAGATGGAAGTCCTGCGGTCCGTCGCCCGGTGTCACCCCCGTCCACATCGAGGTGTACGGGTTCATCCGCTCCCCGGTCGACGAGCGCGGCAGCAACTGCAGGAAGACTTCGAGGTCCTGATAGCGCGGCAGCACCTTCTCGATGCCCATGACGGTGATCAGCGTGTCGGGCAGGGTCAGACACATCCGGCCGTTGCCCTCGGACTCGACGACGGACAGGGTGCCGGTCTCGGCGATCCCGAAGTTGGCGCCCGACACCGCCACCTTCGTCGCCATGAACTTCTCGCGCAGATAGGCGCGGGCCGCGGCGGCGAGATGGGCGGGCACGTTGTCGAGCCGCGGGTCCACACCGGGGATCTCATCGAGGAAGATCTGCCGGATCTCGTCGCGGTTGCGGTGGATCGCAGGCACCAGGATGTGCGACGGCTTGTCGTGGGCGAGTTGCACGATGAGCTCGGCGAGGTCCGTCTCGTACGGGGTGATGCCGATCGACTCGAGGTGCTCGTTGAGCCCGATCTCCTGGGTGGCCATCGACTTGACCTTGATGACCTCCTTCGATCCGGTCGCGCGGACGAGCCGGGCGACGATCTCGTTGGCCTCGACGCCGTCGCGCGCCCAGTGGACGGTGCCACCGCGCTCCGTGACCTTCCGCTCCAGCTGCTCCAGGAGTTCGGGCAGCCGGTTCATGGTGTCGGTCTTGATGGCCGAGCCGGCGTCGCGCAGCTGCTCCCAATCGGGCAGTTCAGCGGTGACGTTCAGGCGCTTGGCGCGGATCGTACGGGTGGCCTTGCCGAGGTTGCGGCGCAGTTGTTCGTTGCGCAGCTCGTCGTGGGCGGCCGCCGGGAACTTCCGGTCGCCGCGCAGATTGCCCGTCCCGTACGGGGAGCGGGGCGGGGTGGCAGGCATGCCGAGGAAGGTGCTGCTCATCGGACGGCCTCCGTCAGGACGTACGGCGAGGTGCGGGTGGAGGAGAGGATCTGGGCGAGGTGCAGCGTCCGGGTGCCGGACGCGATGCGGGAGAGTCCGCCGCCGATGTGCATCAGACAGGACGAGTCATTGGCCGTGCACACGGCCGCCCCGGTGGTGGCGATGTTGCGCATCTTGTCCTGAAGCATCGCGGTCGACGTCTCGGCGTTCTTCACCGCGAAGGTGCCGCCGAACCCGCAGCAGGAGTCGGCCTCGGGAAGCTCGACGAGGTCGATGGAGTCGACGGCCCGCAGCAGCTTCAGGGGCTTCTCGCCCACACGCAACATGCGCAAGGAGTGACAGGTGGGGTGGTAAGTGACGCGGTGCGGGAAGTACGCGCCGACCCCGGTGACGCCCAGGACGTCGACGAGGAACTCCGACAGCTCATAGGTCTTCGATTTGACCGTGGCGACGCCCGCACGCAGCGCCGCGTCCCCGTACCGCTCGGCGATGATCTCGTGCTGGTGGCGGACCGATCCGGCGCAGGATCCCGAGGGCACGACGACGGCGTCGATCGACGCGTCGCCGAACTGCTCGGCGAAGTTCCGCACGAGCGGGACGGGTTCGCGCTGGTAGCCGGTGTTCACGTGCATCTGGCCGCAGCAGGTCTGCTCCGGCGGGAACACCACCTCGTGCCCCAGGCGGGCGAGCAGGACCGCGGTGGATTTCACCGCCTCGGGAAAGAGCGTGTCTCCCAGACAGGTGGCGAAGAGTCCGATACGCATGGGGCCTCTCCGATCGTTTCTCTGGCCTTTGTATGGTCGGACCATACTAGCCTCGGTCCGGAACGTGAAGAGGGTCAGGACACACTGAGGGGACGGCGCGCGTTCGCACCGTCCCCTGGTCGCCGTCGTGTCGCGGCTACGACTTCTCGTCCACCAGCGTGCCGTGCAGGCTACGGATGTGCCGCTCGACCAGACCGGCCGCCTTCGCCCCCTTGCCCGCGCGCACCAACCGCAGGAGTTCGGCGTGCTCGGCATTGAGGCCGGCCGCCGTGGCCGGCCAGTCCTCGGCCTCCTCCAGTGCGCGCAGGATCAGCGGGCGCACGGACTCGCGCACGGCGGAGGTGAGCGTGGAGGTCAGATCGTTGCCGGAACTGCGGGCGATGTGGACGTGGAACCGGGTGTCCAGATCGTTGAACTCGGCCACGCCGACGTCCGGTTGCGCCATCCGTACGAGCAACTGCTCCGCCTCGTCGAGATCGTCCGCGGAAGCGTGTGTGGCCGCCGCCTCGAAGCTGGACCGCTCCAGGACGACGCGCGCCTCCAGTACGTCCTCCAGGCTGTAACTGCCGAGGGCGAAGTGCAGTCGAAGCAGCCGGCCGAGGGCGCCGTCGGGGTTGCGTACGATCCGCGCCCCGGCGTCCGGGCCGCGGCCGGGCTGGGCGACGAGGACTCCGATCGTCTCCAGCACCCGCAGCGCCTCACGCAGAGCGGACCTGCTGACTCCGAGGACCGGCGCGAGCTCCCGCTCGGGCGGCAGCCGGTCCCCGGCCTTGAGTTCTCCGGCGAACACCCGCTCCTCGATGCTCTGGAGCACGAGCTCATGCGTACGGGACTGCCGTACGGGTTGCCACTCGACGGGCATCGTTCACCCCCTGCCTCAGCCTCTTCATCCCACTATGTCACACACGGCATGTGGTCGGACCAAACATGCGACGCGGCGGCAGGGCAGCAACGATCAGGCCCGGCGACAGCGACGCCCCCGCCTGCCACCGCGGACCGGCCGCCGCCCGCCCAGGCGGCTGCTCCGACGAGCCAGCCGACCGCGATGTCGACGAAGCGGAACATGAAGTAGAGCGTGCTGAGGCGTGCAGAGTGGGATCGAGAGTGAACTGAGCAGTCGGGCGCCGGCCTGTACTGGGCGGACGGTGCTTGGCAGCCTGCCGCCCTGACCGAGGTGGCGCAGCGGCGGCGGGCTGTCGGGGACCGCTGAGGTCAGCTCAGCATGGTGAGGTAGCGGTTCGGCGCGTCTGGAGCGGCGGCGTTCCGGGTGGCCAAAGCGTTGAGGGTGAGCGAGATCGGTCGAGCCGTACACGTGGTGTGCGACCAGGGCCGGTTGTTTGACCCGCTCGTCGGTCATGGACTCGGGGTGCCCGAAGTGGCGCACGTACACTCGGCGTGATGAGGTTGACGTGGTTATTGGCGTCCAGGTCCCACGGCGGATCGGTCACTGATAAGGGGTCAGCCGAGGTACGGGCGGAATGGATAGCAGTGCCTCTTGAGGTCGCGTTCGCAAGGGGATCCCCCACCGCACGGAGGCGATTTTTTCGCCCCCGGGAGACCGTGCGCAGCCTCGGAGCCGTCTCGTTTGAGGTGTCTGATGATCTGCACGGTGTCCGGGGACGATTCGTACACTTCCACGCCGAGGTACCTGCTGATCACGGCCACTGCGGCGGCTCCGTCATCCCTTCCGGCGGTATCTCGGCTGACCTCGCCCTCGCGGGTCTTCCGTCGCAGGCAAGGGCCTGCCCACTTCGGGCTGCTTGCCGACGGCCTCAGCAGGCTTCAGACCCGACGCGCGATCACCTCCATACACACGCGGTAGCGCGTGCTGACCGAGTAGTTCAGGGGCTCGAAACCGTGTTCTTCCAGGAAGTCGTAGAGGCGCTGGCGGCTGAAGTTGTGGAAGTGCTCCAGTTCTCCCCAGTAGGGGTTGACGTTGCCCGCGTCGAGCAGCCGCCAGGCGGCACAGTTGTAGTGGGGCATCGATGCGAAGATCACTCCGTCCTCGCGCAGCAACCGGTGCGCGGCGACCAGGCCCTTGCCGGGGTAGGGCATGTGCTCCAATACGTCCGCCATGCTGATAACGGAGTACCGGCCTGGCTCATCGAGCGTTGTCAGGTCCGCACAGCGGGCCTCGACCCCGAGGCGGCGCATTCCCTCGGCGGTCGAGGGCCGCAGATCAAGCCCGTCGGGCTCAAAGCCCCACTCCTCCGCCGTGAACAGCAGCGATCCGTTGCCGAAGCCGACATCCAGCCAGCGGCCCTCCGGGACGAACCGCGCGACCCGCTCCACGATGCGCGCCGATACGTACCGGTTCTGCTCGAACGACGCGCCCGGCTGCTGGTTCGGGTTGGTCGAGGAGAAGACCTCCGCGCACACCTCATCCGAGAAGTAGCCGTCAGTGAAGACGTGTCTGCAGGCGGCGCAGCGCATCCACGTCATGATCGGCTCAACCACCGGTTTGTACAGCGGATGTTGTGAGCAGTTCCCCGTCCGAAGTGTGGAGATCTCCGGGGCTGAGCAGAGAGGGCAGGCTTCGTACGGCACTCGCGGCTTGGGCGTGGTCGGCGTGATCAGAGGAGGCGCTGTGATGGCTGAACTGGCGGTCATGCCGGAAACATAGTCACTGTCCCGCTCGGCAGCAGGACGACGCGCTCAGCATGCGGCGGACGGCAGTAGCCGGGCGCGGCCATCTCGGTGACCGAGGCCAAGACCTGGTCCGTCTTGCCTTCCTTGCCCATCATCTCCTCCCCGGCGATGGCGCCTTGGAGGTGCTTGGCCTCGCACCACCCCCATCGCGTCGCCAGCGGCGCGGGCAGGTCCGCCGGCAGCACGACGGCGTCCAGCAGCTTCCCCGCCCGGCCGGTTGCCGCGGCGGTCGGCAACTCCGCCTCAGCCGCGCCCCGAGCCATCCATTCCGCCCGTACCTAAAGCGTGTTGTATAAGGGTGTGGGTAGGCAGGTTGAACTGCGGTTCGGGGCCTTGCTGGTCATGCCGTAAGGGCGAGGTTGTGCATGCGGGCGATGGCCTGGACAGCGTGGTGGAGACTGTCGCCGCGTTGCCGGCAGTCGCGGAGGATCTTGTAGTTCTTCATGCGGGCGAAGGCGTGCTCGACGCGGGCGCGGACCTTGCGGTGCTCGGCGTTGTCTGCTTCCTCGCCCGCGAGGAGGGGACGTCCTGGGCGTTTGCGGTGCGGGACGACGGGCCCGGTGTTGATGTAGGCGCCGTCGGCCAGCACGGTCACGTCCTGGCAGTGTTCGGCCAGGCCGGATTCTCTCCACACGCGGGCGTCTGCCCGGTTGCCGGGCGCGGGACGAGCTGTGGCGATGACCAGTTTCGTGGCGGCGTCGATGTCACGGCTGTGGACGTAGCCGAGGGGGCCGAAGTGCAGCCACTTGTTGAAGCCGTTATATGCCTCGGCCTTGTTCGTCGCCCGACTGATCTGCTCGCGCAGGACGGGGTCTGGCAGGTAGCGCAGCAGAACGATGGTCCTGACGGGCGGCCTACTTCGCGGAAGGCCTGGTAGATCTGGTTCTTGCGGGAGTGGTTGTTCAGCCGCCGTAGCAGGGTGACCGAGGAGACACTGCCTTCCTTGACGGACATGGCCACGCGCAGGAGGGTGGGCCACTCGCTTTCTATGAGGCCCCAGTTGATCGCGGTGCGTGGGTCGGTGGCGAACAGGGCGTCGATGTGCTGGTGGCGCACCTGTGGGTGGGGGCGGTGGAAGGTCTGACCGTGGAAGTTGCGTACACGTGGGAGCAGGTCGATACCCAGCACGTACGCGGGAAAATCGTGGCGGTGAGGCTGGTGACGGTCATGACTCCCCCATCCTCACGGTCAGGCGACCACGCGGTACGCCGCGCCCAGCTTTCGCTGGAGGAAATCCACGTTCTTGGTGACCCGTTCACGTTGTTCGTCGGGGAGCTTGCCCTCGTCAAGGAGTCGCTCGCAGCACTGCAGAGACTCCTGGTGCTCGCCGACCCAGGAGGCCGCCACGGCGAGTTCGTCGAGCGCGCGCCATTCGTGCCACGAGAACTCGACGAACAGGATGTCCTTGGGGAAGGGGATGCGCGCCGCTTCCTTGGCGAACATGTACGCCAGAGGCCAGCGCTTCTCAAGACGGCAGATTCGGGCGAGGTCACCGATCGCCTCGGCTCGCGAGGGGCGGCTCTCGTGGGCGCGCAGGTAGCGGTCCATCACCTCGGCCGACGGCCGGCCCAGCCTTGCGGCGAGCCGTGCGGCGTAGACCTGGGCGCAGTACGTCTCCTCGACGAAACCGGCCATGCCCGCCCGGCGGTCGTAGGCGGCGAGGGACTTCTCCGGCTCTCCTGCGTCGCGCCAGCTCTGCGCCAGATAGAACATGTACCGGGCATTCCGGGGTTCCTCGATCAATCCTTGTTCGAGAGTCTCCGCGTCCCGCAGGTACTTCTTCCGCTCACCGTCCTCCCGGAGGCGGGCGCCGCCGCCGACGATGAGGATGTTGGCCCCCTCGAGTACTCCGAGGCTGTACTTGGTGCTGCACGCGATGTACTCGTGGAGCACCCCGACATACCGCCAGGGCAGCCGAGTGGAGACCAGCGCCGGCCGCCAATGGATGATCGGCCCGTGGTGCACTGCGACCCGGTACGCGTCAAGGGTCAGGTCCGGCATCCGGAACCCGGACTGTACCTGCATCTCGTCGTCGGCGTCGATGAACAGCAGGTAGTCGGCGCTGGAGCGGGCGAGTTCGATCGCCTCGGTACGGCTATCGCCGAATCCCTTCCAAGGACGCTCATGCAGAACCCCGGGCAGATCACTGAAGCAGTCTCGGATGACGTCCTGGGTCCCGTCCGTCGAGCCAGTGTCCACGATCACCCAGGTGTCGATCAGAGGTCGCACCGAGTCGAGACACTTCCGGATGGTCGGAGCCTCATTCTTGACGATCATGTTCAGACAGACTGTTGGTTTCAAGGTCGCACCCGCTGTAGTGGGCCAGCATCGGATCTGTGACCTTAGTGACTACTTTGGAGGCCTTGTCCAAGGCTCGCCGGTGCCGATTAAGGCCCGGCACCCGGAAATCCCACCGAACGAGGATTCCGTGGTGGGATTTACGTGATGGGATTTATATGGGCATTAGATAACAGGGCCGCTTCACGGAGCAGTCAGAACACTTCACTGCAAGCGACAAAACTCATGGCCTCACCGTTCCACACGCCGCTGGCCCACCAGAACGACGTGAACGGCGGCAGGGTATTCGCGCACCAGGTTGCCAACCTGCCGGGCATACACACAGATCGTCGAATCATTCACACAAATCGTGGCTATCTGCGCCAAAGCGGCTTGTATGCCTGGCAGTTGTGCCCCCTCGGCCTACGGGGTGGTGGATTTCGACGAGCCGGGCCAGACGCTGTCCGTTGCAGAGAGACTGGCCCGGCCGAGGACCCGGTACGCCGTGCCCGCACTGTATTTCTACGACACCCACGTCGCGGACATCGCCCGAGACCTGCGGCCCAGCGCTCGCGGCGAATTGGAGATCACCGACCTCACCCGGATCTACCTGGAGCCGGATACCTGTATGTCCCCACTCGGGTGGCCCCTTCTTCTCCCTGCACCACTCGTGATCCAGTCTCCGAGATGTCCACGATCAAGGGGCAGGCACCATTCGCGGGATCCCCTATTCGTCGGCCCCGCCGGGCCTGGCCAAGTAGGTCACCTTCGTAAGCGACGCCGTCTTCGATGTAGTGGTCGACATGCGGACCGGCTCCACAACCTTCGCCAGATGGAAGGCGGTTCGGCTCGATGACAAGGCCCATCGCAGTGCGACGCCGACGATGGCACGGCCCGAGGACATCGCGCCGCACATCTCCGAGAGAGACGCTGCGGCGCCCACGCTCGGGGAAGCCGAGCAGCAAGCACCGGCTACCACGCTGGTTGCGACGTGAAGGGGATCCTCTTCCCGCGGACGGTGCAGCGTGGCGTCCAACGGCATGGGGAAGGTCGAGTGCATCCACGAACTCATCACACCCTCGCGGCCTCCACTGAGGCCAGGCTGGAGTGCCACGCTCACACGGGAGATCCCAACAGTTCCGCCTCAGCAGGCGCATAGATGTGCACGACGGCACATGCGGGAGTTCGCCGCCCTTTGGGTGATCTTCATCCACGACACGGACAAGCTCGTGGTCATTCCGTCACCGAGAGCAAAAGAATGCATATGTCCGTGGCTATAACAACGTGACAAGAATGCGACTGAACCGCACTTATCGAGTGCGCCTGCACGCGGTGTGGTCACTCCAAGTTCCGTGAGGAAGGTTCTCTGGTGAGCCGTAAATCGATCCGAATGTCCCGCATCAAAACCGCAACGCTGGTTTCGGCGGGCACCCTTGCCGTTGCGCTCAATATTGCCCCGAGCACGGTGGCCGTCGCCGCGGCGATCCACAAGTCCGGCACCGAGCACAGCATGGGGCTCCCGGGCCTGAACGGCGCCACTAGTGCCGACCGCGACGACGATCACGACCGTGGCCCTCAGGGACCGCAGGGACCGCGGGGACCGCGGGGCCATGATGGCCATGATGGCCATGATGGCCATCCGGGTGAGCCGGGCCCGCCGGGCGCCGACGGCGCCACGGGTCCGACGGGTCCGGCGGGTCCCACGGGTGCTGCCGGCGCGGACGGCGCTGACGGCGTGGACGGCGCCACGGGTCCGACAGGCCCCACGGGCACTCCCGGCCTGGACGGCGCTGACGGCGCCGACGGAGCTGACGGCGCCACGGGTCCCACGGGTCCCACGGGCACTCCCGGCCTGGACGGCGCTGACGGCGCCGACGGAGCTGACGGCGCCACGGGTCCGACAGGTCCCACGGGCACTCCCGGCCTGGACGGCGCTGACGGCGCCGACGGCGCCACGGGTCCCACGGGTCCCACGGGCACTCCCGGCCTGGACGGCGCTGACGGCGCCGACGGAGCTGACGGAGCTGACGGCGCCACGGGTCCCACGGGTCCCACGGGCACTCCCGGCCTGGACGGCGCTGACGGCGCCGACGGCGCTGACGGCTTGGACGGCGCCACGGGTCCCACGGGTCCCACGGGCACTCCCGGCCTGGACGGCGCTGACGGCGCCGACGGAGCTGACGGCGCCACGGGTCCGACGGGTCCCACGGGCGCAACCTCGCTTGACAGCTACGTCCAGCCCGGCAACGCAGCGGTCGGCCCCAATGCCACATCGACCGCCTCGTGCCTCGGTAACGACGTTGCTCTCGGCGGCGGATACACCACTGCGCCCGGCGTCACCGTCAATGTCACGCAGAATGCACCGGTGTTCGTCGGTACCGGCCCTGCCACCGGGTGGACGACTACCGCCACCCTCGCCGTCGGCGAGACACTCACCTCCTACGTGATCTGCCACGACGTGGAATAACTCCCATGTGAGCGGTGGTGCAGTACCGGCTGTCCGCTTCACGTGGGAATGAGTGACGGTGCCCCGAGGCTTCGGCTTCGCGGGCACTGTCCTCGTTTCAGGCAACGGCGATGAATGACAACACCAGTGTGAATAGCGCAGGTGGTGCACGTACTGGGTGACCGGGTGGCCGGCGTCGGGACGCGGGCGCAAGAAGGTCGAAAGACCATGCCCATGCTTGCGACCGGTGGCGCCGGCTTCATCGGTTCGAAATACGTCCGCCAGCAGCTGAATCCGGATCCGAAGGCGCGGATCACTGATCCCGACCTGGCGGTGTTGGTCGCGTGTTGGACGGTTCCCGCCATCGCCTCCACACCACCGCCGAAGACCACATCCGGTGCGGCAAGAGCGCCGGCTTCGGCTGCTCGCCCGACCGCCACTTCCACGTCAACCCCACCTGGGCCGAACTCAGCCTCGCAGCGCTCGATCTCCTCACCTGGGCCCGCGTCCTCCTGCTGGACGGCGAACTCGCCGCTGTCGAAACCCAAGAGACTCCGCTACCGGCTGCTACACATCGCCGCCCACCTCACCCGCGGCGGACGCCGCCTCCGCCTTGGGATCTCGGTGACCTGGCCATGGAGACACCGAACTGGCCACGGCCTTCCACCGCTTCACCGCACTGCCCCAGCCAGTTGGCTGAACGGCCGCCCCACTATGTCTTTCGCGGTCCTTCAAGAGGGACGCTGGCCTCCGGGCCCGGCATGGCTGTTGCCCCCTGTTGATCGGATGGCCTGGGGGTGGTGGCACCGAGTCCACGGGGGTGTCGCCGAAGACGCTGATGGGAGGTCCGACCACTGCTTGACCGGGCGCAATGCCGGGCCGTTCGCGGGCGGCAGGTCTGCATATCGTGGATGCGCGAGAACGGCCCCGAAGCCCAGGCCGGCATGGCATCGAGCGAGTGGTAGGCACGGTGCTGGACCGTGGACGTCTTCCTCGGCTTGCGCGTCGGAAAGAGCATGCATCATGGGCACCGGCTCACCCCGATCGGCAAGAAGGTCTTCGCCAAGCCCCTGCCCAACAGCGAGTCGCCCTCACCGTCCTGGAGGACCTCCGCCACGCCGTGGGCTTCACCGGCCCGCGGTCCTGGCTGTACTGCTGTGCCAGAACATCGGTCTGCTCGGCCCGCGCAGCGTCGGCCACAGCCTGGAACAGATTTCGTCCGACCGACAAATGGATCACTTGAGACGTCGGGTGGTGGGGCGGCTGCCCCAGCGTATGACTCGGTCGCTGTGCCGATGGGCATGCGGAGCGTGACGAGTGCGCAGCAAGGTGGAGATAGAAGACCACCACCTTGCCGTCCCGAAAGACCCAAAGTCACCGGTATGGCATCAAGTGGTCGAGCTGCTGCCCCACACCGGCTACTTCGTGCGCACCGCCTGGCTGTACGGCAAACGCTGCCGCAACTTCGTGCCATTTCACAGGCCCTGCGTTCGGCGGCCCCGACGCCGTGCGTCGTCCGCGATCTTCACACGCGGACACTCTCATCGGGCTGCTCAGGCCGCCACCGGGCGCCGTTGCTGAGCAGGACGATCCACTCCCAGTCCGACCAGGTCTGTGCCCGCAGGGTGGCCAGGCAACCTTCGAGGAAACACGGCCTGCGGCTGGGAGTGAAGACGGATAACCTCGGTGCCGCAGTCGACGTCATTCGGTAGTAGCTGCTCGGCTGGTTGACGGTGAGGGGCTTGCGGAATTCTGGAAAGGTTCCGGTACGAAGGAGAGCAGCTTGGGGTCGGCCGCAACGGCGCGGCCGAATGCGTCCTGGGCCTCGTCGTCGCGACCTTTCTTCGCCAGGGCCTCCCCTAGGTGCAGGTAGGCCGTGGCGGCCTTCGAGTTGTGCGCAACGACACGCTTCAGGAGTCTGATGGCACGGTCGGGCTCGCTCGACTTGAGCAGTAGCGCCTCGTTGAACAAGGCGGGCTCGAACGACGGATCGATCTTCAACGCCTTGTCATAGGCCGCACGGGCATCAGCCTTCTTGCCGTCCCGGTGCGCGATGTAACCCAGGTTGTACCAGCCGAATTTGTTGTCCGGATCCAGAGCCACCACCCGCTTGAAGGTGATGGCCGCCCCGGAGAAATCCTTGTACCGCGACTGCATAAGGCCGGCGCTCAGGAGGGCCTGCGCCTCCGAGACGGCCCGGACCGCGGTTTTGTCCTCGGATTCCGAGGTGGCGGCCGGCTGGGACAGAACCGCCCAGACAGCGGCCCCGGAGGCAACCACGGCCGTTGCGGCGAGCCCTGTCCACAATCGCTTACGTTTCACTTGGTCACATCTCATGGAGTCGGTGTGGGATGGAATGGCATGGCATGGATCCGGCTGATGCCATACGGCTGACACGGGCGCCCGAGGGCAGTGCCGGAGAGGCCGGATTCCGAACCTCCGGCACTGTCACCAAAGTTACGCGATGACCGTTATGGCGTCATAATTCGTCAGGAACTCAAGGCGTGCAGACCACCCGAATGTACGCACCCAGCGGCGTTATTCACATGACGTCGATGCCGCGAATCTCCCGGAGACACCGGATCCCACGATGACCACTCTCATCAGCGGATGAATTACCGGCCAAGAATCTGATGATCTGCATGAGACGGATCCGTTGCCACACCTGGCGCAGCGTTCTCCGCATGGTGAAGTCAGCCAAATCCTGACGAGTTCATCGGCTCAGTGTCAGCATCGGTCCATTGCAGGGTGAGCACTACTGCCGGCCGCGCGGTACGCCGCGGACCTGGGCGCGGGGCTGCAGTCGCTCTTCCCGCCGTACGTGATCACCACCTACGGGTCCGTGTGGCCGAGGCCGACATCGAGGACGGTCAACGTGTCGGGGGCCTACGCACTCAACGCGCGTAGAATCGGCTGCCGTTGCTCCGCGCGGAACCGGTCCACCTCCTCGGCGCCGAGCGACTGGGCGAATGACCAGCACTTCGCCCGCCTCGTGATCAGCGCGGGGCACTGCTGCAGGAGCCCACGCTCCCGCCATGCTTCGCAGAATCCGGTAGACCTCGTCGACAGAGGGCATCACCTCGGATGTCTCCAGGAAGAGCACGCTGCCTGCGTTGTCGCCGACGGGCCGGATCTCGCGGTCGGCCATGAGCAGCCCGTCAGAATCTCCAGGGCGCAACGTCGGGGCGGGGCTTGACCGGGTAGCTGGGTGACGTCATCCGGCGAGCGTAGGTCGAGCCCCTTTCCGGTGTCAGCCGGGTTTCGGCTCACTCGTCGAACGACCCGTGGCGGCCCGCACCACCGCCGAACCGGTCGGCCCCGGCCTGGGTCTCCCCCGCGCTGAGCGGGACCAGGCCGTGCCGGTACTCGGCCGCCAGGGCGTCCGGCTCGGAGAGGCCGTGCTGTTCGCGGACGGAGAGCCTGTCGTGGCGGAGACAGAGCTGGGGGAAGGCCGCGATCTCCCGGGCAAGTCGCTCCGCCGCGCGACGTGCCTCACCGGTCGCCACGAGCCGGTTGGCGAGCCCGATGTCGTACGCCTCCGTCGCCGGGACCGGGCGGCCGGTGAGGATCAGGTCCATCGCGCGGCTCTCACCGATCAGGCGCGGCAGCCGCACCGTGCCGCCGTCCACCAGGGGCACGCCCCAGCGCCGGCAGAAGACACCGAAGACCGCGTCCTCCTCGGCGACCCGCAGATCGCACCAGACGGCGAGTTCCAGGCCGCCGGCCACCGCATGGCCGGAGACCGCGGCGATGACGGGTTTGCTCAGCCGCATCCGGGTGGGACCCATGGGGCCGTCGCCGTCAGCGAGCACCTTGTTGCCGCGCTCCGTGCCGATGCCCTTGAGGTCCGCTCCGGCGCAGAAGGTGCCGCCCTCGCCCCACAACACGGCGACAGATGCGTCCGGGTCGGACTCGAACTCGCGAAAAGCGTCGGCGAGTTGGCTGGCGGTCGGCCCGTCGACGGCGTTGCGGACCTCGGGGCGGCTGAGAATCACCGTGAGGACGGGGCCGTCACGCTCGATCCGCACGGCAGAGTGTTCGGTCTTCACTTTCCCTCCCACAGGGGGTCACGCAGGGCCCGGCGGAGGATCTTTCCGACCGGCGAGTAGGGGATGGCCTCAACGAAGTGCACGGTCTTTGGCACCTTGTAGCCGGCCAGTCGCGCGCGCACATGATCGCGCAGGGCCGCTTCGGAGACCGCGGCCCCGGGCCGCAGCGTGACGAAGGCGGTGACGGCCTCGACCCAGGTGGAGTCGGGGGCACCGACGACGGCGCACTGCCCGACCGCGGGGTGGCTCGCGAGGGCGTCCTCGACCTCGCGCGGGTAGACGTTGTAGCCGCCCGTGATGATCATGTCGCTGCTGCGGTCGACGAGGTGAAGGTAGCCGCGGTCGTCGAAGCGTGCGAGATCTCTGGTGCGGATCCAGCCGTCCTCGGTGAGGCTCGCGGCGGTCAGTTCGGGCGCGTCGTGGTACCCGGCCATCGCGAACGGTGCCTTCACCCGGACCTCGCCGATCCCGCCCGGTGCGACCGGGGCGCCGTCCTCGTCGGTGAGGACGAGCCGCGCGTCGACCACCGGGTGTCCGGCGGCGCCGAGCAGTTCACCACCTTCGGCATGGTCGTCCTTGTCGAGCACGGTCAGACACAGCGGCGCCTCGGTCTGTCCGAAGTACTGGACGAACTTGGGGCCCCAGGCGTCCAGGGCGTGCTCGATGAGCGGGCGCGGCATCGGACTGGCCCCGTAGACGACGGTGTGCAGCCGGGCGAGGTCGGCGCGCTCGGCGCTGCCGTCGGCGAACAGCATGCCGAGCATGGTGGGGACGAGGTTGACCGCGGTCACCCCGTAGCGGGCGATGGCCGCCAGGTACTCGTCCGGGTCGAAGCCGCCGAGGACGACGGAGGCACCTCCCCGTACCCAGTAGGGCAGCACGAAGGTGCCACTCGCGTGGATGAGCGATGCGGCGTGCAGCATCACATCGTCGCGGCCGGGTGAGACCAGGTTGGACAGGATGTTCGCACTGATCGCGGCATAGCTGGCCTGAGTGTGCTGCGCGGCCTTGAGGGTTCCGGTGGTGCCGGACGTGTAGAGGATCAGGATCACGTCGTCCGCCGCCGCAGGCAGCATCGGGTCTGCGGGGCTCGCCTCGCGCATGGCCGCCAGCAGGTCGAGGTGGCCGGCCGGGTCGGGGCTCCCGAGGCAGGCCGACGCCAGCCCCGGTACGGCGGCGCCGAGTTCGAGCGCACGCTCGGCGAGTTCCGGCCCGTACACCAGGAGGGTCACGCCGGTGTCCTGGAGCATGCGGGTGTGTTCGGCGGCGGAGAGACGGCCGTTGAGGGGGACGCGGGCGGCCCCGGCCTTCAGGCAGGCGAAGTCGACGGAGACGGACCACAGGCCGTTGCCGAGGAGCAGCCCGACCCGGTCGCCACGGCCGACGCCCAGTCCTGCGAGGACGTGGGCCAGGCGGTTGGCGGCCTCGTCGACCTCCGCGTAGGTGAGGGAACGGTTTTCGAAGTGCACGGCGGTACGCCCTGCGAAACGCGCGGCACCACGGCGAACCAGGTCTACGGCAAGCATGCGCCGGACGATAGACCCGCCACATACAGTCCGTCCAGACTGTTTGTTGGTTCCCTCTCCTGTCGTACGCTCGCTGCCATGCCCGCTCCACGCCGCACCCAGCAGCAACGCCGGGAGGAGACCCGGCAGCGCCTCCTCGATGCCACGATCAGCTGTCTGGTCGAGCACGGCTTCGCGGGAACCACGACCCAGCGGGTACAGGAGCGGGCGGGTGTCTCCCGCGGCGCCCTGCTGCACCACTTCGCCTCGAAGGCCGACCTGCTGGCGGCCGCCACCCACCATGTCGCCGAGCTGCGACTCGCGCACATCCGCGCCGAGACGGACGGCGGCGCACAGAGCCGCGAGAAAGGGCTCGCCCTGCTGCGCACGGCGATGTCGGGCCCGTACTTCCTGGCCGGCCTGGAACTGTGGCTGGCGGCCCGCACCGACGCCGACCTCAGGGCGGCACTGCTTCCGGCCGAGCGGGACGTGGGCGCGGCCCAACGTGCGGTGATGGCCGACATCTTCGGCCCGGAGACAGCGGCGCGCGAGGACTTCGCCCTGCTCTGCGAATCACTGCTGGTCCTGCATCGCGGCCTGGCGCTCACCGGCGTGCTGCGCGAGGACCCGACATTCGACGACGAGATGCTACGGCTGTGGGTGGACCGGTTTCTGACCGCGCAAGCCTAAGGGCTGTCCCGTCGGGCTTGTTTCGGAAGCCGGGGAGAGTGTCGGTTCTGAGGGGAGGCGTTCGTCGTAGGGTGAGAGGCGGTCGAAGGACGCCGACGGCCTAAGGGCTGTCCCTATTCCCTGGCGGGCGCACGACGACAGCTACGGCACCTCGCTGCGTTGTCGGAACGCCCGAATACGTCCAGTATGAGGACACCCCTCCGCCTTGCGCTGCACCGCATCTGACGCCGCGCGCTGATCCACCAGGGATTACGGGACAGCCCTTAGGGAGCCATGTATGACGCGGTACCTGATCTCGTTCGATGATGGCGCGATGACCTTCCCCGAGGAGGAGTTGCCCGAGGTGGCCGAGGCCTCGCACGAGGTGGTGCGTGAGGCTCAGGACGCCGGCGTGTGGGTCTTCGGCGGTGGACTGGAGAGCCAGCGGGCGAGCGTCGTGGCCACCGATGGGACCGTCGCCGACGGCCCGTACCCGGAGACCAAGGCCGTCCTCGGCGGGTTCTCGGTCATCGATGTGCCCTCACGCGAGGACGCGCTGGAGTGGGCTGCCAAGATCGCCGCCGCGTGCCGCTGTGCGCAAGAGGTCCGGGAGATCATGCCCGACCCGACCGTCTGATCGAAGACGACCGCCGCGACTGCGGCGTGTTTCGGAAGTGGGTTGTGACCTGCGGGGTGGGCATGCTGCGGGCGCGTGGGTCACGCGGTTGGGCGGCATGATCTGACGGACGGGGTGTGGGCGGTGATCGGGGCGTTGCTGCCGGTCGCAGGGGGCGGTCGTCCGGCGCGGAACCTGCGTCGGCAGGTCGACGGGATCCGGCGCCGGGCTCGGGCGGACTGGATCACCGCCGCCGTCCGGATGGGCTGAACGCCGGCATCCACGCGTGTGCCCGGGGCCGGTTCTCGCCTCCCTGCCGCCCGCGTCCTCGGCCGCCTCGAAGTCGCTCAACGCTCCGGGCCTCGCGACGCGGGTTCACCCCGCGCGATAGAGCGCCGTGAGCAGTTCGATCACGGCCTGAGCGGCGGGATGCGGCTCGTCCCGCCACCAGGCGAGCCGCACCGCGATCGGTTCGGCGTCGCGTACCGGCCGGTAGACGATGCCGGGCCGCGGATACTGGTTGGCGGTGGATTCCGCCGTCATTCCCACGCAGCGGCCCGTGGAGATGACGGTGAGCCAGTCGTCGACATCGCGCGTGTCCTCGGTCGACGGGCGGGAGTCCGGCGGCCACAGCTCCGTGGTGGTGGTGCCGGTCCGCCGGTCGATGAGCAGCGTGCGCCCGCTGATGTCGGAGAGCCTGACAGAGCGGCGCCGGGCCAGAGGATCGTCGGCGGCCATGGCGCACAGACGCCGTTCCAGCCCCACGATGGCGGAGTCGAAGCGGCGGTCGTCCAGCGCCCTGCGCACCACGGCGAGGTCGCAGGCGCCCTCCGCCAGCCCGGCGGTACCGGAGTTGACGCGGACGAGCTGCAGGTCGGTCTCGGGGTGCGCGCCGCTCCAGCCTCTCTGGAAGGCGAGCGTGTGGCGGCCAAGGGCAGACCAGGCGTATCCGATCCGCACCCGGGTGTGGCCCGACGTTGCCTCCATGACGAGGTCCGCCACCTCGCCGAGCACGCGTCGGGCCTGCGCCAGCACGCGCAGTCCGGTCGCGGTCGGAGTCACCTCACGGGAGGTACGCCGCAACAGCCGCACCCCAAGAGCGCGTTCGAGCGAGGCCAGCGTGCGGGACACGGCCGCCTGGGAGACACCGAGCGCGAGGGCGGCATCGGTGAAACTGCCCTCGTCGACGATCGCGACGAGACAGCGCAACTGCCGCAGCTCCACATCCATGACTCAAGCGTATAGATGGATCGGCCCATGCATTTTGCGCAAGAGATGTGTGGTCGCACGATCGGGGCATGCAAGCAGCTCCCGCAGGCCCAGCAGCACCCGCGCACCGCACCGTCTCGGCGCCCCCCGCCCCGGGGCCCGACGGAAGGCGCCTGGCCGGTGTGGTCACCATGTTCGGCAGCGGTCTCTCCAACCAGACCGGCGCCGCGATCGGTTCCCTGGCCTTCCCAGTCCTGGGGCCTGTCGGTGTCGTCGCGGCACGCCAGTACGTCGCCGCGATCGTCCTGCTGGCCGTCGGCCGGCCCCGTCTGCGTGCCTTCACCTGGCGTCAGTGGTGGCCGGTACTGCTGCTGGCGCTGGTGTTCGGAACGATGAACCTGTCGCTGTACAGCGCCATCGACCGCATCGGCCTCGGGCTGGCGGTCACCCTGGAGTTCCTCGGACCGCTCAGCATCGCTCTGGCCGCCTCACGCCGCCGCGTGGACGCGTGCTGCGCGCTGATCGCCGCGGCGGGCGTCGTCACCCTGATGCGCCCGCAGCCTTCCGCCGACTACGTCGGGATGGGTCTGGGGCTGCTGGCCGCCGTCTGCTGGGCGTCCTACATCCTGCTCAACCGCACCGTCGGCCGCCGCATCTCCGGAGCGGAGGGATCGGCGGCCGCCGCCGGCCTCTCCGCCCTGGTGTTCCTGCCGGTCGGACTCGTCATCGTCGTCCGGCATCCGCCGACCGCGGGGGCTGCCGCCTGCGCCGTCGCCGCCGGCATCCTGTCCTCCGCCGTGCCGTATCTCGCAGACCTGTTCACCCTGCGGCACGTGCCCGCGCAGACCTTCGGTCTGTTCATGAGCGTCAACCCCGTCCTGGCGGCCGTGGTCGGATGGATCGTTCTGGGGCAGAACCTGGGCTGGATCGAGTGGGCCGGCATGGCAACCGTCGTCTGGGCCAACGTGATCAGCATCCTCATACGTCGCACCTGACGGAACATCCTGGACGTCCAGGTGCAGGAATGCAGCCGCACGCGCGGTCCCCGGCCGCCGTGCCCTGCTCATCGGCCCGCCGCGCATCGGACATCGGTGATCTTGCCGCCCTTGACGCCGGGTCTCCACCCGGACGGGGACCGAAGCGGATCCGCTCCGCCGCGCGGTGACGGACCGGCGGCCATGGAGGAGCCGGGGCCGCTTCCGGCGCCCGCCGAGGGACTCGGCGCACTGACGGCGGGCGTGGCCCTGGCCTGTCTCCGTAGTGCGGTGATCGCTTCACCGAGGCCTCGCGCCACGCGGCGTACGCGTCTGTTCCGGCACCGTTGTCCGGCGGGGCAGGCACACCTCGCCTGTCCGGAAGGCGTGCCGGCGCCCTGCCTCTCCACCGACCGGAAATCACCTCCGCCCCATCCCTTGCGCAGACAGCGTGCAGCGATCAAGATGCTGACTGCATGTGACCGCCGGTAACCGCCGCCCATCAGGGCTGGGACGTGAAGAAGGTCCTGCTGTGCCTGTACTCCGTCACACGACGAACCCCCTCGGCGCCCTGTCCACGAGCTCCCGCCTCACCGTCTTCGGCGCAGTGCTGGCGGCAACTGCCGCGCTGCTCACCGCCGCTTCGGCCTCGGCTGCAGAACCGGGCGTCGGGGGATACACCGACCCCTCGTACGCCTCCGCGTGCACCTTCCACCGCTACGGTGAGGGCGAGACGCCGCCGCTCTCCCTGTTCGGCGCCGACCCGCTGTGCGTGGAGTACGCCAAGCGGGACATCACCGTGACCAACGGCGGCGCGGCACGCTTCCTGCTGGCCGAGCCGGCACGCTTCGCGCTCGCCGTACCGGCCTGCCGTTACTGGCAGTTGGACCACTGGAGCGTGCAGGCCACGGCCGGCGGAACCGAACTGGTCGGCTGGGACGGCAGTTACTGGTTCGACAAGGCGGAGGGCAGCGCCGCGGCGAGGGTTCGCAACATCACCGTCGCCGGGCAGCCCGCGCGGGCCGAGGACGCCGCGAAGGTGATCCGACCGTACGACGCACGGCTCGCCGACGCGCTCGTGCGCGACGCCGCGGGTGTGATGGTGCGGCTGCCGGTGAGCGGGCTGTGCTGAGCGAACCACCCGGACGACCTGCTCGGCGCCGGTTGCTCGTCGGGCTCACCGCGGCCGTCGCTGCCCTGCGGGCAGGGGAGCTGACCGCCGAGGCGGCGCCTCCGGCGCGTCCTGTGCCCGAGCCGGTCCCGGTGGATCGGGTCGGGCAGCCCGCTTCCCTCGCGCTGCCCGACCCGACGACCGCCACGCTGGAGGCTTTTGCGGACACCATGGTCCCGGGTGAGAAGCGGTACGGCGGTGACGTGGCGATCGCCGGGGCGGCCCCCGGTCCCGGCGCCGTACAGGCGGGGGCCGTCGAGCTGCTCAGCCTTCCCGATCTCGGCATCGGCGTACTGCTGCCCGAGCTGGCGCTCCTGGTGAACGCCCGCGCCCTCGCCTTTGCGGCCACCCACGGCCGGGTCCTGCTGCCCACTCGACCTCCTTTCGTCGCAATGCGGTTCACCGACCGCACCGCGCTCGCCGGAGAGCTGCTCACACCCGGAGCCCCGGACCGGCAGCTGTACGTGCTGCTCGCGCTCTTCGCCGCCGCGGCCTTCGACACCGCAGCCCACCTTCACACCACCGCAGCCATCCGGCAACGCCACCCGGGCCTGGTCTGGATCGGCTTCCCGGCGCCCGGCGCCGACGGACTGTGGCGTTTCCCCGACTACTCGTACGGCAGAAGGCTCGCCTCCGAGCACCCGCTCACCACCCCCGGAGGGCACCCCGCATGAGCGTCACCGAACGCACCGACGTGCTGGTCATCGGCAGCGGCTTCGGCGGCGCCATCCCCGCCTACCATCTGGCCGCGGGCGGCGCCGAAGTGGTGATCCTGGAACGCGGACCGCACCTCACCGCCCCCGACTTCACCCATGACCTGCGCCTGGGCAGCTATACCCGGATCGTCGACCTCGTGCAGGGCGACGGCATCACCGTCGTCGCCGGGAACTGCGTCGGCGGGTCCAGCGTGGTCTACTTCGCCGCTTCGCTGCGGGCTCCGGGCTTCGTCTTCGACCGCCGCGGCAGTCTGGGCCACCGCTTGTGGCCTTCGACCCTGACGCGCGCCGCCCTCGACCCGTGGTACGACCGGGTCGAGGAGGCTCTGCCCGTCGCCGAGCAGAGCTGGGACCAAGTCCCCTACCCCGGAGGGCTGTTCGCCGCAGCGTGCGCCCGTGCGGGCCGCACCTGCAACCCCGTACCCGTCGCCGTCGACCTGGCCCGCTGCACCAACTGCAACTGGATGCTGAACGGATGCCACTTCGACGCCAAGCGCTCCATGCTGCTGAACTACCTCCCCGCCGCGACCGCGCACGGCGCCGAGATCCGCCCGCTCCACGAGGCACAGACGATCGCGCCTGCCACCACACCCGGTTACCGCTACCGCGTCTCGTACACGCAGCTCGACGCCGGCGACTACCGGCTGCCGGTCGGCGTGGGCACGATCGAGGCCAAGACCGTGGTGCTGGCCGCAGGCGCTCTGGCCACCCCCGTGCTGCTGCAGCGCTCGGCTCCCCTGCTCGGCGGCGTCCCGCAAGCCGTGGGGCGCTACTTCTCGGGCAACGGCGACCGCGTGTCCATCGCCGACGTCGACGAAGGCAAGGTGCGCGACCTGCTCGGTCTCGAGCGCGCACCGGGCATCCCGTACCAGGGCTTCCCCATCGGGAAGCCCATCGGCTCGATGTCGTACGACCGGCTCGACCCGGAAGGGGCGGAGTTCACCCGATTCTCTCTTCAGCAGATCTACTTCCCCGGCATCACCGATCTGTTGGCCCAGGCCACCGACACCCCGGCGACGAGCTGGTTCGGTGTCCGTAAGAAGGAGATGCGGGCACGCTGGCCGTCGTGGCTCTCCGTGCTCGCCATGACCGAGGACGACAACGAGGGCGTCTTCGGCCCTCCGCCGCCCACGGGAAGCTCGACTCGCGTGGCCGCATCCCTCTGCCTGTCCACGCTCTCGTACCGGCCGACGGCGAACACCCTGCGCGGCTGGGCCGCCGCGGACGGCGAGGCGCGCGCGGTGCTGGAGCGCGACGGTCTTGCGCGCGTGCGGCCCTGGAGCGAGAACGCCGCCGGGTCCGTGAGCGCACACCCCCTCGCCTCCTGCCGGATGGGCGACGACCCGGCAACCTCGGCGCTCGACGAACGCGGCGAACTGCGAGGCCATCCAGGCCTGTTCGTCACCGACGGTTCGGCAGTACCGACCTCGCTCTGCGTCAACCCCTCACTGACTATCGCGGCGCTGGCCGAACGGGCCTGTCCCGGCATCGTGGAGAGCACCGCCGAGGCAGGCGTGCGCGCCCGGTACGGGGCCCCCGCGCCCCGGTGAAAGGAAACCCCCTCGTGAACTCGCTCTACCCGCCGCGGATGACTGGCCGTCCAGGGCGGCTCGAAGTCTGGTACGCGACGTTGACCGATCCCCGTACCGGGACCGGCGTGTGGATCCATCACGAAGTGGTGGCGCCCAAGCACCACGGCCCGGCCCGGGCGCACGGCTGGATATCCGTCTTCCCCCCGGACGGACCGCCGGTCACCGAGCGGTTCGGGGCCCCGGACTCGCCGCTGCTCCAGGGCGAGGCGTACTTCGAGGTGCCGGGGGTCCGGGCGACGCCCCGGCTGCTGGAGGGCACCGCGGGCGCGATCACCTGGCGGCTGGCGGTCACCGGGGGCGGAGAGCCTCTCTACACCTTTCCGCGCTGGTCCTGGCAGCGTGAACTCCTGCCCGCCGCCCAGATCGTGCCTGCCCCTGACGCCATTTTCGACGGTGAACTCGTCGTCGGAGAACGGCGGTTCACCCTCTCGGGCGCCGTGGGGGGCGTCGCCAGGATCGCCGGTCACGGCAATGCCCAGCGGTGGGCGTGGCTCCATGCGGGCCTCGGCGGAGGGGACGTACTGGAAGTGGTGGCCGCCGTCGCCCGCCGTCCCACCATGCGGTGGCTGCCACCGCTGCCCATGCTTCAGCTGCGGATCGGTGGCACCGACTGGCCGCGCGACCCGTTGCTGACCGCTCCACTGCTGCGTGCGCGGATCGGGCTGCCCGACTGGTCGGTCGCAGGCGGCACCGCGCGGCGCAGGGTGCGGATCGATGTCACCCAGGATCCGGCCGACTGTGTGTCGCTCTCCTACACCGACCCCGACGGAGCGACCGCCACGTGCACCAACACGGAACGAGCCATCGTCGACGTGATCGTCGAACGCCGCACCGGGCTGCACCGCTTCGAGGTGGAACACCGCTGGCATCTGGATCGCACGGGTCACGCGGAGGTGGGGACGCGACCGTGAGCACGGCGCGCCGCAGCCGTGACGCGGACCACGCGTCCACGCCCCGGGGGTTCCCACCGAGTCGTCCGCCACACAGACCTCGGTGCAGGTGGGCGACGGGACCGGGTTAGTCTGACCGTCGTACCGGACACGGGGTGCCCTACCCGAGGGCTGAGATCACACCCGTCGAACCTGAACCAGTTCGCACTGGCGGAGGGATGTCTTTCATGCCTTTGACGCATGTTTCCGGCGGGCTGCCTGCCGACGGCCGACAGACCGTTTTCGACGGACGGATGCCCGCGGCGCCCGGCGACCTCCGCGTCGAGACGCACGGCATCGAGCCGGTCCCCGAGAGCAACCGCTACGGCGGTCCCGGGCGCCTGTTCACCGTGTGGTTCGCCCCCAATCTGACCATGACCGGCGTATTCACCGGCACCGTCGGCATCGCCCTCGGCCTGGACTTCGCCACCGCGCTCGCCGCCGTCGTGCTGGGCACGGTGATCGGCGCGGTGCCCACCGCCTACCTGGGCACCTGGGGGAGCCAGACCGGTGCCGGGCAGCTGCCGCTGGCCCGGCTCGCCTTCGGCCGGGCCGTCACGGTGCCCGGCATCCTGCAGTGGCTGTCCTCGGTCGCCTGGGACGCGCTGATCGGACTGTTCGGCGGGGACGCGCTCGCGCGGCTGTGCGGCTGGCCGTTCTGGCTCGGCGTCCTGGCCATGATGCTGGCCCAGGGCGCCCTCGGCGTCCTGGGCTACGAGGCCATCCACCGGCTCCAGATCGTCATGACCTTCGTGCTCGCCGCCGCGTTCGCGCTGATCGCCTGGCGGCTGCTCGACGGTGTCCATCCGGTCGGCGCCGGCACCGCGCATGGTGCCGACCAGGCCCGCGCGTTCGTCCTGACCAGCACCATCGCGCTGAGTCTGGCCCTGTCCTGGGCCCCGTACGCCAGCGACTTCAGCCGCTATCTGCCACGCACCACCTCGCGCCCGCGCATGTTCTGGTTCACGCTGCTCGGCCTCGTGGTGTCCTTCGTGGCCGTCCAGGCCCTCGGGCTGCTGGGCGCGTCCGTGCTGACCGACCAGACCGCAGCAGGGGTGGACAAGCTGCTGGGCGGTGGGGTGTTGGGCGCGTTCGGGCTGCTCGCCGTCGCGCTGGCGGCGCTCTGCAGCAACGCCATGAACGACTACAGCGGTTCCTTGGCTCTGCAGACCGTCGGTGTGCGCCTTCCCCGCCCGGCGGCCGCCGCCCTCGCCGCCGTGCTCGGCTTCCCTCTGGTCCTGTGGATGCACGCTGCCGACACCACTGCCCGCTTCCAGAACGTGCTGCTGTTCGTCGGCTACTGGATCCCCGGATTCGTGGCGATCGTCATCGTCGACTGGATCGCCCGGGCACGGGCACGGGGCGGTGCGGCGATCGACGTCGCCGCCGAGACCGCCCGGCCGCACTCCGGATGGCCCCCGTTGCTGGCATTCGCCGTCGCCTTCGCCGCGGCCGTGCCCTTCATGGACACCAGTCTGTACGTGGGCCCGGTGGCGGCCGCCCTGCACGGCGCCGACCTCTCGTACTACGTGGCGTTCCTCGTGGCGCTCGCCGTCTACGCGCCGCTGCGGCTACGCCACCGCCCGCAGGACTGACCCGCCGCCGGCCGGCGGACCCTGACGTCCGCCGGCACCCGAACGACATCCCCTCCCCCACGGAGCGAAATCCCATGCCCGCTGCATCCGCCGATCACACCGCCTACGTCCCGCAGGCCCTTGCACGCGTGCGGGCGGACTCCCCTCTGGTTCAGTGCCTGACCAACTCGGTGGTCACGGGCTTCACCGCCAACGTCCTGCTGGCGCTGGGCGCCTCGCCGGCCATGGTCGACATCCCGGAGGAGGCCGGCCCGTTCGCCCGGGTCGCCTCCGGTGTCCTGATCAATCTCGGTACCCCGCACGCCGAGCAGCGCTCCGCCATGGTCGAGGCCGCGCGGGCGGCGGGTTCGGCCGGCACGCCGTGGGTCCTCGACCCGGTGGCGGTCGGCGCGCTGCCGGTGCGCACCGCGCTGGCGCGAGAGCTGCTGCAGTTGCGGCCGACCGTGATCCGGGGCAACGCGTCCGAGATCATCGCGCTCGCGGGCGCGGGCGACGGCGGCCGTGGCGTGGACTCCTCCGACGGCGTCGGGGCCGCCGAGGAGTCGGCACGCGAGCTGGCACGCGCAGCCGGCTGTGTGGTCGCCGTCTCCGGGCCCGTCGACTTCGTCACCGACGGGGGGGCGCAGCGCCCGGATCGCCAACGGTGATGCCCTGTTGACCCGGGTGACCGGGGGTGGTTGCGCGCTGGGTGCGGTGATGGCCGCCTTCACGGCGGTCGACGAGGACCGGTTCGCCGCGGTCGTGGCCGCCGTCACCGCGTACACGGTCGCCGCCGAGCTGGCCGCGAAGGAGGCCTCCGGGCCCGGCAGCTTCGCCGTCGCCTTCCTGGACGCGCTCGCCGCGCTGGAGGAAGCGGCCCTCTCCGAGCGGGCGGCTCTCTCGTGACCGCGGCACCGGTGGATCTGTCGGTCTACCTCGTCACGGACACGGCCCAGTGCGCGGCCCGCGGCCGGAGCGTGGCCGAGACCGTCGCCCTGGCGGTGGCCGGGGGCGTGACCGCCGTGCAGATCCGGGAGAAGCACGCCACCGGGAGGGAGTTCCTGCATACGGTTCTGGGAGTCGCCGCCGTCCTCCCTGAACGAGTGACACTGATCGTCAACGACCGGGTGGACGTGTTCCTGACGGCCAGGGCCGCCGGCGCACGCGTGACGGGCGTTCACGTCGGCCAGTCGGATCTGCCGCCGTCCGCCGTACGCGAACTGATCGGAGAGGACGCGCTTCTGGGGCTGAGTGCAGCCACCCCCGATCAACTGCGGGCCGCCGCCGAGGATCCGGCGCGCGTCCACCACGTCGGTATCGGCGCGCTTCATGCGACCCGGACCAAGGCGGACGCCCCGGCACCGCTCGGCCATGCCGGCTTCGCCCGCCTCGCCCGGCTCAGCGAGCTGCCCGCCGTGGCCATCGGCGGCATCACCCCGGCCGATCTGCCACGCCTGCGAGACGCCGGGGCGGTGGGGGCCGCCGTCGTCTCGGGCATCTGCGCCGTCGAGGAACCCCGTGCATCGGCCCGCGCATACGCCCGGGCGTGGAACCGCGCCCAGGAGGGGAGCCTCGCATGACCACGCCGGGCCGAGTGCTGACGATCGCCGGATCCGGCTCCGGTCAGGAGCCGGAATTCAGCCCGCCCTCATGTCGATGCCGACGCCGGGCGCACACGGAATGAGCGTGCTCACGACGGTCACGGCACAGCACTTCCCGCACCTGGCGAGCCCCTTGCACCGTTCCCGGTGACGGCCTTCCGCGCGTTCCCCTGGAGGACCGCCGGTAACTGACCGTACCCGTGCAGTGCTCCGAGTTGTGAAAGTCTGTTCATACATGAGCGGGTTTCCCACCCGTGACTTGCGCGTGCGAAGTACCGCCGCGTAACAACATGTCCCATGAACTTTTTCAGCCGCGGCACCACACTCCGACGCCCGGCGGCGCCCGCCGCTCCAACCACCCCCGCTGCCGCCGTGATGCCGGATCCCGCCCTGGCAGCCCTCAGCGGAGAGTGGATGATCGACCCCGCCCACAGCAGGATCGGTTTCTCCGTGCGACACGCCATGGTGACGACGGTGCGCGGATCCTTCGGTTCGTACGACAGTCGCCTCTACTTCGACGGCCGGAACCCGGCACGCTCCCGCGCGGACATCGTGCTGCACACCGCGAGCGTCGACACCGGGGTGGAGCAGCGTGACGCCCACCTGGTCGGGCGTGACTTCCTGGACGCCGCGACGTATCCGCGGATGAGCTTCACCAGTACCGCCGTTCAGCTCATGGGCAAGGACGTCTACCGCATGAGCGGCGAACTCACCATCAAGGGCACCACCCGCCCTGTGGAGCTGGACCTCACCTACATCGGCCATGTCACCGACCCGTTCGGCTACGAGCGGGTCGGTTTCGACGGCACCACCACCATCAACCGCTCGGACTGGGGCCTGACCTACAACGCCCGGTTGGCGGAGGGCGGAGCGATGGTAAGCGAACGGCTCCGCCTCCAGTTCGACATCGCCGCGATCCGTTCCACCTCGGACCGCTGACCCCGCCCGCCGGCGCAATGCCGACGGCCCGATCGCGCCGGGCGGTCCGGACCCGGCGCCGCGCCGGTGTCGGGGCTCACCACGCCAGCCCCTTCAGCCGGGTGGCCACCTGCTCGCGGTCCCAGGCGCCGTCGGCGACCACGACGCGGTACCGGTACTCGAAGGACTCGCCGGCTTCCAGCGCGAACTCCTCGAAGAATGCCCAGGAGACCGCGACGGTCGGGATCGGCTCCGCGCGCACGAACGAGTGCGAGGGATCATGCCGGTCGCGGCGGCGCGCACGGTGATCCGCTCGCCGTGGACGGCGATGCGCGAGGCCTGGCGGGGGGCAAGGTTCGCTCCCCACGGTGACCACTCATGGGTCGACCAGCCGAGCAACACCCCGCGGTTGCTCCCCCGCTCAAGGAATCTCGCGATGCGCAATGCGGGGATTTCGAATCGGAACAATCGGTGGAACAGTAGTAGATTCCGCTGACGGCGGCGTCGCTCCTGCGGGCCACATGCGGCAATCCGAGTCTTCATCCTAAACAGTCCGGCGAAAGGCCGCCCATGAAGCGAACGTTCACGTTGATCACCGCGCTGGTCGTCACCGTAATGTCGCTGACAACAGCGCACGCCGCGGTCAAGAAGGCCAAGCCCCCGCTCAGTTGCGAGTCTCGGACGTTCACCTCCAGCCCTGGCCCGCGTTTCAACGACCCGGAGGACCCCGCCGCCCAGATGAAGATCATGGGCCCGATCATCGAATCGATCAACAGCGCCGGCTGCGGGCAGACCGTACGCGTCGCCATGTACTCGATCAGTATCGCGCAACCGGGGCCGGATTTCGCCAACGCCCTGATCGCCGCGCACCAGCGCGGCGTCATCGTAAAGGCGCTGATGGACGCTCACAGCGACAACAAGCTCTGGCAGTCGATGGTCACCGAGTTGGGCAACGACCCGCGAGCCTCCAGCTTCGCCGCGCTGTGCCCGGGCGGCTGCCTGTCCCACTTCGGCGGCTCCGCCCTGCACGCGAAGTACTACATGCTCAGCGGCGGGAGCGATGCGAACAGGACTGTGACCGTCAGCAGCGCCAACCCCACCTCCGCCCAGGCCGGCACCGCGTGGAACAGCAGCGCCACCGTCAAGGGCAACGTCGACCTGTACAACTCCTACGTCCGCTACTTCACCGCCATGGCCAGGGGGGCGATCCACGGCCCGGGCCCGCTGGTACCCGACTACTACAACTCCACGAGCGCCACGGCCGCCAGGAAACTGTCCCCGCCCTCCTACCAGTGGCCCAAGGCGCGCACCAGAAGTGACACCTGGGTCGACTTCCTGAGCAATATCAAGGCGCCGGCCACGATCAACATCGCCATGTTCCAGTGGACCTCTCACGGGCAGCCGGGCGACCGGAACTATCTGGAGCTGCCGAAGAAGCTGGTGAGTCTGGCACGGACCGGCGTCAAGATCCACATTCTCATCACCGCCGGCCAGGTGGATGACAGCGTGCAGAGCTACCTGAAGAACCGGCCGAATATCGACGTGCACGACACCACCCACGGCACCGACGCGAACGGCAATGCTCTGCACTACACGCACGACAAGTACATGATGGTCAGCGGCGGTTACGCGGGTGCGTCCGACTCCAGGATCGTGTTCGTCGGGTCCTCGAACTGGACGAGCAACGGCGTCTGGCACAACGACGAGTCGGACCTGAAGCTGATCGGCGGGTCCAGCTACGACGCGTTCATGGCGGACTGGCAGAACCAGTACGACCGCTGCTGCGGGACCGTGGCGCGGCAGTTGAGCGCCGAGGAGCGCGCCGAGAACAAGGCACGGGAGATTCCGGTCGATCCGAGGCAGGTCCAGGAATAGGCGTTCTCGGTCCGAACAGTGCCGGTGAGCTACAACCTTGCTGCTCTGGCGGGATAGTTGGAGAGATTGGCGTCCGGACGTGAAGATGCTCCTGATGGTCGAGCTCACGACCAGGATCGCCTGTCCACCAGGAGCTTCCGCGTGCTCATCTGCCCAGCCGGCGTCGATCGACCACCTCGGCTCTGCGTTCCTCGCCTGTGAGCTCTACGCAGTTGGGAACCCCCTCGAGGTGTCGGCAGGCAACAGCGTGAGGCGAGGTGGCACCTCTGTGCGCTGCGCATCCATCAGATCCATTTCGGGGCATCCATAGATCGTTCACGGGCTTGACCGATGCCCGTGTCCGGGTGACGGCCTTGTTCGCAGCAGTCAGCAGATCTTGCCCGTCCCAGCCGCCGCGGCTCGCGCAAGATCCCGTAGGAGCCCGACGGTGAGTCCGGGGAACCTCTGAGCGTGGCTAGCTGCGGAGATGTCGACAAATGTCAGTACCACCGGGGTCGGCTGGGCTGCGCATCCGGCAACTTCATCGGCTTGGGAGCCGAGATGCAGTGCCGGCTGGTCTCGCCCTGCGGGGGGGCGACGAAGGAGCACGGGAGATGAGCGACCAAGGGAGGCCCCAGAGGGGCATGAACTTCTTGGCCGACCGCCGTGTTCTCACGGTTCGAACGTCGCGCCCGCAGGGCGAAGAAGCAGAACGGCGCCTGCGGTCCGCCTGGGAGTGCAGCGCACGCGTCACTGGGGAGCTCAGCCAACTACAGGAGTTGGCAAGCGACTTGAGACACTGGCTCGTCGCCATACGTGACCCGTACGGGCTCCAGCGGATCCATCACCGGGCGAGCCAGCACGGTCACGGAGCCGACGGGGGTTGCAGCAGAGCGCCCGCCAACCGTTCACTGACCAGCAACAGTGGGGACTCGATGGCCTCCTCCCCCTCCACAACCGCGGATACTGGGCGGTAATGTCGCCACTCGCCGGACGGCACAAGACCGGCGGGTGACCGCGAAGGGGCTCTCATGGCGACGGACATGCCTGTTTGGACGCAAACGGCCGACGATCGTTGGCAGCGCATGTGGGGCCACCGCGAGCAACTGCTCAAGGTGGCCCGGCGCAGGTCGATGAGCCCGGAGGATGCCGAGGACGCGGTGCAGGAGGCGATGCTGCGTGCCGCGGAGCGCCCTGACCTGGACGACGAGCGTCTCGGCGCCTGGCTGACGACCGTGACCGTGCGGCTGTGCGTCGACCGGTACCGTCAGGCCAACCGTGAGGCCGAGGTACACCGCAGCCCCACACTCGTCATGCCGGGTCCGGCGCCCGTCGAGGACGCGGTGTGCGACCGGGCCGAGGCCAGGTGGCTGGCCGTGCGGAGCGGGGAGCTGCCCGCTCGCCAGGCCGAAGCACTCCGGCTGAAGTCCGAGGACCTCGATGTCGGCCAGGTCGCCGTTCGCATGGGGCTGAGTTACCGGACGGTCGAGTCGCTGCTCGCCCGGGCACGGCGCACGCTGCGCAACTCGCTGGCCGGTACGTTCGGCTTCGCCCTGTTCCTGTGGGGGCGCGGCAAGTTGCGCTCGGGCGGTCACGTGCAGGCGGCCGTGGCGGTGACCTCGACTGCCTGCACCCTGGTGGTGGCTGGGTGTGTGCTGCCGTACGTCCACTACGGAAACGAGCAGGGCGCGGCTTCCGGTCCCTCCGTGTCCCGTGGGGCCGAGACGCCCACGCCGACCGTCCGGCCCGATGGCGGCGGCCGTGCCGCCACCCCGAACGCCCTCGATCTGCCGGCCGCCCCGGCGACGCCGACGCCCGGCGATCACGGCCGTCTGCCTTCGTTGCTGCCGCGGTCGGTGTCCGTGTCGGTGCCATCACTGCCGGACGCCCCACTGCCGCCGGTGCCGTCCGTGCCCGATGTCCGCGACCTCCCCGACGTCCCCCGCGTGTCCGACCTGCCGAGCGTGCCCGCTCTCCCCGGCCTGCCGGCCGCGTCCACGCTCCCCTCGACGGTTCCGGTCCTCCCGGAGGCTCCCGCCACGCTGCCGTAGAACCTCCGAAGAACCGCCCGAAAAGATCGTCCGAAGAAATCCACCTCCGCAGCGACGGACGCCCCTCCCCTCCCCGTAGAGCAGTTGTCGGAGCTGTTCCACGGCCGAAGGGTGGATCGGATGGGTGTCGAGATCTGTGTCGAAGGGCTGACCAAGTCCTTCGGTCACCAGGTCATCTGGCAGGACGTCTCGCTGACGCTGCCCGCCGGGGAGGTCTCGGTCATGCTCGGCCCTTCGGGCACGGGCAAGTCGGTGTTCCTCAAGACGCTCGTCGGACTCCTGAAGCCGGACCGGGGTTCCGTGAAGATCGCGGGACGGGACATCACGAAACTGCGCGAGCACGAGCTGTACGAGGTGCGCAAGCTCTTCGGCGTGCTGTTCCAGGACGGCGCGCTGTTCGGCTCGATGAGCCTGTACGACAACATCGCCTTCCCGCTGCGCGAGCACACCCGCAAGTCCGAGAGCCAGATCCGGCGCATCGTGCTGGAGAAGATGGACATGGTCGGGCTGATCGGCTCCGAGGACAAGCTGCCCGGCGAGATCTCCGGCGGCATGCGGAAACGGGCCGGTCTCGCCCGGGCCCTGGTCCTCGACCCGGAGATCATCCTCTTCGACGAACCCGACTCCGGCCTCGACCCGGTGCGCGTCGCCTATCTCAACCAGCTGATCGTCGACCTCAACGCACAGATCGACGCGACCTTCCTGATCGTCACACACGACATCGCCTCGGCCCGCCAGGTGCCGGACAACATCGGCCTGCTGTTCCGGCGTGAACTGATCATGTTCGGGCCCCGCGAGGAGCTGCTGAGGAGCGACGAGCCCGTCGTACAGCAGTTCCTGA
Organism: Streptomyces sp. NPDC005262; assembly: GCF_042872425.1. NCBI lineage: Bacteria > Bacillati > Actinomycetota > Actinomycetes > Kitasatosporales > Streptomycetaceae > Streptomyces > Streptomyces sp. NPDC005262. The sequence goes on from NZ_JBIAKK010000003.1 coordinate 641,732, forward strand.
ACGGCCGGATGCAGGGTCCCATCGGGATGGCCGAGGAGAAGGACGCCGCCCAGGTCGAGCAGGAGCTGGCGCGGCTCGGCGACCTGGACCGCAAGGCCCGCCATGTCGGCAACGACATGACGCCGCGTCTGCTGCCGGGCCCCGACATCACCCGCCCGCCCCGCTGGGAGGCGATCGCGCGGCGCGAGGCCGAGCTGCACCGCAAGGAGGTGGCGGACGCATGAGCCTGTCACCGACCGGGGCGCTCAGACAGTCGGGGAACCTCTTCGCGATGGCGCTGGACGTGGTCCGGACCATGCCCCGACGGCCTTTCCAGGCACGGGAGTTCATTCAGCAGGCGTGGTTCGTCGCGAGCGTCACGATCCTGCCGACGGCTCTCGTGTCGATCCCCTTCGGCGCGGTCATCGCGCTGCAGATCGGCAGCCTGACGCGGCAGCTCGGCGCCCAGTCCTTCTCCGGGGCCGCCTCGGTCCTCGCGGTGCTGCGGGAAGCCTCGCCGATCGTCACCGCGCTGCTGATCGCGGGCGCCGGCGGCACGGCGATCTGCGCGGACCTCGGGGCGCGGAAGATCCGCGAGGAGATCGACGCGATGCAGGTGCTCGGCATCGACCCCATCCACCGCCTCGTCGTCCCGCGGGTCCTGGCATCGATGGTGGTGGCGGTGCTGCTCAACGGCCTGGTGTCGGTGGTCGGCGTGGCGGGCGGCTACTTCTTCAATGTCGTCCTGCAGAACGGCACACCGGGCGCCTATCTGGCCTCTTTCACCACGCTCGCCCAGCTCTCCGACCTGTGGGCGGCCGAGATCAAGGCGCTGGTGTTCGGCGCGATCGCCGCGATCGTCGCCTCATATAAGGGACTTACGGCGAAGGGCGGTCCCAAGGGTGTGGGCGACGCCGTGAACCAGTCGGTGGTGATCACCTTCATGTTGCTGTTCGTGACGAACTTCGTGATGACCGCGGTGTATTTCCAAGTCGTCCCGCAGAGAGGTTAGCCGATGCGACTTCTCCAGCGGCCCTTGCGCTCTCTCGAAGATCTCGGCGCCCAACTGGCCTTCTATGGCCGCTCGTTGGCGTGGACGGGCCGTACCCTGCGCCGCTACAAGAAGGAGATCCTGCGGCTGCTCGCCGAGGTGAGCTTCGGGCGCGGGGCGCTGGCCGTCGTCGGCGGTACGGTCGGTGTCATCGCCTTCCTGTCGTTCTTCACCGGCACGGAGGTGGGCCTGCAGGGGTACGCCGCGCTCAACCAGCTCGGCACCTCCAACTTCGTGGCGTTCCTCTCGGCGTACTTCAACACCCGCGAGATCGCCCCGCTGGTGGCCGGGCTCGCCCTGTCCGCGACGGTCGGCGCCGGGTTCACGGCGCAGCTCGGCGCAATGCGGATCAGCGAGGAGACCGACGCCCTCGAAGTCATGGGGGTCCCCTCGCTGCCGTTCCTGGTGACCACCCGGATGATCGCCGGTTTCGTCGCGGTGATCCCGCTGTACGTGGTCGGGCTGCTGTCGTCGTACTTTGCCGCCCGCATCATCACCACCGGCTATTACGGGCAGTCGGCGGGCACCTACGACCACTACTTCCAGCAGTACCTGCCGCCGGTCGACGTGCTGTGGTCCTTCGGCAAGGTGCTCGTCTTCGCCGTCCTCATCATCCTGGTGCACTGCTTCTACGGCTACTACGCGAGCGGCGGCCCTGCGGGCGTCGGCGTCGCCGTGGGACGTGCCGTGCGCACGTCGATCGTCGCGATCAACGTCCTGGACTTCTTCCTGTCGCTCGCAATCTGGGGCGCCAACACGACCGTACGGATTGCGGGGTGAGCCGTATGAGGGCTACGAGGGTGCTGAGACTGCGGTTGTACGGCGTCGTGTTCCTCGCTGTGCTCGTTTTGCTGCTGTCCCTGTCCGTCGCCGTGTACCAGCAGGCGTTCACCCCGGCCGTACGGATCACTCTGGAGGCCGGCAGCCTCGGCAACCAGCTCGATCCGCGGGCCGACGTCAAGCTGCGCGGGCTGCTGGTCGGCGAGGTGCGCGCGGTGCGCGCCGACGGGACGAAGGCGACGCTCGACATCGCGCTCAAGCCGGAGTACGCCGCGTCCATCCCGTCCGACGTGCGCGCGCTCCTGCTGCCCAAGACGCTGTTCGGCGAGAAGTACGTCGACCTGGTCGCGCCCGCGCACCGGTCGGCCCGGTCCATTCGCGCCGGAGATGTCATCACCCAGGACCGCACACGCGTCGGCATCGAGCTCCAGCAGCTGATGAACGACCTGTTGCCGCTGCTGCGGACCGTGCGGCCCGGCAAGCTCAATGCCACGCTCTCCGCTTTCGCCACCGCCCTCGAAGGGCGCGGCGACCGGATCGGCGACAACCTCACGCGCGTGGAGGACTATCTGCACCGCCTCAACCCTCATCTGCCCTCCCTCACCGAGGACTTCGCACGCCTGGCCGACGTCGCCGAGGTGTATGGCGACGCGGCGCCGGACCTGATGGACATCCTGCGCAACACGGTCACCACCAGCCGCACGGTGGTCGAGCAGCGGGACCGGCTCGCGGCCGCGCTCACCACGACGGCCACGGCGGCGGGCACCGCGGACGACTTCCTCGACGCGAACGGCGACCGGCTGATCACCCTGGGCCGGGTCTCCCGCCCCACGCTCAGCCTCTTCGCCCGCTACTCGCCCGAGTACCCCTGCCTCCTCGCCGGCCTGGTCCGCCAGGAGCGGGCGTCCGAGGAGGCGTTCCGGCGCGGCAAGATGCACATCACGCTCGAAGTCGTCCGCCAGCAAGGCGCGTACGAACCAGGTGAGTATCCCCGCTACGCCGACCGGTCGGGGCCGAACTGCCGCGGCCTGCCCCATCCCCCGGTGCCCGCACCCGGGGTCCACCTCAACGACGGTTCGGCGACGGGACATCCGTCGGGTCCGGCCGGCGTCACCGCCACCTCGGCCGAGCAGCGCGCCGTCGGCTCCCTCGTGGCGCCCGTCCTGGGCGTACCCGCCGATGAGGTGCCGCCGGTCGCGACCCTGCTGTTCGGACCGATGGCGCGCGGGACGGCGGTGAGCGTCGCATGAACACACCGAACACGCCGGCGCCCACGAGGATGCCGGGGGCCCAGCAGACGGCCGCCCCGCTCATCAAGTTCAGCCTCTTCGCCCTGGTGACGATCCTGGCGACGGCTCTGCTCGCCGCCACCATCGTCAACATCTCCTTTGCCCCGGAGCACACGTACCGCGCGGTGTTCAGCGATGTGACGGGCCTTGAGCAGGGCGACGACATCCGGGTGGCCGGGGTGCGGGTCGGCGAGGTCGAGGGCATCCGGATCAAGGACCGGACGCTGGCGGAGGTCACCTTCACCGTCGGCGCGGACCGTCCGCTCCTGAAAAGCACCGGCGCGGTCGTCCGCTACCGGAACCTGGTCGGACAGCGTTACGTGGCCCTGACGCAGGGCGCGGGAGACAGCACCCGGCTGAAGCCCGGCGCGGCGATCCCGCTGTCGCGCACGCGGCCCGCGCTGGACCTCAACGCGCTGCTGAACGGCTTCAAGCCTCTTTTCGCCGCGCTCAGTCCGCAGGACGTCAACCAGCTCGCCACCGAGATCATCCGGACACTCCAGGGTGAGGGCGGCACCGTCAAAAGCCTGCTCGCGCACACGGCTTCACTCGCCACGACCCTGGCCGGCCGCGACCAGCTGATCGGCTCTGTGATCGACAACCTCAACACCGTGCTGGAGACGCTGGACAAGCGCGGCGCCCGCTTCTCCGGGCTGCTCAAGCAGCTGCGGCGGCTCGTCTCGGGACTGTCCGCCGACCGCAAGTCCATCGGGCAGTCGATAGTGAGCATCGGCGACCTGACGGACGCCACCTCGGGGCTGCTCAAGGACGCGCGTCCGCCCCTGAAGGACGACATCGCCGGGCTGACCGATCTCACCGGAACGCTGAACAAGAACGAGAAGACCGTGGAGGGCGTGCTGAATCGGCTGCCGAACAAGCTCACCGAGCTGACAGGGACGGCGTCCTACGGCTCGTGGTTCAACTTCTACCTCTGCGACTTCGACGGCCGGATCGTGCTGCCGAAGACAAAGCCGGTGCTCACACCCGGCCTGCACGTGGCAAGAGCGAGGTGCGGCGCGTGATGAAGCACTTCATTGCGCGCGGGCCGCGTCAGCGCCGCCCGGAGCCGCTGGTCAAGGTCCGCATCGACCCGCCCAAGCTCCCGAAGATACGGCCCCTGCCGCGCCGGGCACCCCGCCCACCCCGCCCGGAACCCCTGGTGAAAGTCCGCATCGACCCGCCCAAACTCCCCAAAATACGGCCCCTGCCGCGCCGGGCACCCCGCCCACCCCGCCCGGAACCCCTGGTGAAAGTCCGCATCGACCCGCCCAAGCTCCCGAAGATACGGATACACCGCCCGCGCCTGACCCCGTTCCGCGAGCGCAATCCGGTGGTGATCGGAGCCGTGGGTCTGACCGTCCTCGCGCTCCTTGCCGTGGCCGCGTTCAACGCCGACAGCCTGCCGCTGATCGGCGACGGCAAGACGTACAGCGCCGCCTTCTCGGAGGCGGGCGGTCTCAAGCCCGGCGACGAGGTGCGGATCGCCGGCGTCAAGGTCGGCAGGGTCGAGGACGTCGATCTGGACGGTGGCCACGTCAAGGTCACCTTCAAGATCAAGGGCGATCCGGAGTTCGGCACCGGGACCGGCGCCTCGATCCGGGTCAAGACGATCCTCGGCGCCAAGTACCTCGCGCTGCACCCCAAGGGGCTGGGGCAGTTGAAGCCCGGCAGCGAGATACCCCTGAAGCGGACCGTTCCGGCGTACGACGTCGTGCAGGCGTTCAGCGATCTCACCACCACGACGGAGAAGGTCGACACCGGCCGGCTCGCGAAGGCCCTGGACACCCTCTCCACCACCTTCGAGGACTCGCCGGCCGAGATACGGGCGTCCATCAAGGGCCTGTCGAAGATCTCCCGGACGGTCGCCTCGCGCGACAAGGCGCTGGGCGAACTCCTCGACCACGCGAACGGTGTCACGGGCGTGCTGGCCGAGCACTCCGAGGACTTCTCCGCGCTGGTCAAGGACGGCGACAAACTGTTCAAGGAGATCAGCAAGCGGCGCACGGCGATCCACAAGCTGCTGAAGAGCTCCGTCGCGCTGGGCATCGAGCTGTCCGGCCTGGTCGACGACAACAGCAAGGAGATGGGGCCAGCGCTCAAAGGCCTGAACCTTGTGGTGCGGATGCTCGAAAAGAACCAGTCAAGCCTCGACCGGAGCGTCAAGCTGCTCGCGCCCTATGTGCGGGTCTTCAGCAACACCCTCGGCAACGGCCGCTGGTTCGACAGCTACATCCAGAACCTGGTCGCCGCTCCGGTGGTGCCGCGCACGGGAGGCGTGCAGTGAAGCACTTGAAGAGGCGCATGGCCGTGGTCACCGCGCTCGCCCTCGTCGCCGCTCTCAGCCAGGTGCTGTGGCCGCGCTCCGAACCCGTGCGCGTCACCGCGTACTTCCCTCGCACCGTCGGTATCTACCCCGGTTCGGACATCCGTGTCCTCGGCGTCCGGATCGGCGAGGTCGAGAAGATCACGCCGCAGGGCGACCGGGTGCGGGTGGAGATGGCGTACGACGAGGGCCGCAAGGTCCCTGCGGACGCGAGGGCCGCGATCATCAACTCATCGGTGGTCAGCGACCGTTACGTGCAGCTGCTGCCGGTCTACCGCGACGGTCCGGTGATGCGGGACGGCGCTGTCATCCCCGAGAAACGGACGGCCGTCCCCGTCGAGCTGGACCGCATCTTCGACAGTCTGCACACGACGGCCGACGCCCTCGGCCCCAAGGGCGCCAACAGGGATGGCTCGCTGTCGCGGCTGCTCGGGGTGAGCGCGGACACCCTCGACGGCCAGGGCGAGAACCTCAACCGGACGGTCAAGGACCTCTCGCAGGCCGTCACCACGCTGTCCGACGGCCGCGGGGACCTCTTCGGCACGGTACGGAACCTGCAGGTGTTCACGGCGGCGCTGGCCGCCGACGACAAGAGCGTGCGGTCGTTCAACACCAGCCTCAGCAAGGTCGCGGAACAGCTCGCGGGCGAGCGCAAGGACCTCGCGGACGCGCTGCGGAACCTGGCGACGGCGCTCGGCGACGTGTCGGACTTCGTGAAGAAGAACAAGAAGTCGCTGACCTCGGACGTGAAGGGCCTGGGCAAGGTGACCAAGGTGCTCGTGACCCAACAGGCGGCGCTGAAGGAGCTGTTGGAGGTTGCTCCGACGGGTCTGTCGAACCTGAACAACGCCTACAACCCCTCCGCGGGCACCCTCGACACCCGCAACAACGCGCAGCAGGCCCAGGATCCGGCCTCACTGCTGTGCTCCGTGCTGAGGACGACCGGCGACGAAGGCGGCAAGAACCCCGACTGCAAGACGCTGAAGAAACTGTTCGACTCCCTACCGAAGACGCCGCGGGGCTCCGCGGTGACGGGAACGGTCGACCGGACCCTCGGCGGAATTCTGGGGGCGAGCGCATGAGCGCACTGCGCAGAGCCGGAGCTGTCGCGTGGGCCGCGGCCGGCTCGCTGCTGCTGTCCGGCTGCGAGTTCAACGGCTGGTACGACGTCCAGCTGCCCGGCAGAGCTGCCGCCGACGGCCACGCGTACCACGTCACCGTCGAGTTCCGCGATGTCCTCGACCTGGTGCCGCAGTCGGCGGTGAAGGTCAACGACGTCACCGTGGGCGCGGTCGAGCAGGTGGGTCTTGACGGCTGGCACGCGCGCGTACGACTGCGGGTCGCCGGCTCGGTGAAGCTGCCCGCCAACGCGGTCGCCGAACTGCGGCAGACCAGCATGCTCGGCGAGAAGTACGTCGCGCTGTCCGCCCCGCCCGGCACGGCCCCCGTGGGCCGGCTCGGCGACGGCGATCGCATCCCGTTGTCCCGCAGCGGCCGCAACCCGGAGATCGAAGAGGTGCTGTCCGCGCTGTCCGCACTGCTCAACGGCGGCGGGGTGGCTCAGCTCAAGACGATCACCGTGGAGCTGAACAAGGCCCTGGAGGGCCGGGAGAACCGGGTCAGGTCGCTGCTCAAGGAGCTGAACGCGTTCATCGGCGGCCTTGACGACCAGCGTGCGGACATCGTCCGCGCCCTCAAGGCCGTCGACCGGCTTGCGGGACGGCTCGGGAAGGAGAAGAAGACGATCGCCCGGGCCGTCGACACGATGCCGCCCGCCCTGAAGGTCCTCGCCGACCAGCGGCACGATCTGACGAAGATGCTCACCGCCCTGTCGAAGCTGGGCAAGAAGGGCACCAAGGTGGTCAACGCCTCGCACGACGACACGGTCGCTGACCTCAAAGCACTGCGGCCGATCCTCCAGCAGTTGGACAAGGCGGGCGACGATCTGCCCAACTCCCTGGAACTGCTCACGACTTACCCATTCCCGCGCAACGCGTCGGACGCCGTCAAGGGCGACTACGTCAACCTCCATCTCACCGCCGATCTCGATCTGTCGGACCTCTACGGGAACGCGACGGGCGGGTCCGGTGGGTCCGGCAAGGGCAACGGTGACTCCCCAGGGCCCCAGGCCCCCGGTCTGCCGGACCTCCCGGATGTGCCGGACCTGCCGCACGTCCCGACGCCCACCGCGCTGCCGAGCGCACCGGGTGTGCCGTCCCCCTCGGTCCCTTCGGCCCCGTCGGGCGGCGGCGGTCCGTTGTGCCCGCCGGTGTGCACCAGCAGCTACACCACCCCGGGCGAGCTGCCCCAGGGGATCGACCTCGCGCTCGCGGAGCTGATGCTGATGGGGGTTCAGCCGTGATCACACGTATGGTCAAGGTCCAACTGCTCGCCTTCGCCACGGTCACCGCCGTCGGGGTGTCGTACGTCGGCGCCCAGTACACCGGCCTGGTGGACGCCGTTCTGGGCCGCGGCTACACCGTGCGGGCCGACTTCGCCGACTCCGGGGGCATCTTCCCCGGCGCCGAGGTCACCTACCGCGGGGTGCCGGTGGGCCGCGTCCGCACACTGCGGCTGGCCGGCTCGGACGGCGTCTCGGTCGCCCTCGACATCAAGGACGGCGCGCCGCGCATCCCGGCGGACACCCTCGCCGTGGTGGCGAACCGTTCGGCGGTCGGCGAGCAGTACGTAGATCTGCAGCCGCGCACTTCCCACGGCCCGTACCTCCTCGACGGCGGCACCATCCCGCGCGCCAGTACCCGCGTGCCGCTGCCCACCACAGAGCTCGTCCTCAGCCTGGACCGGCTGGTGAACTCGGTCGGCAAGGACGATCTGCGGGTCAGCGTCGACGAGTTGGGCAAGGCCTTCTCCGGCACAGGACCGAATCTGAGCCGCCTGGTCGACTCGGGCAACGCGCTCGTCAAGTCGGCGTCCGACTCACTGCCCCAGACGATCTCGCTCATCGAGGACTCTCGGACGGTCCTCAAGACGCAGGCCGACCAGGGCTCGTCCATCAAGTCGTTCGCGCACGATCTGGCGGCGCTCAGCGCACAGCTGAAGTCGAGCGACGGGGACCTGCGCAAGCTGATCGGCAACGTGACACCGGCCGCGCAGCAGGTGAACTCGCTGTTGAAGTCCACCGGTCCACGGCTGTCGGTCCTGCTGGCCAATCTGATCAGCGGCGGCCAGGTCACGCTGGCCCGCCTGCCCGGCGTGGAGCAGTCCCTGGTCACGTTTCCCGCTCTGGTCTCGGGCAGCTACACGGTCCTCCCGGGCGACGGCACCAGCCACTTCGGACTGGTGGTGAACGCCGACGACCCGCCGCCGTGCACCCAGGGGTACGGGACGACACGGCGCGACCCCTCGGACACCAGCATGCGCGAGGCGAACACCGACGCGCGCTGCGCGGCCCCGCGCGGAAGCAAGACGTCGGTGCGGGGCGCGCAGAACGCCCCCGGCGCGTCCGCCGCTTCCGGCCGGGCGAACCAGACGGCGTACGTCACGCCGTACGACCTGGAGACCGGCACCGCGACCGGCCCGGACGGAAGGCCCGTCGAGATCGGCTCGACGGGCGGCCAGCAGAACGTATTCGGAAAGGAGTCGTGGCAATGGCTGCTCGTCGGACCGATGGCATGAGCAAGGCCCTTCCGGTCCTGGCCCTGTCGGGCAGGACCTGGGCGGCGGGACTCGTCGTGGCGACCGTCCTCACCACCGCGCTGACCATCTGGCTCAGCCTCCGCCTCTACGACCAGCGCGAGACGGAGCAGCGGCGCCAGGACCTCCTGGCCGCGGCCCGCCAGTCGGCGCTGAACTTCACCTCGCTCGACTACCGGCACTACGGCCGGGACAGCGCGAACGTCCTCGAAGGCGCCACCGGCGACTTCAAGAAGCAGTTCGCCGCACAGACCGAGGAACTGACCAAACTCGTCGCCGAGAACCGGTCCATGTCCGAGGGCCAGATCCTCGAAGCCGGCATCGTCCGCTCCGACGAACGCTCGGCCCGCGTCCTGGTGGTCGCCGACAGCAAGGTGACCAACACCGCCACACCCAAGGGCGAGGCGCGCACCTATCGGCTGCAGCTCGACCTCGTGTACCAGGACGGCCGCTGGCTGACCTCCGACGTCGAGTTCGTCGGCTGACCGCCCCCTCTCTCCGTACCACCCCTTCCGTACCAGCCCATGAGGAGCAACACCGTGGCGAAGACGACCAATCGGAGCCGTGGCTCCGGTTCCAGCGCCCGGCGCACCATGACCGCGGCCGCACGCGCGGCGACCAAGCGCGCGGAGCGCGGCCACCACAGGCCGGGTCCTGCGGCCACCGACGAGGAGGCTCCCGAGCAACGATTCAGGGCAGCGGGCGCCGGGCGCACCCTCCTCATCGAGGCCCCTGACGAGGGCGGCTGGGACGACCCGCCGGAGCCCTCGCCGGAATCCCTCAGGGAGGGCCTGTCACAAAAGTCACGGGAAGAACAGGAAGAGCAGGAGGAGCGGGAGGAGCGGGAGGAGCAAGAAGAGGACGAGCCCGGCCCCGGCACGCCGCCGCGGCGCGGCCGGCGACGGCCGTTCACCGTAGTCCTGTGCGTCCTGCTCGTAGCGGGCCTGGTCGCGGCCGCCGTCCTCGGGTGGCGATACCGGGAGGGCGCGCAGGCCGAACAGGCACGGGGGCAGGCACTCGCGGCCGCGCGGCAGGCGGCGCCTGTCGTGCTCTCGTACGACTACCGGCATCTGGACCGCGACTTCGCCGCGGCGCGCGCCCGGCTCACCGGGCACTTCCGTGACGAGTACGGAAAGACCACCACGAGGGTGGTCGGGCCGACTGCCAGGAAGTACCACGGAGTGGTGAAGGCGACGGTGGCGCAGCCCGCCGGGGACTCCGCCGCGGCCCCGGCGGCGTCCGTGATCTCTGCCTCGGCGGACCGGGCCGTGGTCCTCCTCTTCGTCAACCAGGTGACCACGAGCACCCAGGTCGCGGGCTCCCGCGTGGACCTGAACCGGGTGCGGATGACGCTGACGCGTACGGACGACGACGGCTGGAAGGTGAGCGCGCTCGACGCCCTCTGACATCGGCGTCCCCCAACCCCGGGAGTCCGGCGGGAGGGGCAGAGACGAGTGAACGCGCGGGCAAGGAATCGAATATGTGGCCAGCGGCTCGAGTGGGAGCAATCCGTTAAGGGGACTGGGAGGGAGCGTGCTCCCTCCCATCGCTCCCAGGGAGCGATCCCGGAAACAGAAAAAGGGCCGTTATGAAAACGGCCCTTCACCTGCGACGTTCGATACGTTCGAACCGTCGGGACGACAGGATTTGAACCTGCGACCCCTTGACCCCCAGTCAAGTGCGCTACCAAGCTGCGCCACGTCCCGTTGCTCGCCTGACCTGGGCTTTTCCCCTGGCCGAACGCGCATGAGAACAATACCGCACTTGGGCCGGTGCTCACGAACACCTTTCGGCACTTGACCTCGACCAAACTTGAGGTTGAACGCTGTGACGCATGACGATCGAAACCGCCGCACCGACGCTCCCCTACCGCGACCTGAACCGCCTGATGAGCCTCATGACGGGCGACGAGAAACACGGGCCGGCGGCCACCTCGACCCTCGACGCGCTCTGGGTGCTGTACCACCGCGTGCTGCGCGTCACACCGGCCACGGTGGACGATCCGGAGCGCGACAGGTTCCTGCTCTCGAAGGGGCACGGGCCGATGGCGTACTACGCGGTCCTCGTCGCGCACGGCTTCTTCGACGAAGATCTGCTGCCGGGTTTCGGCGGGTACGACTCACCGTTGGGGCACCACCCGGACCGGCTGCTCGTCCCGGGCGCCGAGATCGGCAGCGGATCACTGGGACACGGGCTGCCGCTGGCCGTCGGCAGCGTACTCGGCCTGCGGGCGCAGGGGCTCACCGATCCACGGGTCTGGGTCCTGGTCGGGGACGCCGAGCTGGACGAGGGCAGCAACCACGAGGCGATCGCCTATGCCGGTCCGGCCGGTCTCGACCAGTTGCACACCCTGGTGATCGACAACGCCTCCGCGACCTACGGCCGGCCCGGCGGCATCGTGTCCCGGTTCGAAGCGGCCGGCTGGTCGGTGCGGACCGTGGACGGGCGCGACCACGAGGCGCTGTACGCGGCCTTCACCGAACCCCACCCCGGCCGGCCTCACGCGGTCATCGCCCACGTCGCCCCCAAGATCTGACGCCCGCGCCACGGCACACCAGCACATCCGCTCACCGGAACGAGGAGTACCACCTCTCATGGACACCATGCGTGAACGCTTCATCACCACCGCGGCCCGGCTCCTGGACGACGACCCCAGGCTGGCCGTCGTGCTGGCCGAGATCAGCCGCGACGGCTTCGACCGGGCCGAGCGCACCCATCCGGACCGGGTGATCAATGTCGGCATCCGGGAGCAGCTGCTGATCGGCGCCGGGGCCGGACTGGCACTGACCGGGATGCGGCCGATCATCCATACGTTCGCCCCCTTCCTGGTGGAGCGGCCGTTCGAGCAGGTGAAGCTCGACTTCGGGCATCAGGGCGTATCCGGGGTGCTGGTCAGCGCCGGAGGTTCGTACGACTGGCCGGCCGCGGGCATCACCCATATGGCGCCGGGCGATGTCGCCCTCATGGGCACCCTCGACGGCTGGACCGTGCAGGTCCCGGGCCACCCCGACGAGGCGGAGACCCTGCTGCGCCAGGCCGCCGCCGGGGAGGACCGGGTCTATCTGCGGCTCTCGCTCCAGCAGAACGAGCGGGCCCGGCCGGTCGGCGCCGGGTCCGGATTCACTCCGGTCCGGGAGGGGAGCCAAGGGGTGGTGGTCGCCGTCGGGCCCATGCTCGACAACGTGCTTGCAGCGACGGACGGCCTGGATGTCACGGTGCTGTACGCGACGACGGTGCGCCCGTTCGACGCGGCGGGGCTGCGACGGGCGGTCGGGGCGAGGGAGACGGCGGACGTGGTGATGGTGGAGCCGTACCTCGCCGGCACTTCGACGGGCGCGGCCAACGACGCACTCGCCGATCTGCCGCACCGGGTGCTGGGGCTGGGGGTCGGCAAGGCCGAACTGCGCCGTTACGGGCGGATGGATGAACAGCTCGCCGCGCACGGCCTGGATCCGCGCGGGCTACGGAAACGGATCGGCGGTTTCCTGACCCGCTGAGCCCGAGTGGAGGGACACCGCGCGGCCCTCAGCGGGATGCTGCCGTCGGCTCCTCAGCCGCTGAGGGGCCGGGCAGCGCGGCCCGGCCTCCCGCACCAGCCCCCACTCCCCGTCACAGCGAAGTCACAGAGAGCCCCTCCGACCCATTGACCCCGCGGATGACGTGAACCTAATCTGAACGGCGAACTCCAGAAAGCGCTTTCTACATCCCGCAGTCGGCATCTACCGCACAGGGAGCGCCCATGAGTCACCATCCGCCCCGCAGAAGTCCGCTGAGCAGACACCTGCTGAGCAGGCACACCTCGCGAGGATTACCTTCGCCTCTCCTCGCTCTCACCGCACTCCTGGCCCTGGTCCTCGGCCTGCTGGTGGCCTCGCCACCCCGCGCCCACGCGGCCCCCTTCCGGGTCCTGGTCTATTCCGAGGTCACCAACTTCAGACACGACTCGATCCCCGCGGGGGTCGACGCGATCAAGAAGCTCGGCGCGGAGAACGGCTTCGACGTGGAGGCCACCGACGATTCGGCGGTCTTCAACGACACGGATCTCGCCCGCTTCCAGGCCATCGTCTTCAACAACACCAACTCCACCCCGGAGACGGGTGACTTGCTGAGTGCCGACGAGCGGGCCGCCCTGCAGAAGTTCATACGTGGGGGCGGCGGCTGGGTCGGGTTGCATGCCGCGTCCGCCAGCGAGCGTGACTGGGACTGGTACGAGGGACTGGTCGGGGCGATCTTCGACCAGCATCCCGCCGTGCAGACCGGCCGGATCAAGGTCCTCGACCATGCGCACCCGTCCACCAAGGGCCTTCCGGACCTCTGGGAGCGCACGGAGGAGTGGTACAACTGGCGCACCAACCCGACCTCCAAGGTGCACACGCTCGCGCAGATCAAGGTACGCGACGGCATCACCGGCCTGGACGAGGGCGTGGACCATCCGTGGTCCTGGTGCCAGAACTACGACGGCGGACGCTCCTGGTTCACCGCGGGCGGCCATGCGGCGTCGGCCTTCCAGGAGGAGGGCTTCGTCAAGCATCTGCTGGGCGGCATCGAATGGGCGGCAGGTGCCGAGCCGGGTGACTGCACGGCGACCCGTACCGGTTCGTTCCAGCGCACCGCCCTGGCCACCAGCGATCTCGCCGACCCGTTCGAGCTGGCCGTCGCCCCCGACCGCCGGGTGTTCTTCGCCCAGCGCACCGGGAAGCTGAAGGTCATCGACCAGCAGACCATGAAGGTCACGACGGCACTGGACTTCGCGTACACGCCTGAAATGACCAGTCAGTCCGACGGGTTGCTCGGCCTCGCGCTCGATCCCGGCTTCGCCACGAACAACTGGATCTATCTCCTGCACTCCGACAAGACCGAGAAACAGCTCGACCTCTCCCGCTTCACCGTCACCGGCAACACGGTCGACCCGGCGTCGGAGAAGCGTCTGCTGACCATTCCGACTTGGCGGGGCGAGGGCAGGGCCAACTCCCATATGGCAGGTTCGCTCGCCTTCGACAAGGCCGGCAATCTGTACGCGGCGACGGGCGACAACACCGACCCGTTCGCCTCGGACGGCTTCAACCCGATCGACGAGAGCGAGGGCCGGCGCGCCTGGGACGCCCAGGGCACGGCGGGCAACACGAACGATCTCCGCGGCAAGATCCTGCGCATCACGCCCAAGGACGACGGCACGTACACCGTCCCGGACGGCAACCTCTTCGCGCCCGGCACGGAGAAGACGCGTCCGGAGATCTATGCGATGGGGATGCGCAACCCGTTCCGGATCACCACGGATCCGCTGAGCGGCGCGCTGATGGTCGCCGACTACGGTCCGGACGCCAAGGCCGCTGTCGCCGACCGCGGGCCCGAGGGCACGGTCGAGTACACCCGCATCACCAAGGCGGGGAACTTCGGCTGGCCGTACTGCGTCGGCAACAACACCCCGTTCAACGACTACGACTTCGCGGCGAAGAAGTCGGGCCCGAAGTTCGACTGTGCGGCGCTCGTCAACGATTCGCCCAACAACACGGGGCTGCGGGAGCTGCCGCCGGCCCAGCCGGCCACGGTCTGGTACGCCTACTCCGCGTCCGCCGAATTCCCGGAGCTCGGCACCGGCGGCGGTGGTCCGATGAGCGGTCCGGTCTACGACTACGACCCCGGCAACACGTACCGCACCAAGTTCCCCGAGTACTTCGAGGGGAAGTGGCTGACCTATGAGCTGACCCGCCAGTGGTTCAAGACGTTCTCGTTCCAGCAGAAGGACCAGACGTTCACCGATCCGCGGTTCGCTCCGGTCAAGGCCGGTGATCTCCAGTCGATCAACGGCGTCTTCGCCGACATGAAATGGAACCAGCCGTTCGATGCCGACTTCGGTCCCGACGGAGCGCTGTACGTCATCGACTTCGGGCTCGGCAGCGGCACCGGACGCGGCGGCAGCAACGAGGGGGCGGGCATCTACCGGATCGACTACGTCGGTGACGGCCGGCTGCCCAACGCGAAGATCACCGCGAGCCGGGACAGCGGTCCCGCGCCACTCACCGTCGCGTTCTCCAGCGCGGGGTCCGGAGTGCCGGAGGGCCAACAGGTCACCTATGCCTGGGACTTCGACGGCAACGGCACCACCGACTCGACGGAGCCGAACCCCTCGTACACGTACCGCACCAAGGGGCTCAGCACCGCACGCCTGACCGTCACCGGGCCTGGTGGTCTGACCGCGCAGGCCGTGCAGGACATCACCGTCGGCAACAGCAGGCCCGAGGTGACGATCAAGCAGCCGCCGAACGGGGGGATGTTCAGCTTCGGCGACACCATTGCGTTCACGGTCAAGGTGAAGGACAAGGAGGACGGGCGGAACGGGGCGCCGATCGACTGCTCCCGGGTGGTCGTACAGTCGCAGCTCGGCCATGACACCCATCTGCATCCGCTCGACAACTACACCGGCTGCACGGGCGAGATCGTCACGGACGCCGGGGACAGCCACGGCCCGGGACAGAACCTGTACTACGGGATCACCGCCCAGTACGAGGACAAGGGCGCCCCGGACGCCCCCGCGCTCACCGGCTCGACCTCGCTGACGCTGCGCACCA
Organism: Streptomyces sp. NPDC005262; assembly: GCF_042872425.1. NCBI lineage: Bacteria > Bacillati > Actinomycetota > Actinomycetes > Kitasatosporales > Streptomycetaceae > Streptomyces > Streptomyces sp. NPDC005262. The sequence goes on from NZ_JBIAKK010000003.1 coordinate 657,377, forward strand.
CGTTCCGTGAGGCGGAGCACTACACGGCGACCGGCGGGGCGCACGACGGGGTGGTGGTCGCGAGCAGGACCGATGCCTCCGGCGGGAAGCGGCTGACGGAGATCGAGGACGGTGACTGGATCAGCTTCGATCCGGTGCATCTGAAGAACATCGACTCGGTGACGGTCGGCGCGGCCTCCGGCGGGATCGGTGGCACCGTGGAGTTCCGGTCCGGTTCCCCGACGGGCCCGCTGCTCGGCAAGGTGTCCGTTCCGAACACCGGTGACTGGGGCAAGGTCGTCTCACCGACGACGCCCCTGCAGAACCCCGGGAGCAGCGTGAAGCTGTACGCGGTGTTCAGCAATCCGGAGTGGTCGAGCGACAAGGCCGATCTGTTCGCGTTGGACTGGCTGCACTTCAACGGGCCCGGAGTCGAGAAGATGCCCGGTACGAAGGTCAAGGTGAAAGCGGCCCCCGCCACGGGCACGTCGCCGCTCCCCGTCGCGCTGAGCGGTGTGGTCGAGCCGGTCGCCGGGCGCACCATCACCTCGTACCACTGGGACTTCGGCGACAACGTGAAACCCACAGGCACGGAAGGCGCGACCGCGACACACACCTACGACCGCAAGGGTGCGTACACCGCACATCTGACCGTCACCGACGACAAGGGTGACACGAGCACCGGTTCCGTCCGCATCGACGTCAGCTGAGCGCGCGTCGACTGAGAGGAGAGACGACATGAACAGCACACGACGTGCGTTCCTCGGTACGGCTCTGGGAGCCGCCGCGGCCGCCGGTCTCGGTACGGCCCCGGCGTCCGCCGCCGGGTCCGGCCGCTGCCGCCGCATCCCGCCGTCCGGGATCGGCATGCACCTGTACACCATGCGCACACCGCTCGCGACGGACTTCCGGGGCACGCTGGAACGGCTCGCGGAGATCGGCTACGCCACGGTCGGGGTGAGCGGCCGCCACGGCAACAGTGCCGCCGACATCCGGCGGATGCTCGACGAGACACGGCTCAAGGCGGTCCTCGAGCATGTGGGGTACGACATCGTGAAGGGCGCCGGACTGCCGCAGGCGCTGGAGGACATCCATACGCTGGGCGGCAAGTGGATCGTCGTACCCAGTCTGCCGGGATCGCTGCACAGCCCGGCCGGATACCGGGAGGCGGCGCGCGAGTTCAACAAGGCGGGGCTGGCGGCCCGCGAGTCCGGTCTGAAGCTGCTGTACCACAATCACGGCACGGACCATCAGGTGGTGGACGGCGTCAGCCTGTACGACATCCTGCTCGCCGAGACCGATCCGGAACTCGTCGGCTTCGAGCTGGATCTGTACTGGGCGGCGAACGGGGGTGCCTCGGCGCCCGGTGAGCTGTTCGTACGCCATCCCCGGCGCTTCCCGGCGCTGCATGTGAAGGACATGGCACCGGACGGGGACTTCGCCGATGTCGGGTCGGGGGTGCTGGACTTCCCGGCCATGTTCGACACGGCGCGGCGGGGCGGGGTGAAGCAGTGGCTGGTGGAGCACGACTCGCCGGCTGATCCGTTCGCTTCGGCGCTCGCCAGCTACACGTATCTGTCGCGGCTGCGGTACTGAGCGGTCCGGCGCGCGGTACGGCCCCGGAGAGTGTTGCTCGATTCTCCGGGGCCGCTGCGGTGCTCAGTGGGCGGCGAGCAGCTGCTCGTACCAGGCGAGGGTCGCGTCCACCGTGGCCGGGAGCGGGTTCGGAGTGAGGCCGTAGGCCTTCTCGATGGCCGACGAGTCGACGATCTGCGGCTCGGTGTGCTGGTAGAACATCTCGGCGTACTCCGCCATGAAGACCTCGTCGAACGGCCCGACCGGGCGCGGCTCGTCGACGACGGTGATGTCGAGCGGACGGCCGGTGCGCTGCTCGATCATCGTGAAGATCTCCCGGGTGGTCAGCGCGGGTGCGGTCGGCAGGTGCCAGACCCGGCCGTCGCTGTCGGGGTGCGCGCCGAGGGTGGCGAGTCCGGCAGCCACGTCTGCGATGTACGTGTAGCTGTGCGGCAGGTCGATGTCGCCGAGGGCCGGCACCGCTCCCCCGGTCAGCGCGGCCGGGAAGACCGCGCCGCCCAGGGTGGAGTTGAGCACGCCGGGTCCGACGAAGTCGGCCGACCGGCCGAGCACGACGCGGAGCCGCCCCTCGTCGTGCGCCGCGAGATAGCGGGCGTCGAGTTCGGCGCGCATCCGGCCCTTGCGGGTCGTCGCGTTCCACGGTGAGTCCTCGGTCATCACGGCGCCGTGCGTCTCGCCGTACGGGTAGAGCGTGTCGAGTACGACGAGCCGCGCGCCGACCGCCTCGGCCACGGCGAGGACGGCCTCCTGGATCCGCGGCATGACGTCGACCTGGAGGTGGTAGCCGACGTTGACGCAGTGGTAGACGACCGCGGCGCCCTCGACCGCGGCGCGGGCGCCGTCCGCGGTGGCCACATCGGCGGCGAAGCGCTCGACACCTTCGATAGCCGCCCCGTTGCCTGCCCGGTCGACGAGCCGGACCGGGTGGCCGCGGCCGACGAGTTCACGGGCGAGCGTGGTGCCGGCCGGGCCTGCGCCGAGAACTACCTGGAGATCGCGTACTGCGGTCATGGCGTACCCCTCTACATTGCTGACGACTTCTTGCAACAGTTATAGACTGTAACTCTTGCGATGAGTCATAGTAAGAGCCGCTGTTAGACTGCGTAACAGAAGTGAACTTGACTAGCGAAAGGGGCCGGTGATGGTCCAAGCCCAACAGGGCCCGCGCGCCCGATACCGGGAGCAGACCCGGTCGGAGATCAAGGAAGCCGCCCTCCGGCAACTCGCCGAGGGGGGTGTCGCGGCGCTCGCACTGACCCGTATCGCCAAGGACATGGGACTGTCCGGCCCGGCGCTCTACCGCTACTTCGCCAACCGCGACGATCTGCTGAACGCGCTGATCAGTGACGCCTACGACGACGCCGCCGCCGCAATGGCCGCAGCGGCCACCCGCTCCACGGCCGCCTCACAGGGCCCGCGCGCGCACCTGCACTCACTCGCGGAGGCCTACCGGGCCTGGGCCGTCGCCGAGCCGCATCGCTACCTGCTGATCCAGGGCGCCCCGGTGCCGGGCTATGTCGCACCGGCCGACACGCTCGACCGGGCCAGGGCCGTGCTCGGACCGTTCCTGCCGGTCTTCGCAAACGGGTCGCCGGGGGCGGAAGTCGCCGGTGTGGTGGACCAGATGACGGCGTGGTCCGGGTCGGACGCGGCGGTGACCGGATGGGTGGCCGAGTACGTGCCGGCCGCCGCCGGCGACACCGCGATGACGGGTCAGTCCCTGGCCGGCGCCGTGCTCGCCTGGGCGCAAATGCACGGATCGGTCGGGCTCGAGGCGGCCGGCCAGTTCGCGGGCATGGGACACGGCGGCGGCACACTGCTGGCCGCGCAGACCGAGATGCTGGCGAACGCGTTCGCGCTGGCGTGAGGCCCGGGCCCGGGGGACGGGGACAGGCGCCCGGTGACCAAAGCGCAGGACGTTTCGTACAAGAACCAGGGCGCAGGCGCCTGCGCACGCGGACCCGGGCAACAGCACAGCCGCACGCAGAACCGGGCGACTGCGCCTGTGCACACGGGCCGAGGCGCCGGCACCCTCGCACGAAGGCCGGGGCGTCGACGCCCCGGCCCTTCCCTCGTCAGTCGTGCGCGGAGGCCGCCCCGAGCAGATCGCGGATGTGGGCGGCAGCGTCCCGGAACTCCGGGCGGCCGAGCGTCTCGGCGTACTCCCGTTCCGCGTCCAGTCCCACCTCGATGATCTCGGTGATGGTGCCCGGCCGTGGGCTCATCACCACCACCCGGTCCGCCAGATAGACCGCCTCCGATATCGAGTGGGTGACCAGCAGCACGGTGGTGCCGGTCTCCCGCCAGATGCGGTTGAGCTCCATGTTCATCTGCTCGCGGGTGAGGGCGTCCAGTGCGCCGAACGGCTCGTCCATCAGCAGGACGGGCGGTTCGTGCAGCAAGGCCCGGCACAGCGCGACCCGCTGCTGCATGCCACCGGACAACTCGTGCGGATAGGCGTCCTCGAAGCCGTCGAGCCCGGTCATCCGGATCAGTGCGTCGACCCGTTCGCGCGCCCGGGCCGCGGGCATCTTCCGGATCTCCGCCTGGAGCAGGATGTTGCGGCGTGCGGAACGCCACTCGAGGAGGGCGGCCCGCTGGAAGACGTAACCGATGTCGTGCCGTGGGCCCTTGACCTGTTCGCCACCGAGCCGGACCTCACCCGTGGACGGCTTCAGCAGTCCTGCGACCAGCTTGAGCAGGGTCGACTTGCCGCATCCGGACGGACCGACCAGGGCCACGAACTCGCCCGGCGCCACATCGAGCGAGACGTCGCGCAGGGCGGTGACATCACGGTTCCTGCCGCGGAACCGCACCGAGACGTCCGACACCCCGACCGCCGGAGTGACGGCGCCACGGTCGCCCGAGGACAGCGGGTCCCGCCCCAGGGGCTTCGCCTCCTGCTTGGGCATCGTCATCCCTTCAGCGCTGTCTTCGCGTCCCAGTACTCCCCGACGGCCTTCGGCTCGGCGACCATGCCCGCCTCGGCGAAGACATCGATGGTCTGCTGCCAGTCCGCCTCGCTGTTGACCCCGGGTGCCTTGCCCTCGGTCGACGCGGTGTGCAGCAGGGTGAGCGTGGTCTTGAACTGCTCCGCCAGCACGTTCTTCGGCGGCAGCTGCTCCGACGCCCCGTCCATCGCGGCAACCGCGGGGCCGGGCGCCTTCTCCGCGGCGGCCCACGCCTCGCTGACCGCCTGCACCATGCGCCCCGCGAGCTCCGACTTCGAAGCGAGAAGCTTCTGCCCGGCGAGCAGGCCGTTGGAGTAGAAGTTCAGCCCGTTCTCGGAGAAGCGGAGGTACGAGACGGGCTTCTTGGCCTTGTCCTGCATGGTGGGGCCCTGGTCGCTGGCGTATCCGAGCAGTCCGTCCGTCTTCCCCGAGATCACCGCGGCGATCTTGCCCGCGGGGTCGGTGTTCTGGACCTTCACGTCCGACTCGTCGATGTTGTTCTTCTTGAGGAAGATCGGGAACGTCTTGGAGAGCGCGTCCCCGGCCGTCCCGGCGATCGTCTTCCCCTTGAGATCGGCCGGTGACCCGATGCCCTTGGCGTCGAAGGACTGGACGGACGCGGGAGTGGTCTGGAGGAAGACACCGAGGCTCTTGACCTGCACCCCCTGGTCGACCGCGGCCAGCAGTGCCGGCGTGTCGGCCCAGCCGAAGTCGGTCTGCCCCGCAGCAGTCGCCTGCACCGTCTTCTGCGAGCCCTGGCCCGCCTGAATCGTCAGATCGATGCCGTGCTTCTCGAAGATCTTCTGCTGCTTGCCGTAGTAGAACGGCGCGTGTTCGCCGTATGGATACCAGTTGAGCGTCAGCGTGACCTTGTCCAGCTTCTTGCCCGATTCACTGGTGGTGGTCGACGCGTCGTTCCCGCCGCAGGCCGTGGCCAGCAGAACAAGAGGTACGACACCGATCAGGAGTCTGCGCGGGTGCATGGGCTGGCCCTTCTCGCGACGGGGTCCGTGACAGCAGTCAGTGGGTGGCGTTCAGTACGAGGTGGTGGCGGGTGCGTCCCGGCGGCTGGCGTGCCACGGGAGCAGGAGCTTCTCGGCGATCTCGACAGCGACGAACAGGACGACGCCGATCAGGGACATCACGAGCAGCCCGGCGAAGAGCATCGGGGTGTCGAGGTTGCCGTTGGCCTGGAGGATCACGTAGCCGAGCCCTTCGTTGGCGCCGACGAACTCACCGACGACCGCCCCTGTCACGGCCAGCGTGACCGCGACCTTGAGGCCGGAGAAGAGATGTGGGAGGGAAGCCGGGAAGCGGATCTTGAGGAAGGTCTGCCAGGGCTTGGCGCCCATCGTCGCCGACAGCTGCAACATCTCCGGGTCGACCGCCTTGAGACCGGTGACCATGGAGATCACCACGGGGAAGAACGCGATCAGGACGGCGATGAGGATCTTCGGTGCGATACCGAAGCCGAGCCAGACCACGAACAGCGGTGCGATGGCGATCTTGGGTACGACCTGGGCGAACAGCAGAATCGGGTAGAGCGTTCGCTCGACGGTCGAGGAGTACACCATGATCACGGCCGCCAGCACACCGACGGCCACCGCGATCACAAAGCCGAGCAGTGTCTCGTACGTGGTCACCCAGCTGTGCTGCCAGAGATAACTCGCCTTGCCAGTGAGGACATCGAGAGTCGCCTCCGGTGACGGTACAAGGTACGGCTCCACCAGCTCGGCCGCCGAGATCACCCACCAGACGACGAAGCAGGCCAGCAGCAGTGCGACGGGACGCCAGCTCTGCTCGGCCGCCCGCGCGAACCGCTCAGCTGCCGACGGTGCGGACCGCCGGGCAACTCCCGCCACTTCGGCGGGACTTTTGGCCAACGCGCTCTGGCTCACTTGAACTCCCTTTGCTTCGGCGGCAGTTATGGAGAGCTGCGCGATCTCGCGATGACGGAGAAGGCGCTTTCAGAAAGCGCTTTCTGGTAAGGTGCCGCCACGCTAATGACTGCCTGCACGCATGGTCAATAGGTCGTCCCGAAGTTTCGGGACCCTGCCGCCACCACGCCCTTAGGAGTCGAGTTGAGTCAACCGGTGACACGGGCGACGCCGAACCCTCCGGGGTCTCGGCGCGGCGTCGGAACCGCAGCCCATGTGACGCTCGACGCCGTCGCCCGGGAAGCCGGGGTCTCACCGGCCACCGCCTCGCGGGCGCTGAACGGCACGGCCCGGGTCCGCGACGACCTGCGGCAGCGGGTGCACGCGGCGGCCGACCGGCTCGGCTACATCCCCAACGCCCACGCCCAGGCACTGGCTGGTGCTGCCAACAACCGTACGGTGGGCGTGATCTGTCATGACGTCAGTGATCCGTACTTCGCCGCGATCTCCAGCGGTGTGATGCGGGCCGCGGCGGAACAGGGGCTGCTCGTGATGCTGGCCTCCACGTTCCGCGAACCGGCCCGGGAGATCAGCTACGTCTCCATGCTGCGGGCCCAGCACGCCCGGGCGATCCTGCTGATCGGATCGGGCTTCCAGGACCGCGCCTGGGAGCGTGCGATGGATGCCGAACTGGAGCCGTACGTCCGGGTCGGCGGGCGGGTGGCGGTCGTCAGCCGGCACCGCAGCCTGCGGGTGGACGCCGTGCAGCCGGAGAACCGGGCGGGGGCCGCGGCGCTCGCCCGGGCACTGGTGGAGCTGGGGCATCGGACGTTCGCGGTGCTCACCGGGCCGGCCGCGCTGACCACGGTCTCCGACCGGCTGGCGGGGTTCCGGGAGGGGCTCGCCGAGGCCGGCATCGCGCTCGGGCAGGTGGTGGAGGGGGCGTTCACCCGCGACGGCGGGTACCAGGCGGCCCGGCGGCTGCTGCTCGATGCGGGGAGGGCGCCGTCCCGGTCACGGCCGACGTGCGTGTTCGCGGTGACCGATGTGATGGCGGTCGGTGCGTTGGCGGCGCTGCGCGAGGCGGGGGTGCGGGTGCCGGAGGACGTGTCGCTGGCCGGGTTCGACGACATTCCGCTGGTACGGGAGCTGTCGCCGCCGCTCACCACGGTGGCGTTGCCGCTGACGTTTATGGGCGAGAGCGTGATCGCACTGGCGCTGCGGGAGACGGGGGCGGTACGGAGGGCGCGGGTGGTGCGGGTGGAGGGGGAAGTGGTGTTGCGGGGCAGTACGGGGGTGCCCGGGGGCGGAGTGCGGTGACCGTGGGCACCCGGAGCGCGCTGCGTCCTCAATCGCCCCCATAGCCTTGAGGGCATGGGAAGGACCGCCTCGACGGCCTTGACTGTGCCGGCGATTGAGGACGCAGCCGTCCACCACGATCGCGTCAGGACGTGGACCTACGGGTGGATCAGGACCTGGGACAGGGCGACCCGCCCCGTTCCCGGCACCGCGATCCTCACCGTGCGGGTCCGGCTGGGGACCTTCCTGGACGGCACCACGGTCGAGGTATGAGCGCGGGAGGCGGGGCGGATCAGGGCGTGATGCTCCGGTTGTCCTCCCGTCGGTGGATGTGCCCGATGAGTTCCTGCGCCAGGGAATTGATCGTGTCGAGGCCGACCCGCCCCCAGGGGCGGGGCACGGTGTCGACGGCACAGACGGCGCCCAGTGCGATGCCCGTACGGTCGATGAGCGGCGCCCCCGGATAGGAACGGATGCCTATCTCGTCGACGACCGGGTTGCCGGCGAATCTCGGGTAGTCACAGACGTCCTCCAGGACCAGTGCCTTGCGCCGTGCGACGACGTGCGGGCAGTAGCCGTGGTCGAGCGCCATGTACCGACCGCCACGGTCGCTGCCCGCGGCCGTGGCGGCCAGATCGGAACCGGTGCGGGTGCCGGCCGGGGTGTGCAGACCGGCGAAGAACTGCCGGTTCCCGTCGGTGAAGTTGACCATCGAGTACGGCACAGCCGTCACTTCGGCCACCTGGTCGGCGAACGCGTCGACGCTGCGGAACGAGGTGTCGACCCGCTCCCCGAGCCCGAGCATCCGCAGCCGTCGGGTGCGGACGGAGGAGTCGCGGTCGACGGGGGTCAGCAGCGGCCGGCCGGTCGCGTCTCGCCTCACTGATGGGCTCCGAAGCCGGTGAGCGGGGCCGGTGCGGAGGTGGCGTTGATCAGGTGCTGCACCAGCGTGACCAGCGCTCCGGTGCCCGAGCTGGCGATCCGGGCGTCGCAGAGGACGACAGGCACGTCGGGCCCGAGGTCGAGCGCGGCACGTACCTCCTCGGCACCGTAACGGTAGGAGCCGTCGAACTCGTTGACGGCGACGATGAATCCGATGCCACGCCGTTCGAAGAAGTCGACCGCCGGGAAGCACTCCTCGAGTCTCCGGGTGTCCGCCAGCACGACCGCGCCCAGCGCGCCCTGGGAGAGCTCGTCCCACATGAACCAGAAGCGCTCCTGGCCCGGGGTACCGAACAGATAGAGCACATGCTGCTCGTCGAGGGTGATGCGGCCGAAGTCCATGGCGACCGTGGTCGCGGTCTTGGACTCGATCCCCTCGAGGCTGTCGGTCGCCACGCTGACCTGGGTGAGCAGCTCTTCCGTGCTCAGCGGTGCGATCTCGCTGACCGCGCCCACGAACGTCGTCTTGCCGACGCCGAAGCCGCCCGCCACCAGGACCTTGAGTGCGACGGGGAAGCACTCGGTGTCCCCGGTGCCGTCACCCCCCGCCGAGACGCCGAAGCCGTCAGAGCTGTCGTCGTAAGCCATCGAGCACTGCCTCCAGCAGGGATCGGTCGGTGGGCATGTCGTGAAAGGCCGGCGGATGCGCGGTGACCGCGCCGCAGTCCACCAGGTCGGAGACGAGCACCTTGGTGACGACCGCGGGCAACCGCAGATGCGCGGCGATCTCGGCGACCGAGGTGGGACCGCCGCACAGCCCCAGTGCCACGGAGTGCTCGGGGCCGAGATGGGTCTGCGGATCGGTGCCCGTGGCCATCACCAGGGAGAGCAGGTCGAGCACGGTCGTCGGACGGGTACGGCCGTCGCTCACGGTGTACGGACGGATGAGCCGGCCGGCCGCATCGTCGAGCAACGGCCCGTCCTGCTGGGCCGCCACCCTCACAGTCCCGTGGCGCTCGGTGCCCCGGCCGCTTGTCTGGCCGGGGTCATCAGATACGGCCGGACACTCTTGACCAGCATGGTCATCTCGTATCCCAGCACCGCGGCATCCGCTTCGCGTCCGGCGAGGACAGCGAGACAGGTGCCGGAACCGGCGGTGGAGACGAACAGCAGCGTCGAGTCGAGCTCCACCACCACCTGGCGGACCTCTCCGTTGTCGCCGAAGCGCGCCCCGGCGCTGCGGCCGAGGGAGTACAGGCCGGCGGCCAGCGCCGCCATGTGGTCGGCACTGTCGGCGTCCATGCCGTGAAGGGATTTCACCAGCCCGTCGGCGGAGAGCAGGACCGCGCTGCGCGTGTACGGCACCCGCTGTACCAGCCCGCTCAGCAGCCAGTCGAGGTCCGAGACCTGACCGGACGGCATATCGGTCGCCATGGTGCATCTACTCCTTGAGGGTGTTCGTGTCGAGGGGGTCCGGGGTGGGGTGCGACGGTTCGGCGGGCGCGGAGAGTCCGCGCACCGGCAGTGGTTCGAGTGGCGCCGGCGGTTGCCAGGCCGGCGGTGCGGGCACGTCCGGAGTGCCGTCCGGGGCCTGCGCGGTGTCGGCATCCGACACGCTGCGGGCCTCGGCGAGCTCGATGCCGCGGCGGAAGGACGCCATCAGGCCTGGGTCGTGCAGGACGGGTTGTTCGTCCTCGGTACGTGGCGCGGGCGCCTCCCTGAGCTGCGGGACCAGGTGGTCCTGGTTGGTGCGCCGGGGGAGTTGGGGCCGGCCCATGGTGCCGCGTACGACTCCGGGGTCGGGCTGGAACGCCGGAATCGCGTCGTCCGGGCGCTGGGCTCCGGGGCGGGCATCAGCGGGGGCGGACCGGTTGACGCTCTCGGCACGCAGCGGCAGCGGTGGGGCTTCGCCCTGCCTTCGCAACTGCTGCGGTGGCTGATGCAGCCGCAGGAGCCGGCTGGGCATCTGCGGCTGCCGGGTCGGGGCCGGGGCCGGGGCCGGGCTCAGGTTCCGTTGGTGCGTGGCGTCGTCCCGGGCCGGTGGCCGGTGTACGGGGCCGGGCGGCGGGACCGGGGCGGCGTCGGCCGTCGGCGGCGCGTCCCCTTCGGCCCCGAGCAGGGACTGCGGCAGCACCAGTACGGCCTGTGTGCCGCCGTAGATATTGCTCTGCAGCCGTACCGCGATGCCGTGTCTGCGGGCCAGCGACGCGACGACGAACAGTCCGATCCGGCCGTCCTGCAGCAGATGGGCGACGTTGACCCGGTCGGGGTCGGCGAGCAGGAGGTTCATCCGCTTCTGCTCGTTGCCCGGCATACCGAGCCCACGGTCCTCGACCTCCAGGGCGAGCCCTGCGGTGACGTGCTGGGCGCGCAACAGCACCTGGGTGTGCGGGGCGGAGAACACGGTTGCGTTCTCGACGAGTTCGGCCAGCAGATGGATCACATCGGCCACGGCGTGCCCGCGCAGCGTGCCGTCGATCGGCGGCACGAGCTTGACCCGCGGATAGTGCTCGACCTCGGCGATCGCCGAGCGCAGCACCTCGGTCATGGTGACCGGGTTGCTCCACTGCCGCCGGGAGACGGCGCCGCCGAGGACGGCGAGGTTCTCCGCATGCCGACGGATGCGGGTGGCGAGATGGTCGACGTGGAACAGGCCCTTTAGCAGGTCGGGGTCCTCGACCTCGTTCTCCAGCTCGTCCAGCAGCTGAATCTCACGGTGTACGAGCGACTGGAGCCGGCGTGCGAGATTGACGAAGACCTCCACCCGCTGTTCCTCGCCCGACTCATGGGTGAGCCGGGAGGCCTGCACGACTGCGGCCACAGCCCCTTCGTGCGAGCGGCCCATTTCCTGGGCGAGCAGGTCGAAGGCGTCGCTGCCGGGTGGGACGGGCTGCGGGGGCCGTCGCGCGGGCAGCGGTTCGCCGTTGCGCAACTGCTCCATCACCCGATGCAGTTCGGCCTGCCCCTGTGCGCTGGCACGGCGAAGTGCCAGGCACCGGCCGAGAACGGTGGTGGCGACCCGGTTCGCGCCGAGGAACGCGGCGACCACAGCGGCGACGGCCAGCGCCGCCGATCCGCCCAGCGCGGCCCAGAGTTGGGTGGTCATCGAGGTACTCGTGGAGCGGACGGTGATGACGACTGCTGCCGCGCCGCTCAGTGCGACGGCGATGGCCGGCAGCACGGCCGTGCGGAAGATCTGGGGCCGTATGCGGGCGTCGGGGGACAGCTGTGCGGCGCGCGGCCTGGCGGCGGCCGAGTGGGCACGTGCCCCCGGCCGGCCGTGCCGCCCGCCTTCTCGACGTTCCGGTCGCGCTTCGGGTGCGCGAAGTTGAGACATCAGCGTCCTCGGTACGTGGGGCACCAGGATTCGGCGTTCATGTGGTGGCACCTACGGTGGTCGGTCGGGCTCAGGTCATCGGTCGGGCAGGCTCGGCAAATATGAGCCCACCGTTGATCACCGGCCACACACAGTAGTCGTCGACCTGGCATCCGTGGCGGGCAGTTGTAGAACTTGCCCGCCATCCGTCCCGCTCTGGTATGAGCTCTCGCACGGACAACCGAATACCCTCATCGACACCCGTCCGCGAACACCCGGGCAGCCGGAACACACATGACGGCTCTGCCGGCCCGGCAGAGCCGGACGGTGTCGACCGCCCGACCTGTGCGGAGCCGGGCGAAGCACACATGCCTCGGCCGGCAGGCGCGGAGGGGTTGCCAGGGGTCGACAAGAGGCGGAGCGTGGAAATACGGGGGAACCGAAGAACTCGGGGGTCTCCACAGGACGAGGTTCATCATGCCCAGAACTGTGCGTAGGCGAATCCCAGCGTTCGTGTGTGCATCCGCCTTGGCCTCGGCGCTCGCCTTTTCAGTAGCTGCGCCGACAGCCCAGGCGGCCCCACAGGTTCCGGCCCGGACCACCGCGTCACAGGCCGCACCCACCAACTGGTGCGACTGGCGCGCATACGACTGCGGATGGCAGCCAGGGCCCACCACCTATCCCGTGTACCCCGTCTACCCTGTGTACCCCGTGTACCCCGTGTACCCCGACTATCCCGTCTACCCCAGCTACACCGTCTACTACTAGTCACGACTGAGGTTCCCTCAGGCGGTCAGGGGTTCGCGTAGGCGCAGGACGACGGCGCGGGTGACGGGCCGGGTCCCGGCGTCGTCCGAGTTACGGGTCAGCCAGAGGCCCCACTCCGCCGTCGAACCGGCAGAGTGGGGACTCGGTGTCAGGACTTCACACTCCTGGCCTCGACACGGACACAGGATGGCTTTCGCGAAATCGGTAGCTGGGCGTAGGGCCGTGGTTTCGCCTGCCCCTCCGCCGAGAGTGGCTGTCAACGGCCTGGATCGCCTGGCTCTGCCCGGCAGCAGCCGAGAGCGCGGCGAGCATCTCGGCATGTCTCTGAGGCCGCTCTCCGTTCGCCATCAGATCTCCGCGCCAAGGTCGTCATCAGGTGTCGGGCTCCGGGGTTCCGGGAAACCGGAGCACAGGGGTCGGCGGTCAGCGCTGGTCGAGGAAGGCGAAGAGCTCCTCCCACCTGTGGACCACCCGGTCGGTGCTGAAGCGACGGACGTTCTCGCGTGCCGCGTCGCCCATCCGGTCGCGCAGGGCCGAGTCGGAGATCAGGGTGCGCAGGTGCGCGGCCAGTTCGGTCGTGCTGCCGAGGGGGGCCAGAAGTCCGTCCTGGCCGTCACTGACTATCTCCCGTACCCCGGGCGCGCAGTCGAAGGCGACGCTGGGGAGGCCGGCTGCCATGGCCTCCATCAACGCGAGCGGGAACCCCTCGCCACGGGAGGACTGGACGAAGATCGAACCGCCGTTGAGGGCGCCCTGCACGTCGGCCGTGCGGCCGCACCACTGCACGCTGCCGTCGAGGCCGGCCTCACAGGACTGGGTCTTGAGGGCCTCCTCGTCCTCGCCGTCCCCGTAGATTTCGAGGGTCCATTCCGGGTGGTGCGGGGCGACCTCGGCCCAGGCGTCCAGAAGCATGTCGATTCCCTTCTGATCCGTGAGTCGCCCCATGGACAGCACGACCGGCCGGGCGCGGGGAGAGGGCGCCGACGGCAGGAACGGCAGCGGGTTGGGCATGAAACCGACGTTGTTCATCCCCTCCCGGATCCACAGGTCGGCGTCCTCGCGGGTCAGGACGAGCATCCGGTCGACGTCCGCGTAGTGCCGTTTGACGCGGGCGAAACGCGAGGTGGAGCGGGAGTAGAGGTAGGACTCGTGGCTCATCCCGATGACGGTCAGCCCGCGGGTGCGGGCGAGCGCGACCCACTCCATCGCCCACACCTGGGTGACGATGACGACGGCCCCGGGCCGGGCCGAGGCGAAGAGCCTGGTGAGTTCGGCCGCCCGCTCGCGCATGCCCGCCGCCCGGAGGCGGTTGCGGCGCCGTGCCACGGGGTCGAGCCGGCCGCGCAGGCCACGGCTCGGGGCGGGCTCGGGTGGCGGAGTGTCGTAGAGGGTCGTGGCGGGGTAGGGGAGTGTCCCGCCCAGGTCCTGCGGTACGTCGGAGGCGGTGATGCCGACCATGTGGACACGGTGGCCGCGGGCCAGGAGGAGCCGCGCCATCTGGTGGGACCAGGTGGTCACCCCACCAAGCTCGTCGACGCTGTTGGACACGAAGAAGACGTCCCGGGTGGTGGCGGGGCCGGGGCCGCGGAGGTCCTGTGCGGCGTCGCCGGTGGTCGTGGTCACTGGTTGCCTCCCGGGGTGAAGAAGGTGTCGACGACGGTGCGCGCGGCGTTGCCCTGGTCCCCCTCGCCGTAGGCGTCGACGAAGGCGATCCGGGCGGCGGCGAAGTCGCGGGCGTTCGCCTTCAGGTCGTCGACGGCGTCGAAGAGGGCTTCCCGCGTGGTGACCACCGGGCCCGGTGCCTCAGCGCGCAGGTCGAAGTAGGTGCCGCGACCGGGGCCCACGTAGTGGTCGTAGTCGGGCGTGTAGAAGAGCATGGGCCGGTCCAGCAGCGCGTAGTCGAACATGACGGAGGAGAAGTCCGTGATCAGGGCGTCGGCCGCCAGCAGCAGCGGGGTGATGTCGTCGTGATCGGTGACGTCGACGACCGCGCCCTGGACGGACGGTGGCAGGACGACCTGGTTCAGGTAGTGGGAGCGGATCAGCAGGGTGACGCGGTCACCGAAGCGCGCGGCGAACTCCTCCACGTCGAAGAGGGGTTCCAGGGGCTGGACCCGGCCCGCTTCGTCCGCGCGGAACGTCGGTGCGTAGAGGATGACGGTCCGGTCACCCGGGAGGCCGAGTTCCGTCGCGAGCGCACCCCGCTCACCGGAGCCGGTCTCCTGTTCGCGCCGGCGAGCGGTGACGAGGGCGTCGTTGCGCGGGTACCCGCTGCGCAGCAACACCTCCTCGCGGAGCCGGAAGGCCCTGGCGAGAGTCCGCACATCGTGCTCGGAGCGGACGAGGAAGTGGTCGAAGCGGTCCAGCGCCTTCTGGTACGCCGCCCGCTCCGCCCGGCCGCGGGCCTTGTGCGCGGGCTCGTCGAAGCCCATGCGCTTGAGGGCGGAGCCGTGCCAGGTCTGGATGTAGGTGGTGCCGGGACGCTTGGTGAGCTTGAGCGGCATACCCTGGTTGTCGATCCAGAACTCCGCCTGGGCCAGCGCCCGCAAGTGCCGCCAACTCCATCGACGCACCAGCGTGGCGTCCTCCGGGAACCCCGTCGGCAGCGGAGCGGCGTGTGACCAAACGGCGTGGAACACAAGGCCTCGTCGGCGCATCTCCTCGTAGAGGGCCCTGGGGCTGTCGCTGTACTGCTTCCCGAGATGGCTCTCGAAGACCACCAGGCCCTTGCGGATCGGGAGCCTGCTGAGGACCTGCTGGTATACCCGGATCTTGGTGGGCTCCGAGTTCGCCCGCTTCTTGATCCTTCGTGCGCGGCGGACCGCTCTCTTGGCGAGGGTTCCCCCTCGACTGGCCAGCCCCGTTTCCAGAAGTCCCGTCACACGCCGTGCAGACGGCCCCTGGGCGCGCAGGACGAAGCTCAGGTGCCCGCGGCTGGACACCTCCGGAGTGAGGCGATCGGCCACCAGCCTTGTCAGCCGCGGCCTGACCCGCAGCGCGCGGGCGCTCTCGATGTCCTGGGCGGTGACCGAGAGTCGGGTGCGCACGGTGGTCCCGTCGATGTCCAGGACGACCAGGGCGTCCCATACGGCGTCGATGACGCCGAGCGGACGCAGTGTGCCGGACAGTCCTGCCTCCGTCTCCCATTCGACCCCGTCCCCGCGGTGCCGCACTGCGTCCAGGGGGACGCGGAAGGTCTGCAGACTCCGCCGCCGGGCTCGCAGTTCGAGGTGACCACTGATCCGGCTGCCGGGTGCGAAGCGTCCGAGGGGATTGATCACGGTGCCCGCCAGGCTGACGGTGCCGTGGCCGTCGTCCGTGTAGCGGGTGAGCCGGTTGCGCAGGATGAGGTTGCCGAGTGGGCGGGTGTGCCAGCCCGCGTCCGTGACGTCGAGGATCTTCCGGCCCAGGGGGTCGTCCAGGTGGTCGCGGCACCAGTAGATGCGTCCCTGGTGCTCGGCGAGGGAAGAGGAGAGCTTCTTGCGGTTCGTGAGGGTGTCCGCCGCCGGCAGGAGGTTGGTCCAGTCACCCCGGGCCAGCAGGTACGCACAGATGGCCTGGATCGGCTCTGCCTCCTCGTAGGCACGGGGGTCCAGCCCGGCGAGGTATCCCCCGCTCAGCCGCTCGAACTCCCGGCGGTACGTGTCGTCCAGCAGCGGAAGGTCCCGCAGGTGGAGGGCGAGGTCGTGTTTGAGAAACTTGATGTCCTTGTGCAACCGGACCTCGTCCAGGCCCTGCTCGTACAGGAGCCGGTCGACCCGCTGGTGGATCTCCATACGGTGGGCGAAGTTGGCGATCTCGTGGCGCCTGTTGCTGATCGACCTCACCGGGGCGTTGTCGTGGACGTTCCAGAAGTAGACGCGGTTGGGGATGAGCGTGATGCGGCGTGCCGCCGTGTACGCCTGGGCGGAGAACAGCAGGTCCTCGTAGTGGATCGCGACGGGGAACGTCAGGTCCGCCTCGGCCAGGAACGCGCGGCGATAGCACTTGTTGGTCGACAGGGTGTCGAAGGCCAGCAGGTCCGGGACCTCACGTATCGACTCGAAGGTCCGCGTGGAGCGGTAGAGCCACGGGTACCACTCGTCCTCCTTGCGGTTGCGTGAGCCGACGTGGACACGCACGCACAGTCCGGAGACCAGGTCGGCCTTGGTCGCGTCTGCGGCTTCGACCATGTTCCGGCAGGCATCGCGCTGCAGTGCGTCATCGCTGTCGAGGAACATCACGTAGCGTCCGCGGGCCATTTCGATGCCCTTGTTCCGGGGAGCGCCGCAGCCGCCGCTGTTGCACGGGAGACGGTGAGCCGTCACCCGTCGGGGGTTCTTCGCGGCCAACGAGCGAGCGGCCTGGAAGGATCCGTCGTCGCTGTGGTCGTCGACGATCACGACTTCGACGTTGCGGTGCGACTGTCTCAGCACCGAGGCGACAGCCGTCGGCAGACGTGCGGCGTCGTTGTAGACGATGACGATGACGGAGACGTCCGGTACGCCTTCTTCCATGACCGTTTCCCCTGACGACCTCGTGAATGGATGGGAGGGGCGGGCGGCAGCGGCGGCTCGCCCGCCGGGGCGGCAGGCCGCGGCGTGGCTCGGCACAGGGCTCGCTCTCGCGAACGCCCCCTACGTCTACATGCTGCGGCACAGGGCTCGCTCTCGCGAACGCCCTCCGTCTACATGCTGTAGACGGAGTGCACGGCTGTAGACATCAGTGCTGTGGCCCAGTTCGCGGCGATCGCGGCACGGTGGAGCTGCACTCCGCCGGCGACGTTGCCCTGCGTGACGCCTCCTGCCGGTCGGCCTGAAATGGAGAAGCCCCACCCTCGCCGTTTCGGCCGGAAGGGTGGGGCGCTCGGTGTCAGGACTTCACACTCCTGGCCTCGACACGGACACAGGATGGCTTTGGCGAAATCGGCAGCTGGGTGTACTGCCGTGATTTCGCCCGTCCGTCCGCCGAGAGCGGTCGTCAGCGGCCCGGATCACCTGGCTCTGCTCAGCAGCCCAGAGCGCGGCGGGCAACTTCGGCATTTCTCTGAGCCTGCTCGCCGTTCGACATCAGATCTCCGCAACAAGGTCGTCATCGGGTGTCGAAGTGACGACGGCCCCGGTCCCCTCCAGGGGCGGCCACTCAGCCCAGCCCTCCAGGGGTGTTTCGGCGCACTGTCGCCACCACGGCTCGACGGCCTGTCTGTCCGCGGGCTCGAAGGGCTCACCGGGTCGAGGCGCGGCAGTGACCTGGCCGACCGTGTGGCCCGCGAGCATCGTCCGCTCGGCAGGCTCGTGCCAGGGGTGAACGGCGAGGTTGAAGGTGCCCCAGTGGATGGGCAGCATGACACCGTGCGGCTTGCCCCCTTGCAGGTCGAGCTGCGCCTGCACGCCCTCGTCGGGTGTCATGTGAATGTCGGGCCAGTACTCCGAATACGCACCGATCTGGATCATCGTCGCGTCGAACGGGCCGTGCTCGGCGCCGATGTCCTTGAAACCGGGGAAGTAGCCGGTGTCCCCGGAGTGGTAGATCCGGTGCTCGGGGCCCGCGACGGCCCAGGACGCCCAGAGCGTGTGCTGCTGGTTACGCAGGCCACGTCCGCAGAAGTGCCGGGCCGGAGTCGCGGTGAAGCTGATCCCGGCGATGTTCGTGGTCTCGTTCCAGTCGAGCTCACGCATCCGGTCGGTTGACACACCCCAGCGCTCCAGGTGGGCGCCGACTCCGAGGGGCACCGCGAAGACCGTGTCCGTGCCCGCCAGGGCGCGGATCGTCGGCAGGTCGAGGTGGTCGTAATGGTCGTGCGAGATCACGACCGCGTCGAGCGGGCCGAGCGTGGCGAGCGGCAACGGCACCGGGTGCAGCCGCTTGGGTCCGGCGAACGCGAAGGGCGAACAGCGCTCGCCCCACACCGGGTCGAAGAGCACCCGCCGGCCGTCGATCTCGGCGAGCACGCTCGAGTGACCCATCCAGGTGAGCCGCAGCCCTGAGGCCGGCGGCCGGGCGAGGTCGGCGAGGGTGGTCGCGTGGACGGGCACCATGCCGTTCGGCGACCTGCGTACCCGCTCCTCCTTGTGGAAGTAGACCTTCGCGAACTCCAGCGTCGAGCCGGACGGCCTGGTCCGCGCCCCGACCGGGTTCTGGAAGACCCCGTCGGCGAAATTGGGCGAGTTCCGGATGCGCTCCATGCGGGTGCCCCCCGGGTCGGCGCCGAATGCGGCGGGTCGCAGCGAACGCAGCCGGGTACGGAGCGAATGCAAGGAGTCAGCGCCGGTCACAACATCTCCTGAGGGAGTCGGTGTCGTTTCATTATGAGCAGGGGGTAAGACAGTGCGAGTACGGGGCGGCCAATGGAATGACGGCGGACCCCGCCGTCTCAGCCACGCGGTTGCCCGTACGCATGTTCGACATGCAACCGCAGTACGATCCGCCGGTCGCGGACCATCGCGCTGCGGTAATCCTCCCAGTCGGGATGCTCGCCCTGCACGTCCCGGTAGAGCGCGATCAGCTCCTCGACGGTCGAATCGGACGGATCGGCGGCGACCGGCGACAGCTCGGCCGTGCCGTCCGCGACCGTCCAGGCCCAGCGGTCCTCGCTGGTGACGTGGTAGCTCGCCCGCGGATCGCGCCGCAGGTTCCGCGTCTTCGCCCGGTCATCGGTGATCGAGACACGGATGATGCGCTCCGCGGGATAGTAGAAGTGATTGACATTGGACAGCTGGGGCCGGCCGTCCCGCTTCAGCGTCACGAGTACCCCACCGCTTTCTTCGGCGACCAGCCGAAGGAGCGCGTCCTGCTGCGCATCGATTCCCGTCATGACGAATCCAACGTGCACACCCACTGCAGGATTCCGCGTTCCGCCACTCACTCATGTCACATCCGGCGGCCGCCGCCCGCAGCATCCGCGGCAGCAGCCCGCCCACACCGGTGGACACCGGACAAGGAAACCGGTCATGACCGCCCGTATGTCGCTCGACCCGGCCCGCACCCCTGGCGGACCGGCCCAAAAGCGCGCTCGGCGAGAGGCCCCCGGTCGAGCCGACGGCCATGGTCGCCGCGGAGGACACGCACCCCCGCACAGCTTCCGCACGCGGCCTGACCAGCCAGGGCTCGAAGGACCGGTGCCGATCGCCGAGGACCGCCGCCCAGGGCACGGCCGACTCCAGCCACTGAACAGCTATTCAGCAAGGGCCGCATTGACAGGGGCGCCCCCACTTTCCGATACTGACCGGCGATTCAGTAAATCGTTGACCGCGGCGGCCACCCCGGATCGCCGGCGGCGCTCGCCCGCCCCCAGGCCCGGACCACTCCGGGGCCCATCCTGATCACTGACACCGAGGAGACCTTCCGATGACGACACCGACGACTCCGACGGCGCCGACGGTGTCCCCGGACGCTCTGCCGGCCCCACTGATCTCGCTGACCTGGACGGACCACGTCACCGGACGCCAGGGCCATCTGGTCGTCGACCGACTGGTGCGCGGCGTGTCGAGTGGCGGGCTGCGGATGCGGGCGGGCTGCACGCTCGACGAGGTGGCGGGACTTGCCCGGGGCATGACGATGAAGGAAGCGCTGCACTTCGATGCCGATGACACACAGGCGCGCTACATACCGCTCGGCGGCGCCAAGGGAGGCATCGACTGCGACCCGCGCGACCCGGAGGCGTACGGGGTGCTCGTGCGCTATCTGCGGGCCGTGCGTCCGTATATAGAGAACGTCTGGACGACCGGCGAGGATCTCGGGCTCACCCAGGACACCGTCGACCGGGCGGCGGCCGAGGCCGGACTCGTCTCCTCGATCCAGGCGGTCTATCCGCTCCTCGACGACGAGACGGCGGCCCGGCAGCGGCTCGCCGACGCTTTCGCCGTCGAGGTGGACGGCATCGGGCTCGACGAGCTGGTCGGCGGCTGCGGGGTCGCCGAGTCGGCGCTCGCCGCGCTGGACCGGGCGGGCGTCGCGTACACGGAGGCCAGAGTCTCCGTACAAGGGCTCGGGACCATGGGCGGCGCCACGGCGCGGTTCCTCGCCCGGGCCGGACTGAAGGTCGTCGCCGTCGCCGACATCAAGGGGACGATCGCCAACCCGGCGGGCCTCGATGTCGAGGGGCTGCTCGCGGCCCGGGACGCGTACGGAACGGTGGACCGCGGTGCGCTGCGGGACGGAGACCGGGAGCTGCCCGCCGACGCCTGGCTGACACAGGAGGCGGAGGTGCTCGTACCGGCAGCGGTCTCGTACGCCGTCGACGCCACGAACCAGGCCCGGATCAGCGCCCGTTGGATCGTCGAAGCGGCGAACATGCCGGTGCTGCCGGAAGCGGAGGCGCTGCTCGCCGAGCGCGGAGTCACCGTACTGCCCGACGTGGTCGTCAACTCCGGTACGAACGCGTGGTGGTGGTGGACGCTCTTCGGCGACATCGGCGCCGATGCCGAGGAGGCGTTCGGGCACACCCGTCGCTCGATGCGGGTACTGATCGACCGGATGCTGGCCCGCGCGGAGGCCGACGGTTCCACTCCCCGGGCGGCGGCCCATGCCCTCGTCGCCGAGCGGCTTCCGGTGATGGCCGAGCGATTCGGCTGGTACCGATGAACCTGCCGGGCCGCCGGGCCCGCTGAGCCGCCGGACCTGTACGGGCGACCCGATTCCCGCTTCGCCAGGGACCGTACGGCGAATAGCTGCCATGGCAGCTTCCCGCCAGCTCCGACCCGCCCCCGACCTGTCGGGAGCCCGTGGATTGGTTAGGGTGACGCCGTGGCGAGAGTGCGGTTGAGCGTGGCGGAACGACGCGAGGAGCTGCTGCGCGCTGCCGTCGAGCAGATCGAGGTGCGGGGTGTCGCCGCGGTACGGATCGCCGATGTGGCGTCCGTCCTCGGGGTGAGCAACGCACTCGTGCTCTACCACTTCTCGACGAAGGAGAAGCTGGTCGCGGCCGCCTTCGCGCATGCGGCCGAGGCCGACCTGGCCCATCTGCGCAAGCTGCTCAGCCGCCGCACCAGTGCGGTACGGAGACTGCGCGCCGCCGTCCGCTGGTACGCGCCGACCGGGCAGGCCAAGGGGTGGCGGCTGTGGATCGAGGGCTGGGCGGCCTCGTTGCGCGATCCGGCACTGCGCAACGTGGCCGGTGATCTCGACCAGCAGTGGAAGGCCGAACTCGCCGAGGTCCTCGAAGAAGGGGCCGCCGCAGGGGAGTTCCACTGCGACGATCCGATGTCCGCGGCCTGGCGGCTGACCGCCCTGCTGGACGGTCTGGCCGTCCAGATGACGTCGTACGCCGGTCCGCTCTCCCGGGCCACGATGCTGGGGTGGACCGACGAGGCGCTCGCCCGCGAACTCGGCATCGACCAGGAGGCGCTGAAGGCCTGACCCGGCCGGCTTCCCTCTCCGCACTCCCCCGTCCGCTTTCGGCTCCCCCGGATCCCTCCCGTCCTGTCGGTCGATCAGGTCTGACGCAGCGGCGCGTAGGTTTCGCCGTCGAGTCCGAAGGTCCATGCCACGCCGCTCTTCGCGGTCCTGGTCGTCGGCGGCACCCGCAGCCAGTACGTGCGGTGCGTCCCGTCCGGCTCCGGGGTGGAGTTGACCACCTCGACCATTACCACGTCCTCGTCGCCCTGCAGCGCGATCCGCCAGAGGATTCCCGTCTCGTCCCGGTGCACCGGGACGGCGCCCGACTCGGCGAGGTAGCGGTCGTAACCGTAGAACTCCAGCATCACGCGGCGCAGCTCCGCGTTCTCCTCGTTGCGTATCCGCTCGGGGGTCAGGGCCGCCAGCTCCGCCAGGAACTCGGCCGGGACCGGCATGCCGCGCCAGGCGTACAGCGCGAACCCGTCGGAGTACGAGAGGGCCGGGCCGTCCCCGCGGTCGAGCCGCCCCGCCTCGTCGCGGTGAAGTGCCTCCGGGCGTTCGCTGAGCACCACCGTGCGCTCGTAGGGCCACCACCAGCCCGCGTGCCGGGCCACCTCCGCCAGCCCGTCGAGCCGGTCACCACGGCCGTCGAAGGCGGCCAGCCATGCCGCGTCGTGCTGGCCGAGCACCGCGTCCAGCAGCACCAGCCGGACAGCCGACTCGTCCTCGGGCCGCTGAACGAGGGCCGAGACGACACCCGCCCGTATCCGCTCGGCGAGCGCCGCCGTGGTCTCCCAGAGCTGCGCGCCCGTGGCCGACCAGAGGGAGGACCAGCCGGCCGGGCCCAGCTCGTCGTACATCCGGCGCCGCTCCTGCGCCCACGGGCGGGTGCGCACCTCGTCGCGGACCGAACGCCCCGCGTCGACGAGCTTCTCGACGGCCTCGACGGCCGCCTTCGGCGATTCCGCCCAGACGAACTCCTCCGGCTCCGCCAGTCCCGCGCTGCGGTAGGCGAGGCGGACGCCGTCCTCGGCCGCGGACCGGTCCGCCGCACCGGTCGCCGCCGCCACGGCCCGCCATGAGTCCACATACTGCATCGGTTGTCCCCGTCCCCTGTTTCGCTGTCCGGTCCTGTATCTCTGCTGTGCCACGTCCTGTCCGGTTCCCACCGGCCGCTGCGGACGGGCCGGTCAGTCCGCGACGATGCGGACCGCGCCGGGTGCGTACTCCCGCTGACGCACCACGCGGTACCAGCCCTTCGACAGCGGGATCGCCGCATGCTCCTCGTGCACCACCCGTCCACCGTCGGGGAGATGGAGCAGCATCGGGCCGAAGGCGCCCGCCTCGCGCATCAGCCGGCCGGGCCCCTGTACCGCATGCGCATGACCGGTGACCTCGCCGAGCGCGAGCACCATTCGCCCCCGGGCGTCCCGCGGCTCACCCGGCGCGTCCACCAGATGCGCGGGCACCGCCGACTCCTCCAACGACACGATCAGTACATCGCCCTGCCGGTACACAGACGTCTCCCCTCCACGGCGGCACCCGCTGTGCCGCGGCCATGGAGAAAACGCTACGAGGAGGGTCTGACAATCGGTCACAACCGGTCCCGCCCGCCGCGTTGTCAGTGCGGCTTGATAAACCTTGCGGGCATCAGCCGATCCCAGTCTCAGGAGTTCAGGACCATGTCCGGTGTGGATCACCTGCACGAGTTGCTCGGCCTGCCGGCCGTCGACTTCCAGCACGCGACGGGCGAGGCCCCGGCGCAGGCCGCGGACGCCGCGGCCTGGCGTATCTCGGTCGACCCGTACGACGACGAGTCCGAGATGACCTGGGAGGAGGCGTTCCAGGCGTTCCTCGGGGCGGTCGACCCGGGCGGCGTGCGAGCCCTGATCATCGGGCAGTGGGGGGAGGCGACCGACGAGACGTCGTCCTACCCGATCGGTCTGGTGATCGCCGCGGCCGACCGGCTGACTTCGCTGGAGGCGATATTCGTCGGCGACATGACGAGTGAGGAGAACGAGATCTCCTGGATCGAGCAGTGCGAGGTCACCGCGCTGCTGACCGCGTTCCCCGCGCTGCTCGAACTGGGTGTGCGCGGCGGCACGTATCTGACGTTCTCCCCGTCGAAGCACGATCGGCTCCGTTCGCTGACCATCGAGACCGGCGGCCTTCCGGTCGGGGTGATCCGCGGCATTCTGGACAGCGAGCTGCCCGCACTGGAGCGGCTCGATCTCTGGCTGGGCGTCTCCGAGTACGGCGGCGACGCGGATGTCGCGGACCTGGCCCCGCTGCTGTCCGGCCCGCGGTTCCCCCGGCTCCATCACCTCGGTCTGCGCAACAGCGAGTTGCAGAACGAGATCGCGCGCGCCGTCGCGAGCGCCCCGGTCGTCGCTCAGCTCCGCACCCTCGACCTGTCGAACGGCACGCTGGGCGACGAGGGCGCGGCCGCGCTGCTCGAGGGCCAGCCGCTGACCCATCTCGAACGGCTCGATCTGCACCATCACTTCCTCACCGAGCCGATGGAGCGCCGGATCGAGGCGGCGCTGGGGCCGCACGGTGTGCAGGTCGATCTCTCCGAGCGTGAGGAGCCGTGGGGCGGCCGCGGGGTCGAAGGCCGCTACACCACGGTCGCGGAGTGATGTGCGATGACGGACATCGAACACCCCGCGTCCTTCCACGGGTTGCGGGTTCTCACGCTGCCCGGCCCCGACCGGCCGCGCGCTGATCCCCTCCCGGCGGCGGACGCGGTCGCCTGGCGACTGGAGAGTGCCTGGCAGGGCGACCTGACCTTCGCGGCACTCTGGCAGTACTTCCTCGACACGGTGGACACGACCGCGGTACGGGCTCTGCTGATCGGCCCCTGGTGGGAGGAGGAGTACACCCCCTTCGCGCCGGTCGTCGAGCTGCTGTGCGCCGATGCGGACCGCTTCCCGGCCCTGAGAGCGCTCTTCCTCGCCGACGTCGTCAGCGAGGAGTGCGAGCTCTCGTGGCTGGAGATGTCCGACATCACCCCGGTGGTCGAGGCGTTCGGGCAACTGGAGGAGTTGACCGTACGCGGATGCGGCGAGCCGGTCGAGGGAACGGAGGTCCTCGGCCTGCAGCCGGTGCGGCACAAGGCGCTGAAGTCGCTTCGGTTCGAGTCGGGCGGGCTCCCGGCCGGCATCGTGCGGGCAATCGGTGCTTCGGATCTGCCCGCGCTGGAGCATCTCGAACTCTGGCTGGGCGTCACCGAGTACGGCGGCGACTCGACGGTCGACGACCTCGCCCCGCTGCTGTCCGGTGCCGCGTTCCCGAAGCTGCGCCATCTGGGCCTGCAGAACAGTGAGATCCAGGACGAGATCGCGGCCGCGATGGCCTCGGCCCCGGTCGTCGCCCACCTGGAGTCGCTCTCCCTCGCGATGGGCACCCTGAGCGACATCGGCGCCGAGGCGCTGCTCGCGGGCCAGCCCCTCACTCACCTGACCGCGCTGGATCTGCACCATCACTACATCAGCGCCCCGTTGGTCGACCGGCTCAGGGGGCTGATCGGACCCGGCCGGGTGAACGGCGAACCGCACGAGGTGGAGTACTGGGATCCGGATGAGGACGACGAGCGCTATGTCGCGGTCTCCGAGTAGCACGGTCGGTCCGGTGCCACGCTTTGCCGTCGTCGGCGTTCCCGGGAACCGCCGGGTGACGCTGTTCCAGGAGGCGGTGCGCGCCGCCGGGCTGCCGGCCGCGCGGGTCATGCCCTGGCCGGCGGTGCTCCGTGGCGAGGCGGCGTTCCGGCCCGGTGAGACCGTACGGATGGACTCGCCGGGTGAGGACGCCGAGGTGGAACGGCTGCTGCGGGCGGTGGACGATCCGACGAGGGTCGAGGGAACCGCCCTCTGGTACACCCGCTTCACCGCGGCCGTACGGGAGGTGGCGCGGGTGGCAGCTGCGGCCGGCGCCGAGTTGCTGGACGATCCGGGCGATGTGGCGGTGTTGTTCGACAAGCGGCTCTGCCATGGCGTACTGGACGGCGCCGCAGTTCCCGTGCCTGCGTCCGCGACCTCCGGGGCCGGGGCGCCCGCAGTGCGCGGCTGGGAGGACGTGCGTGCGCTGATGGCCGGGCACGGTATGCCGCGGGCCTTCGTGAAGCTCGCGCACGGCTCGTCCGCCTCGGGGGTACTCGCCGTGGAGACGGCCGGACCTGGCCGCGTGCGGGCGACGACGTCGGTGGAGCGCGACACCGCCGGGCGGCTCTTCAACTCGCTGCGGGTACGCCGCTGCACGACGGAACGCGAGGTGGCGGCGATCGTCGACGCGCTGGCACCGGACGGGCTGCACATCGAGCGCTGGCTGCCCAAGGCATCGCAGCACGGGCGGTCGGCGGATCTGCGGGTCGTGGTCGTGGCTGGTCGCGCGACCCATGCCGTCGTACGGACCAGCCGCTCCCCCATGACCAATCTTCACCTCGGCGGGGAGCGCGGAAGTCTCGACGAGGTCCGCGTGGCCGTCCGGGCGGCGGGTGGCAGCTGGGCCGAGGTCCTCGCCGTGTGCGAGCGGGCCGCCGCCTGCTTCCCGGAGACGCTGTGCGTGGCCGTCGATCTGCTGCCCGCGACGGGCTGGCGGCGGTTCGCCGTCGGCGAGGTCAACGCCTTCGGCGATCTGCTGCCACGCCTGACCGGCCTGCCGGGCAGTGGCGCCGAGGGCCTGGACACCTATGCGGCGCAGGTCGCCGCCGTACTGAACAGAGCAAGGAACCACCGTGCACCCAACACCGCCTGATTCCAGCCCCTCCGCCGCCGACGCCCGGAACCCGGACATGAGCGGGATCGTGGGCAGCCACGACCTGTTGCTGATCACGCTCGACACCCTGCGGTACGACGTGGCGGCGGAGCTCGCCGCCGCCGGCCGCATCCCTCATCTGGCCCGCCATCTCCCGGGCGGGGTCTGGGAGAAGCGGCATGCTCCCGGCAGCTTCACCTACGCCTCCCACCAGGCGATCTTCGCGGGCTTCCTGCCGACGCCCGCCGCCCCGGGCCCGCATCCGCGGCTGTTCGCGGCGCGCTTCGCGGGCAGTGAGACCACGGCTTCCCGCACCTTTGTCTTCGACACCCCCGATCTGGTGTCCGCGCTCGCCGGGGCCGGCTACCGCACGGTGTGCATCGGTGGCGTCGGATTCTTCAACCGGCAGGGCCCGCTCGGTTCGGTTCTGCCGGGCATGTTCCAGGAGAGCCACTGGGAACCGGAGTTCGGCGTTGCGTCGCCCACTTCCTTCGAGGCCCAGGTGACCCGGGCCGAGCAGGTCGTCGCCCGGCTTCCGGCCGAACAACGGCTCTTCATCTTCGTCAACGTCTCTGCGCTGCACCAGCCCAACTGGTTCCACCGGCCGGGCGCCACCCCGGAGGCAGGTGACTCCCGCGCCACGCATGCCGCC
Organism: Streptomyces sp. NPDC005262; assembly: GCF_042872425.1. NCBI lineage: Bacteria > Bacillati > Actinomycetota > Actinomycetes > Kitasatosporales > Streptomycetaceae > Streptomyces > Streptomyces sp. NPDC005262. The sequence continues at coordinate 684,764 of NZ_JBIAKK010000003.1, forward strand.
GCCCTGGAATACGTCGACGAGCACATCGGCCGGCTCTTCGCCGCCGCGGGCAGCCGCCGCCGTTGCTTCGCCATCGTCTGCTCCGACCACGGCACGGCGTACGGGGACGACGGCTACACCGGTCACCGGCTCGGCCACGAGTCCGTCTGGACCGTTCCGTACGCGCACTTCTTCCTGGAACCGGGGGTCACCGCATGCTGACGAGTCAGCCCGCCATCCGTCCGTACCGGAGCTATGTCTACGCCTATCCGCACAAGACGGCGTACGGAAAGCTCGACGCACACCCCACCGGGCGGCCCGAGCTGCGCGAGCTGTGGGCAGCCGAGCGCAAGGACGCGCTGTCGCTCTATCTCCACATACCGTTCTGCGAGGTCCGCTGCGGCTTCTGCAACCTCTTCACCCGGATCGGCGCTCCGGATGAGCTGACGACCCGCTACCTCGACGCGCTGGAGCGACAGGCCACCGCCGTCCGGGACGCGCTGGGGGACGAGGCGCCGGTGCGGTTCGCCGCGGCGGCCTTCGGCGGCGGCACCCCCACCTTTCTGACCGCCGCCGAACTGGAGCGGCTCTGCGACATCGCGGAACAGCGGATGGGCGCCGACCTGCGCTCCGTGCCCCTGTCGGTCGAGACGTCGCCGTCGACCGCGACGGCCGACCGGCTGGCCGTCCTCGCCGACCGCGGGACGACCAGGATCAGCATCGGCGTACAGAGCTTCATCGACGCCGAAGCCCGCGCGGCGGTCCGCCCGCAGCGCCGCGCCGATGTGGAAGCCGCGCTCGGCCGGATCCGGGACGTGCGCATTCCGGTCCTCAACATCGACCTGATCTACGGCATCGACGGACAGACGGAGGACAGTTGGCGCACCTCGCTGGACGCCGCGCTCGGCTGGCAGCCGGAGGAGCTCTATCTCTATCCGCTGTACGTGCGCCCGCTGACCGGTCTGGGCCGGTTCGGCGCGGACGTCGAGGCCGCGGCGAACGCGGCGTGGGACGAGCAGCGGCTGCGGCTGTACCGGGCGGGCCGGGACCATCTTCTCTCTCACGGCTACGAGCAGGTGTCGATGCGGATGTTCCGCCGCGCCGACGTCCCGCAGGAGGGCCCCGCCGACTACGCGTGCCAGACGGACGGCATGATCGGTCTGGGCTGTGGCGCCCGTTCGTACACCACGCGGCTGCACTACTCGTTCGACTACGCGGTCGAGATGCGTGAAGTGCGGGCGATCGTCGACTGCTACACCGCCACAGCGGACTTCTCACGCGCCGAAGTGGGTCGCTACGTCGACGGCGACGAGGCGCGCAGACGCCATCTCCTGCAGTCACTGCTCCAGGCCCGGGGACTGCGACTGGCCGATTACCACGAGCGGTTCGGCACCTTGCCCGGTGACGACTTCCGCAGCGAGCTGGACCGGTTCGAGGCGCGTGGCTGGCTGGACGGCGCCGCCGACGCGTCCGGGCTGCTGCGGCTGTCGCCCGAGGGTCTCGCGCACTCCGACGCGCTGGGTCCCGAGCTGTTCTCCCCCGCCGTGCGGGCCGCGATGGCCGCCTACGAACTGAAGTGAGCGTGCCCATGGACCTGACGATCCTGTACCGCGGTCCGCTGGCGTCGTGCGACTACGACTGCCCGTACTGCCCGTTCGCCAAGCGGCGTGACAGCCCGGAGCAACTGCGTGCGGACCGTGCGGCGCTGGAGCGGTTCACCGCCTGGGCGACGGCGCAGACCGGCGACCGGATCTCGGTGCTGTTCACGCCGTGGGGCGAAGGGCTGGTCCGCTCCTGGTACCGCCGGGCGCTGGTCGAGCTGGCGCAGCTGCCGCACGTCGGCCGGGTCGCGATCCAGACCAATCTCAGCGGCCGCACGCGCTGGCTGGCCGAGGCGGGTGAGTCCGGCCGCGACAGGATCGCGCTGTGGTGCACGTACCACCCGGGACAGACGCCGTACGACCGCTTCCTCGCCAAGTGCCGGGAGCTGACCGACCTCGGTGTCCGGTACAGCGTCGGTGTGGTCGGTCTCGACGAGCATCTCGACGAGGCGCGGCGGCTCCGTGCCGATCTGCCCGGCGAGGTCTATCTCTGGGTCAACGCGGCCGAGGGGCGGAGCTACACGGACGAGGAGGCGGACCGCTGGACGGCCCTCGACCCCCTCTTCCCGTACAGCCGGGATCCGCATCGCTCGGCCGGGATGCCCTGCCGGACCGGCGAGTCGGTCATCTCGGTGGACGGGGACGGCACCGTGCGCCGCTGCCACTTCGTCCCGGCCGAGCTCGGCAACCTCTACGACGGCAGCTACCGGCGGGCGCTGGGCCCGCGGGCCTGTCCGCTCGCCGTGTGCGACTGCCACATCGGATATGTGCATCTGGAGACGCTGCCGCTGTACGACGTCTTCGCTGGCGGCGTACTGGAACGCGTACCGGCCGGGCCGGCGCGCCGACCGGCGCACCGGGATCAGGCGTCGCTGCCGCTGTTCCCGGTCGGCGGACGGGCCTGATCGAACCGGACGGGGCCCCGGCGAACAGGCCCGTCCGGCCGAAGGCGACACCGCGCCGGTCAGAGCGGCAGCAGGTCGGGCCGCTTCGCCTCGACGTGATCACCGGAGGACTCGCCGCGCAGCCGCCGCCCGATCCACGGCACCAGGTATTCGCGCGCCCAGTGGATGTCGTCGCGCCGCACCTCGAGCGTGCCGCGCTGCGCCTGGGGCGGCCATTCCTGGTCCGGGTCGGCCGGCACATCGAGGCCGAGGACCTGGGCGGCGCGCAGCGCGACCCGGGTGTGTCCCTCGGGCGACAGATGGAGCCGGTCGTCGTCCCAGGCGCGCCTGTCCTGCACGGACCGCAGCGACCACAGGTCGAGGACCGGGCAGTCGTAGCGGTCGGCGATGGACCGCACGTGGGCGGTGTAGGTGGCGATCTTGCCGCGCAGATGGCGCAGCACGGGAACGTCGCGGGTGTCGAAGCCGGTCGTGACCATGACGGTGCCGACCGACCGGGTCAGGTCGGCGACCGCGCGCTCGAAGCGCTCGGCCACGTCGTCGGGGTCGGTGCCGGGCCGGATGATGTCATTGCCGCCCGCGCAGAAGCTCACCAGGTCGGGGGCGAGCTGCTTGGCGCGCGGCACCTGTTCCTCGACTATCTGGTCGAGGAGGCGTCCGCGTACGGCGAGATTGGCGTACCGGAAGTTCCCGTGAGCCGAACCGGCGGAACCATCGGTGTTCCTCGCTGCGTCGGGGTCGGGGAGCTGGTCGGCGAGGAGTACAGCGAAACGGTCTGCCCAGCCGACGAAGGTTCCGTCCGGGCCGGGGTCGCCGACCCCCTCGGTGAAGCTGTCGCCAATCGCTGCGTACGACCCGATGGCGCCATGCCGGTTGTTGACGCCACGTTGATTGTTTTTCGAATCGTCTGCCACAAGGGCACATCCTGCACTGCCGAATGTGACCTACGCGACCGTAATAAGGGGTTGACGGGAGGTGAGATAGACCACCCGGTCAGGTTTTGGTAAAGAGGGAATAAGCGAAGGGGCGGTGCGCCGCCGCGCACCGCCCCTTCAACAAGCCGTTCGGATCAGGCCTGATCGGATCCGATCAGACGGAGATTCCGTGCGAAGCCAGGAAGGCGACCGGGTCGATGTCCGAGCCGTATGCCGGACCGGTGCGGACCTCGAAGTGGAGGTGCGGGCCGGTGACGTTGCCGGTGGCACCGGAGAGGCCGACCTGCTGGCCGGTGGAGACGGTCTGGCCCACCGAGACGGAGAGCGCGGACAGGTGGCCGTACTGCGAGTAGTGGCCGTCGGCGTGCTTGACGACGACCTCGTTGCCGTACGCCCCGCCCCAGCCGGCGGTGACGACGGTGCCGGAGGTGATCACCTTCACGCTGGTGCCGGTGGAGACCGGGAAGTCGATGCCGGTGTGGCTGCCGCTGGACCAGTTGGCACCGGAGGCACGGTAGTTGGTGGTGTGCTTGCCCGGGACCGGGGCGACGTAGCCGGAGCTGCTGCTCTGGGCGGGCGCGGGCTTGGTGGCCACCGGAGCCTTCGACGGGGCCGGGGCGGCCGGCGTGGTGCCGGTGGCCGCGGCGGGGCCGCCGAGGGTCAGCTTCATGCCCGGGAGGATCAGGCTCGGGTTGCCGCCGATGACCTCGCGGTTGTCCTGGTACAGCTTCTCCCAGCCACCCTCGACCTTGTTGTCGGTGGCGATCTTCGACAGGTAGTCGCCGGCGACGACGGAGTACGTCCGGGTCTCGGCCTGCTTCGCGACCGGGGCGGCGGGGGCGGCGTGCGTTGCGGCGGCGGAGTGCGCGACGGGAGCGGCCTGCTCCGCGGCGTGGGCACCGGTGGCACCGAGCAGCGGGAGGGCGATGACGGCCCCGCCGGCGCCGGCGGCGGCAACGCCACGAGCGATGGTGCTGGACTTCGGACGACGGTGCTTACCCGATATGGGCATGAAGAATTTCCTCTCCGGCGCCTACGAGGTGAGCTGTCGGGTTCGGACTGGAGATGCCCGGTCGCATGAAGTGCGACTTCACCCCGAGCCGGCCGGATTTCTCCGGTCGGCGGCTTACCTGGTTCCCCCGCTCCTGCCACACGATGAGTGGGTGCGAATTCCGGTCGGCGGCAGGATTAGGCGGTCCGTCCGGATTGACGGTGACCGTAAACGAATGAGGACGAGCAGAACAAGCCATCGGTTGCGTGCCGGAATCCGCGCCGGGAAATCAGCGCGGAATTCCGGTCACACTCCGTGGATTAAGGATCTTGGATTTCCGCGCCGTGTACGGATTAGCCTCCCGCCGCACCAGCACACACCGTCACCGATATGATCCCGCTCACGAGATGACCCCCATCTCCCGCATAAAGCAGGGCATGTTCGACTAAATACCCCAATACGGACATGTCATGAACATCATTCGCGACGGAGCCTCAGCACCTTCGCGTCCAGATCCCCCCGCAGGTCGGTGTGCAGTCCCTGATGCAGCAGCACGGAACCGTGGTGGACGGCCCCGGTGTCCGAGCAGGTGTAGGTCGCCGTGGGGTCGAGCCCGCGCAGCCGCAGGACCGGCGGCAACTCCCCGTACCTCTGCGCCTCCAGCCACATGAGCACCACCGTCTCGTCACCATGCGTGTACTGCACGGCGCTGAGCCCACCGCGCGGCGCACGCAGCCGGTACAGCGCGCCGTGCTGCACCACCGGGCGGATCTCCTTGTAGAGGTCCACCCAGCCCCGGGCCTCGGTCAGCTCCTCGTCGCTCCACTCGGTGAGATCTCCGCCGACCCCGAGCACCCCGGCCATCGCGCTCACGAAGCGGAAGCGCAGCGAGCTCACCCTGCTGTTGAGCTGGACATTCGGGCTGTCGGTGACCCAGGCGGCCATCACCCGCGCCGGATGGATCTGTCCGAAGCCCTCCTGGATGGCGAGCCGGTCCAGCGGGTCGGTGTTGTCGGAGGTCCACACCTGGTCGGTACGGGCGAGGATGCCCAGATCGATCCTGCCGCCGCCGCCCGAGCAGGACTCGAAGGCGACACCGGGGTGAGCCGCCCGCAGCCGGTCGATCAGCGCGTACAGCGCGTCCACATGCTCGATCCAGAGCTTCTGCGGATACTCCTCGCCCGGCCAGCCCGCATCGGTGAAGCAGCGGTTGAAGTCCCATTTCACATAGTCGATCGGGGCGGCGGAAAGCAGGGAGTCGAGCTGCTCCCACAGATAGTTCTGCACATCGGTCCGGGCCAGATTGAGCACCAGCTGATTACGGAACTCCGTACGGGTCCGCCCGGGAAAGTGCTGTACCCAGTCCGGATGCGCGCGGTACAGGTCGCTGTCGGCGTTCACCATCTCCGGTTCGACCCAGATGCCGAACTGCATGCCGAGCGCGTGCACTTCGTCGGCGAGCGGCTTCAGCCCGCCGGGGAAGCGCTCGGGGTTCGGGGTCCAGTCGCCGAGTCCGGCCCGGTCGCTGGTGCGCTGCCCGAACCACGCGTCGTCCACCACGAACAGTTCCACACCCATCGCTGCGGCGCGCGCGGCCAGGGCACGCTGCTGGTCCTCCGCGATGTCGAAGCCGGTGGCCTCCCAGGAGTTGTAGAGCACCGGCCGCAGCCTTTCGGCGTCCGGAACGATGTGGGCCAACTGCCAGGCGTGCCAGGCCCGGCTCGCCCCGCCGAACCCGCCGGCGCTCCACAGTCCGGCGAACACCGGTGTGGTGTACGTCTCCCCCGGTTCGAGCCGCAGCAGCCCGGAGTCGTCGTAGCCGGCTCCGCCGGTGATCTGTACGAGCCCGTCGGGAAGCTGCTGCACGGCGATCCGCCATGAGCCGGACCAGGCGAGCGCGCAGCCGTACACCTCGCCGTCCTCCTCGGTGGCGGCTCCGTCCGCGTCGAGCGCAACCCAGGGCAGGGACTGGTGGCCGGTGTGACCGCGCCTGCTGGAGAGGACCTTCTCGCCGTACGTCAGCTCCGACCGCACCAGCTGCGTCTCCGCCGCCCAACGCCCGTGCAGGTGGCTGAGACGCCAGCCGTCGCGGGCGGGCAGCGCCCAGGCGGCCGCGTCGGCTCGCAGCAGCTCCAGCGGCGGTCCGTCGGGGCCCGCGTGCCTGACGGTGGCCCAGCGCTCGATCACATCGAAGTCGTCCCGCATCCGGTAGTGCAGCGTGAGCGCGAGCCGCTGTACGGAGTCGGAGAACGCGATGCGCAGTTCGTCGCCCTCCACCGCCGCCTCGGCGTAGGCCCATTCGGTGCCGCGGACCGCCGGGGTGCGTACCGAGAGAGCGGGCCGGACGAAGCGGGGGCCGCCCTCCACCGGGTACTCCTCGCGGCCGTCCAGTTGCGATTCGAAGCCGCGGAAGGGCAGCTCCGGCGCGGCGGCGAGGGTCTCGGCGGCCGCGAGGGAGATGCGCGGCCCCCAGTGCAGATGGAGCAGCTCGTCGCGGTCCGTGAGATGCAGCGCATAGCTGCCGCTCGCCCCGGTCAGCAGCCAGGTCCGACCTGTGTCACCAGTCTCGATCATGTCATCCCCACATTCACACAGTTCCGCACATCATCAAGCTCCGACGGCTGACCGGGCAACGCTTGCGCAGGGGGAATTCACCGGCTGACGGGGCGAGAACGGCCGAGATGATTGTCCGAGGCACCGATGTCGTATCGTCGCGGGAGTGACCTCGCCGGCGAGTCGCGCCGACGCCAGACATTCCAGGAGACACCGTGACGCAGCAGGTGCCGCAGATCCCGTCGACGGAACCCGAGCTGTCGGGCGTGCGCAACTTCCGCGACGTGGGCGGCCTGCCCACCGTCGACGGACGCCGGGTGCGGCTCGGACGGCTCTTCCGCAGCGGTCACCTCGCGCACGCCACCGCCGAGGACGCGGCGTTCCTCGGCGGTCTCGGGCTGCACACGATCTTCGACTTCCGGAATGCGGCCGACCACAAGCTCGACGGCCTCGACGTGGAGCTGCCGGGTGTACGGAATGTGAGCATCCCGCTCTCCGACCCGGCCGACGGCGCCGAGTTCTGGCGGATGGTCCGCGACGGCGACATCGAGCAGCTGCGCGACATCCTCGCCGACGGCAAGGGAGCGGCCCGGATGACCGCCTCGTACCGGGCGATCGTCAGGGACCGGACCGCCGAGCACAGCCGGGTGCTGCACGCCCTGGCCGAGGACAGTGTCCCCGCGCTGATGCACTGCGCGGCGGGCAAGGACCGGGCCGGGATCTCGATCGCGGTGGCGCTGCTCGCCGTCGGGGTCGAGCGCGAGGCCATCGAGGCCGACTACCTCAAGTCCAACGAACTGCACCGCCGGTACAAGGTGCGCCGCAGCGACACCTCGGCGACCGGGATGTCGCCCGAGGTGATGGAGCTGCTCAGCCCGCTCTTCGACGCCCGCGCCGAATATCTCGCCCAGGCCTTCACCACCATCGAGGAGACCTGGGGCAGCACCGACCGCTATCTCGCCGACGGGCTGAAGCTCACTCCGCAGACGCTTGAGCGGCTGCGCGGACGGCTGCTCGACGAGGCGTAACCGGACCTTCCAGCGGCGGTGACCGACGGTCAGCCCTTGCCGGCCACCGCGAAGAGCAGGTAGAGGAAGGCCGCGAAGACGTGTCCGGCAACGAGATAGGCGACCAGCCGGATCACCACGCCGCGCGGAAAGTTCCGCTCCTGCGGGTCGTAGTTCTTGGGCCTGGCGGGGCTGAGCGGATCGAAGTTCTCTGAATCGGACATGACAGTCCTCTCTGGCGACCGGACGGACCGGTCTCAGCGGCGGTGGATCCCGCTGCCGAGGCACAGCTCGGCGGCAGGGCTCTGGAGCAGGGTGTGGACGAAGAGGAGCTCGGATCCGTCGGGGTCGACGGCGGCGATCCGGTGCGGGGTGAGCGAGTCGAAGTGCGCACTGTCCCCGGGGTCGAGATCGTGCACGGTGTCGCCGAGGCTCACCCGCAACCGCCCGGCGAGGACGTACAGCCACTCCTCGCCCGGATGAACGCGTACGAGATCACCCTGCGCGCCGTGCGGCACGCGGACGCGCAGCGCCTGCATCGCCCGGCCGGAGCCACCGGCCTGCTGGTACATCCAGCCGTCGGCCTCGGCGCCCTCGAACCTGCCGGCGCGGACGATCGCGTCACGTTCCGGCGGAGTCTCGCCGAGCAGTTCGGAGACTGTCGTACCGTAGATTCTGGCAAGTCCGAGGAGCATCGGCAGCGAGGGCTGTCGTCGGCCCGTCTCGAGCCGGGAGAGATGGGCGGGGGAAAGCCCCGCCCGCTGCGCGACGCTCTCGAGGGTGAGACCACGGCGGCGGCGCAGATCGCGCAGGCGTGGCGCGACCCCGGGCAGCTCGTCGGCCACCCCTCCTTCGGGAGGATTCATATGTCTATTGGGCCAGGATCCTGCCTCAGAGGCAATTTTTTTACCTCAGAGGCAAATCCGATGGGGCTCAGCGGTGGGCGACCGCCTGCTTGACCAGTGTCCGGCCGAAGTCCCACATCAGCCCGCCGCCACTGTGCGCGTCGTCCATCACCGCCGTGAACGCGGTCACGAACCGGTCCACCTCCGGCTCACCGATGACCAGCGGCGGAATCAGCTTGATCACTTCCAGATGGTCGCCGGAGACCTGGGTGAGGATCCGGTGCTTCTGCAGCAGCGGTACGACCACCATCTGCGCGAAGAGACCCTTGCGGGCCGCCTGGAGCACGGTCCAGCGGCTGCGCAGCTTCAGTGAGGACGGCCGGCCGAACTCGATGCCGATCATCAGCCCCCGGCCACGGACCTCGTGCAGCAGCTCGTACCGCCCGATGAGCGCGGCGAGCCGCTCACGCAGCAGATCGCCGGTGCGCCGGGCATTGGCGACCGTCTCCTCGTCCTCCATCACCGCGAGGACCGCGAGCCCCGCCGCCATCGCCTGAGCGTTGGATCCGAAACTCGCCGAGTGGACAAGAACCCGGTCCATCGACGAATAGACGCGTCTGAAGATCCAGTCCTTCCCGAGGGTCGCTCCCACCGGCACATAGCCGCCGGAGAGTGCCTTGGCGACACAGACCAGATCGGGTTCCACACCTTCCTCGTGCTGGTACGCGTAGAAGTCACCGGTCCTGCCGAGGCCGGTCTGCACCTCGTCGGCGATGAGCAGCGCCTTGTGCCGGTGCAGCAGCTCCTGCGCGGCGCGCAGGAAGCCGGGCGGCGCCTCGTGGACGCCCTTGCCCTGGATCGGCTCGACGACGAGCGCCGCCACATCGCCACGCTTCAGTTCACGCAGCAGCGCGTCGCGGTCGCCGAGTTCGATGGCGGTGTCCGGCAGCAGCGGGGCGAAGCCGTCCCGGAAGCCGGACTCCCCGTTGACCGAGAGCGAGCCGGTCGTCAGACCGTGGAAGGCGTGGGTGCAGTAGAGCACGCGCGGCTTCCCGGTGGCGTACCGGGCGAACTTCAGCGCGGTCTCGACGGCTTCGGTGCCGCTGTTGCCGAAGAAGACCCGGTCCAGGTGCGGGCTGTGCGCGAGCAGCTTCTCGGCCAGCAGCCCTGGCAGCGGCTGGCAGTCGAAGCGGGTCAGGTCGGCGAGCGAGGCGTCCAGGACGTCGTGCAGTGCCTTGCGGACGACGGGGTGGTGGCGGCCCAGCCCCATCACGCCGAAGCCGGCGAGCATGTCGAGGTAGTCGTTGCCGTCCGTGTCCCAGAAGTACGCGCCCTCGGCCCGCTCGTAGACCTTGTCGAAGCCGATGGTGTGCAGCATCCGCGGCAGCTGGTGGTTGAGGTGCTTCGTGTGCAGCTCATAGCGTTCGGCGCCGCGTTCCGCGAGGAGTTGCGCCAGATCGAAGCCCTTGGGGCCGCCGTCCCTCATTCCCCGGTCTCCTCAATCCGCTCGACTGCGGCCCTGGCGGCCAGCGCGGCACTGATCCGGCCGGCGATCTCGACCGGTGTGAGCCCGATGTCGGCCAGCACCTCGGCGCGCTTGCCGTGCGCGAGGAACTGCTCGGGGATGCCGAACGTGCGCAGCGGTACGTCGACGCCGGCATCGCGCAATGCCTGTCCGACCGCCCAACCGACGCCTCCCGCACGGCTGTTGTCCTCGACGACGGCGACCAGCCGGTGCTGTCCGGCGAGCGGGGCGAGCTGTTCGTCGACCGGTTTGACCCAGCGGGGGTCGACGACCGTACAGCGGATTCCGCCTCCCGCAAGGAGGTCGGCGGCCTGCAGACAGACGGAGGCGAGCACGCCCACCGCCACGATGAGTACCTGGGGGTCGTCGGCGCGGTGCAGTACGTCCATGGCACCGACCCGGCCGATCGCCGGGACGGGCTCCCCCACCGACTCCTTCGGGAAGCGCAGCACGGTCGGCGCGTCGTCGACGGTGACGGCTTCGCGCAGCTCCTCCCGCAGCCGGTCGGCGTCGCGTGGGGCGGCGATCCGGAGCCCGGGCACGACCTGGAGCACGGACAGGTCCCACATGCCGTTGTGCGATGGGCCGTCCGGACCGGTGACGCCCGCCCGGTCGAGGACGAACGTCACACCGCACCTGTGCAGCGCGACGTCCATCAGGAGCTGATCGAAGGCGCGGTTGAGGAACGTGGCGTAGACGGCGACGACGGGATGCAGCCCGCCGGTGGCGAGCCCCGCCGCGGAGACCGCCGCATGCTGCTCGGCGATCCCGACGTCCCAGACCCGGTCGGGAAACGCCTCGGCGAACTTCGTCAGCCCGACGGGGTGCAGCATCGCCGCCGTGATCGCGACGACGTCCGGCCGCTCCGCGCCGATCTCGGCGATCTCGTCCCCGAACACCGAGGTCCACGACGGGCTGCCGAGCGGTGCGAGCGGGGCACAGGTCAGCGGGTCCATCGCACCGACGGTGTGGAACCGGTCTGCCTCGTCCTCCAGCGCGGGCGCGTACCCACGACCCTTCTCGGTGAGGCAGTGCACCAGCACCGGGCCGTGGAAGCGTTTCGCCCGGCTGAGCGCCGACTCGACGGCCGCGATGTCGTGCCCGTCGACCGGCCCGACGTACTTGAGTCCCAGGTCCTCGAACATGCCCTGCGGAGCGAAGGCGTCCTTGAACCCCTTCTTCGCCCCGTGCAGCGACTCGTACAGCGGCTGTCCGACGACGGGGGTGCGCTGGAGGACGTCCTTGCCCCACGACAGGAAGCGCTCGTATCCGTCGGTGGTACGGAGGGTGGCGAGGTGGTTGGCGAGGCCGCCTATGGTCGGTCCGTACGAGCGCTCGTTGTCGTTCACCACGATGATCAGCGGTCGGTCCCTGGCGGCCGCGATGTTGTTGAGCGCCTCCCACGCCATGCCGCCGGTGAGTGCCCCGTCCCCGATGACGGCGACGACATGGTCGGGGCGGCCGAGCACGTCGTTCGCCTTGGCCAGGCCGTCCGCCCAGCCGAGCACGGTCGAGGCGTGCGAGTTCTCGATGACGTCGTGCGCGGACTCCTCACGCGACGGGTAGCCGGAGAGGCCGCCCTTCCCACGCAGCTTGGAGAAGTCCTGCCGCCCGGTGAGCAGTTTGTGTACGTAGCTCTGGTGCCCGGTGTCCCACAGGATGCGGTCCACGGGTGAGTCGAAGGCCCGGTGCAGGGCGATGGACAGCTCCACCACCCCCAGGTTGGGCCCCAGATGGCCGCCGGTCCTGGCCACCGCCTCGATAAGGAACTTCCTGATGTCCTCGGCGAGTTCGGCGAGTTCCGGTCCGCTCAGTGCCTTCAGGTCGTGCGGTCCCCGAATGGTCTCCAGAATGGTCACGCTCGGGCCCCCTCTCCGGTCCTGTTTCAGCTCACGGTGACGGCGGGAACCCCTGAGGGTGTGCCCGCGTCCTCCATGCCCTCGGCGATCCTCAGGGCTTCCTCGATGAGCGTCTCGACGATCTTCGACTCGGGAACCGTCTTGATGATCTCGCCCTTGACGAAGATCTGCCCCTTGCCGTTCCCC
>NZ_JBIAKK010000004.1:0-44612 GCF_042872425.1 Streptomyces sp. NPDC005262
CTTGCGTTTCCGACTCTATCAGACTCTTTCGTGTCCGATTCCCGGTCGAAGCGGCCCCCTGCGAAGCAGAAGAATTTTTACTGTGCTTTCCAGGTATTCGCTTTCGCGTTTCCCTTTCCGGCGAGTCCGACTCTAGCAGGCCTTTTCCCATTCCCTTGACCAGTCCTGCAGGCATGCAGAAGCTGAATCCGGGTTAGGGTTTGGGCTTAATAGTCGCCGCCGGCCCCCGACGCAATGTCGCACTGGGGCCAGGCAGGAGTACGACAGTACAGGCCGCTGGGAGTCGAGGCAAATCGTTTCCGGTGCCCCCCTAGGTCTGCGTACCTGTTGGACTCGGGCGGAACCGGGACTTCTTATGACTTACGCTGCTGAACAGTACGCCGTCCCCTGCAAGCCGCGGCGGCCCCATTGAAGTTCCACCCCGGGAGGCTCCCTATGACCACTGTGACGTCCCCTCTTGAAGGACGCGCCATCGGACTCGCTGCGGTACCCGACCCGGTCTTCTCCGGTGCGATGGTCGGTCCCGGAACCGCCATCGACCCCTTGCGTGAGCCGTCGGAGGCCGTTTCGCCGGTGGACGGGGTCGTCGTCTCCCTGCACCCGCACGCCTTCGTCGTTGTGGACGGGCAGGGGCACGGGGTACTGGTGCACCTGGGCATCGACACCGTCCAGCTCAATGGCGAGGGCTTCGAACTCCTCGTCAACAAGGGTGACACAGTCACGCGGGGCCAGAACATCGTGCGGTGGAACCCGGCCGCCGTGGAGGAGGCCGGCAAGTCGCCGATCTGCCCGATCGTCGCCCTGGAAGCCACGGCCGACTCCCTCTCCGATGTCCGCGAGGACGGCGATGTCAAGGTTGGCGACACACTGTTCGACTGGCAGTGACACGTTCGGCGCAGTAGCAGCCGACTGGACATTCACCGCGGTGGCACGGATCACCGCACAATCTGAGACGGGTGAAATGGAGACAACGCTGCGAGGCGTCGGCGTGAGCCACGGTGTGGCGATCGGCGAGGTACGGCACATGGGTACGGCTGTGCTCGAGCCGCCGGCCAAACAGATTCCCGCGGAGGAGGCCGAGCGCGAGCAGGGGCGTGCTCGCCAGGCCGTGGACGCTGTTGCGGCCGACCTCAACGCCCGAGGCCACCTGGCCGGCGGCGAGGCGCAGGCGGTGCTCGAGGCGCAGGCCATGATGGCCCAGGACCCCGAACTCATGGCCGACGTGGATCGGCGCATCGCCGTCGGGAGCAGCGCCGAGCGTGCGGTGTACGACGCGTTCGCCGCGTACCGGGCTCTGCTCGCCGGAGCCGGGGAGTACCTGGCGGGACGGGTCGCGGACCTCGACGATGTGCGTAACCGGATCGTGGCGCGGCTGCTCGGTGTGCCGATGCCCGGTGTGCCGGACAGCGATGAGCCGTACGTACTGATCGCGCGCGACCTGGCGCCTGCCGACACCGCGCTGCTCGACCCCGCTCTGGTGCTCGGCTTTGTCACCGAGGAAGGCGGACCGACCAGTCACAGCGCGATTCTGGCGCGGGCGCTCGGTGTGCCGGCCGTGGTGGCTCTCCCCGGTGCCGGTGAGCTGGCCGAGGGGACGGTCATCGCGGTCGACGGCAGCACCGGCGAGATCTTCGTCGAGCCGAGCGAGGCGAAGCGCGCGGAGATGGAGAGCGCCGCCGCGGCCCGCAAGGCCGCGCTGTCCGCTTCGACCGGCCCGGGTGCGACGTCCGACGGTCACAAGGTCCCGCTTCTGGCCAATGTGGGCGGGCCCGGCGATGTGCCGGCGGCGGTCGAGGCCGGTGCCGAGGGTGTGGGTCTTTTCCGCACCGAGTTCCTGTTCCTCGACGACAGCAAGCAGGCGCCGTCCGAGGAGAAGCAGGTCGCGGCGTATCGGGCGGTGCTGGAGGCGTTCCCCGAGGGACGCGTCGTGGTGCGGGTACTGGACGCCGGCGCGGACAAGCCGCTCGACTTCCTGACGCCCGCGGACGAGCCGAACCCGGCGCTGGGTGTGCGCGGGCTCCGTACCCTGCTGGACCACCCCGAGGTGCTGCGGACCCAGCTGACCGCGCTGGCGAAGGCGGCCGAGGGGCTGCCGGTCCATCTCGAGGTCATGGCGCCGATGGTCGCTGACCGTACGGATGCGAAGGCGTTCGCCGACGCGTGCCGGGCAGCCGGGCTTCAGGCGAAGTTCGGCGCGATGGTGGAGATTCCGTCGGCTGCTCTTCGGGCCCGCTCGATCCTGCAGGAGGTGGAGTTCCTGTCGCTGGGCACCAATGACCTGGCGCAGTACACCTTCGCCGCCGACCGTCAGGTGGGTGCGGTGTCCCGGCTGCAGGATCCGTGGCAGCCCGCGCTGCTCGATCTGGTGGCGCTGTCGGCTGACGCTGCCAAGGCCGAGGGCAAGAGCTGCGGTGTCTGTGGTGAGGCTGCCGCCGATCCGCTGCTCGCCTGTGTGCTCACCGGTCTGGGTGTCACCTCCCTGTCCATGGGTGCCGCGTCCCTTCCTTATGTCCGCGCCACTCTGGCGAAGTACACGCTCGCGCAGTGCGAGCGTGCCGCTGCCGCCGCGCGTGCCGCGGACTCCGCCGACGATGCGCGGCTCGCGGCTCAGGCGGTGCTGTCGGGCGAGTAGTTCGCGCGGCTGATTGTGAAGGGGCTTCCCGCCGGACATGGCGGGAAGCCCCTTCGGGTGTTTCAGCGGTGTTCCTCCGGTTCGTCCGCGCCGATGTCGAAGCCCGCGCAGTAGTCCACGCCGGACTCCGGGGAGACGGGTTCACCGGTGTCCGCGTCGGTGCAGTAGGCGCTGAAGACCTCACCGGCGGTGAGCGGTACCAGGCTGCCGCGGGTCAGTCGCCAGCCGTGAACCCGGTCGGGGGTCCCGGGGCTGCTTGTACGGAGCACCAGTCCGCCGCGACTTTCCAGTGCGATGCCGACGGCGAGGACGGTGACGAACTCTGCTCCTTCGCCCGAATCGAGGAGGGCCGGGCCCGTCGTGCCGCGCTCGGTGTGCAGGACGGCGAGGAGCTGTTCGTTCTCCGTGGGGGTGCTGCAGACCAGGTGGTGTGTGCCCGGGCCCGCCGCCTCAAGCGTGCGCATCAGGAGGTGGGACGCCCGGTCGAAGGCGGCGCGGCCGATGTCCTGCCCGCAGTCGGCGCATTCGCCGAGGTCGGCCAGGCGCGTCGTGGTGTACTCCCACGTGGCCTGCCGGACCGCTCGGCTGACGAGGAGCGGGATCAGGGTGTCGATGGGTTGTCCGGTGTACGCGACCGTGGCCCCGGTCGCGGCGATTTCGGCGGTGTACCGACTGCGGGTGGCCGGGGCGTCGGCGGCGAGGCCGGATTCGGCACAGAACTCGGCGTATTCCTCCGGGTCGAAGAGGGCGACGGTGGTGTGCATGCCCTGGGCCGCGAGTGTTCTGAGCAGGCCGTCGACCTGCTGCAGATAGACGGTGTGGTCGTCGAAGGTGAAAGTGCGGTAGCGCCGCATGGCCGCGAAGTCCCGCTCGTCGGCCAGGAGGCCGATGGTGCTCGGTGCTTCGCGGCGCAACGTGCGTCGCATCGATGTACCGGTCCGCCGACAGGCGGTCTTCCTGGTGTTCCTGCTGTGCGCCACGACTCCCCCAGTGCGCTGTCGAACATTGCTCACTCAGAGTAACCACGGGCACTGACAGTGCCCGCTTCAGCGGCGCGTGCGGGCCAGGTCCTCGTAGAAGTGGAGCAGTTCGAGATTGTCGATCGAGCCGGGATTGACCGCCTTGGCCAAGGCTGTTCCCTGGAGGAGGCGCTTGACCGGAACCTCGATTCGCTTGCCGGTGAGGGTGTGCGGGACGCCGGGAACCTCGATGATCTCGTCCGGTACATGGCGCGGCGAAAGGTTCTCGCGGATGGTCTCTTTGATGCGGTCGCGCAGGCCGTCGTCGAGAGCGGCGCCGTCGGCGAGGTGGACGAAGAGCGGCATCCAGTAGCCGCCGTCGGGCTCTTCGAGGCCGATGACCAGGGATTCGCGGATCTCGGGGAGCCGCTCGACGGCTTCGTAGATGTCGGCCGAGCCCATCCGTACCCCCTGTCGGTTGAGGGTGGAGTCGGAGCGGCCGTGGATGATGACGGATCCGTGGTCGGTGAGGGTGATCCAGTCACCGTGGCGCCAGACGCCGGGGTACATCTCGAAATAGCTGTCGCGGTAGCGGCTGCCGTCGGGGTCGTTCCAGAAGTGGATCGGCATGGAGGGCAGCGGGTTGGTGACGACGAGTTCGCCGACCTCGCCGATGAGCGGCTTCCCTGCCGGGTCCCAGGACTGGAGGTCCGTACCGAGGCAGGGGGCCTGGAGTTCGCCGATGTGGACGGGGAGGGTGGGCACCGCGCCGGCGAAGCAGCTGCAGACGTCCGTTCCGCCGCTGACGGAGGCGATCCACAGGT
This sequence comes from Streptomyces sp. NPDC005262, assembly GCF_042872425.1. Lineage (NCBI taxonomy): Bacteria > Bacillati > Actinomycetota > Actinomycetes > Kitasatosporales > Streptomycetaceae > Streptomyces > Streptomyces sp. NPDC005262. Next base: position 4,416 of record NZ_JBIAKK010000004.1, read on the forward strand.
TGTCGGCGACTTCGTCATGGAGCCAGCGGAATCCATCGGGCGGAAGCGGGGAGCCGGTGGTGGCCACGCACTGGATGCGCGAGAGGTCGAGGTCCCGGCCCGGGTGGATGCCGGCCTTGCGGCACGCCATGACGTAGGCGGCGGAGGTACCGAAGAGGGTGGCGCCGGTCTGTTCGGCGACGCGCCACTGGGCGCTGACGTCGGGGTAGCCGGGGCTTCCGTCGTACAGCACGACCGTGGTGCCGGTGAGCAGGCCGGAGACGAGGAAGTTCCACATCATCCAGCCGGTGGAGGTGTACCAGAAGAAGCGGTCGTCGGGCCCGAGGTCGCAGTGCAGTCCGAGCTGTTTGAAGTGTTCGAGGAGAATGCCGCCCTGGGACTGGACGATCGCCTTGGGGAGTCCGGTGGTGCCCGAGGAGTACAGCACCCACAGCGGGTGGTCGAACGGGACCTGTTCGAAGACGGGTTCGGTGTCCGCGGAGGTGAGGGCGGACCATTCGAGGGCGCCTTCGGGGGCGGGGGTGCCCAGCAGCGGGATGTGGACGACGGCGCGCAGGGTGGGCAGTTCACGGCGCAGTTCGGCGACCGTGTCGGTGCGGTCGTGTTCCTTGCCGCCGTAGCGGTAGCCGTCGACGGTGAAGAGGACGACGGGTTCGACCTGCTGGAAGCGGTCGAGGACGCTGCGGGCGCCGAAGTCCGGGGCGCAGGAGGTCCAGACGCCGCCGACGGCCGCGGTGGCGAGGAGCGCCACGACCGACTGCGGGATGTTCGGGAGGTAGCCGCTGACCCGGTCGCCGGGGCGGACCCCGAGTGTGCGGAGTTCGGCGGCGAGGGAGCCGACCTGGCGGCGGAGTTCGGACCAGCTGACCAGGTCCTGGGTGTGGGTCTCGTCGACGTGGACGAGGGCCGGGGCACCGGCGCGCAGCGGGTCCTCCGCGGCACGCAGGGCGTGTTCCGCGTAGTTGAGGGTGGCACCGGGGAACCATTGGGCGCCGGGCATGGTGCGGTCGCCGATGGCGGACTCGTACGGGGTCGAGAACCGCACGTCGAACCAGTCGGCTACGGCCCGCCAGAAGGTGTCCAGTTCGTCGACGGACCAGCGGTGCAGCGCCGGGTAGCCGCCGTCGGCCGGTGCTCCGTACCGCTCGGCGGCCCAGCTCTGGAAGCGGGTGACCGCCGCGGCGGCGATGCGCTCGGCGTCGGGCTGCCAGAGGGGGGCTTCGTTCGCTGCTGAAGTCATGGGGCGGCTCCCTGGCTGTACGGGTACGCGGGGTGGGCGTGGTTCGCGCGCACACGTGCTGGGGTGTGCGCGTGAGGCGGCTTCCAGGGACGATGCCATGTGATCGTCTTCCGCACCAGGGTTCCCCGCCCATGGTTGCCTGTCCGGCTATGTGGTCCGGCCACGGGTGAACGGAAGTTGAACGGAGCCCGTTGCCGCTCCGTCAGGTGGCAGGGTGAGCTGCATGAACGGTCGGGACCTGGTGCGTTCGATGAAGATGGTGGGTTCGGTGCAGGGGCTGCGCATGGTGCGCTCGGCCTGGCGTCGGCAGCGGGCGGATGCCCGGGCGCTGCCGCGCCGTGGTGCGGAGCGGGCGAGAGTGCCGGGTCTGCTGGTGGGGGCGGAGCCCGGGCCCGGCGGCGGCGTCGTGAGATTCGCCCGTTCGGAGCTGTACATCCGGGTCGCGGTGGGAGGGGCCGTGTTCTGGGCGTGGGACGGCGCGGAGCCACTGCAGTCGTACGCGCTGCCGGGTCCGGCGCCGGAGCCGGATCCGCGGGCTGTGCTGGAGCCGGGCAAGGACGGCGGCTGGCAGGTGGTCTCGGAGCGCCTGACGCTGGTGGTCTCGCGGCACGGAGCGGTGGAACTGCGTACGCCGGGCGGCGTGGTGCTCCGGCGGGAGCTGCCGCCGCGCTGGTGGGAGCCGGTGGCGGGTGGTCCGGCCCGGTGGGTGCAGCGGTCCGAGGTGCCTGCGGACGCCCGGTTCTTCGGGCTCGGCGGGCGGGCGTCGGGGCCGCGGCTGCGCGATGGCGTGTACGAGCTGTGGAACACCGATCCGGGCGGGCGCTTCGTGCCCGGTGACGATCCGCTGTATCTGACGATGCCGGTGCAGCTGGTGGTCTCGGATGCGGGGACGCATCTGGCGTTCCACGACAACACCTGGGCGGGGCGTGTGACGCTGCGCGAAGGCGGGGAGGGCGCGGGGTCCGGCCATGACCGTCCGGGGCGGTGCGAGGTGCGGATGGACGGGGGCCCGCTTCGCTGCTGGGTGGTGGCGGGTACGCCGGCCCGGGTGCTGCAGGGCTGGACGGCGCTGACGGGTGCGCCGGCGCTGCCGCCGTCCTGGGCACTGGGTCCGCAGCACGCCCGGTGGGGGTTCGGCAGTGAGCGTGAGGTGCGGCGCGTCGTCGCCGGGTACCGGGAGCGGGGTCTGCCGCTGTCCGTTCTGCATCTGGACATCGATCACTACGACGGTCATCAGGTGTTCACCGTCGACCGGGGCCGTTTCCCGGACCTGCCGCGGCTGGCGAAGGAGTTGCGGGAGGACGGGGTGCGACTCGTGTCGATCGTCGATCCGGCGGTGAAGGCGGTACCGGGCAATGTGGTGTTCGACGCCGGTTCGGCGGTCGGTGGAGCCGGGGCGTTCGTCCGGGACGCGCGGGGGCGGGCGGTGCGCGGGGAGGTGTGGCCGGGTGAGTGCGTGTATCCGGACTTCACCGATCCACAGGTGCGGGAATGGTGGGGAGGTCTGTACGAGGAACGGCTGGCGCAGGGTTTCTCCGGTGTGTGGCACGACATGAACGAACCGGTGTCGTTCTCGGCGTTCGGCGAGCTGACGCTGCCGCGCTCGGCCCGGCACTCTCTGGAGGGCCGCGGGGGCGATCACCGGGAGGCCCACAACGTGTACGGGCTGGCGATGGCGAAGGCCGGGTACGAAGGGCTCTGCCGACTGCGGCCGGACGAGCGGCCCTTCCTGTTCTCGCGCGCCGGCTGGGCGGGGATGCAGCGGTACGGGGGCACGTGGTCCGGCGATGTGGCGACGGGCTGGCCCGGGTTGCGCGCCTCGCTGTCGCTGGTGCTGGGGCTCGGCCTGTGCGGGGTGCCGTATTCGGGTCCCGATGTGGGTGGGTTCGACGGGTCGCCGTCCCCCGAGCTGTATCTGCGGTGGTTCCAGCTGGGTGCCTGGCTGCCGTTGTTCCGTACGCACGCGGCGATGGACGCGGGGCGGCGGGAGCCGTGGGAGTTCGGGCCCGAGGTGCTGGAGCACGCGCGGGCGGCGCTGGTGGAGCGGGAGCGGCTGCATCCGTACTTCGTGACGCTGGCCCAGCTGGCCCGGCTGACGGGTGCGCCGTATGTGCGGCCGCTGTGGTGGGGGGCGCCCGGGGACCGGGGGCTGCGGGATTGCGAGGACGCGTTCCTGCTGGGGGACGCGTTGCTGGTGGCGCCGGTGCTGAAGCGGGGGACGGACCGCCGGGCCGTGCGACTGCCGCGCGGACGGTGGTACGACACGGCGACCGGTGAGGCGTACGAGGGGCCGGGGCAGATATCGGTCGATGCACCGCTGTCGCGGGTGCCGGTGCTGGTGCGGGCGGGGTCGGTGATTCCGGTACGGGGCGTGGACGGGGGACTGGAACTGGAGGTCTGGGCTCCGGCGGCCGGGCGTACCGGGGGTGGCCTGGTCGTCCGTGACGCGGGCGACGGCTGGGAGCAGCCGGAGGTCGAGCGGTATACGACACGGCTGGTGGACGGGCGGGTCGTCGTGGAGCTGGAGGGTGGTGAGGTGACGTGCCCGGTGCGGGTGCGTGGGGTGTGATGCCCGTCAGAGGTGGTGATAGCGGCCTTCGAACCAGGCACGGGCGGCCTGGGTGTGCAGCGGAAAGGCCAGTTCGGCGGGGGCGCGGAGCAGGCTGTGGCCTGCGGTCTCGCCGGTGGGCACGGACGGGGGGAGGTCGGTGACCGGACGTGGCGGGAGCAGGCCGAACAGGAGAAGGTGGCCGTCCGGTGAGCTGAGGGCGTCGGCAAGACGTACGTCCTGCTGGTCGGCTTCGATGCCGGTCTCCTCGCGCAGTTCCCGCACGACCGCATGCCGCCAGTCCTCGGTCTGGTCGATGAATCCGCCGGGCAGTGCGAGGCCGCCGCGTCGGGGCTCGATGGTGCGGGTGATGACGACGAGGGAGGTGCCGTCCTCGTCGGTGACGGGGACCAGGGCGACGGCGACCGGTAGCGGATTGCGGTAGGCGATGGCGCCGCAAGCCGTGCAGGTGCGGGGCCAGGTGCCGGTGGATCCCGGCGCGGGCTGGGGGTACGGCGCGCCGCAGCTGCCGCAGTGGGAGTCCTTCATCGGTTCCCGCACCCTTCCTCCACGTGCTCGTTCCCGCGCTCGGTTCCCTCTGCGGGCGCGGACAAGCGCGGACTGTGTCCGATCGTCCTGCCAAGGCCTGCACGACTGATGGATGATGCGCTCATGACAGGTATCGCTTCCGCACTCCGCTCCCTGGCGGCCAGTGCCGCCGTCCTGCTAGCCGCCACCGTAGCCTCCCCGCCGGCACAGGCCCAGGCCGAGCCGAAGGCCCCCGACGAGTTCGTCGCACTTCGTTCGGTGGACCCCACGATCATCCAGGAAATGCGCTACCCCACCGGGCACAACTTCATGGGTGAACCGGTCGACGGGTACCGCCGGCCCGTCTGCATCCTGACCCGGCCTGCGGCTCAGGCGCTCCACGCGGCGCAGACGCGGCTGCTGCGCCAGGGGTACTCGTTGAAGGTGTACGACTGTTACCGGCCGCAGCGGGCCGTCGACCATTTCGTCCGGTGGGCGAAGGATCTCGACGACGAGGCCATGAAGGGCGAGTTCTACCCTCAGGTCGACAAGACGAGGCTGTTCGCGGACGGGTACATCGCGGAGAAGTCCGGGCACAGTCGGGGCAGCACGGTGGACCTGACGCTGGTGAAGCTGCCCGCCTTGCCGACCAGGGCGTACCGGCCGGGCGAGAAGCTGGTGCCCTGCTACGCGCCGCAGGCCGAGCGCTTCCCCGACAATTCGGTGGACATGGGCACCGGTTTCGACTGCTTCGACACGCTTTCGCACACGGACGACCCGCGGATCCAGGGCGTACAGCGAGCCAACCGGCAGTTCCTGAAGACGACGCTCACCGACGCCGGATTCGTGAATCTGGCCGAGGAATGGTGGCACTACACCTTCAAGCCCGAGCTGTTCCCGGACACCTACTTCGATTTCCCGGTGGCCAGGAGGTCCGTCGCCGGGCACTGAGGTCCGCCCCCGGCCGGTACGGCCGGGCGAACGGGCGGCCGGGACCACCCCCGTGGGCTCCGGCCACCCGTACTTCCTCTCGGACGCGGATCGGCCGTATCCGGTTGCCCTCCCAGCCGTTACGGTGCCCATATGTCACAGCAGACGTTCGATTCGTACGAAGAGTTCTGGCCCTACTACGTGGCGATGCACTCCAGGGCCGCCACCCGCTGGGTCCATCTGACGGGGACCCTGACCGGTCTCGCGGTCACCGCCTACGGTCTGGCACGGGGCCGCAAGCGGTACGCGGCGGCGCTCCCCCTGATCGGCTACGGCACCGCCTGGCCCGCACACTTTCTGATCGAGAAGAACAATCCGGCCACCTTCGGGCATCCCGCGTGGTCACTGCGCGGAGATGTGCAGATGATCCGGATGATGCTGGCCGGCCGCGACCGGGAACTGGCGGAGACCGCCGCCAAGTGGCTCGCCGAGAACGGCTGACCGTGGCACACTTCTGACGTTCCGTCAGATTCTAGGCCGGGGAGGGGCTTTGTCGCACACGCGCACACCCGTGGTGGTCGGTTGGTTCACCGAGGGCGCCGCCGAGAAGGACTTCCGGCTGCTGGGCACACGCTGCTGCGCCTGCTCGTCGGTCTTCTTCCCGCGTCAGGACACGTTCTGCCGCAATCCCGGCTGCACGGGCGGCGAACTGGTCGAGGAGCCCCTCTCCCGGCGCGGCACCGTCTGGTCGTACACCGACGGCCGCTACCGTCCTCCCGCCCCGTACGTCTCCGACCCGGACGCGCCCTGGGAGCCGTACGTCCTGATCGCCGTCGAACTCGCGGCAGAGCGCATGGTGATGCTCGGACAGGCGGCGCCGGGGGTGGGCATCGAGGATCTCGCGGTCGGGATGACCGTCGAGGTGGTTCCGGGGGTCCTGAACGAGGACGCTTCCCAGGGCGGGGGAACCGTATGGACCACCTGGCACTGGCGCCCCGTGACCGCTGCCACCGGCGCGGCCCAGGGCGGTGCCGCGTGACCGGGGACGTGGCCGTCCTCGGAGCCGGGATGCATCCGTGGGGCAAGTGGGGGCGCAGTTTCGTCGAGTACGGCACGGTCGCGGCGCGGGCCGCGCTCAGCGATGCCGGAATCGGCTGGCAGGACGTGCAGTCGGTGGTCGGCGCGGACACCGTGCGCGGCGGCTATCCGGGCTATGTGGCGGGTGCGACTTTCGCCCAGGCGCTGGGCTGGCAGGGCGCACGGGTCACCAGTGTGTACGCCGCCTGCGCGTCGGGTGCCCAGGCCATCAATACGGCCAGGGCGCAGATCCTGGCGGGCATGGCCGACGCGGTGCTCGTGGTGGGTGCGGATGCGGCGCCCAAGGGGTTCTTCGCCCCGGCGGGCGGCGACCGGCCCGACGATCCCGACTGGCTGCGCTTCCGGGTGCTCGGGGCGACCAATCCCGCCTACTTCGCGCTGTACGCCCGCCGCCGGATGGCCCTGTACGGGGACACTCCGGACGACTTCGCGCTGGTCAAGGTGAAGAACGCGGCGGCCGGCGCGCTGAACGGCAATGCCCGCTACCGCGCTCCCGTGACCGCCGAGCAGGTCGCCGCGTCCGCCGTGGTCGCCGATCCGCTGAGGCTGCTCGACATCTGCGCGACGTCCGACGGGGCCGCGGCGATCGTCCTGTCCAGCATGGAGTTCGCCCGCCGCCACGGGGCGGCCGATCCGGTCCGTATCCGCGCCGTCTCCACCGTGACACCCACCTACCCGAAGGCCGTACTGGATCTTCCGGACATAGCAACCGATTCGGCGATCGCGGCGGAACCCGCACCGGAGACCTTTCGCGCGTCGATCGCCCGGGCTGCGTACGAGGAGGCCGGCATCGGGCCCGATGAGCTGTCGCTGGCCGAGGTCTACGACCTCTCCACCGCCCTGGAACTGGAGTGGTACGAGGACATCGGGCTGTGCGCGGCGGGCGAGGGCGCCGAACTCGTGCGCGAAGGGGCCACGGCGCTCGGCGGACGTATCCCGGTCAATCCGAGCGGAGGACTCGCCTCCTTCGGGGAGGCCGTGCCGGCCCAGGCCATCGCGCAGGTCTGCGAGCTGACCTGGCAGCTCCGTGGCACCGCGGCGGAGCGGCAGATCCCGGGGGCGCGCGCCGGAATCACCGCGAATCAGGGGCTGTTCGGGCACGGTTCGGCAGTCGTCGCGGTCCGCTGAGACCAGCCGGGCGCCTTGGACCCCGTACCGAAGTGTCCGCTGGGCGTGCTGTGAACTGGGCTTGTTGTCAGCGTTCTTGACGGCTGATCAGCACCCGTGAAAACTCCTTGTTCAGTCACTGCCGCCACTCCTGCTCTGCGGCAGAGCGACTTGGTCACCACGCTCGTCACGGAAGCCATGGAAGCGCCCGGCGCGATCCGCCGGACAACCCCTAGGAGCGCCATGAGCAATGGAGACATATTCGTCGGGGAAGTCATCGGAACGGCGATCCTCATCCTCTTCGGCGCAGGTGTGTGCGCCGCTGTCACCCTCCATCATTCGAAGGCCAGAGCCGCGGGATGGGTGGTGATCGCCTTCGGATGGGGCTTCGGTGTCCTGGCCGGCGCGTACACCGCGGCTCCCCTCTCCGGTGGCCACCTCAACCCGGCGGTCACCGTGGGCATCGCCGTCGACACCGGGAAGTGGGACAAGGTCCCCCTCTACATCCTGGGACAGCTGGTCGGCGCGGTCATCGGCGCGCTGCTGGCCTGGCTCACGTACTACGCGCAGTTCCGCGCCAACGCGGACAAGGAGACCGCCGTGCCGACGCTGGGGATCTTCGCGACCGCTCCGGAGATCCGCAGCCCGGTGGCCAACCTGGTCACCGAGATCATCGCGACGGCCGGCCTGGTGCTGCCGATACTGGCCTTCGGGAAGAACGCCGGGATCGGGATCGGCCCGGTCGCCGACGAGGGCGCCGGCGTCTACGGATCCGGGATCTCCGTACTGCTGGTCTCCCTGCTGGTGGTCGGTATCGGACTCTCGCTCGGCGGACCCACCGGATATGCCATCAATCCGGCCCGCGACCTCGGTCCGCGGCTGGTGCACGCACTGCTTCCGATACCGAACAAGGGTACCTCCGACTGGGGATACTCCTGGATCCCGGTGGCAGGACCGCTCGTGGGCGGGCTGCTGGCGGGGGTCCTCTTCAACGCCGCCTTCTAGCCGTTCCGGTTCCGGCTATTCGGGCGCGGCTCCTTCAAGCTCCGGCAATTCGAGTTCTCGACCTCGTGACAAGGGGACGTCATGACGGACAGGTATGTCGCCGCCATCGACCAGGGCACCACATCCAGCCGATGCATCATCTTCGACCAGGACGGTGCGATCGTCGCCGTCGACCAGCGCGAGCACCGCCAGATCTTCCCGAAACCCGGCTGGGTGGAACATGACGCCACCGAGATCTGGTCCAAGGTGCGAGCCGTGGTGGAGGGCGCGCTCGCCACCGCCGGACTGCGCGCGGAACAGCTCAGCGCACTCGGCATCACCAACCAGCGCGAGACGACCGTGCTCTGGGACCGGGCGACCGGACAGCCCGTGCACAACGCCATCGTCTGGCAGGACACCCGTACGTCCACGCTCTGCCACGAGCTCGGCGGCGCGGACGGGCAGGACCGCTTCCGGGACATCACCGGGCTTCCGCTCGCCAGTTACTTCTCCGGTCCCAAGGCCGCCTGGCTGCTGGACAACGTACCGGGGCTGCGCAGCCGGGCCGAGCGGGGCGAGATCGCCTTCGGCACCATCGACTCCTGGCTGATCTGGAACCTCACCGGCGGTACGGACGGCGGCGTCCATGTCACCGATGTGACCAACGCTTCGCGCACCATGCTGATGAATCTGGAGACCCTGGAGTGGGATCCGTCGATCCTGGCCGCGATGAATGTACCGGAGGGGGTGCTTCCGGAGATCCGTTCGTCATCGGAGGTGTACGGGACCGCTGTCGGCGCGCTCGCCGGGGTGCCGGTGGCCTCCGCACTCGGCGATCAGCAGGCCGCTGTCTTCGGGCAGGCCTGCTACGACCCGGGTACCGCCAAGAACACCTACGGCACCGGTAGTTTCCTGCTGCTCAACACCGGCAACAGGCCCGTGCCGTCGAAGAGCGGGCTGATCACCACGCTCGGCTACAAGATCGGCGACCAGGCCCCCGTCTACTGCCTGGAGGGGTCGATCGCCATCACCGGGGCGCTGGTCCAGTGGTTCCGCGACCAGCTGGGGATCATCCGGAGAGCCGAGGAGATCGAAACACTGGCGGCGAGCGTCGACGACAACGGCGGGGCGTACATCGTGCCCGCCTTCTCCGGCCTCTTCGCCCCGTACTGGCGCTCGGACGCCCGGGGTGTCATCACCGGACTCACCGGCTATGTCACCAAGGCGCATCTGGCACGCGCCGTCCTGGAGGCGACCAGCTGGCAGACGCGTGAGGTTGTCGACGCGATGTATCAGGACTCGGGAGTGCCGATCACGACACTGAAGGTGGACGGCGGCATGACGGCCAACCGGCTGCTCATGCAGCACCAGGCGGACGTGCTGGGCGTGCCGGTGATCCGGCCGAAGATCTCCGAGACCACGTGTCTGGGCGCGGCGTACGCGGCAGGGCTGGCGACCGGCGTCTGGTCGGGGCTCGACGAGCTCAAGACGCACTGGCAGCGCGATGTGGAGTGGCAGCCACGCATGGAACCGGAGATCCGTGAGCGCGAGTACCACAACTGGCGCAAGGCGGTGGAGCGGAGCCTGGGCTGGCAGGAGGAAGGCGGCGGCGAGCGGTAACCGCCCGTTCCATGAGCGGTCGCGCGTCGGACGGCCTCAGGACGCACGGCCCGTACCCCGGTCGGCGGGGGTGCGGGCCGTGTTCCGCCGCGTACTCAGGTGGTGGCGGGCTCGCGGAGGCGGTCCGCTCGGGCCAGCGCGTGTTCGACGACCGTGACCAGCACATCGCGCACGGAGGAGCGGTCGCGCGCGTCGCACATCAGCACCGGCACCTCGGGGTCGAGGTCCAGGGCAGCCCGTACCGTCCGGGTCGGGAACCGGTCGGCTCCCTCGAAGCAGTTGACGGCGACGGTGAACGGGATCTCGCGCCGTTCGAAGTAGTCGACGGCCGCGAAGCAGTCCTCCAGACGCCGGGTGTCGGCGAGAACGACCGCGCCCAGGGCACCCTGGGCCAGTTCGTCCCAGAGGAACCAGAAGCGGTCCTGCCCCGGTGTGCCGAACAGGTACAGCACCAGATCCTCGCGGAGCGTGATCCGCCCGAAGTCCATGGCCACGGTGGTGGTGGTCTTGGCCTCGACTCCGGCCGTGTCGTCCACGGGGCGGCCCGCCTCCGTGAGCCGCTCCTCCGTACGCAGCGGTCTGATCTCGCTGACCGCTCCCACCAGCGTCGTCTTGCCCACACCGAAGCCGCCCGCCACCAGGATTTTCAAGGTGACCGGCTCAACGGGCCGCGTGCTGCGGCTAGAGCGCCCGAAGGCCATTGATCACCTCGCGAAGAATGTTCACGTCCGGCAGCTCGGCCGGCGGAACGGGACGGGTCACGTGCACCAGTTCGTCCTCGACGAGATCGCCGACCAGCACCCGGACCACCCCGACGGGGAGATCCAGACCGGACGCCAGCTCGGCGATCGACTGGGGCATGTCATTGCAGAGTTCGATGATCTCCACGTGTTCCGGGGAGAGCGTCTGGTTCCGGCCCGGATCGTCGGCCGCGGGTTCCGGGACGACGATCGCGATCAGGTCGAGACGATGGCGGGACGCGCTGCTGGTACGGCCCCGGGTCATCGCGTACGGACGGACCACCGGCCCCGCCTCGGCGTCGTACCAGCGCGACGACTGCGGATCGTCGGCAGCCGCCGGGGATCCGGGGGGTGCGCCCCGGGAGGAGTCAGCGCTCATGCCATCCACTCACCCTCCGGCGTGAAGACCGGACGACCGTGGGGCGTTGGCCAGGTGGACCCCCACGCGCTTGACCATCAGCGTCATCTCGTACGCCACCTGGCCCACGTCGGAGTCGGCGTCGGCCAGCACGGCGAGACAGCTGCCGTCGCCGGCGGCCGTGACGAAGAGGAACGCCTCGTCGAGTTCGACGACGGTCTGGCGGACGCGGCCCGCGTCGAAGTGGCGTCCGACGCCTTTGGCGAGGCTGTGGAACCCGGAGGCGACCGCCGCCAGATGCTCGCTGTCCTCGCGGGTCAGGTCCTTGGACGTACCGGTGGGAAGGCCGTCGCTGGAGAGCACCAGCGCCTTGCGGATGGAGCCGACGCGCTCGACGAGTTCGTCGAGGAGCCAGTTGAGTTCGCCGGATCCGTGGCGTGTGGCGTCGGGTGCTGCGGCGTTCGGTGCGGTCATCGACCGTCCCCTCCCGGAGTGGTTCCTTGTGCTGTCTCACCGAGACCGGTCCCGTCCTCGGCGTTCTGCCGGCGGCCGCGCTGCCAGCCGCGCTGCATCGAAGCCATACGGTTGCGCACTTCGTCCGCGTCCCGCTCGATGTCCTCCGCCGGTTCCGTGGAGGCCGGCTCGGAAGCGCGGCCGCCGGAGCCCTCCCGGAGCTGCGGGACGAGGCTGGCCTGCCGGATCCGGCGGGGCAGTCCGTCCACGGTCCCCGGGTACGAGGCCGGCCCGGCGGATCGCGAAGGTCCGGCCGATGGCGTCGCCGCAGCCGGTGCCGACGCGGATGCGGCGGACTCGGTGGGCGGCCGGAAGCCGGAGTCCTGCCGGTCGGCGGACCGCCGGGCGTCGGCGGCGGAGTGCCAGGGGTCCGTGGTGGACCGCCCGGCTCCGGCCCCGGTGCGCGAGGGCTCCGGGTCCGTGGTCGTGGGGTGCGCACGGCCGGCCTCGTCGACCCGGCGGCCGCGGTCGGTGACCAGCGTGGGCGGCTTGCGGCGGGGCAGCGGCACCGGGCCGCCCGGGCGCATGGCCCGGACGTCTGCGGTGGACTCGGCGACCTGGTCGGCGGCCTGCTGATGCTGGTCGTGGCCGGCATCGCGGCGGAAGCCGTTGTCGGCGTCGCGCTGGAAGGCGCGGTCCCCTTCACGGCGCAGGTCGCGGGCGCGGAAGATGCCGCCGCGCTCGCTCTCGGTGTCGTCGATGTCGGACACTCCGTCGAGTACCGGGTCGAGTACGGGGTCCAGCCCCGCGTCGCGTACGGGGTCGGTCCCGAGGCCGAGCGCTGCGACCGGGGCTTCGAGCTCGACCGGTCCGTCCAGGGCGTTCGGACCCACGAGGCCGGTGAGGACGGGGGCGAGGCCGGTGGACCCCTCGTCGCCCGTACCGTCGGAAGGCCACCGGTCCGCCACACCGTCCCTGCGGTTCTTGTCGCTGCGCGGTCCCTCATTGCTGGGTCGGCCGCTGCCGATCGCCTTCTCGGCGCGGCGGTCGAGGCGGAATCCGGTGCCGTGCGTCTCCGCGGCGTCGGTGAGCAGGGCCGCCGGGATGAAGACGACGGCCGTGGTTCCTCCGTACGGAGAAATCTGCAAGGAGACTCGGACGTTCTGCCGCTGGGCCAGCCGGCTCACCACGAAGAGTCCCAGGCGGTCGGTGTCGGAGAGTTCGAACTCGGGGGTCTCCGCGAGCCGCAGATTGGCATCCAGCAGGACTTCGGGAGCCATGCCGAGGCCACGGTCGTGGATTTCGAGGGTGAAGCCGTTGGCGACGCGGTCACCGTGCACCTGGACCGCGGTGTGCGGGGGCGAGAACACCGTGGCATTCTCCAGGAGTTCGGCGATCAGGTGGGTGAGGTCGGCGACCGCCGGGCCTCCGACGCCGATCCGCGGCAGGCGGCGTACCTCGATCCGCTCGTAGTCCTCGACCTCGGCGACCGCTGCCCGCACCACGTCCATCAGCTGGATGGGCTTGCGCCACTGCCGGGACGGCGCCGCGCCGGAAAGGATCACGAGTCCTTCGGCGTGCCGCCTCATGCGGGTGGTGAGGTGGTCGAGGCGGAACAGGTCGGCGAGTTCGTCGGTGTTCTCGGTGCGGCGCTCCATGGCGTCCAGGAGCGTCAACTGTCGGTGCAGGAGTACCTGGTTGCGGCGGGCGAGGTTGACGAAGACCTCGGAGACACCGCGTCGCATGTCGGCCTGCTTGACCGCGGCTTCGACGGCGGCGCGTTGCAGGGTGTTGAGAGCCTGGCCGACCTGGCCGATCTCGTCCCGCTCGTAACTGAGATGCGGGGCCTCGGTCTCGACGTCGACGTGCTCGCCCGCGGCGAGGCGGCGCATCACGCTCGGCAGTCGCACGCCGGAGACCTCGTGGGCGTCCTTGCGGAGCCGGGAGAGGTCGCGGACGAGCTCGCGGCCGACGCGGACGGACACGAAGACGGAGACGAGCAGGGCGAGGAAGCCGAGGATTCCCGCGACTCCGGCCTTGACCAGGACGTTGTAGCCGACGGGCCTGCCGCGGTCCTGGAAGCGGTTGTTCATCTCCGTCGAGTCGTCTGCCAGCTGGTCCAGGACCGGCAGGGCCACCTCCTGCCAGCGTTCCGCATCGACCGTGCGAGGGGCGCGGGTGGGGCCGGCCGCGATGAGCTTGCTCTCCGCGGTGCGCAGCGGCTCGCTGTCCGGGCTCGCCCAGTACTGCTCCACGCGTCGGCGCTCCGCCGACGGGAGGACCTCGATGTTGATCTCGTAAAGCAGCTTGCGGTTCGCGACGAGATCGGAGATCTGCCGGAGTTCCGGGGCGTCGAGCCGTCCGGCGATGAGTGCCGAGGCCACCAGAGCATCTTCCCGGGACAGCATTTCGCGGGCCCGCGAGATGCCGGTCAGAGCGCGTACCTGCTTGTCCATCGACGCGTTCTCCGTCGTGTGCAGGCCGGTCAGGAAGCGGTAGCACGGGTCGACGAGACGGTTGTAGAACTCCAGCGCCTGATTGCGGTCGATGGTGCGCTTCTCGACGGAGTCGCGGAGCGCACCGAGGCCGTCGACGGCGCTGAGAACCGAATTGAGCTGCGTTTCCGCATCGGGACTCAGCGCATCCCGGATGTCCTTCTGCCGGGCGCTCTCCTTGACGTCCGCCACGACGCGGTCGGTGGCGGCCCGTTGGCGGCGCAGCAGGGGAAGTGCATCGGAGGCGCGGGGGTCCGCGAGGAAGACAAGTGTCTGACGACGCTCGTTCTGGATGACCCGGACGGTGTCCTCAAGAGGGTGGCCGACCTTCTCCACGATGGTGCTCGCACCCATCAGGTCTCCGGCTTCACGGCCGGTCAGGAAGGTGGCGAAGCCCCAGAGTGCGGTGAGGGAGACGAGCGGCACCAACAGCAACGCCACGATCTTCCTGCGGATGGACTTTCCGCGAAAGCGCATGGCCTCCCCCAGCTCGACCCCGCACGGCGGGGTGGGTGTTCCGGCAACAAACGGCGCGAGCCTACTACTGCCGCACAGGCAACTCGAAGACACGTCCGGACTATTTTCGGCCGCACCCCTGCGTGTCGATCACGAGTTGTCGTGGCATTCCGGGAGATGAAATCCGCGAAAGCGGCAGAAGAGACCCGGCAGAGCGCCTCAATCCCTCGCCCGGCAGTTGGCTGGAACTCTTCGTTCCGCGAGGGCTCAGGGGAATCTTCGCCGCCGGTCACTCGTCTGTCTGTACGAGGGAGAGGGATCGCGGGGAGCGCGTGGCACAGGATGGTTCCACTCGCCTGCGTAGAAACGGCGCATGCCGGGCAGCAGCTCTGAAGGCGGACAGCGGTGGGGAGTTGAGAGCCTTGGACACGGAAGAGCGTCGAAGTGCGAAGTCGGCGGGCGGGACATGGATCCCGCGGCAGCCGTTGTGGGTGGAGGAGCCCGCGGTGCGACGGCGGATGCCGGATCCGGTCCGTACGGCGGCCGTGCGTGCTGTGCTCGTCATGTCACTGACGATCATTCAGGCCATGGTGGCCCTGCTGAGCACGATGACGGGCTCCTGGCTGGCGTTCCCCATGCTGCTGAGCAGTGTGGGCAGCACGGTGGTGGCGACCTGGTCGGTGCTGGATGTGTGGGTGACCCGGCAGGTCTGGAATCAGCGCAACGGTGTGGTGTCCGTGCCCAGCAGTTCGGCGCGGCGGTTGCGCCGGGAGCGGCGCGCGGCGCGACGGGTGGCGAGGGCGGCGGAGCGGGAGGCCGCACGGATAAGCCGCCGGGGCGCGAGCAGCCTGTCACGGGCTGGAGCACGCGCCCCGGTGCGGAGTTGAGGTCAGTCGCCGGCGGGGGTTCCGGGAGACCGGGGTGGCTGAGGGGTCTCCGGCGTCGCTGACACATCGGGCGCACTCGGTGTGCGCTTGAACATGCGGGTGGCGGTGATCTCGCCGTGCACCGTCTCGCCGTTCGGATCCTGCTGCGGCAGACCGGGGCGCAGATGTTCCTCCACGCTGATGTACTTCAGGCCCGCCCGCAGGTCGGCGTCGTTGCGCAACCGGATGACCAGCGGGAATTCGGCGAGCGCCGTCGTGTCGAACAGCCCCGTGGTGTAGAGCAGTTGTACGCCGAGGGCGTCCGACACCGCTCGCTGGAGCTCCAGCAGATACGTGGCGTTGGCCCGGCCGATGGGGTTGTCCAGGAAGAGCGTGCCCGCATGGCGGTGCTGGTGGCGGTCACGGCCCCGGTCGTTGCTGCGCAGCGCGGCCATCGTGCAGTAGAGCGCGATCGCGGCGGTGAGCAGCTGGCCGCCGGAGAAGACGTCGCCCATCTGCCCGACCGGGACGCGTTCGGCACGGAGCACCGCGTCCGGCTTGAGGATCTCCACGGCGATGCCCTTGGGCTCCAGCGCCGCCTGTACGCCGCGCAGCAGAAGGGACATGCCGTCGCGGCGCAGATCGGAGTTCTTCCTGAGCGCGGCGCGAGTGGCATCGTCGATGACCTCGCCGAGCCGCTCGGTGAGCGTCGCCTGGTCGGGCTCCTCGAAGCGGATCCGGAGGAACTCCTGGCCGGACCACTCCCCGAGCCCCTCCGGGAGCTGGGAGAGCCGCTGGGCGGAGCGGAGGGTGGTGAGCGCGGACTCCACGAGTCCGCGGAGCCGGTCGACGATCGAGCCGCGGTTGCGCTCCAGCTGGGCCAGCTCATCGGTGAGGACGCGGAGGCGGGGTGCGAAGGCGGCGGCCCACTTCTCGGCGTGCTCGGGAAGGGCGGCGGCCGGGAGTTCGCGGATCTGCTGGCGGGCCGGGGTACGGACCTGTTCGTAACGGGTGGAGTTGGCGTGCCGTACGAGCACATCGCTCGCCTCGCGCACCGCACTCTCGGCGGCGGAGAGGTCGGCGGCACAGCCGCGCAGTGAGCGGCGGGCCTCGGCGGCGGACTGCCGGGCCTCGTCGAGGCTGCCGGGGTACGGCTCGGGGGACTCGGGGTCGTCGTCCGTGCCGTGGTCCCTGAGCAGGTCGCGCAGGAGGGCCGCGGTCTCGTCGAAGCCACCGGCCGAGGCCTCGGCGGTGCGGTGGGCGTGCAGCAGCTCCGCGTGTGCGGCGCGGGCGGTGTCCAGGGAACCGGTTGCGGTGCCGAGTTCGGCTGTGGCGGTACGCAGCAGGGTCTGGGCCTGCTCGGCATCGGCGGGGACCAGCTCGTCGGGGAGCTCGGTGTGGTGGCCCTCGCCGTCGGCCGGGGCCAGGCGCTCGGACTCGCCACGCAGTCGGCCGAGCTGCTCGCTCGCCGTGGAGGCCCGGGTCTCCAGCAGCTGGACCAGGGACTCGGCCCGGGCGGCGGCGGCCTGCCGGGACGGGCCGTCGGCGCCGTCGGTGCCTTCGAGGAGCTGGGCGGCGCGGGTGCGGACCTTGTTGGTGAGCCGGTCCAGCTCGGCGAGGGCGGCGCTCTCGTCGCTCTCGGCGCGGGCCTGTTCGGCGCGCAGGTCGGCGCCGACACCGACCTTCTCGTACAGCTGGGATGCGGCCCGGTAGGCCTCCCGCAGAGTGGGGAGGGCAGGGCGAGGTGCGTCGCCCTCGGGCTCCGGGATGTTCTCGGGGGCGCCGGCGATCTCAGCACGCTCGGCCCGCAGGGCGCGGGCGGTGCGGCGGGCGTCGTCGGCGGCGCGCTGGGCGGCCCTGCGGTCCTCGTCGGCGGCGCGGGCCCGCTCCAGGCAGACGGTGGCGCGGGCTTCGGACTCGGCCGCCTCCTCGACCAGTTCGCGCAGTCTGGTCTGCCAGTCGGCGCGTTCGCGCAGCCGGTGGGCCAGGCCCGCGAGTACGTCGGCGACGCGGCGGGCGCGCTGGGCGGCCTCCTGTCGCTCGTCGCGGACGCGGGCGGTGTCGGCGGCGGCTTCGTCGGCCTCGGCGCGTGCGGTGCGGGCCTCGGCGAGCACGGCCCGGGCCGTCTCGGCGGCCGTGCGGGCGGTGCGGGCGGCTTCGGCGAGCTCGGCGAGCATGCCGGGCGGGCAGTCGGCACGCCAGGAACCGATGCGCGCGGCAAGGGACCGGTCCCCCGTGAGGCGGGCCGCGAGGGTGCGGATGTCCTCGTCCCGGGCGGCGGCCCGGCTCCTGAGTGCCTGCCGTTCCTCGTCGGCGGCGTGCTCGTCGTGCATGGCCGGGTTCGGCGGGACGAGGAACACATCGTCCACTTCGGAGCCGGAACCGGAGGCCGGTACCGGGGCGAGCAGCGCCGCGGCGGTGCCGACGGCCACGGCGGAGCGCGGCAGCAGGGCGGCGCTGCCCAGGACTTCGCGGGCGCGGGTGTGCGAATCGGCGTCGGTGATGACCACGCCGTCGACGAGCTCTGGACGGGCGGCGAGCACCGCCGCGTGGTCGGCGGGGTCGACGGCCTGGGCGAGGTAGCGCCAGCCGGGCAGTGCCGGGATGCCGTGCTCGCCGAGATATTCGACCGTGGCGAGGACGTCGGGGCCGGGCGGCAGCAGTCCGCCGTCGCCGAGCGCGCCGAGGATGCGGGAGTCGTCGGCGGCCGCGGTGCGCAGCTCGAAGAGGCGCCGTTCGGCGGCCGTGATGCCCTGGTCCAGGAGGTCCCGCAGCTCATCGGCGTTGCGGTCGAGCTCCTCGGCGGTGAGCGGCTGCTCGCTGCTGACGGTGTGGTCGGTGATGAGTGCGTGATCGGCGACTGCTGTCTGCCGGTCGGATCCGGCGGCCGCGGTGCCCGTTCCGTCACCGGGCCGGCCATGGGATGCGGAATGCGCACCGGAGGCATGGGAGTCGGTGGCGTCCGCAGCCGCGCCCGCTTCACTTCCGCCGGTGCCCCGGCGCGGCCGCGGTACTCCGGTGCCGGGGGTCGGGGGCAGGCTGAGCAGGTCGGCCAGGCGGTGGTCGGCGGCGATCGACTCGGCGGCCCTGAGCTCGGCCTCGTACGACTGTTCCGCGGCCTGCGCGGCGTCGGCGGCACGCGCCGCGGCGAGTTCGGCACGGCTCTCGGTGGCCGCCGCTTCCCTGGCCCGGTCGGCCGCGGCGCCGGCGGCTTCCCTGGCCGTGTTCCAGGTGGCGACGGTGGACTGCTCGGCGTCGCTCGCGGCGAGGGCGGCGCGCGCCGGGTCGGCGTCCGGCGCGGTGTTGTCGAGCCAGCCCGCCCGTACGGCCTCGGCGGTCTCCTGCTCGACCTCGGCGAGGCGCTGGCGCAGATGTCCGGCCTCGCTGCGGGCGCGCTGGGCCTCGGTGGCGGCAGTGGTGGCGTCCCGGTGGGCGGTCTCGCCGGCGGCCTGGAGGGTGTCGGAGCGCTCCTCCTCCTCGTTGGCCACCTGCTCGCCGGCCTCCGCGGCGGTGTGCAGGGCGCGTACGAGGTCGGCGGCGGCCGTGGCGCGGGCGGCGAGCGCGGGTGCGGCGTCGCGCTCGGCCTCACGGATGGCGACGGCGACACGCGCGGACCGGTCGGCGGCGGCGCGGTGGCGGAGGACGGCTTCGGCTGCCTGCCAGGCGGAGTGCAGGGTGCGGGCCTCGACCAGTTCTCGGCGCTGGGCGGCGGCGCCCTTCTCCGCTGCGGCCAGCGCCAGCGACGCGTGACGGTAGGCCAGTTCGGCTGCGATGAGGCCGCTGCGGCTACGCGCCTCCTCGGCGGCACCGACCGTGTGGGCGGCGCCCGTCACCTGCTGGGCGAGGTCTGCGGCGCGGCCTCGCTCCTCGGCGGCCCGGGCGGAGAGCCTGCGGGCCAGGGTGCGGGTGCGGCGCTCGGCACCCGCGTGGATGTCGCGGGTGCGGGACCGCGTGTCGGCGGCCTCGACGATCCGGCCGAGCAGATCGACCGAGCCTGCGGTGAAGTCACGCTCCGCGGTGAGTTCGGCCCGGCGGCCCAGTTTGTTGCCGAAGCCGCTGACCAGGTCCGCGAGGCCGTCCGTGTCGCGGGTGTCCGTGACGGCGCGGAGCAGCAGGTCGGTGAAGTCGGAGTCCTTCTTGACCGCGAAGAGGCCTGCGGCCTCGCCCTCGTCCGCGTTCATCTCACGCTGGTAGCGGAAGAGTTCGGGGTCGAGGCCGAGGTCTCCGAGGTGCTCGTTCCACCGGTCGTGGATCTCTTCCCAGTGCACGTCGAGGTGCTGGTAGAACTTGCCCGCGTCCGTGAGGGCGTCCCGGAAACCCTTCATGGTGCGGCGCCTGCCATGGGCGCCGGAGGCGCCTTCGACGGGGCGGCCGACGGCGGTCGCCTCGGCGACCGGCAGCGAGTCGAGGCTGAGCCCGGGCCCGGGGCGGAATGAGTACCAGGCCTCGGCGAACTTGCGGGGGTCGTTGGAGACCTGCCGTCCGCGCCATTCACTGACCTTGCCGACGACCACGCACTCGCCGGTGAGGGTGTGCTGCCACTCCAGGGCGACATGGCCGCAGTCGTCGGCGAGCAGGAACTTGCGCAGTACGCCGGAGCTGGCACCGCCCAGGGTGTTGCGGTGGCCGGGCAGCATCACCGAGAAGATCAGTTTCAGCAGGACCGACTTGCCGCCGCCGTTCTCCAGGAACAGCACACCGGCGGGCGCGGGGCGGCGCGGCGGGCCGACCGGCTCCTCCTCGAAGAACTCCGCCTGGGCCGGCGCGGGGTGGGGCACAGGCTCGCCCACTCCGCGCAGGTCAAGCACGGTGTCGGCGTAGCGCGCACCGGCAGGCCCGATGGAGTAGAGGCGGACCCGGGACAGCTCGTACATGGCGGCGGACTCTCGTCGTTCGGAAAGCAGGAGTGGGGCGGCGGTGGGGGTGCTCAGGTGTGGAAGGGCAGACCGGCGTCGGCCGCCAGCTCCAGGTCGTCGCCGTCGGGCGGCAGCAGCAGCGTCGCCGTTCCGTCGGTGACCGGTACGACGCCGAGCTCCAGCAGTTCGGCCATGGCCGCGGTGCCCGCCATGTCGCGGACCTGCAGCTGGTAGCGGGCCGTGGTGCGGAAGGCACCCCCGGCGTCGTCCCCGGTGCGCTGGAGGAAGCCGGAGTCGGTGAGGAAGGCGACGGCCTTGCCGACGATGCCGGTGGTGGAGCCGGCCAGTCGCCGGGCGTCCTTCGTCGCGCCGGTGGCGCTGCGCCGGGCGTAGATCCGCCAGGCCGCTTCCAGTCCGGGGGCGTCGGTCACCGGGTCGGTGTTGTCGCCGTGTTCCTCGGCCCGCTCCTCCAGACGGTGGCAGGCCTGGCGTACGAACGCGTCGATGCCGTTGACCGTGATCCGGCCGATGTACGCGTCGTCGGCGAGGTCCTCGGGGCGCGGGAAGGCCATGGCGGCGACGGCGAGGTGGGCCAGTCCGTGCAGGAAGCGGTCGGCGGAGTCGGACGAGGCGCGGCGGGCATAGTCGCCCATGCGGACGGCGAAGACCGAGTCCTCGCCCGCCGTCACGGCCATGCCCGCCCGGGTGGACACCTCCAGGACGACGAGACCCAGTCCGGTGGCCACGGCGTCGGCGAGCCGGGCGAAGGGGGTCTCTTCCCGGTAGCGGCGGAGCAGCTCGGCGTATTCGGCGTCGCGGGCGGGCAGCAGCTTGGGCTGCAGCCCGAAGGCGACGAGCCGGGCCGCGTCGGCCGCGTCGGCCGGCGTGACGGCGGCGGGCGCCGCGGTCTCGTGGGCCGCGTCGCCGTCGGGCGCGTACCCGACGGTGGTGTACCCGGCGGTCGGCTCGCTCCACGCGTCGGTGTGCTCTGCGCGGTGGTCGCTCACGACGGTCGCTCCTCGGTGCGGAAGATCGGTGGTACGGGATGGACGGCGCGGGTTCTGCCGGTGTCCGTCGGGAACGGTGCCGTCCTGACCGCGAGCCGTGGGGCGCCGGCCCCGGCTCGGCGGTCACCGGGTCCGGGCCGTCGGGGACCGGAAGAGGAGTGGCGGTGGCCGGGACCCGATCCATGGTGACCGGGGTGGGGGCCGGGGCGGCCCCGGCGCCGCGGCCCGCTCATGACGCCTCCGAGCGGTCCGCGGCCATACCGGCCGCGTCCAGCAGGGCCATGCCCACGATCAGGTCCGCGCCGCCGAACTCCGGGTCGTCGAGCTCGGTTCCGTCGTCGACGGCGAACAGCAGTCGCCGCTCGCCCTGCCGGTAGGCCGTACCGACCGGCGGGGATGCGGCGTGGACCGCAAGCAGGGCGACCAGATAGGGCAGGTCCGGATCGCTCCGCCGGGCCTCGGCGAGGAGCCCGGAGAGCCGGCGCGGTGCGTCGTGCTCCAGATCGAGGAGATTCATGGCGCTCGCCAGTTGCTCCTCGCTGAACCTGCTGTCGTCCGGGGTCGCGATCAGATCCGGCTCGGGCATCTCGGCGCCCAGATGCTCACGCTCCAGGGGCGGGGTGAGCAGCATGTCGACCAGGTCGGCCACCCGTACGGATGTGGGCGTGCGCAGCCCCGTGCCGTGGGCGAAGAACGCGTCGGTGACGCGGGTGGCCTGTTCGACGGGGAGCGGCAGCAGCGGGGCGACCAGCTGGCCGTACAGGTCGAGACCGGCCCTGGCCGTCGGGGTGGCGAACGCCTGCCGGTCCTGCTCGGCACGGAACAGCGGTCCCGCCTCCAGCAGGCGGGACTGCAGCTGGGTGTGGCGGCGGATGCAGTCCTTGACTATGTCGACGAGTTCGGCGGCGCGGCGCTTGTGCTCGGGGTCCTCCGCCTCGTCCCGGGCCTTGCGGATGTTGGTGAGGATCGCATTCTCGTGGCGGTAGCGGTCGGCCACGTGGTCCAGTGCCTCGTCGATCATGTCGGGCACGGAGTTGAGCCAGTCGACGGCCCTGACGTTGCGCCGGGTCGCTTCCAGCGTCCTTCGGAGCGTCTCCGCGTACTGCACGGTGCGATAGCGGGCCTGTTCGGCGGCGAGCTGCGCGTCGGCGAGGCGGCCCCGGCTGATCAGGACCTCCAGTTTCACCTCGGCGGCGATCTGGGCGCTGGTGACGTCCGTGTCGAGGGCTCCGACCAGGACGTTGACCGCTTCGTCGGTCGCCCTCAGATAGACGCTGCCGCCGTAACCGGGGACCTCTTCGATCAGCTTGAAGTCGTAGTCCCTGCGGACATACACCCCGTCGGGTCCGAAAGTGCCGTACACCGCGCGGAAGCCGCGGTCCACGCTTCCGACATTGATCAGGTTCTCCAGCACCCAGCGGGCGACGCGCTCGTGCTCCGCCACGGGGCGGCGCGGGGCCTGGGCGGCGACGCGCGGGAGCAGTTTGGCCACTATCTGCTCGTGGTCGGCGCCCGTGTCGAAGTCCATGTGCAGCGTGACCTGGTCGATCGCGGCGAGCGCGACCTCCGCCATCGCGTAGACCGTGTACTCACCGGCCAGATTAGCCTTGCGCACGTCGAGGTCGTGCAGCGGCGCCGTGCAGGCGAGCGCGCGCAGCCGCCGTGAGAGCCCCTCGTCGGCGGCCGGGCCCGGGGCGGGCCGCGGCCCCGCGCTGAGCTGGGGCGCAGCGTTGTCCGTGTAGGCAGGCGAAGTCACGCTGCACAGATTAGGTCCTCGCACCGACAACGGTCGAAACGGCGCAGAAGCTACCGGTTGCCCCACCGTCGGTCGGGCCCCCACAACACGGTCGGTCAGCCGTGCTGCGGCAGTCGTTCCGGCTCCGGCGCCGACGGGTTCCCGCGCTCCCCGGCTCCGTACCCTCCACCCCCCGGAGTGCGCAGGACCAGCACGTCGCCGCGCGCCAGATCGGCCGTATCGCAGCCCTTCAGCGGGGTGACCGTTCTTGTGCCGTCGGCACGCTCGATGTGCTGGCCGCCCAGCGCGCCCGGTTCGCCGCCCGCCATGCCGTACGGCGGGACGCGGCGATGTCCGGAGAGCAGCGCCACCGTCACGGCTTCGAGGAAGCGGAGTCTGCGCTCCACCCCGCAGCCGCCGTGCCACCGGCCCGCTCCCCCGCTGCCGTCGCGTACCCGGAAGCTCTCCAGAAGCACCGGGTAGCGCCATTCGAGGATTTCGGGGTCGGTGAGACGGGAGTTGGTCATATGGGTCTGCACGGCGTCGGTGCCGTCGAAGCCGTCGCCCGCGCCCGAGCCGCTGGCCACCGTCTCGTAGTACTGGACACGGTCGTTGCCGAAGGTCAGGTTGTTCATGGTGCCCGAGCCCTCCGCCTGGACGGAGAGCGCCGCGTAGAGCGCGCCCGTGACGGCCTGGGAGGTCTCCACGTTGCCCGCAACCGTGGCCGCCGGATGGACGGGTGCCAGCATCGAGCCCTCCGGGATCCTGACCTCGAGGGGTTTGAGGCAGCCGCTGTTGAGCGGGATGTCGTCGGCGACCAGGGTCCGGAAGACGTACAGGACCGCGGCCATGACGACGGATTTCGGGGCGTTGAAGTTCCCGGGCTGCTGCGGTGAGGTGCCGGTGAAGTCGACGACGGCGCTGCGGGCGTCACGGTCCACGGTCAGCGCGACCTCGATCACTGCGCCGTTGTCGGTCTCGTAGCGGTACGAACCGTCGTGCAGCTCCGCGACGATCCGGCGTACGGACTCCTCGGCATTGTCCTGCACATGGCCCATGTATGCGTCGACGACCCCGGCGCCGAACTCGTCCACCATGCGCCGCAGTTCGGCGATGCCCTTCTCGTTGGCGGCGATCTGGGCGCGCAGGTCGGCGAGATTGGTGTCGGGATCGCGGGACGGGTAGACGGCTCCGGTGAGCAGCTCACGGGTCTCGTCCTCACGGAATGTGCCGTCCCTCACCAGCAGCCAGTTGTCGAACAGCACCCCTTCCTCGTCGATGGTGCGGCTGAAGGCGGGCATGGATCCGGGTGTGATGCCGCCGATCTCGGCGTGGTGGCCGCGTGATGCCACCAGGAACCGCAGCCCGGCGCGACCGTCGCCGGATGTCCCGTGTCCGTCGAACACCGGCGTCACGACGGTCACGTCGGGCAGATGCGTACCTCCGTGGTACGGGTCGTTGATGGCGTACACGTCGCCGGGGCGCATCGTGGTGCCGTTGCGCCGGAGCACCTCCTTGATGGACTCCCCCATCGAGCCGAGGTGCACCGGAATGTGCGGGGCGTTGGCGATGAGGTTCCCGTCCGCGTCGAACAGGGCGCAGGAGAAGTCGAGCCGCTCCTTGATGTTGACGGAGTGGGCGGTGTTCTCCAGGCGTACGCCCATCTGCTCGGCGATCGACATGAAGAGATTGTTGAACACCTCCAGCATGACGGGGTCCACCCGCGTACCGATCGCGGTCCGGCCGGGGCGCGGGCGGACCCGGGTGAGCAGCAGATGGCCGGTGTCGCCGATGGTGGCCTGCCAGCCGGGATCGACGACGGTGGTGGCGTCGGCCTCGGCGATCACGGCGGGGCCGGTGACGGTGTCCGACGGGTGCAGGGCCGCGCGCCGGTGGAGTGGGGTGTCCCGCCATCGGCCGTCGGCGAACATCCGTACCGTGTCATGCGGTTGCGGCGCGCCCTGACGTGCCCTCCGGTCCACCGGGTGCGGTACGTGCCGGCCGGCCGCGCCGGTCGCCTCGACCGACAGCGCCTCGACGAGCAGCGGTCGGTCCATGGTGAAGCCGTAGCGCGCGCGGTGTTCGGTCGTGAACGCCTCCGTCATCGCGGGCGCGGTGTCCAGGTCGACCGGCAGGCTCGCGTCCGTACCCGCGTAGCGCAGGTACACCCGGGCGTGCGTGCTGATCACATCGTCCGTGAGGCCGTCGGCGCGCAGTTCGGCGCGGGTGCGGGCGGCCAGGTCGTCGTGGAGCTCTGCCAGCCGGGTCCCGGTCCCCTCGTCGTCCAGTTCCGCCTCGACCGACTGTTCGCGCATGGCGGTCGCGTCCGCGAGACCGATGCCGTACGCCGACAGGACCCCGGCGAGTGGCGGTACGAGGACCGTGTCGACGCCCAGCGCGTCGGCGACCGCGCAGGCGTGCTGGCCGCCGGCGCCGCCGAAGGAGGTGAGGGCATAGCGGGTGATGTCATGGCCGCGCTCCACGGAGATCTTCTTGACCGCGTTCGCCATGTTGAGCACGGCGATCTCCAGGAAACCGGCGGCGACCTCGGCGGCGGCAGGTCGCGTTCCGGTGGCCCGGGCCACGTCGTCGGCGAGTTCGTCGAAGCTCTCGCGCACCACGTCGGCGTCGAGCGGCAGGTCGCCGTCCGGTCCGAAGACGGCGGGGAAGTGTGCGGGGTGGACCCGGCCGAGCATGACATTGGCGTCGGTGACGGTGAGGGGCCCGCCGCGGCGGTAGCAGGCCGGACCGGGGACAGCCCCCGCGGAGTCCGGTCCCACCCGGTAGCGCCGGCCGTCGAAGTGCAGGACGGAGCCGCCGCCGGCCGCGACGGTGTGGATGTTCATCATGGGGGCGCGCATCCGCACCCCGGCGACCCGGGTACCGAGCTCGCGCTCGAACTCACCTGCGTAGTGCGACACATCGGTGGACGTACCCCCCATGTCGAAGCCGATGACCCGGTCGAATCCGGCCTGTTCGGACGTGCGGGCCATGCCGACGACTCCGCCTGCCGGACCGGAGAGCACGGCGTCCTTGCCACGGAAGTGCGCGGCCTCGCGCAGTCCGCCGTTGGACTGCATGAACATCAGCCGGACGGCGTCCAGTTCACCGGCGACCTCGTCGACGTACCGCCGCAGGATCGGCGAGAGATAGGCGTCGACGACGGTGGTGTCACCGCGCGGTACGAGCTTGATCAGCGGACTCACCTCGTGGGAGCAGCTGACCTGGGTGAAGCCCGCCTCGCGGGCCGCGGCCGCGACCGCGGTCTCGTGGGCGGGGTGCCGGTATCCGTGCATCAGGACGACCGCCGCGCTGCGGAATCCGTCGCCCCACGCGGCTCTCAACTGCTCGGCCGTCGCTGCCAGGTCGAGGGGTGTGAGGGTCCGGCCGTGCGCGTCGATCCGCTCCGGCACCTCGATCACCCGCTCGTAGACGGCCTCCGGCAGGAGGATGCGGCGGTCGAAGAGGCGCGGCCGGTTCTGGTACGCGATGCGCAGGGCGTCGCGGAACCCTTCGGTGATCACCAGGACGGTCGGATCGCCGCGCCGCTCCAGCAGGGCGTTGGTGGCGACGGTCGTGCCCATCTTCACGCTGCCGACCCGGTCGGCGGGGACCGGGTCGGTGGGGCCGAGGCCCAGCAGCAGACGGATCCCGGCCACTGCGGCGTCCCGGTAGCGGTCCGGATCGTGCGAGAGAAGCTTGCGGGTGACCAGCCGCCCGTCGGGATCGCGGCCCACCACGTCGGTGAACGTTCCGCCACGGTCGATCCAGAACTCCCAGCGTCCAGTCACCCCTCCATAGTGACGTGCGGCACCGGCAACGGGGCGGGCGGCACGGCGGGCGGAGTTCTCAAGGTGACCGTGTCGAGCGCGCCCTGCAGTGCCTGGTCGGACCGCCGGTCCAGCTGTGCGCTCGTGCCGCGCGCCCAGTGCCGTATCTCCGCTCCTGCCAGGCAGAGCAGTTGGGGCAGCAGATCGGTGCTCCGGCGGACCAGCCATCCGGTGCCCGCCGTGGCCAGCCAGAGCAACGAGTCTGTACGGCTCGGCGGCGGCTGCTCCGGCTCACGCCCCGGCGGGGTGCCGAGGGCCAGACCTCGGGCGACGAGCAGCCCATGGAAGTCCGCCGCCACCGTGCGATGACCGCGCTCGGCCGGATGGAGCCGGTCGGCGCTCCACAGCGAACGGTCGGAGACCCACTCCCCGTCCGAGGCATGCAGATGGACGGCGTCGTAGCGGGTGGACAACGCATGAACCACGGCATTCACCGCACTCTGCCGCCGGGCCAGCGGCCGGCCGAGGGGCGGGGGCAGTCCGAGGACGGCGCCGGGATCGGGCAGACAGGCCGTGAGGAGTACGGCCCCGCCGTCGGTCAGGAGCGCGCAGACCTCGTCCAGCCGCTGGGCGAGGAGCCGGATGTCGAATGACCGGCGCAGGGTGTCGTTGACGCCGACGACGACGGAGGCCAGGTCGGGACGGAAAGCGGCGGCCTCCGGGGCCTGCCGGTCACGGACGTCGCTGGAGAGCGAACCGCTGACGGCGAAGTTACGGAACTCGACGCCCCGCCGGCCGTTCCCGATCCCGGCCGCCAGCAAGGCGGCCCAGCCGCGACGGCCGCCGGGGACGGGATCGCCGATGCCTTCGGTGAACGAGTCGCCGAGCGCGGCGAACCGGATCGGACGATCGGGGGTGCCGGTCCGCGCAGGTGGTTCGGGCCCTGCAGACGGAGCGGCCGTCACCGGGAGGGATGCCGTTACGGAAGGTGCGGCGGGCGCGGGCGACACCGGCGGCAATGGCGGAGCCTCTGTCACGGATACGCGAGCCGACAGGGAAGTCGGCGCGGCCGCGGGCGGAACCGACAGAGCCCCCGTCACGGGCACCAGGGCCGACGCAGAGCTTGACACGGGCGCCGGCGCCCCTGGCACCGGCACGGCCGCCGTCGCCCCCGCCGTCGGCGTGGCCACCCGCACCGCCGCCCCCGTCATGCCCGCACCCCCGGAATCCCGCCCCGGTCCGCCACCTCGTGGGCGGCCAGGAACGCCGCCACCGAGCGGTCCCAGCCGAAGAGTTCGGCGCGTTGTCTCGCCGCCGCCCGCCGCCCCTCCTCCGGGCGCGCCAGCAACTCCTGTACGGCGGCGGCGAATGCCTCGCCGGTGTCCGCCGCGGCCACTCCCGCTTCGCCGATCACCTCCGGCAGCGCGGAGCTCGCGCTCGCCACCACCGGGGTGCCGCAGGCCAGCGCTTCCAGGGCCGAGAGGCCGAACGTCTCGGCGGGGCCGGGGGCCAGGCAGAGGTCGGCCGCGGCCTGCAGATCCGCCACCCGTTCGCGGTCCCGCACATGCCCCAGGAACTCGACCGGCAGCCGCTCCTCCCGCGCCCGGTTCTCCAGCCCCGCGCGCAGCGGCCCGTCACCGGCGACCAGCAGCGTCGCACGCACACCCAGGCCGTTGAGAGCGGCGAGCGCGTCCAGGGCCCGGCCGGGCCGTTTCTCCACCGAGAGGCGGGAGCACATCAGAAGGAGCACGGACCGGCCGCGGACGTGCCGGGCACGCAGGACCAGGCTGCGCCGGCCGGGGCGGCAGCGCCGCAGGTCGACGCCGAGCGGGGCGCGGACCACATTGCGTGCGCCGATCCGGACGAACTCGCGCTCCGCCCACTCCGTGGTGCACACGATCCGGGTGTAGGCGTGTGCGCTGAGCGTGTTGAGGCGGTCGGCGGTCCGCGCGGCCGCGCCGGCCGGAACGCCCCAGGTGCGCAGCACCCCGTCCGCCGTCTCGTGGGAGACCATCACGGCGGGCACCCGGGCGCGGCGGGCCCACTCGCCCGTCCAGCGCAGGGTGGTGCGGTCGGAGACCTCCAGGCGGTCGGGCCGCAGCGTTTCGAGGAGGTGCCGGAGGGTGCGGCGGCCGGCCAGTACGCGGTAGCCGCCGCTGCCCGGCAGCGCCGGTCCCGGCAGGGTGATGACCCTGCCCTGCGCGGTGCGTACATCGCTCGCGCTGTCGCCGGGCACGACGAGTACCGGATCGTGCCCGGCCGCGAGGTAGCCGCGGCCGAGTTCGTCCAGGGCGGTGCGCAGTCCGCCGGAGGACGGGGTGACGAAGTTCGCCAGGCGGACAATGGTCTTTCCCTGCTCGCGCCCGGTCATGCGGCCACCGCCGTCCGGCCGCGCAGCACCTCGTCGTAGTGGTCCAGCAGTTGATCGCCGACGGCTTCCCATGTCCGGCCCTCGACCATGGTCCGCCCGGCCCGCCCGTAGGCCGCCGCGCGCGCGGGGTCGGCGGCGAGTGCGCCGACGGCTGCCTGGACCGCGTCGACGTCGTGCGGCGGAACCAGCAGGCCGGTCTTCCCGTGGTCGACGAGGTCGAGCGGGCCGCCCGCCGCCGGGGCGATGACGGGCACGCCGGAGGCCATGGCCTCCTGCACGGTCTGACAGAACGTCTCGTACGGGCCGGTGTGCACGAACATGTCCAGCGAGGCGAACAGCCGGGCGAGGTCCTCCCCGGTCCGGCGGCCGAGGAAGACGGCTCCGGGCAGGGCCGCTCGCAGCGATGCGCCGCTGGGGCCGTCCCCGACGACCACGACCCGCACCCCGGGCAGCCGGCAGGCGCCGGCGAGGAGCTCGACGTGCTTCTCCGGGGCGAGCCGGCCGACGTATCCGACGATCTTCTCGCCGCCGGGCGCGAGGTGGTGGCGCAACGCCTCGTCTCGCAGTTCCGGCCGGAACCGTACGGTGTCGACGCCGCGCGGCCAGAGCCGCACCCGCTCCACACCGTGCTCGGTGAGGTCGCGGACGGCGGCGGATGAGGGAGCGAGGGTCCGGTCCGCGGCGCTGTGCACCGCGCGCATCCGGCGCCAGGCGGTGCTCTCGCCGGCTCCGAGGTACGTACGGGCGTAGCCGGCCAGGTCGGTCTGGTAGACGGCCACGGCAGGCAGCCCGAGCCGGGCGGCGGCCGCCATGCCGCGTGCGCCGAGCACGAACGGTCCGGCGAGGTGGACGAGTTCGGCCCGGTGGGCGGTGAGGGCGGCCATCAGCCGACGGCTCGGAAGTGCCACCCGGACCTGGGAGTAGCCGGGCAGGGGCAGGGAAGGAACGCGCACCACGGGGCAGGGCGCGGCCGATTCGAAGATGTCGGGGTTGCCGGAAGTACCCGGGTACACGGTCGAGGAGGCCGGAGGGCGTGCGGGGTCACTGCCGGCAGACGGCCGCCACCGGGTGCCGGAGGCCCCCGGGTAGGGGGCCGAGGCAGCCGGCGGCCCCGCGGAGTCACTGCCGGTGGGTGGCCTCCACGGAGTGCCGGAGGACCGGGATGTGGCCGTCGCGCCGGCCGTGGCCGGGGCTATGACGAGCGGTTCATGGCCACGCGCGGCAAGGTGCCGGGCGGTCTGCATGGTGCAGTGGGCCACGCCGTTGACATCGGGCGGGAAGGATTCGGTGACGATGACGACACGCATACCCGTGTTGTCGTCGCACCGGACGTGACGCGGCCGACTTGGATCTTTCCACCCGGGGAACGTCCAGTGAGCGTTCGACGTCCGGTGGCAGGGTGCGCCGCGCTCCCCCGAAGCGCTGCGCCCTGCTGTGCGTGCCTCGGGTCAGACAGCCGGGGTGTCGGGTCCGATCCTGCTGCGTACCGCGGTCTGTACCTCGGCCTCCTCGGCCGGGTCGGCGGCCAGTCGGCGCAGCCGTTCGGCGACCCTGATGTCGCCGGTCTCCGCGTGGAGTGCGGCGACCTCCCGCGTGGTCTCCTCGCAGTCCCACAGGCATTCGACGGCGAAGCCGGTGGCGAATGAGGGGTCGGTGGCCGCGAGTGCGCGCGCCGCCCGGCCGCGCAGATGCGAGGAGGACGTCTCCCGGTAGACGTGGCGCAGTACGGGTGCGGCGCAGGCGATGCCCAGCCGGCCCGTGCCGTCGACGAGAGTCCACAGGCGTGGTGCGTCCGGCCCTTCGCCCCGTACGGCGTCGCGCAGAGCGGCGAGGACGAGGGGTGCGTCCTGGTCGTCGCCCCGGCAGGCGAGCACACCGGCGGCGGAGGCGCCGAGCGCGTCGGGCCGGCGGGCCCAGATCCGGGCCCGGTCCACTGCCGCGTCGCCGCACATCCGCTCGAAGGCGGCGACGGCCGCGTCGGCGACCGTGCGCGAGGGGCCGACCGCCGCGACTTCGATCAGGTCGAGCACGGCCGGGTCCCTGGCTTCGGACAGGTAGTGCAGAGCCGCGCAGCGGGCGCCTTCCGGGCCGCTGCGGGCAGCCTCGACGATCACCGTCCGGTCGTCGGGTCCGGCGACGGCGGTGAGGCAGCGGGCGGCCGGTACGTGAAGTGGGGTACCGCGGTCCAGTCCCTGCTGGGCCCAGTCGAAGACGGCCTGGACGCTCCAGCCGGGGCGTGGGCCGCCGGGGCGCATCTGTCGCTGCCAGCGGTCGAACGAGCCCTGTTCCGAGGCGGACCTGACCCTGGCTCCGACCGTTTCGCGCGGATCGTCCGCCCACAGCCGCCAGGGCCGGGGCTCGAAGGCGTCCCGTACGGCGGCCGCCAGCTCGGCGGCGCCCTCCTCGGTGTCCGGGAACCGGGCCAGGACGGGCACGGCGAGCGTGCGGAGTCCCGCGTCGTCGTCGCGCAGGGCCAGCTCGTCGAGGGCCCACGCCCAGTTGGCGCCGGTCGCCGCGTACCGCCGCAGCAGGGCCAGGGCGTCGGAGCGACCGTACGAGGCGAGGTGGCCGAGGACCGCGAGGGCCAGGCCGGTCCGCGAGTCGTCGGTGTCGATGTGGTCGTCCGGATCGCTCAGGTGCTGCTCGATCTCCTCGATGCCACCGTCGAGGTCGAGATACAGACGTGCGTAGTAGAGAGAGCGGTTCTCGACCTGCCAGTCGTGACGCGGATCGCTCAGGACGCAGTGGTTGAGGGCCGCGAGGGCCTCGGCGCGTGGTGCGGCGAGTGCGTGGAGCGTGCCGTCGCCGCGGCCCCTCTGCAGCAGGCCGAGCAGGGTGCCGCTCGGCGCTATGAACGGATCGAACATGGGGAAAGCCTCACATCAAGCTGTCGACGCAACCGGGACTGTGCAGTTCCAAGTGCCGGGTGGGCACTACGCCGCGCAGCAACATGATCGGCCGACCGCCGTCTTCTGCTTGGTGTAGACCATCTTCCTCTGCCTCTCGTCGGTGGCCCGAATCGGGCCCGCGACGTCATGATGACCCAGCCATTTCGTCACCGCGACCACATTTACCGCGTACCCGCTCAGCGGGGGCCGAAGAGTTCCAGCAGGTCGGCCTTGCCGAACATGCGCGCGGTGTCCAGCGCGGACGGTGTTCCGGCCGCCGGGTCGGCACCTGCGGCGAGCAGTGCCTCGATCACCGCGTCCTCCCCCTTGAACACGGCTCCGGCGAGCGGCGTCTGCCCGCGGTCGTTGGCCCGGTCCGGGTCGGCGCCACGGCCGACGAGGGCGGTGACCGCCTCGGCGTGCCCGTGATAGGCGGCGAGCATCAGCAGCGAATCGCCCCGGTCGTTGGTCAGGTTCGCGGGCACACCGGCATCCACATACGCGGCGAGCGTCTCGGTCTCCCCGCGGCGCGCCAGGTCGAAGACCTTGGTCGCCAGCTCCACGACCTCGGGATCTGGGACTTCGCTCATCGGACGGACCGCCTTCCACTGACTCGCTGCTGCTGACCGGGTGGGCCGTACGGCACGGGGGCCGTACGAGTGAATCGACAGGGTACTGCTCCGCGGCGCACATGGCCCGGACCGGCCGTGGCAAAGATCACGCCGAGTGAGGCAGGGCGGTACGCCGTGCCGGATGTTCCGCCCGAGCCGCGTTCGTCTGTCCGCCGTTCCAGTGAAAACAACGACCTTTCACTCCATTGCACCTTTTATCCTATAGATACTTTTTGTGAGGCTGGAAGGACTCATGGTGACTGTCCCCCCAAACAGGAGAACCACTCATGATCCTTTCCATGTCAGGCGTAGTCATCCTCGGCATCATCGTCTTCCTGTTCTTCAGGAAGGACGGCCTGAAGGCGTCGCACGCCCTCGTCACAGCCCTGTTCGGCTTCTATCTGGCCGGCACCGCCATCGCCCCGAGCATCACCGCGGGCGGAGCGAGCCTGGCCGGCCTGCTGGGCGGGATCAAGTTCTGACCCCCCGCGACCCGCTCCCACCCTTCAGGAGACCGACGTGGCCCGGCGACCACTCCCCCGCATTCTGAACAGCGGCAGCGCTTCGATCACTCGCGGTCGCGAGCTCGCGCGCACGGCCGTCGACAATGCCACCGACGTCCTTCATCCGCTGATCAGGATCACTCGTGGTCTGCGGCTGCTGGCCGGCGCAGGACGGCGGAAGTGGGCCGCGACACCCAAGGAGCGGCGTGGTCCCACGCTGTTCCTCGTCGCGGCCTGCGTACTCGTGGTGGCGCTCATCCCGTACGGGCCCCTGCTCGCCCTGGCCGCGGTGATGGGCGCAGCCGCATGGAAGGGGCGCGAGCGTACGCCGGTGAAGACCGGTCCCGGCAAGACCGAGACCGGGCGGCTGCAGGCCCTGTACGAGGCGCTCGTGCCGTACTTCTCGGTTGCCGACGACCCGAGTCCGCTGTTCTCCCACGGCGGCGACTGGGGTAAAGCGTTCAGCGGTTACGAGTTCGACGGCGACGGACGCGTCACCCGGCTCAAGGTCGCGTACCCCGCGTACTTCACCGACGGCGAGGCCGCCTCCCGCATCCGGATCGAACAGCTGCTGCACGCCAAGTCGGGCCGCGGCCGCGAGTACCACTTCGCCTGGGACGAGGAGGCCAACCAGCTCGTGATGAGCGTCCTGGACGCCCTGCCCACCTCCATCGCCGCCCAGCGCTTCGTCACCACGCCCGGGGAGACGGTGCTGGGCTTCACCGACGACGACGCGGTGCAGCGAAAGGTGCCGGTCATCGACGGCGAGGAGACCCGGGACGCCCCTCCGGTCGTCTGGCGGACCGGCGCCCGCTCCACGGAGCCGCATCTGCTGATCGTCGGACAGCCGGGCAGCGGCACCTCGACGCTGATGCGCTCCATCGCCCTGCAGTCCCTCCAGCACGGCGACATCCTCATCGTCGAAGGCAGCGGAACCGGCGAGTACGGCTGCCTGACCGGACGTACCGGGGTGCTGGCCGTCGAGTGCGGACTCGCCGGTGCGCTGGCCACCCTGGAGTGGGCGGCCCATGAGACGGAGCGGCGGCTGATCGCCGCCAACCGGGCCCGGCAGGCGGGACATCCCCCGCCCGAGGACACCAAGCGCCCGCTCTGGATCCTGCTGGACCGGCCCAGCGTCCTCGGCCATCTCGCGGCCGTGGACGGCCGGCCCGACCCGCAGGAACTGCTTCAGGTGCCGTTGCGGCACGGCAGGGCGGCCAATGTCACCGTGGTGACGACCGACCAGTTCGACAGCCTGGACACGCTCGGTGAGACCGTACGGACCCACACCCGCGCCCGGGTCGTCCTCGGTCCCTGCACACGCGACCAGGTCGAATCCGTGCTCGGCCTGGAGCCGCACACCACCCCGCCACCGGACGTCCCGCCCGGCCGGGGATACGCGCGGCTCGGCACCGGCCCGGTGCTGCGGCTCCAGGTACCGGCCACACCGGACCCGTACGACGACGCGACGAGCGAGGCACACCGGCAGGCGGTGCTCGATCTGCTGCCCGCGCGACCGACGGCGGTCGAGGCGACGGTGCCGGAACCGACAAGTCCGGAGCCGTTGCCCGCGGAGACGGCACTGACGGCGGAGCACGTCCTGAAGGCCGAGCAACTGACGCTCAGCGAGTAGGCCTACGAAGGGGCGGGTGGGGCGGCCGGGCGGCGGATCGTGCGATCCGCCGGCCGCCTCCACCCGCCCACAGCGATGTGGCCGTGCCGGCGATCGGGCCCGTCCGCGATCAGGCGACGAAGGTCCTCGGAGCCTCCGCCCCCGCACTCGCCCCGGACCCGACCAGCTGCGCCGCCGCAGCGAGCCGCACCGCCGCCTCGTCCGCCACCGGCCCGCCGACCGTGAACGGCAGCCGTACGTACCCCTCGAAGGCACCGTCGACACCGAAGCGCGGGCCCGACGGCACCCGCACGCCCACGCGCTCGCCCGCCACGGCAAGCCGCGACCCCGAGAGTCCGCCCGTGCGCACCCAGAGCGTCAGCCCACCGCGCGGCACCTCGAACTCCCACTCCGGCAGTTCCCGGCGCACCGCCGCGACCAGCGCGTCCCGGTTCTCCCGTGCCTGGCCGCGGCGGATCGCCACCGCTTCCTCCCAGCCCCCGGTACGCATCAGCCAGTTGATCGCGAGCTGCTCCAGCACGGGAGTGCCCATGTCGGCGTAGGCCCGGGCGGACACCAGGCTGCGGATCACGTCCGGAGCGGCCCGCACCCAGCCGATCCGCATGCCGGCCCAGAATGCCTTGCTGGCCGAGCCGACGGTGAGCACGGTGCTGCCCGCCGGATCGAAGGCGCAGACCCGGCGCGGCATCTCGACATCGTCGTCCAGGTGGAGCTCGTTCATCGTCTCGTCGACGACCAGGACGGTCCCGGCGGATCGGGCCGCGTCCACCAGGGCCCGGCGCTGGTTCTCGTCCGCGAGCGCGCCGGTGGGGTTGTGGAAGTCCGCCACGACGTAGGCGAGCCGGGGGGCCGCGTCCCGCAGCACGTGCCGCCAGCGGTTCATGTCCCAGCCGCCGATCCCCTCCTCCATCGCCACCGGCACCAACCGGGCGCCGGCCTCCCGCATCAGCTGCAGGATGTTGGCGTACGACGGGGACTCCACCGCGATCCGCTCGCCGCGCCCCGCGAAAAGATGGCAGATGGCGTCGATCGCGCCCATCGCACCGGTGGTGACCATGATCTGTTCCGGCATGGTCGCGATGCCGCGCTCGGTGTAGCGGTCGGCGATCATCTGCCGCAGCGCGGGCAGCCCCGCCGGGTAGTCGCCGTGGGTGTGCGCATACGGCGGCAGTTCTTCCAGGGCCCCCTGGACGGCACGGGTCAGCCAGGGTTCGGGCGCGGGCAGCGAGGCACAGCCCAGGTCGATCATCGAACCGAGCGACTCCGGCGGCAGCGGTTCGAGACCACGGGCGGGCAGTGGATTGCCCGCCGGCACCGCGGTCCAGCTCCCGGCGCCGCGGCGGGACTCCAGGAACCCCTCGGCCCGCAGCGCCTCGTAGGCGGCGGCGACGGTGGTGCGGCTGACGGACAGGCCGAGCGCCAGTTCACGCTCGGCGGGGAGCCGGGCGGCGACCGGCACCCGGCCCTCGAGAACGAGCAGCCGAATGCCGTCGGCGAGCGCGCGGTAGGCGGGCGGCCTGCGGGCGCCGGGGCCCATGGGCCTCTGCTGCTGGGCCTGGAGCTGCCGGGCGAGCTGTGCGGCACCGACGGCCGAAGTCCACTGCGCCATGAAAATCAGTCCACCTTCCTCGGATTGGCCATAGTTGGTAGCCAATACCCCGCCCCAGAGTGTCATGCGTCGGTCCACTGCCACCACACCAGGGAGCACATCTTGTCCAACACCGCCGTCCCGCGCGGGACGCATCTCACCCGGCGGCTGGTCCAGCTGTACGTGGGTCTGGCCCTGTACGGAGTGAGCTCGGCGCTTCTCGTCCGCGCCGGGCTCGGCCTCGAACCCTGGGGGGTGCTGCACCAGGGCCTCGCCGAGCGCACCGGGCTCTCCATCGGAGTCGTCGCGATCATCGTCGGTGCGGCGGTCCTGCTGCTGTGGATCCCGATGAGGCAGCGCCCCGGTCTCGGGACGGTCTCCAACGTCTTCGCCATCGGCCTCGCCATGGACGGCACGCTCGCCCTCGTCCCCGGGGTGCACGGCCTCGCCGGACGGATCGCGGTGATGGTCGCGGGGATCGTGCTCAACGGTGTCGCGACGGGGCTGTACATCGCGGCGCGGTTCGGCCCCGGTCCGCGCGACGGACTGATGACCGGACTGCACCGGAGCACAGGCCGCTCGATCCGGACGGTCCGCACGGCGATCGAGGTGGCGGTGGTGGCGACCGGCTTCGTGCTCGGCGGCTCCTTGGGAGTGGGTACGGTCCTCTACGCGCTCAGCATCGGCCCGCTCGCCCAGCTCTTCCTGCGTGTGTTCGCCGTCCCCGGGGCGGAGCCCGCCGGCCGGGCCGTCGCCCCCGCGCCGGAGTCCGGCACCACCGCCGTCACCGCACCGTCACCGGAGGAGGCCATACTTCCGCAGTGACCTCCCTACGCCACCCGTATCTGGACCATCCCGTGACGATCCCGTTCGCCCACCGCGGCGGAGCGGCGGACGGGATCGAGAACACGACGGCCGCATTCCGCCGGGCCGCCGAGGCCGGCTACCGGTACTTCGAGACCGATGTGCACACGACGTCGGACGGCCGCCTGGTCGCCTTCCACGACACCACCCTGGACCGGGTGACGGACTCCCGGGGCCGGATAGCCGACCTGCCGTGGAGCGAGGTACGGCAGGCCCGGGTGGCGGGCCGCGAACCGCTGCCGCTGTTCGAGGAGTTGCTGGAGGAATTCCCCGACGCCCGCTGGAACGTGGACATCAAGGCCGAGCCGGCCCTGGACCCGCTGATCGATCTGATCCGCCGGACGGATGCCTGGGACCGGGTGTGCGTCGGATCGTTCTCGGAGACCCGGGTCGCCAGGGCGCACCGCCTCGCGGGCCCCCGGCTCGCCACCTCGTACGGTGTCCGCGGCGTCCTCGGCCTGCGGCTGCGCTCGTACGGCATACCGGCCGCGCTGCGCTCCGGAGCGGTGTGCGCGCAGGTCCCGGAGAGCCAGAACGGGGTCAGAGTGGTCGACCGGCGCTTCGTCCGGGAGGCCCATGCGCGCGGACTCCAGGTGCATGTCTGGACGGTGAACGAACCGGAGCGGATGGCAGCGCTCCTCGATCTCGGTGTGGATGGCATCATGACCGATCACATCGAGACGCTGCGTACGGTGCTGAGCGAGCGGGGGGCCTGGGCCTGACGCCGGCCCGGAGGCGTCGCCACGGGGAGACACGAGGGGGGTGCGGGTTGAGCGCCGAGACCGCAGACACCGCAGAGCCGACGCCGGAACGCGCCACCGGGGCTGCCGGCGCCGAGGGCCGCAGACGCGAACAACGCGGCTGGTACTTCTACGACTTCGCGTGTTCGGTCTACTCGACCAGCGTCCTCACGGTGTTCCTCGGCCCCTATCTGACGTCGATAGCCAAGGCCGCCGCGGACGCCGACGGTTTCGTGCGCCCTCTCGGCATCCCGGTACGCGCCGGTTCGCTCTTTGCCTACGCCGTCTCGGTGTCCGTCGTCGTCGCGGTGGTGGTGATGCCGGTCGTGGGCGCCGCCGCCGACCGTACGGGCCGCAAGAAGCCGCTGCTCGCGGCCGCCGCGTATGTGGGCGCGGCGGCGACGACCGGAATGTTCTTCCTGGACGGCCACCGCTATCTGCTGGGCGCGTTCCTGCTGATCGTGGCGAACGCTTCGATCTCGGTGTCGATGGTGCTCTACAACGCATATCTGCCGCAGATCGCCGGGCCCGACGAACGCGACGCGGTCTCCTCGCGCGGCTGGGCCTTCGGCTACACGTCGGGGGCGCTCGTCCTCGTCCTCAATCTGGTCCTCTACACGGGCCACGACTCGTTCGGTCTCTCCGAGTCCGACGCGGTACGGATCTGTCTCGCCTCGGCGGGTGTCTGGTGGGGCGCGTTCACCCTCGTGCCGCTGCGACGGCTGCGCGACCGGCGGGTTGCACCCGGCGGCGAGGGCGCGGTCGGCTCCGGCTGGCGGCAGCTGCGCGCCACTCTGCGCGACATGCGCCGCCACCCGCTCACGCTCTCCTTCCTGCTGGCCTATCTGGTCTACAACGACGGCATCCAGACGGTGATCTCGCAGGCCTCGGTGTACGGCTCCGAGGAGCTCGGCCTCGACCAGACGACGCTGATCACCGCTGTGCTGCTGGTGCAAGTGCTCGCCGTGGCGGGGGCGCTGGGGATGGGCAGGCTGGCACGGGCGTACGGAGCGAAGCGCACGATCCTGGCCTCGCTCGTCGTCTGGACCCTGATCCTCGTCTCCGGCTACTTCCTGCCGCCGGACGCCCCGGTCTTCTTCTACGTGCTGGCTTCGGCGATCGGTCTGGTGCTCGGCGGCAGCCAGGCACTGTCGCGCTCGTTGTTCTCCCATCTGGTGCCGCGCGGCAAGGAGGCCGAGTACTTCTCCGCGTACGAGATGAGCGACCGCGGACTGAGCTGGCTGGGGCCACTGGTGTTCGGTCTCGCGTATCAGCTGACCGGCAGCTATCGGGATGCAATCATCTCGTTGGTGATCTTCTTCGCGATCGGTTCAGTACTGCTCGCGAGGGTGCCCGTGAGGCAGGCCGTTGCGGCTGCAGGGAATCCTGTTCCGGAACGGATTTAGACGTTGAAGTAAAAGGCCGGTAGTGTACGCCTTTGGCCTGCCCGGAGGACCGTTACTGCGAGTGGAAGAAGCCAAACCGTTGGGTGACAACTTCTGCCAGATGTGACAAACCGGGCATTGGTGGGTACCCCAACCCTGAAAAAGCAGCGGCACGACGGGCGACGCATGACCGGCAACGGGAATCTTTACCGCCGACCGGACGTTGACCGGATGACGACGACAGCGACACCTGTCCTGTGGGCGACAAGCCCGGGAGGCACGATTCATGAGTGAGCGAGCTCTCCGCGGCACGCGACTTGTGGTTACCAGCTACGAGACGGACCGCGGCATCGATCTGGCCCCGCGCCAGGCGGTGGAGTACGCATGCCAGAACGGACATCGGTTTGAGATGCCGTTCTCGGTAGAGGCGGAAATTCCGCCGGAGTGGGAGTGCAAGGCGTGCGGCGCCATGGCACTCCTGGTGGACGGGGATGGCCCCGAGGAGAAGAAGGGCAAGCCTGCGCGTACGCACTGGGACATGCTCATGGAGCGGCGCACACGCGAGGAGCTGGAGGAGGTGCTGGCCGAGAGGCTGGCGGTTCTGCGCTCCGGAGCCATGAACATTGCCGTGCATCCGCGGGACAGCAGGAAGTCTGCCTGACCGCACAACACCGCATCCAGACAGAGCCGCGGGGGGGGGGGGCCCCCCCCGGGGGGGCCCCCCCCCCCCCCGGGGGGGGGGGGGGGGGGTGGGGGGGGGGGGGGGGGGGGCGCCCCCCCCGCCACCCACCCCCACACACCCCGCCCCGCCCCACACACCCAC